>NZ_BAAACX010000004.1:0-406827 GCF_039521865.1 Paenibacillus motobuensis | reverse complement strand
CTCCCCTTTATAAATAGTCTAATTTATTGGAGGGAAAGACTCCACTTTTATTAGGGGGCCGTGAGGATAATGCAGTTTTTCTCTCCGAGAACGCCTGATTTTGGATAAAAGCCTGCAAAGATGCAGGCTTTTTCACTTAAATTCTCTAAATCCCTCACTTTCGCTGAAAAAAGATGCTTGTATGCATGAATTCCGATATTCTTCTTCTACCGAGAAGGAAAAACTGCATTTTTGCAGTTTTTATCTCACGTCGAACGGCAATCCTCACAATCTCGTTATAGCGGCCTATTTGGCACCTTACTAGCATCGCTTCTATACCCCAAGCCCCATTCCTCACCCTTATCGAACTATACCCAATTTACAACAACCGCTGAATCTTCCCCGCATTCAATTCATAACGAACAATATGCCTGCCTTCCTTACCGGCAATGGGGGTGAAGTAACCTTTGGTACAAAGGGTCTGGAGCAGTTTAACGGCGGTACGGTGGTTTAGATCGAGTTGTCTCACTATATCTATCGGTCGCAAAGGACGGGCGAGGGTGATGGCCAGACGGATCATTTCCCGTTCAGTGATAGTCTCCAGATCATTTGTAGCGGCCGCGGAGTTGTAGCGGCTGAACACCATACGCAATAATGTCATGCACAGTTCAGGACGCTGGGCGACGTCGTCATAGGCGAAGGAGATCACCTGATATCCCATGGCGGATAAGAATGTTTCTCGATTCAACTCATTACAATATTTTTGTCTGTCCATATCCCGGACATGTGGACCGTATCCCTTGATCTCGATAATCAGCTTTACATATCCCGGCAGCCAGGCAAAATCACAAAAGTAGGAGATTCCTCTCCAGTCAAGCACTTCAAACTCAGGGTGTAGATCGTTAAAGTTGCCTCTCAGCGGCCACCAAACATTGCGGCAAAACAGTATTTCAGCTTCCCGATGTCCTCGTTCCAAACGCCCTCTCCGTTCACCTGTTCTCTGGACTATATGATTTTGAATAAAATCCGAATGAGCCGCCTCAAATCCCATTGTCATCTTAACCTCCTTATTAAATAGAAAAAACGCCCCGATTCCATAGCAAATATGGATCGGGACGTTCTTCGTCACTTGATCATCATTATATTATAAATTGGAGCATTTATCCAATTCGAGTGAGGTTGGTGCTATAAACAATCTGCTGATTTAAACCGCTATTTTGCCTGCTGGCTCTAAGCTTTTTAAAATTCCATATCGCAAGAAAACCAAACTTTTGGGTTTTGGTTATTCATCATCGACTAGCCCCATTAGAGGTTTTTTATGAACATTTTATGAGACTCTTGCATACACTTAGGAACACGAGAGGACAGGGAGCGGGGGGCAATCGTTTGCGGGTCCATGGGATGATGGTTCGCAACTGGGTGATAAACACGCGTGTACAGCTGGGAAAAGGATATTAAGAGTAAGATTGTATGGATGATATAACCGAAAGGCAACGTAAGTTACTGATCGGACATATGTTGAACTTGGTGGCTAGGCAACGGCAAAATTTTCGGCATAAAGAGGATCACAGCGAACATTTCGAAATTCGTAATTTCGCGCGGGAATATGCGGATGATAAATGTGCATTTTGCATTTGTAAATAGGGTCAACACGAAGATCTTAGGAGGGGTAACATGTCATTTGAATTGGCGGAAGCGCAGTTGTTGAAACGGGGAGTCAAGCTTGAGGAGATTGCCAAGATTGTTTATAAGCTTCAATTGCCTTATCATGATGATTTGACGGTAGAACAATGCTATGATAGCGTGAAGGCGGTATTGCAAAAACGCGAGGTTCAGTATACGCTTTTTACGGGAATTGCGCTGGATGAACTGGCGGAGCAAAAGCTGCTCCCTGAGCCTCTGCAATCGATTATGGAAGCGGATGAACCGCTATATGGCGTGGATGAGACAATGGCGCTGGGCATTACTAGTGTGTTTGGGATGATTGGGCTGACGAGCTTCGGTTATCTGGACAAGGTTAAGCCTGATTTGATCGGCAGACTGAACAATCAGGGAGATCATATTCATGTTTATTTGGATGATCTTGTTGCAGGGCTTGCTGCCGCTGCTTCGGCACGGATCGCCCATAGAAGTCAAAAGGCAACAAACTACTCCAAGAGTTGATTTATTGATTTATTATGCTTGTTCTAACAAGCCTGGTGGACTTGTTGAACTTCCCCTAATTAAGTCATAAAATGCCGGAGTTTATGCGGGCTCCGGCTTGCTTTTAACTCCCTTGCTCTGTTGCGGGACTTTTGAACATTATGTTATCATTACTCTATTATACGGGCTTAAGTTGAGAGGTTAGGGGGCTTTGAGTAGGGCATGTGGACCGTAATGTATATTGCTCCTACCGCTAAGATTGCGGAAATGATCAAATCAAAACTCACAGAGGAAGGCTTTCTAGTCCAAACACGTCCTGTTAATTTATCCAAACAGCAGTTTGAAATATTGGTTCCTTCCGGGGAGCTGGAAGAAGTTCAAGAAGTATTGAATTCTATATTGCATCCCTAAATGACAAGGAGACAACATTACATGTTATGTCCTTGTTTTCAGGTGCAATAGAGGAAGTTCAAAAATGCATTCGGCATCGAACCTTGAATTTAGCCGGGCCTAAGCTGATGCTTGCGAAGTCATTTTCAAGAGGAAACATCTCAGATCCTCACGTACCAAAACGTACGCTGGCTACTCTTGCCCTAGCTTTATCCAGTCTTCTCGGTGCTGAAAATCGGCCTTTTTGAACACTTACTAATAATAAATTAACGGCTGAAGAGGTGTAGCTGTGTTTAAAGACTTATTTCAGAAAAAAAGAAAATACGCGACCATTCCTTCAGAACGTTTGGGGAGCGACGCGAATGCTACGTCGGCGGAACGGCCGAAGCGTGAAATCCCAGAAGGTCTGATGAATAAGTGCAGCCGCTGCGGCAGCATACAATACAGCAAGGAGCTTGAGAAGAACCTTAAGGTATGTCCTTCTTGCGGCTATCATATGCGCCTTAACGCGATGGAACGGATCCGTATGACGATGGATGAAGATAGCTTCACCGAGTACGATCGGGATCTGGTATCTGAAGACCCGCTTGAATTCCCAGGATATGCGACTAAGCTTGCGCAGCAGGCTCTGAAGTCGGGACTTCGTGAAGCGGTCGTCACGGGTGAAGGAACGATTGGTGGATTTCCGGTCGTTGTTGCTGTAATGAGTTTTGATTTCTTTACGGGAAGCATGGGCTCGGCTGTTGGCGAGAAAATTACGCGCGCCATTGAAGCGGCGACAGCCAAACGTCTTCCTATAATTATTTTCTCAACATCGGGCGGGGCTCGTATGCAAGAGAGTATCCTCAGTCTGATGCAGATGGCGAAGACGAGTGCAGCTTTAGCCCGCCATAATGAACAGGGTGGATTCTACATTTCGGTCATTACCGATCCGACTACGGGAGGGGTATCGGCCAGCTTTGCTATGCTTGGTGATATTATCATCGCTGAGCCGGGAGCTGTGTTCGGATTTGCCGGGAGAATTGTCATTGAGCAGACGATTCGTCAGAAGCTGCCAGATGATTTCCAGACCGCGGAATTTAACCTGCAGCACGGTCAGTTAGACCTCGTAGTTCATCGTAAAGAGCTTAAGGCGATGCTGACCAAATTGATCGACTTGCACAGCGTGAAGGGAGGAGCATAAATGGCTGGAGAATTGCCTTTTGAGACACCTCTTGTGAAACTGCGTGAGAAAATTAATGAACTGAAGCAGTTTGGCCAGGAGAAGGGAATCGATTTCAGCGATGAAGTTGCACGGCTGGAGGAACGTTACAAGCAGCTGGAGGAAGAAATATACAGCTACATAACGCCATCGCAGAAGATGCATCTGGCTAGACATCATCAGCGTCCAACCTCGTTGGATCTGATTAACCTGATCTTTGAAGATTTCATTGAGCTGCATGGGGACCGTCAATTTGGAGACGATCTAGCCATTGTGGGCGGTCTGGCTAAGCTGGATGGAACCGCTGTTACGGTCGTCGGCCAGCAACGCGGTAAGGATACGAAGGACAATATCGCCCGATTCTTCGGTAGCCCGCATCCGGAAGGGTTCCGCAAGGCACTGAGACTGATGCATCAAGCTGAGAAGTTCGGCAGACCCGTTATCACCTTTATTGATACCAAAGGCGCTTATCCAGGCAGTACAGCAGAGGAGAGAGGCCAATCCGAGGCGATCGCCCGCAACCTGTTGGAGATGGCTGGGCTTCGCGTACCTGTGATTTGTGTAGTTATTGGCGAAGGCGGCAGCGGTGGCGCTCTAGCACTTGGTGTCGGCAACCGTGTTCTTATGCTGGAGAACGCTATATATTCTGCGATCTCGCCAAACGGAGCAGCTTCGATCTTGTGGAAGGATGCCTCCAAGGCGGATAAGGCGGCCGAAGCGATGAGGATTACTGCTCAGGACCTGTTGGAGATGGAAGTCATCGAAGGTATTATTCCTGAACCACGCGGTGGTGCTCATCGTGATTACGAGACAACCGCAACAGCGATCAAACAGGAGTTGCTTATTCAATTGCAGGAATTGTCCATTATGAATTCGGACGAGCTGCTGGAGGATCGCTACAGAAAGTTTCGTAAAATCGGCAAATTTACGGAGAAGGCAGAAACTTATGCCGAACTTTCCAATTCCGATGAAGCGGCAACTGCTGAGCCTGTGCTGGAAGTCAAGCAAGAGCTGGACGAAAAACATGCGGAAGATAAAGACAAAGTTGTTATAGAATCTACCGGTTCAGGAAATGAATAGGACAGTTATATTGTTAATATGACAAATTCCCTATACAAATCGGTCAAACTGTAGTAAATTTAGTTGTTGGAAAAGATGAATTAAAAAAGTATAGAGAGAACCTAAAAACGGAGGAAACCCAAAATGCGCAAAACAAAAATCGTATGTACTATCGGTCCTTCCAGTGAATCGTTAGAAAACACCAAGAAATTAATCATGGCCGGAATGAACGTTGCTCGCCTGAACTTCTCGCATGGTGATTTTGAGGAGCATGGCAACCGAATCAAGACGATTCGCCAAGCGAGCAAAGAGTTGGGGAAAACGATCGCCATACTGCTGGACACCAAAGGTCCTGAAATTCGCACCGGTAAATTGAAAGAAGAGCCAATTGAACTTGTACAAGACGAGTTCATCACTTTGACCACCGAAGAAATCCTCGGTGACAAGAGCCGTATCTCCATTACCTACAAAGAGCTTCCTGGAGATGTGAAAGTGGGTTCGACTATTCTGATCGACGATGGTTTGATCGGATTGACCGTTGAAGAAGTTCAAGGTACGGAAATCAAATGCCGCATTGTTAATGGCGGTACGATCAAGAGCAAGAAGGGTGTTAACGTTCCAGGCGTAAACATCTCTTTGCCAGGTATTACAGAGAAAGACGCTAACGATATCAAGTTTGGGGTTGAACAAGGCATCGATTTCATTGCGGCTTCCTTCGTTCGTAAAGCAAGCGACGTACTTGAAATTCGTAAACTGCTCGAAAGCTTAAACGCAGCACATATCCAAATTATCTCGAAGATTGAGAACCAGCAAGGTGTGGACAACCTGGATGAAATCCTTGAAGTGTCTGACGGCTTGATGGTAGCACGTGGTGACCTTGGCGTGGAAATTCCTGCTGAAGATGTGCCACTCGTGCAAAAATTGATGATCGAGAAATGTAACCGTGCTGGTAAGCCAGTTATTACTGCAACGCAAATGCTCGACTCCATGCAGCGCAACCCAAGACCTACCCGCGCTGAAGCAAGTGACGTAGCGAATGCGATCCTTGACGGCACAGATGCAATCATGCTCTCCGGCGAGACGGCTGCTGGTAAATATCCGGTAGAGTCTGTTCAGACGATGTCCCGCATCGCTGAGAAGGCTGAGTCTGCGCTTGACTATCATGGAATTCTCGTGAAGCAAAGAATCGCTCAAGAGACTACCGTTACCGAAGCAATCAGCCAAGCTGTAACGACTTCAGCGCTTGAACTGAACGCTAAGGCGATCATCACTTCGACAGAAACAGGCTATACGGCTCGTATGGTATCGAAGTATCGTCCACAAGCACCGATCATTGCTGTAACGACTCAAGATCAAACCTTGCGTCGCCTTGCTTTGAACTGGGGCGTTATTCCGGTTAAAGGTCATACAGCTACATCTACGGATGAAATGTTCGACAATGCTATGAAGGGCGGACTTGATTCCGGTGTCGTTGTTGATGGAGATCTCGTAGTCATTACGGCTGGAATTCCACTTGGAAGCTCCGGTTCGACGAACCTGATCAAAGTTGGCCAAGTTCATAACTAATTTATAAGATGCACGGTTATGTGCATAGAGATAAGAAGCAATGGGACAACCGGCGACGGTGTGCCATTGCTTTTTTTTCAATAGAGATCGATATAATTAAGCACAAGAGGAGGAATTATAGAGCATGTATGTAAGTGAGCTCGGCATCACGCCTAAATATTTTGAATATGATATGATGGGAATTATTTATCACTCACATTATTTGGAGTGGTTCGAAGCCGGCCGGTTGAAGTTAATCCAGGATCTTGGCTTAAGCTATTTCGAGATGGAGAAGTCCGGTTACATCTCTCCGGTTCAAGAGATGAAAGTCGAGTATAAGCGGGGAATCCGTTATGGTGAAGAGGTGCTGCTTCGCACTTGGATCAAGCAGAACGGGGGAGTTAAGACCGAATATGCTTATGAAGTATTTAACGGAGAGGGGACATTATGTGTCGTAGGTACATCGGTCCATTATGTTGTTAGACGTGAGGACTTTAAGCCTGTGCAATTCAAAAAAGTGTTTCCTGAATGGTACTCGGCATTTGAGAAAGCGAGCAAGTCCTGAACAATTTTGATTCTGGAGTCTCAAAACGGTAAAATATGATTCATAGGAATTTCTTGCTGAAGAAACTTGCTAGTGAAAAGGAGTTATTTATGCGCAAATGGATTGCCGTTTTGATTGTATTATTTCCAATTGTAGAGTTTTGGGGATATGTTGAGGTTGGAGGAAGGCTGGGCGTAGGCAGGACGATCTTCCTGACCGTTGCGACTTCGATTATCGGCGGCTTGATGATGCAGTTCGAAGGCAGCAAGGTCATGGCAGATGCGAAATCGCAAATGAATGGCGGGCAGATTCCCGGACGCACGATGTTGGATGGAATGTGTGTGTTCTTCGGCGGAATTCTGCTGCTGATTCCCGGCTTTGTCACGGACATAATTGGGTTTACGATGGTGTTCCCGCTCACTCGTCTGATCTACCGGAAGCTGCTCTTGAAATGGATAGAGAAGAAGATGAAGGATGGTTCGATCACATTTTATCGTCGTTGACTTATGATGGTTTCATGTATACAATATTTAAAATTACTTGTTCAAAAAGGTCGGTTTTCAGTACTTTTTGAACTTCCTTTATATGAAATTCTACGATCGGGAGAGTAGCTCATACTAACCTGCAAATAGCGAGCCGGGACGGTGCAAGCCGGTGCAGAACAGGATGAGTGAAGCGCACCCGGGAGATGATCTTCTGAAGCTAAGGTGAGTAGGGAGATCCGGCAGCTGGACGTTAACCAGCCTTAAGCAGGTTGGATCAGTAGGTCCAGCACGTAGAGTGGTACCGCGGGAACATAAGTCTCTCGTCTCTTCAATAGAGATGAGGGGCTTTTTTATTTATCATTTTTGGATATAGCGATAAGGAGCTGAAGTAAATGGATATGGCAAAATCAAAGATTGCGCAATGGATCTCCGGACTGTTGACTGATACTCCTGCACAGGAGATTATGGCGATGCTGGAGTATCCGAAGGAGGAATCGCTGGGGGATCTATCCCTGCCCTGCTTCAAACTTAGCAAGAAGCTGCGGAAGTCTCCGATGCAAATTGCCACTGAATTGAAAGAAGCGTTAGAGGCGAAGGCAGAAGGAGATGAATTCATCGACCGGATCGAGGCGGTGTCCGGATACTTAAATCTGTTCCTGAAGCAGAGCTACCTCGCTGGGAACGTCGTGCTTACGATTCTTAACGCCGGAGAGCGTTACGGATCTAGAGACATCGGCGCCGGGAAGACGATTGTGATCGATTTCTCTTCGCCCAATATCGCCAAGCCATTTCACGTTGGCCATTTGCGTTCAACGGTCATCGGCAATGCGCTGTATCGAATTCATTCCTTTTTAGGCTATCAATCCATCGGTGTTAATCATCTAGGCGACTGGGGCACCCAGTTCGGCAAATTGATTGTCGCCTATCGACTGTGGGGGGATGAAGCACGGCTGGAGGAAGGGGCGATAGATGAACTGCTTGGTCTGTATGTGAAGTTCCATAAGGAAGCAGAACATGATCCTGGTCTGGAGGATGAAGCGAGAGCCTGCTTCCTGAAGATGGAGCAAGGTGATGAGGAAGTGTTGGCCCTTTGGCAGCGCTTTGTCGATATCAGCCTGGCTGAGTTCCAGAAAATATATGATCTGCTCGGTGTAGAATTCGATTATTTTACAGGGGAGAGCTTCTATAACGATAAGATGGAGCCGGTCATCCAGGAACTGAAGGATAAGCAGCTTCTTGAGGAGGATGAAGGAGCCTGGCTCGTTCGTCTGGATCAATACAACATGGCTCCGGCTTTGATGTTGAAGAAGGATGGTAGCACCCTTTACCATACCCGTGATGTGACGGCGGCGCTCTACCGTAAGCAGACTTATTCATTCGACAAAGCACTGTATGTTACGGACTATGCACAGAATTTGCATTTTGCGCAATTGTTCAAGGTTGTAGGGCTGATGGGCTATGACTGGGCAGAAGATGAGATGATTCATGTTCCCTTTGGCCGAGTAACTCTGGAGGGCATGAGCTTATCGACCCGTAAAGGAAATGTCGTGAAGCTGGAGGAAGTACTGGAGCAGACGATTGAGAAGGTTAAGGAGATTATCGAAGTAAAGAATCCCCAGCTGCAAAATAAAGATGAGGTAGCTCGTCAGGTCGGAGTTGGCGCTGTCATCTTCAATGACTTGAGTGCGAACCGGATTAAGGATATCGTCTTCTCCTGGGATGATGCGCTTAGCTTCGAGGGCGAGACGGGGCCATATGCGCAGTATTGCTATGCGAGAACCTGCAGTGTATTGCGCAAAGCGGCCGGAGATCAGCTTGCCGGAAAGGCAATAGTTGATGCCTTACTACTTGCTGAACAATTCGATCCTGCCAAGCTGCAGCATCCTACCGAGATCGCCATATTAAAAGAATTAGCCTTGTTCCCGGAACGAACTGTACAAGCCGCAGCCAAGCTGGAGCCGTCGATCGTTACTCGCTATTTGATTGACTTGGCTCAGGCCTTCAATCGCTTCTATCATGATTGTCCAATTCTCGTGGAAGATGAGAGGCTAAGAACGGCTCGTCTTGCCTTGGTTAAATGCGTACAAATTACACTTAAAAATGGATTCAATCTGATCGGATTACAAGCACCAGAGGAGATGTAGCTGTAGAGGGGAGCCGCTAGGCATTATTGCGCTCTTCCGTTCATGATATAGTCCCTCAACTCATGAAAGACGCCGGCTTTAATAACGGCATTAATAACGACAAGGGAGACAGGGCCGATAATAAGCCCGAGTACACCGAACAGCCGCAAGCCGACGAACAAAGAGATCAGAGTAGGCAATGGATCGAGTCCGACGCTGGTAGCCAGCACCTTGGGCTCGATCAGTTGTCTGGACACAAGAACAACTCCGTATAAAATAGAAAGACCGATGCCAAGAGCAATGTTGCCAGTCATGAAGGCGTAGACGAGCCAAGGGATGAGAATCGTGCCGACGCCTAAGTAAGGAAGCAAATCGACTAACCCGATCAGAATGGCATAAGTAACCGGCGAATCGACTCGCAGGATGAGAAGTCCGATGCAGACAACGAAGGCAGTAATCGAGATCATAATGAACTGGGCCCGCAGGTATCCGAATAGCGCCATTTGCAGATTACTCCGTATAATACCCCCCATTTTGAACCATCCCTTAGGCATAATTCCAAGGATCATGCGTTTGTTCTTGTCCCAACCGTTGCTAATGAAGAAGGCAGATAGCAGGATGATTAACAGAATAAGGCCTAGACTGGGCAATGAGGTAACCACGTTGATAACACCGTTCAGGAAGCTAGTAATGATTCTGGAAATTGCATTGCTAATCGTTAACGCGGCATTATCAATATTTTTGGTGAAAGTGTCACCGTAGCCTGGATTCCGTACGATAAAAGAATTTATTTCATTAAACAGCCGCTGCAGCTCCTCGTTCTGGCCCCAGGATATGAACTGATCACGCCACTCCCCGATATGCTCATTAGCGGTGTCGGCAAGATGGATCATTTCCTTAACCATACGGGTGACGGCTGCTGTAATGACGATGGCTCCGGCCGAGAAGTAGACAAGAATGGCCAGTATGACAGAAGCCCAGCGAGGCAGCCTCAATGTCTCTTGCATCCAACGTACGAATGGATTCATAGCATAGGCGATAATCCATGCGATCAGAAAGGGGTAGATGAGCGGCAGAACCCAGTAAAATAAAAGGCAGATCATCAGCACCGCAAGACATACCCAGGCACCACGCAGTATTCGTTTTACAACAACGTAATCCATTCGTATCCCTCCCCTTTGGACTGGACAGGTTTTACTCTATTTCTATTTCTCTTCCGAAATTAGTATTACAGAAACAATATTTATTGGATGATGTGACTTTTGTCGTTGCAATTCGGAAGAGATTACAAAAATTTCTTTATATATGTGAAAAAATAATTTGATGTGTCTATCATGACTCAAGTTGTTCCCTTGCTCCAAGAAATCCAGTATGATTATTTAAAAGAGTTTTAGTGTCAGATCCTCCCTAATATTTCATCCACGATGCTATATTACGAAAATTTTAAACTTCAAAATTGAAAATGTTTTCAATGGTTTATTTTCCCAATTTCGTATTTGAAGGAGAGATGTACATGACAGCTACCAAAGGACTTGAGGGTATTGTCGCTGCGACTTCCTCAATCAGCTCCATACATGATGGCGTGCTGGCTTATCGAGGTATTAATATCGATGATCTGGCGGAACGGGCAAGTTTCGAAGAGACTGCTTATCTGCTATGGTATGGGAAGCTGCCAACTCAGACCCAGCTTGCTTTCCTACAGCAGCAGTTGAGTGATTATGCGGCTATTCCGGGGCCATTGCTGGCCCAATTGAAGTTGTTCCCGTCTGATGCTAACACGATGGCCGTTTTGCGTACAGCCGTATCGGCACTAGCTCTATATGATGAGAATGCGGATGATATCTCCAGAGAAAGCAATCAGATCAAGGCGATTAAATTACAGGCGCAAATTCCTACGATTATTGCCGCTTTTGCCCGGATTCGCGAAGGCAAGGAGCCACTTGCTCCATTGCAGAATGTATCGATCGCGCACAATTTCCTGTATATGATGACCGGTGAAGAACCGGATGTCGTAGCAGTCAAAGCTCTGGACCAGGCGCTTGTGCTGCATGCTGATCATGAGCTGAATGCTTCAACCTTCTCGGCTCGCGTGACCATTGCGACGCTCTCGGATATTTATTCGGGGATTACGGCTGCGATTGGAACCTTGAAGGGACCGCTGCATGGTGGTGCGAATGAAGCCGTGATGAAGATGCTGTCCGAAATCGGCAGCCTTGATAATGTAGAGTCTTATATTCTGAATAAGATCGCGAACAGAGAAAAGATTATGGGCTTTGGACATCGCGTATACAAGAACGGCGATCCGCGTGCCAAGCATCTGCAGAAGATGTCTCGACAGCTCGGCTTGCTTAAGGGAGACTCTACCTTATTTGAAATGTCATCAAGAATTGAAGAATTGGTAACAGGCCAGAAGGGCCTCAGACCGAATGTCGATTTCTATTCTGCTTCGGTATATACCATGCTTGGAATTCCATCCGATTTATTTACTCCGATCTTCGCGATCAGCCGCTTGTCCGGTTGGTCTGCACATATTCTCGAACAGCTTGACGATAACCGGATTATTCGTCCGCGCGCTGAATACACGGGTCTTATTAATCAGAAATATATTCCAATCGATCTAAGATAATGGTCTGGCGGGAATTCTTCCCGCCAGTTATGTTAGAATGAGAACAGGTGAATAGCCTGTTCATTCAATATATACGAGGAGGAACCTATAAACATGCTGCAACTTTCTAAGTTTGACCTTCCAACAGAAGGAGAAAAAATCGTAATCGATAACGGCAAATTGCAAGTTCCTAACAACCCAGTTATCCCGTTCATTGAAGGGGATGGAACAGGCCGTGACATTTGGAGAGCGTCCAAGCGCGTATTGGATGCTGCGGTAGAGAAGGCTTATAACGGCGAGAAGAAGATCGCCTGGTACGAAGTGTTTGCAGGGGAAAAAGCCTTCAATACATACGGAGAGTGGCTACCGGCTGATACGCTGAATGCAATCCGTGAGTATATTGTGGCGATCAAAGGGCCGCTTACGACCCCGATCGGTGGGGGGATTCGCTCCTTGAACGTGGCGCTGCGCCAAGAGCTTGACCTGTATGTATGTCTGCGTCCTGTACGTTATTTTGACGGTGTACCTTCTCCAGTGAAGCGTCCGGAGCTGGTAGATATGGTCATTTTCCGTGAGAATACAGAGGATATCTATGCAGGCATCGAATACAAGGAAGGCTCTGAAGAAGTGAAGAAAGTGCTCAGCTTCCTGCAAAATGAGATGGGCGTTAATAAAATTCGTTTCCCTGAGACTTCAGGAATCGGCATTAAGCCGGTATCGGAGGAAGGTTCGAAGCGGTTGGTTCGCGCGGCAGTTGAGTATGCGATCAAGCATAACCGCAAGAGCGTAACCCTCGTTCACAAAGGGAACATTATGAAGTTCACAGAAGGCGCCTTTAAAAATTGGGGCTATGAAGTGGCTGAAGCCGAGTTTGGCGATAAAGTATTCACATGGGCTGAATATGACCGCATCAAGGAGCAATCCGGAACAGATGCAGCCAACAAGGCGCAGCAGGATGCGCAAGCAGCCGGCAAGATCATCATTAAGGATGCGATCGCCGATATTGCCTTGCAACAGGTATTGACTCGTCCGACTGATTTTGATGTGATTGCAACGCTGAACTTGAACGGTGACTACTTGTCCGATGCTCTGGCAGCGCAAGTAGGCGGGATTGGCATTGCTCCAGGAGCGAATATCAACTACGTAACAGGACACGCCATCTTTGAAGCTACGCATGGTACGGCTCCGAAATATGCGGATCTGGACGTGGTAAATCCGGGCTCGGTCATTTTGTCTGGCGTTATGCTGCTTGAGCACTTGGGCTGGCAGGAAGCGGCTGACCTGATCTATAACGGTCTGGAGACTTCGATCAACAACAAGACGGTAACTTATGATTTTGCCCGTCTGATGGAAGGCGCAACTGAAGTGAAATGCTCGGAATTCGCCGATCACGTCATTAATAATATGAAATAATAGGGAGCCTAGAAGAACGCTCGTTATTCTAGTTAGTAGTCTTCAAGAGGAAGGAGTCTCCTTTGGTAGGAGGCTCCTTTTATTTATTGGCAATGATAGGTATAATAGATTGTAATAAATCTAATTTATTTTGGAAGGATGATGGAGTTGTATAAATTTATGCTATTTCTGCATATCGTAGGCACCTTGGCGTTAGGGTTCTACCTGGTGCTGCCTTTTGTAATGGCGAAAGTTAACAAATTGTCCCCTGCCGCGCAGGAAGGAACAATGAGCGCTGTGAAATCGCTGAACACCTTCGCACAAATTGGCCTTGTCATTCAATTATTGAGTGGCGGGTATATGATCAGTAAGGGAGAATATTCCGTACCTTGGATGATCATTATTGTCATCTTGTTCCTTGGCATCGGCGCTGTAGGCGGTATTATGGGTAAACCGCTGCGTCTGGCGATTGAAGGGATCCGGGCGAATCGCAGCATTTCCGCTGAGAGCAGCAAGCTAGCTACGTTGAGCTATGTCGTAGCGCTGCTTGTACTCCTGATCAGCTTCTTCATGGTATTCAGCTCTATCATTTAAACTTCTATATCATACTAAGTTAAGTTTAGAACTCCTGGTCTTCATCTATCGGATGGTGATCGGGAGTTTTTTGATTTTGTCATGTGCAGGACCGCATAACCTGCTTCCCCAGGCCCATCTTAATATAGATGGACAATAACTGAACAGGAAGGAAGCGACATATCGATATGGCTAGTAGTGGACAGAGTAAACCGACGATGCCGCCACAGCATCAGAATCAACAGCCTGGGTTGGAGCATAAGATGAATCCCCTGCCGGACTATGAGGGACCCTACAAAGCGGCCGGTAAGCTGATGAATAAAATAGCTCTAATCACCGGCGCTGACAGCGGCATAGGGAGGGCGGTTGCCGTTGCTTATGCCAAAGAAGGAGCAGATATCGCCGTTGTCTATTTAAGTGAGCATGAGGATGCCGCGAAGACGAAGCGAGAGGTTGAGCAGGAAGGCAGAAAATGTCTGCTGATCCCAGGGGATATCGGGAATGAGACTTTTGCGAAGCAGGCTGTGCAGCAAACCGTAGACCAACTGGGAGGCCTGGACATTCTCGTAAATAATGCTGGCGAGCAGCACCCACAGCAGGATATTGCCGCCATTACCTCCGAGCAGCTTGAGAAGACATTCCGCACGAATGTATTTGGCATGTTCTATCTGACTCAGGCGGCGTTACCGCATATGAAGAAGGGCAGTGCGATTATTAACACTGCTTCTATAACCGCCTACAGGGGCAACCCAACGTTAATTGACTATTCGGCATCGAAGGGGGCGATTGTCAGCTTTACTCGTGCCCTGTCGATGAACATCGTGGGCAAGACGGGGGTTCGTGTCAATGCAGTGGCCCCGGGCCCGATCTGGACGCCGCTGATCCCCTCGACCTTCGATGAGCAGCAAGTATCCAAGTTCGGCGGGGACACTCCGATGCAGCGACCTGGCCAGCCGGAGGAACTCGCCCCGGCGTATGTCTATCTAGCTTGCGACGATTCCTCCTACATGAGCGGGCAAGTACTCCATATTAACGGCGGGGAGATCGTTAACGGCTAACAGAGTGTGAAGCAGAGCAAGCTCTAGGAATTCAAAAGCCCTCCTGATTATGCTTCTTCTGAAGAAGCTTGATCAGGAGGGCTTAATATTGCTTAGAACATATTCTAACGAAACTGGGTATCGCTATTTGATGCTAATTAACATTCCGGTTACTCGGACAGCTCATCAAGCGTCATCTCGAATCCAGGGGCAAAATGCTCCAGGAAGTAGCCGATTTCCGGCAGGTTCAGCTTATCCAGCTTGTCATGGAGCTGTTCCTTCGCGACGGCGAACTCCCGATTGCCGCAGGTAAGCTCCCAGGTGCATTTCAAATATGCATCGAGGCTGTCGGCCGCTTTGACATATTTGAACAACTCAGCATCCGAAGGGTTCGTATCTGCTCCGTTAGGGAACAGCATGACCTGATAGCTGGAACGAAGCTCCGGCGGAACCATAGATAGCAAGCGCTCACCGGCAATGCTCTCCATCTCGCGGAAGCTGCCGAGCAGCTTCGGATTATGATGCTTTACTGGGGTTGGAATATCGCCGGTGAATACCTCTGTGGCATCATGGAACAATGCCAGCGTCGCAGCGCGTTCCGCATTCAGCTGACGTTGGAACAGCTTATTGCCGATTTCGCATAACAGATGCGTGAGCAGCGCGACATGGAATGAATGCTCAGCTACATTTTCTTCAGTGGTGCTCCGCATCAGACTCCACCGCTTGATCGAGCGCAGACGATACATATAAGCGGAAAAATGATAATTCATCAGTGATAAACCTCTCTTTTTTTAGGGGAAAGTCTGTATAATTTTGTAACCTGAAACATTGTACTATGTTATTATAAAACTATTGAAGAGGATAAAGCTATCGGCAGCATGCAATGATTGTAATGCTTTTGTGTCATTTTGGACAATCGAGAGGAGAGCGTGGTCTATGCAACAAATTCAAGAGAGTATTTATGAATTGATTGTTGAAACTTCGACGAATTTACCAGGCGATGTACGGCGGGCGATTAATCGGGGAAAAGCGCGGGAGAATCAAGCGACACGGGCTGGGCTGGCTCTGTCAACGATCTCGAAGAACATAACTATGGCCGAAGAACAAGTGTCTCCGATCTGTCAGGATACAGGGATGCCTACCTTTATTATTCATACACCGATAGGCGTTAATCAGCTTGAGATTAAGAGAGCCATCCATGCTGCGCTGCAAAGAGCGACTAAGGAGGGTAAGCTGCGCCCGAATTCTGTTAATTCGCTGACAGGGGAGAATAGCGGTGATAATCTGGGTCCGGGCACGCCGGTGGTTCATTTTGAACAGTGGGAGAATGATTATATAGATATGCGTCTGATCCTCAAAGGCGGTGGTTGTGAGAATAAGAACATTCAATATTCTCTGCCGACAGAGCTTGAAGGACTTGGACGTGCTGGCCGAGACCTGGACGGTATCCGTAAATGCATTCTGCATGCCGTATATCAGGCACAAGGACAAGGATGTAGTGCCGGATTTATTGGAGTTGGCATCGGTGGTGACAGAACGACGGGCTATGAACTGGCCAAACAGCAATTGTTCCGTACTGTAGAAGATGTGAACCCGAACTCCGATCTACAACGGTTGGAGGATTATATTCTGGATAAAGCGAATGAGCTTGGGATCGGGACAATGGGCTTTGGCGGCGAGGTTACGTTATTAGGCTGCAAGATCGGCGCGGCGAACCGCTTGCCGGCGAGCTTCTTCGTCTCGGTAGCGTACAACTGTTGGGCTTTCCGTCGTCAAGGCGTAGAGATCGATCCAGCTACAGGTGGAATCGATAAATGGATCTATGAACGGGGTAATGAGGATCAGTCTACACAACAGGCCGTCCCTCAAGTAGCTGACCACACTTCTGAACAGACTGCAGCGTCCCAGTCTCGTGAGATCGTGCTGCAGACTCCGATCACCGAAGAACAAATCCGTAGCCTGCGCGTCGGTGATGTCGTTATTATCCAAGGCGAGATGCATACCGGTCGGGATGCTCTGCATAAATATCTGCTTGATCATGATGCACCGGTGGACCTTAACGGAGCGGTTATATACCACTGTGGACCGGTAATGCTTAAGGATGAAGAAGGCTGGCATGTGAAGGCGGCTGGACCGACGACGAGTATCCGGGAGGAGCCTTACCAAGCAGAGATTATCAAAAAGTTTGGTATTCGTGCGGTGATCGGCAAAGGCGGAATGGGGCCAAGGACGCTCGCAGCACTGAAGGAGCATGGAGGCGTATATTTGAATGCGATCGGTGGAGCGGCGCAATATTATGCAGAATGCTTCAAGCAGGTGAACGGTGTTGACTTCCTTGAATTTGGCGTTCCGGAAGCGATGTGGCATTTGGAAGTCGAAGGATTTGCTGCGATCGTGACGATGGACTCGCATGGTGACAGCCTGCATGCAGGCGTAGAACAAGCGTCGAAGGAGAAGCTGGCTTCTTTTAAAGAAGTGGTATTTAAATAGATGAAGACTTTTCGAACACGATTAACCATCATATTAATGGGCCTGATCGGCATTTCGATGCTGGCGGCAGGATTGACGATGGCCCAGCTATTTAGAGATTCACATATCCGGGCGTTAGAAGAGAATATGTCCCGGGAAATTGATCTGCTTCAGAGTACGTTCCAATTCAAACCTGTTGACTCGAATAGGGTGGAGGAATATTACTCGGAGCAATCGAGGAAGCTCGAGAATCTGATTGATTCCAGGGTAACCTTTATCGCTCTGGATGGGACAGTTATTGGAGATTCAGAAATGTCCCCCTCCAAGATGGACAATCATTTGCAGCGTAAAGAAATCATCTCGGCAGCCAAGGGGAATATTGGCAGTTCGATCCGCTTCAGTGAATCGATCGGTGAGAATATGCTCTATGTTGCCAAGCATGTTACTTCTGAGGACGGAAGCTACGATGGCTATATTCGCCTGTCGATGAGCCTCAGAATGGTTGAGAGGGATCTGAATAAAGGCTGGCTCATGATGGTGGGCGGTCTGCTGTTGTTATTCTTAGCTGCAACTCTAGTCAGCTACCGGATATCAAAAGGATTAACGAAGCCACTGGAGCATATTACTGTGGTGGCGAACCGGATCTCACGGCTCGATTATGATGCGAGGGTGCTATTATCGCGGCGTGATGAGATCGGACAGCTGGGGCTGGCTATCAATCGAATGGCTGGCAGTCTGCAAGAGCAGATGAAAGTGATCCGTTATAACGAGGATTTGTTGCAGAGCGTTCTCACGAATATGGTTGGCGGTATTCTAATGGTCGAAGCGGATGGACGTGTCGCTCTTATGAACCGGGAAGCGGAGCATTTTCTTCATGTGAATCAGGAAAAATTCATCGGCAAATCGTATTTGGAGCTGAAGCGGAATCATGACTTTCAGCAGTTTATGGCTGAGGGCATGGACACGAAGGAGTACCTCAAGGAAGAACGAAACGTATATGATCCCGAACAGCGCACGCTGCAGTTCGAGCGGGTGCCGATGTTCGAGGATGATGGCAAATACCGGGGGATGCTCTTCCTGCTGCAGGATGTTACGGAGATCCGCCGCCTGGAGACGATGCGAAGTCAATTTGTCGCGAACGTCTCACATGAATTGAAGACACCCATCGCCGCGGTGAAGGGCTTCGCAGAGACACTGCTTAGCGGTGGTGTGGAGGATAAGGAGACAGAACGATCCTTCCTGCAGATTATTTATGATGAAGGAGATCGGCTGAATCGGCTGATCGGCGATATTCTGGATCTGTCGAAGATTGAGTCCAAGCTGATTCCGCTTGAATATTCACCGATTCAGCTGAAGGAATTGATCAACCGCATATACGAAGTGTTGCTTCCGACAGCTTCTCGCAAGTCGATTATTATGAACAATAATGTTCCGGAGCATCTGTTCCTTGAAGGGGATGAGGATCGGCTCAGGCAAATATTTATGAATCTGTTATCGAATGCGATCAGCTACACACTGGAAGGTGGCAGGGTTAAGGTTGAAGCCGAAATCGTCAACTCAGATGATGATCATGAGGATGAGCGGGTAAGGATATCTGTGAGTGATACGGGGATCGGGATTCCAAAGAAGGATCTGCCACGTATCTTCGAGCGCTTCTATCGCGTTGATAAGGCGAGATCGCGCAGCTCAGGCGGTACAGGACTCGGTTTATCGATCGTCAAGCATCTGGTCGATCTTCATCACGGGACGATTATGGTGGAGAGCCGGGTCGGCGAGGGAACAACCTTTATCGTCGAACTACCGATTACACAAAATTTAGCATAAATCTGGTATGTCGTTAATTTTTATCATTATTTTACACTGCGTTAACATTGTGGTGCTATGCTGGGCTTGTCAGGAGGAATGGGTCCAAGTATGGAGCCCCTTCTCCTGGCTATATCCGTCCGGTATGGATATGTTAAGTTGTATAGTCATTTTACGAATCGACAGTAACAGGCATTCTTGAAATATGGGGGTTAATATGACTCAACGACTGCTAGTAATTGAAGATGAACCGACGTTATCAAGGCTTCTTTCCTACAATCTGACCAATGAGGGTTATCAGGTTACGGTTGCGGAAAATGGACAACTTGGCTTTGATATTGCGGCACAAGGAGAATTTGATCTGATTCTGCTTGATCTGATGCTGCCGGGGATGAACGGATTTGAGGTACTGGCCAAGCTGCGGCAGATGGGTGTGAAGACACCGATTATTATCCTGACCGCGAAGAATGCGGAGGAAGAGGTAGTACAAGGCTTGAAGTCTGGGGCCGATGATTATATTACAAAGCCGTTCGGTGTGGCTGAACTGCTTGCCAGGGTTGCGGCGGTGCTGAGAAGGTCGACGGGAATAGAGGAGAGGGAACCTCAGCAGGAGCAGGACGAAGCAAAGATATCGCTCGGACCGCTGGCGATCTTCCCGGACAAATACGAAGTCGTATTGAATGGCGAAGCGATTACGCTAAGGCCGAAGGAATTTGAGGTTTTGCTATACTTGGCTCGTAAGCCAGGGGTTGTGCTTACGCGGGACGACCTGATGAACTCGGTATGGGGCTTTGATTATATCGGCGGACAGCGCACGGTGGACGTTCATGTCAGCTCGCTGCGGAAGAAGCTGGAGCTTGATCCCGAATCGGTGCATATCGACTCGATTCGCGGTGTTGGATATAAGCTGGTTGTAAATAAGAAAAAGGGTGCTCTGCATGGGTAATCATTCCATGGGGCACCTCTTTTTTTTGGGCCTTAAATCCTATTTTTGAGTAATTTTACATAGATCTTAAGAATCACTAACATTCTGCGAACTAAAGAGTATTAAAATGTAAAAAAACATGTATATACATACCATTGAGGAGTGGTTGAGCATGGGATACGATACGTTGGTAATAGAACCGCAATTACAGGAGAGCAAGCATGACGAATTGCAGGATACGAAAAATGACCAGCCAGAGGCAGCTACGATTGAGAAAAGTCAGATCGAAATCGCCTCGTACACAAGAAATGTTCCAGCTATATCCGATAGTACATCATGCCAGCAAGTTCTGCATATATTTCAAAATAATCCTGCCCTTCCGTGCGTGGTCTCTTGTGACGATAGTAACATACCAACTGGATTGATCATGCGCGATAAATTTTATAAGCATCTTGCTAGCCGGTTTGCAGCAGATTTGTTCTACGATCGCCCTGCAGTCATGTTCGCGGAGAAGGAGTCGCTCATTTGCGAGAGATCTACTCCTGCACGTATGCTGCTGGACGCTGCCTTGGAACGCCATGATGCCGAATTCTATGATTGTCTGATTGTGACGAAGCAGAGGAAATTGTTTGGAGTTTTGACGACCCAGGATCTGATGCTTATCTCACGAGAATTGGAACGCATGACCGATCAGCTTCGCAGCCGTGTAATTCAGGAAAGCCAATCTCATGTACTGGAAATTGCCAGCTCGGTCCAGCAAGTATCATCGATCTCTCAGTTAAGTCTGAGTGAGTCGCAGAAGATGAGCTATCTGGCGAAGACGGGCCGTTCCGAGCTAGAGGAGCTTAAGACTTCATTCTCTCATGTGCTGGAGATGATGAAGCAGCAGCAAGGTCTTGTAACCCAGTTGCTTGAGCAGACGGATGAAATCTCATCTTTTACAGCCTCGATCCGGGAGCTGTCGGAACGCAGTAAAATACTTGCCATCAATGCTTCAATTGAATCTGCACGTGCAGGAGCATATGGTCAAGGCTTCTCCGTAGTGGCTAATGAGATGCGTCAGCTGGCCCAATCGACCAAGCAATTCTCCGAGGATATCGGACATGGTTTGGATATTATCCATACCTTGATCGAGCAGACGGCTTCTGCTGTATCATCAACTTCTTATGAGATGAGCGTAAGCAATGAGCGTGTAGGCAAAGCGGATGAGACCTTCCGTGATCTGGCGGACTCAGCCGATATCGCCAAGGACCGCGGCAGGGAGATGTCAGACTCCTCTACTGAAGCGACAAGGATTACAGGGGATGTGCTCCATAATCTGACCTCTCTTATGTAGTCCACTTTTGATCACAAAGTATAAAACTGAATTTTTTGAACTCATATTGATCACACTCATTTATAATCTTACAAAGCAGTTTTTACATTGCGTTTACATTTCCGGTCATTCTCTTTTACATAAGTGAGATACAATAAGGCAATGTGAAGGTTTAACTAAAGAAGGTGGATGAGATGGCAACGATAACAGCACCAAATGCAGTATCGACGGCAACGGCTATACAAATCGAACAATTAAATTTATTTTATAATCAGTTTCAGGCTCTCAAGAATATGTCGCTCGATATTCCGGAGAAGGCAATTACGGCCTTTATCGGTCCGTCGGGCTGCGGGAAGTCCACGCTGCTCCGGACGTTGAACCGAATGAATGATATGATCCCCGGAACCCGAGTTGAAGGAACCGTACGTATCGGCGGCAAAGATATTTACGGTGAGGACGTGGAAGTCGAGACACTCAGGAAACAGGTCGGTATGGTATTTCAGCAGCCGAACCCTTTTCCTAAATCGATTTATGATAATGTAGCCTACGGTCCGCGTCTGCACGGAATTACGAACAAGGCCGAGCTAGATGAAATTGTGGAGCAGAGCCTGCGCCAATCCGTTCTGTGGGATGAGGTTAAGGATTTCTTGAAGAAATCGGCCTTAAGCCTGTCCGGTGGACAGCAGCAGCGCTTGTGCATCGCCAGAGCGATTGCCGTGCATCCTGATATTCTATTGATGGATGAAGCTACTGCCGCACTTGACCCGATCTCTACACTCAAGATCGAGGAACTGGTTCAACAGCTGAAAGATAAATACACGATAGTGATGGTCACACACAATATGCACCAAGCAGCCAGAGTATCGGATAAAACTGTATTTTTCTTGAATGGTGAGATTATTGAAGCTGATGAGACGAGCAAATTGTTCTCGACGCCGCAGGATTCTCGTACTGAGGATTACATTTCCGGCCGCTTCGGTTGACATAAGGAGGATTATGAATGATACAAAGACGAGAGTTTGATCAGAATTTGAATGAGCTCCGTGAATTGCTGCAGAAGATGGGGGAGCATGTGGAGCATGCGCTGGTTGAATCTGTTGCTGCCTTGAAGAGTCTGGATTCCAAGCGGGCCAAAGACATCATAGATCGCGACCGTGAGCTGAACCAGATGGAGGAGCAGGTGATGGAGATCGGCTCGCGTCTTATCGTTACACAGCAGCCGGTAGCTAAGGATTTGCGTAGAATTTTAGTTGCTTTCCGGATCTCCAGTGACTTGGAACGGATGGGGGATCTAGCGATTGATATCGCCAAGGTGACACTTCGTCTTGAAGGTCAGACATTGATCAAGCCGCTTGTGGACATTCCAAAACTTGCCGAGCTCGTTGTAGCAATGATTCAAGAGTCGCTGCAATCCTATCTGGACGAGAATACGGACCTGGCTTATAAAATGGCTAAGGACGATGATGAAGTCGATCATCTGTACAGTCAGACTATAACCGATCTATATAAGATTATTATCGATCATCCTGAATCGCTGCATCAGGCCATGTCCTTAACCTTGGTCGGCCGTTATATAGAACGGATTGCCGATCATGCTACGAATATCGGGGAGAGTGCTGTATATTTAGTGACAGGGCATCGTCCTGACCTTAACCACTAATCGCATACCATTTTTGTCGAAAAGTGCCGGATAATTCTCCGGCGCTTTCTTTTTTATTATAAGGATGCCATGTGTTAGAATATAAGGAAGTAGTATCTATAAGAGGTTGTTTATGAACACGTACTATAAGGACGAGGTGTCACATGGAAAAATTGATTCTTATTGATGGGAATAGTATTATATATCGTGCTTTCTTTGCGATGCCGCCTCTGACCAGCTCCAGTGGTGTGCATACGAATGCGGTTTATGGCTTCACCAATATGCTGTTGCGTTTGCTCCAGGAGGAGCAGCCCAGTCATATTCTGGTAGCTTTTGATGCGGGTAAGGAGACATTCCGCCATGAGGGCTATCAGGAATATAAAGGTGGCCGCGAGAAGACTCCACCAGAGTTGTCTGAGCAATTTCCAATTATGCGCGAACTGCTCCAGAGCTTCGGGATTGCCTGGTTTGAGCTGCCGGGCTATGAGGCCGACGATATTATCGGTACGATGAGTAAGCAAGCCGAAGAAGCCGGCCACAATGTGCTGGTCGTCACCGGTGACAAGGACATGCTACAGCTTGTCTCGGATCGGGTGAAGGTGGCGCTTACTCGTAAAGGAATCACCGAGGTTGAACCATACGGTGTTCAGGAGATAGAAGAGAGATATGGTCTGCGTCCGGAGCAGATTATTGATTTGAAAGGCCTCATGGGAGACGCATCTGATAACATCCCCGGTGTTCCGGGAATCGGTGAGAAGACCGCTCTGAAGCTGCTTCATCAGTTCGGATCCGTAGAGGAAGTTTTGGCCCGTACGGATGAATTGAAGGGTAAGATGAAGGAAAATCTGGTGAGCCATGCGGAAGATGCTCGGATGAGCAAGCAGCTGGCAACGATATTCCGCGAGGTTCCTGTCGAGCGTTCCTGGGATGACATGGCCTTCAGCGGAGTATTGGAAGAGCCGGCGGCGCAAATGCTGCGCAAGCTGGAGTTCAAATCGCTGCTTGAGCGCCTATCCTTCGCTCCCGGCAGTGACGAAGAGGCTGAAGACGGAGGCCAGAGCCTGAAAGAGGTACAGGTTACGATCATCAATGCCGAGACGATACAGCAGCTTGTTGAAGCGTTGCCACAGGTGCAGAATATGATGGTGGAGTCCTATGGGGAGAATCCGCATCAAGCGGTATTAATGGGTGTCATTCTGTCAACAGAGGACCATCATTTCTACCTGAGCCCGGAAATATTACAGGCTGAGTATGCGTCGCCAGTCATTAAATGGCTTGGCGATGAGAGTATCAAGAAGCATGGATATGATCTGCATCGGGGAGATCTCACCTTGCATTGGCAGGGAGTTGCCTTCGGTGGAGCCGAGTATGATATTCAGCTTGCTGCCTATTTGCTGGATCCGACAAATAATGACCAGACCGTAAGCGGCCTGGCTGCAAAATATGGTATTGGTGCCGTTGCAGCAGATGAAGAGGTATATGGAAAAGGGGCCAAGTTCAAGGTTCCCGACCAGGATCGCCTTAGTCAGCATTTAGCGCGTAAAAGTGCAGCTCTATTGCAGATTTTGCCGCTGCAGAAGGAAGAACTCGAACAGGTTGAAATGAATCGCTTGTTCTATGAATTAGAGATGCCACTATCGCGGATCTTGGCTGATATGGAGAAGCAGGGCGTGGCCGTGAACCGTGATACCTTAATCGACTTAGGGGCCGAGTTCGAGGCGCAGATTAGCACGCTTATTGCGAAGATCTATGAAAGAGCCGGATTGGAGTTCAATTTGAACTCGCCGAAGCAATTGGGTGAGGTTCTGTTCGATAAGCTTCAGCTCCCAGTGATCAAGAAGACGAAGACCGGGTATTCTACAGATGCTGAGGTGTTGGAGAAGCTAGCGCCTTATCATGATATCGTGCAGTATATCCTGGAATATCGTCAGCTTGCCAAGCTGCAGTCTACTTATATCGAAGGATTGCTTAAGGAAATTCATCCGAAGACGGGAAAGGTGCATACTTATTTCCGGCAGACGATCGCTGCAACTGGTCGGTTAAGCAGTCAGTTCCCGAATTTGCAGAACATTCCGATTCGTCTGGAGGAAGGACGGAAGATTCGTAAAGCATTTATTCCTTCGGAAGAAGGCTGGTTCATGTTATCTGCCGACTATTCTCAGATCGAGCTGCGCGTCCTTGCGCATATTTCAGGGGATAAGGGCTTACAGGAGGCTTTCCTGCATGATATGGACATCCACACAAAGACTGCGATGGATGTATTCGGGGTCGCTGCCGATCAGGTAGATGCGAATATGCGCCGTTCAGCCAAAGCGGTCAATTTCGGGATTGTGTATGGGATCAGCGATTATGGCCTATCCCAGAATTTGAATATAACACGTAAGGAAGCGGCAAGGTTTATCGATCAATATTTTGACGCCTTCGAGGGTGTTCGGGCATATATGGATGACATTGTTAAGGAAGCGAAGCATAATGGCTATGTAAAAACATTGCTGGAGCGCCGACGTTATTTGCCGGAGATTAATGCTTCCAACTTCAATCTGCGTTCATTCGCGGAGCGTACAGCGATGAATACGCCAATCCAGGGAACAGCTGCGGATATTATTAAGTTGGCTATGATCCTGATGGATGATGCGCTGCGGGAACATAACTTAAAGAGCCGCATGCTGCTTCAGGTACACGATGAATTGGTATTTGAGGTTCCGCCTGAGGAGATGGAGCTAATGACAACGATTGTCCCTGAGACGATGGAACGGGCGCTTGAATTGTCCGTACCGCTTAAGGCTGAGGTTAGCAGCGGTGTGAATTGGTATGAAGCAAAATGACAAGGAACCTGTTGAAATAGATGAGGTGAAATAGAATATGCCGGAATTACCAGAGGTAGAGACGGTTAGAAGAACATTGTCGGAACTTGTTGTAGGCAAGACAATTCAGTCGGTTACGGTATCATTGCCAAGAATTATCCAAAAACCCGATGATATCAGACAGTTTGAGATGGATCTTGCGGGGCATCGTATTTTGGAGATGGGCCGCAGAGGGAAGTTTTTGCGCTTTATTATGGATGGTGTTGTTCTCGTCTCTCATTTGAGAATGGAAGGACGTTACGGTCTGTATCATAGCAGTGATCCGGTTGAGAAGCATACGCATGTTATCTTCCATTTTACAGATGGAACGGAGCTTAGATATAAGGATGTACGTCAGTTCGGGACGATGCATTTATTCGCGGCCGGAGATGAGTTCAACCATAAACCTTTGTCTAAGCTGGGACTTGAACCGCTTGATGAATCGTTTACGTATGAGGCTTTCCGCAAGGTTATGGCTAAACGGTCGACCAAAATTAAGGTGGCGCTCTTGAATCAGGAATATGTGGTCGGGCTTGGCAATATTTATGTAGACGAGGCGTTGTTCCGTGCCGGGATTCACCCTGAGACTCCCGCTTACGAGCTAAGTGATGATCTGCTTCGCAAGCTCCATACTATGATCTTGGAAACATTAAATGAAGCGGTTGAAGCTGGCGGGTCCTCCATTAAGTCCTATGTAAATGGACAGGGAGAGATGGGAATGTTCCAGCAATCACTGCGCATCTATGGACGGAAGGATGAGTCATGCGTAATCTGTGGTCACCCTGTCGAGAAGACGGTCGTTGGAGGCCGCGGAACGCATTACTGCCCGAAGTGTCAGCCTTTGAAGCGGACAAGCATTAAAAAGACTAAATCTAAACGTTCCACAGCTTCTTCGAATTCTAAAGTCGACGGTGAGGTGAGGGGATGAATATCGGACTAACCGGTGGGATAGCAACCGGAAAGAGCACGGTCTCTCGCATGCTTGTCTCATTAGGAGCAGAGCTAATCGATGCCGATGTCATCGCTAGAGAAATCATGGAGCCGGGGCATCCGGTTCTGGCTAGAGTTGCAGAGCATTTCGGAGAGGATATTCTGAATCCGGACGGAACTTTGAATCGCAAGCAGCTTGGGGCAGTTGTATTCTCGAATCCAGAGCAGCGTAAAGTGCTGAATGAATTGACGCATCCGGCAATCCGCAGCGAGATGGCGGCGAGAATGAAAGCACTGGAAGCGGCTAATCCTCATCGTCTGGTCGTTTGTGATATTCCTCTGCTATATGAATCGGGACAGGAAGGGCTCTATGAACAGATTATGGTCGTATATGTTCCAAGGGAAGTTCAGCTAGAACGATTGATGGAACGTGACAATCTTACTATGGAACAGGCAAGCTCAAGGCTGGCAGCACAGATGGATATAGAATTGAAGAAGAGTAAAGCCGATGTTCTGATTGACAACCGTTATGGATTGGATGAGACGAGGCGTCAAATCGAGAAATTCTGGCGGGAAAAGGTTACTGTATGAGGCTGCTGCGGAAGAAGAGAGTGCTGCTTTTGCTGTTTCTTGGTTTTGTTGCCATTTTGTTTTTTAATTCCGCATGGTTGTCCATGTTCTATCCGATCTATTATAAAGAAGAAATTAAACAGCACGCACAGGAGAATGGTCTGGATCCGTTGATCGTGGCTGCGATTATTAAGGCAGAATCAAACTATAAAGTCGGTGCCGAATCGAGGAAGGGTGCGCTCGGCATCATGCAGATTATGCCAGGCACGGCCGAATGGATTATTGATCAGGCTAAATATGATAAAGTACATCTTGATCAAGTAAAGAACGAGATTGATGTAAATGTCCGAATTGGAACTTGGTACTTGAATTATTTGTCAGAGCAATTCGACGGAAATATAATTGCTGTGATCGCGGCCTACAATGCGGGCCCTACTCATGTGAAAAACTGGATTAAGAGCAAGAGATGGGACGGTCAGTTGAATACTGTCGATGACATACCGTTTCCGGAGACAAGGAATTATGTCCTTCGGGTAACTCATTACTATAAACAATATTCCGAGATATATGATGATTTTTAAGGAAAGCCTCGGTTACAATAGATAAGGAAAGCACCAAAAGGCTACAGAGCCTTTCAATGCTTTCCTGAGAGCTTACTTATTTGAATTGGCCTGCCAATTGTTGTTCGGCGATTGTTACCAAGCGTTTAGTAATGTAACCACCGATCGAACCGTTTTCGTAAGAAGTCAGGTTACCAGCGTATCCATCTTGTGGAAAATTAATGCCAAGCTCTTGAGCAACTTCGTATTTCATTTGCTCGAGTGCACCGGAAGCTTGTTTTACTACCAGGTTGTTAGAATTAGAACCTTGCGCCATTGTTGTTCACCTCCTTGCGGTTGGTAACAGTATTATGCTCCGGTATTTGAAACTTCATTACTGATTTTTTTAGTTATTTATTGGTATTCTTATTTTCAGGAATATCAGTTAGCAGAAGCAGAAGGGAGACATTTTTGCGTGAGATGTCCGTATTGTAACTATATGGGAACGAAGGTGCTTGATTCGAGGCCGGCTAACGAGAATCGATCGATCCGCCGCCGTCGTGAATGTGAGAAATGCAGCCGACGTTTTACTACATTTGAGATGGTGGAGGAAATGCCGCTCATCGTCATTAAGAAAGACGGCAGCCGCGAGGAATTCAATCGTGAGAAGCTGCTTAGAGGACTAATGCGTGCTTGTGAGAAAAGACCGGTATCTGTAGAGCAATTAGAGTCTATCGTATCCGCGGTAGAGCGTCAGATGCGCCACTCTGCGAACGCAGAAGTGGAAAGCCGTGAAATCGGCGAACTGGTCATGGAACAGCTGTATCCGGTTGATGAGGTTGCTTATGTCCGCTTCGCCTCGGTATACCGTCAATTCAAGGACATTAACATGTTCATGAAGGAGTTGAACAGCCTGCTCTCCAAGCCTGCAGGTGATGAGTAATGAACAGGAAGTATGAATGATTAACAGATTTTCTGATTTATAAAAACACAGTAGTAAAACTCTGATGGGAGATACCTGCAGATTTGATTTTAACGGGTATCTTCTTTTTTTGTATACTCAAGGCTAATTATTCTCATCGATCATTACATGTGCTAAGCTAAGGTTAATCTCATTCTTAAAAACATATATTTTTCATCACAAGTTATGAAAGGGGTTACATCGATGAAGAAGCTGTGGCTTGTTTATGTCGTCCTTATCGGATTTTTTATTGTGTATGTACTTAATTACAGGTTACAAACCAATTCCAAAGACCCTTGGGAGAAAACAGGGCTTAGGGGAAATCTAGAGGACACATACGTTATGGTCACGTTTCAGACAGGCATCGATTATTGGAAAAGTATTTTAAAGGGTTTCGAAGATGGGGCAGAAGAACTGAATGTATCTGTAGAATATCATGGCTCCACTAAACATAATGCGAGTGAACAAATGACCGTTTTGGAACAAGTCATCTCTAAAAAGCCAGCGGGCATTGCCATTTCTGCTGTGAATTCCGAACTGTTAACTGCAACGATCAATAAGGCAGTAGAAAGTGGCATCCCTGTTGTGTTGTTTGATTCGGGGGCCCCTGATAGCAAAGCCTATTCTTATCTGGGAACGGATAATTATAATGCCGGAGTTGAAGCCGCACGTAAAATGGCGGAGTTAACTGGAGCAACAGGCCAAGTGGCGATTGTTACAACGCCTGATCAGCATAATCATCAGGAGCGGACGGATGGTTTCTGTGACACTATTCAAAAAGAGTTTCCCTATATGAAGGTAGTCGCTGTAGAAGATGGACGAGGGGACCTTGTCTTTTCAAGACAGGCTGCAGAACAAATCTTATCCTCGTATCCAGAGGTAAAAGGCATATTTGCTACAGAATCAAACGGTGGGATTGGGGTAGCCGAAGCGGTAGATGCCCACAGTGGTGTATCACTCAAAATTATAAGCTTTGACACGGATAAAAGAACGCTTGATCTTGTAAAAAGTGGTACTATTTCAGCGACGATGGCGCAAGGTACATGGAATATGGGCTATTGGTCACTTATGCAACTATTTCGTCTTCATCGGGACCTTGCTGTCGATCCTCTAGCGTATTCAAACAGTAAATTGGTACCTGTTCCGGATGTCGTTGATACTGGTATTGATGTAGTAACACGAAATAATGTTGATAATTACTATGCAAAATAGATACTGTTCAGCAGGAGGACAACGATGAGAAGTACGAACAGGCTATCGATGGACAAGCTGAAATTAAACAATTTGCCTATAAGGTATAAGCTAATCATCCACTTTTTGCTTATCAGTATCTTGCCTTCTATCGGTTTAGGTTTATTGATCGGATGGACTGTTGATCGGATTGTAGGGGATCAGAGCAATGAGAATACTATGCAACTGATTGGCAAGGTCAATTCGTCTTTTGAGAGTGATGTAGAGAATTTACAGAAGATCACGTATTTGATTTCATTTGATCCGGCTGTGCAATCTTTTTTTAGCGGACAAATGAAGGCGGTTGCACAAGGAAGTAAAGGAGTAAATAATAGTGAATCAACCGAATATGGTATACGTATGTTTCTGCAAGGTTTCACTACACTAAGTTCTGAGATTGCTGGAATTATGATCGTTAACGGACAGGGTGACTACATTAGCAATGAGATGTACACTCGCCCTGGTACTAGTATTACAAGTGAAGAGTGGTATAAAAAAGCCATTGATAATAAAGGGATTTTTAAAATTGTTGGTCATCCTTATGGACGGGCTGTCATGTCACATGTGGATTATAAAGAGAGTGAGGTTATATCTGCGGTTAGGGCGATTATTGATCCGGAAACTCAGGTTGTACAAGGGGTTATTCTTATCGATTTGAAGTTGCGGGCTATTGCAGAGACGGCTAGAGACGTTACTCTAGGTAAAACAGGTTATCTGGCTGTTGTTGATGACAGCGGCGAGTTAATTTATACTCCGGAACATCCAATTATGAGCCATATTCCAACAGAGTTATTTACTGAAACCTCGGGAATTACCTCTAATGAAGTGGATGGACGTCAGTTGCAGCTTATTTATAGAACTTCTTCGTTTACGGGGTGGACTACTGTAGGTATATTTCCGATGGAGGAATCTGCTTATGGTGTTCGAGAGATTACATTTAATTTGGTTACCTTTGTGTTTCTAATCTGTATGTTAGGGATGACTGCATCCTTTTATTTAGCTCATTCAATTTCCCGTCCCATCGGACAATTGGCGTCCTTTATGAGCAAGGCTGAATCTGGAGATTTAAATATACGCTATTGGGGGGCTCGTTCTGATGAAATAGGGATGCTCGGGAGAAGCTTCAATACGATGCTAGTCCAGATCAACCGTCTGCTGTCGCTGACAGAACTGCAGGAACGACAGAAGCGGGAGGCTGAGCTGCGAAGTCTTCAGGCGCACATTAAGCCGCATTTTCTCTACAATACGCTGGATACAATTCATTGGATGGCTCGTAGAAAGGGCGCAGAGGATATTGCTGAAGTAGTCAAAGCAATGTCGCGCCTATTCCGGCTAGGCCTTAGCAAGGGCAATGATATTATTCCCTTGGCTGATGAACTTGAGCACATTACCAGTTATTTGAAAATTCAACATGTACGGTATAGCAGCAAGCTCTTCTATAATATTGCAGCTGATCCTAAGTTAGAGGAACTACATGTACTTAAGCTGATCTTACAACCAATTGTAGAAAATGCGATCTACCATGGAATCAAGCAGCGGCGTGGCCCAGGCCATATCTCAATTGAAGTGACTGAGCAAGAAGGAGATTTGATCTTGAAAGTTCAGGACGACGGCGTGGGTATCCCATCTGATCTGCTGCTAATGCTGAAGACGAAGCTTGAAAACGTTGGTAGAGAAAGCGAATATATCGAGACGGTGAATCAGTTGCCGGGTAGTACAGGAAGTGGGTATGGAATTCTTAACGTTCAGGCGCGAATTCGCCTAACTTATGGAGAAGAATATGGTCTTAGCATCGATAGTGAAATAGGAATAGGGACCACGGTTATTGTAAAGCATCCGATTGTTCACGGGCAGTAACAAATTAAGTTTTTGGTATTCACATCTGAGGAGGGCTATAGTTATGGAACGTTGGAAGGTCATGATAGCAGATGATGAAGATATTATTCGTGAAGGTATCAGGGAAGCTGTAGACTGGGCGGACTTAAGCATGGAGGTGGTCGCAGAGGCTGAGGATGGTGTGGAGGCACTGGAGCATGCGTTATATCATACCATAGATATTGCTCTCGTTGATCTGAATATGCCTATTATGCATGGAATAGATCTGATGAAGAAACTTAGAGAGCAGTTACCTGGCTGTAAAATCGTAGTGATTACCGGACATGATGAGTTTGCCTATGCACAGGAATCTATTAGACTACAGGTTAATGACTATCTTCTAAAGCCAGCCGATCCGACAGAATTAACTCAGGTTATGCAAGGTTTACGGAATGAACTGGAGAGAGAACAGCAAAGGCACCAGCAACAGCAACAGACGTCCAAGCAAATTGTGAAGAACTTTCCACTGCTACGTGAGCGTTTCTGCCAGGAGTGGCTGGAGGGCAATCTAAGCCAGGGAGAGATAGAGGAACAATTGCATTTTTTACAATTACCGATTAGACGACCTGAACTGCTCGGGATTATAAAATGGAGATGGGAAGTACAAAATCCTGGTATTAAGGAGAATGAAAGGCAGCTGTACTTATTTGCCATTGAGAATATCGCAATAGAATTGCTTAGTGAATATCCCAAAGCAATATTTCGTGATTCTTCCGGACATATTGCCATTATTTTATGGACGAGTTCCGGGGAGGCCGGGTTAACTCGGATTGAGCAGGAGGTTCGTACTTACCTGAAGATCGCCGTAGAAATAGGAATTGAGCATATTGAAGGGGAAATTTCTGAACTAGCTTCTTCGTATCGTAGGTGTAGAGTCACGCTATCTCAAGAGCCGCCATTATCTCCGCTGGTGCGGAGAGCTAAACAATATATGCTGGAGCATTACAGCGAATATGGGATAACGTTAGAGTCGACAGCTGGAATTTTAAAGGCATCACCGGTTTATCTCAGCAGGTTATTCAAACAGGAGTTAGGAACTTCTTTTGGTGCTTATTTGGCGCAGATTCGGATCAGAAAGGCCTGTCAATTACTGAATTCTACGGATTTGAGTATTAGTGAGATCGCAGAGCAGACTGGCTACGAAACGCAGCACTATTTTAGCACCTCATTTAAAAAATCAACTGGAGTATCACCACTGCAATATCGTAAAGGAGTTTTACCAAGCGAAGGTTCTTCTTCCTAGAAGAATCTTCTTTTTTTAAGAGGAAGTTCAAAAAGTCCCCCTTTGATCACGAAGTAACACTGAAAGCTTATTCGACATCGAATCTTGAATTCAGCCGGGCCTTCCGGTGCTCACGTACCCAAAACGTACGCTCCGCTCCTCAGTCCCTAGCTTCATCCAACCTTCTCGGTGCTGAAAGTCTGACTTTTTGAACCTTATTGTGAAACCGCTAACAAAAGTTCGGTTTTTATAAAAATAGTAGTTTTATTATAAATACTCTACCTACATCTCCTTGCTATACTCAACTTGTCAATAGGGGAACAACTCCACTATAACGATAGAACTTCAGGGGGTAGTGTAAAAATGAAAAGGTACTCATTGATCATGTTGGCAATGGCATTCATTCTTGTTTTATCTGCTTGTGGAAATGGAGCAACAAAAGAGAGCAGCTCCGGAGGAAACAAAGGAAAAGTTGGGATTGCAATGCCAACGAAATCTTCGGAACGCTGGGTAAATGATGGAAGCAACATGGTGAAAGAGTTGGAGAAGCTTGGCTATAGCACAGATTTACAGTACGCGGAGGACGTAGTTGAGAACCAAATTTCCCAAATTGAGAACATGATTACTAAAGGTGTAAATGCAATTGTTATCGCTTCCATTGATGGAGAAGCCTTAACTGATGTACTTCAAAAAGCGCACGATGCAAACATAAAAGTTATCGCTTATGATCGCCTGATCAAAAAGAGTGAATATGTAGATTATTATGCAACCTTCGATAATTTTAAAGTAGGGGTACAACAAGGTACTTATATTGAAAATAAATTAGGCCTCAAAGATGGAAAGGGACCATTCAATATTGAGCTGTTTGGTGGTTCTCCAGATGATAATAACGCTTACTTCTTCTTCGATGGAGCGATGTCTATTCTGAAGCCTTACATTGATTCCGGAAAGCTTGTGGTTCGTAGCGGCCAGACGACTATGGCTCAAGTAGCGACACTTCGTTGGGATGGAGCGACCGCTCAAGCCCGTATGGATAACTTGCTTAGTGCGCACTACGCTACAGAAAATCTGGATGCTGTGCTCTCTCCATATGACGGTATCAGTATTGGAGTACTATCCTCACTTAAAGGGGTAGGCTATGGGTCCGGAGGCAAGACACTTCCTATTGTAACGGGTCAAGATGCTGAATTAGCTTCGATCAAATCAATCATTGCCGGTGAACAGACTCAAACCGTATTTAAGGATACTCGGGAGCTGGCTAAGAAAGCTGTACAGATGACGCAAAGTGTACTGGGCGGAACAGAAGCAGAAGTTAATGATACGACAACCTATGACAATGGTGTAAAAATAGTACCTTCGTACTTGCTGGAACCGGTATCTGTAGATGCTACCAATATAGATGAAGTTCTAGTGAATAGTGGTTATTACACCAAAGATGAGTTATACAAATAGGAAAACATATACGGCGGCAGCCTGAAAAGGCTGTTGCCGTATCCGTTACTTCAGTTACAACGAAAGCTGGGTGAGAAACTTGACGGATTATATTTTGGAAATGAAGGGAATCACCAAGACGTTTCCCGGTGTGAAGGCGCTCGAAAACGTTAATTTGAAGGTTAAGGAAGGCGAGATTCACGCTTTATGCGGGGAAAACGGCGCTGGCAAATCTACGCTGATGAAAGTGCTTAGCGGTGTATACCCTTTTGGAACGTATGAGGGAGATATTTTATTCAAAGGGCAGGTTTGTCAGTTTAAAGATATCAAAGACAGTGGAAGACAAGGGATAGTTATCATTCATCAAGAGTTAGCACTAAGCCCCTATTTATCGATAGCAGAGAATATTTTCTTAGGTAATGAGCAGGTAAAGCATGGAGTGATTAATTGGAACGAAACCAAGGTCAAGACCAAGAAACTACTGCAAACTGTCGGTCTCAAAGAATCACCGAATACTATAGTATCTACAATAGGTGTTGGTAAACAACAGTTGGTTGAGATCGCAAAGGCGCTCTCCAAGGAAGTGAAGCTGCTAATTCTCGATGAACCTACCGCCGCGCTCAATGAGGATGATAGTGAGAATCTACTAGAGCTTATTTGTGAGCTTAAGAGACAAGGTATCACCTCGATTATCATTTCACATAAATTGAATGAAATTAAGAAGATAGCAGATTCCATCACTATACTGCGTGACGGCCAGACGATACAAACACTGGATATGGTACAGGATCAAGTAACTGAAGATGTCATTATTAAAGGCATGGTTGGGCGGGATCTAACCCATCGCTATCCTGAGCGTACTCCGCAAATAGGAGAGACGATCTTCGAAGTGCGGAACTGGGAGGCATATCATCCGACCCAACAGGATCGTAAAATACTTCATGATATTAATATTAATATAAGACGTGGTGAAGTAGTTGGAATCGCTGGTTTGATGGGGGCGGGTCGCACAGAACTTGCGATGAGTATATTCGGGAAATCATACGGCAAACGAATTAGTGGACAGGTGTTCATGCATGGAAATGAAGTTCATTTAAATGATATTAATACGGCCATAGAGAGTGGATTGGCATATGTTACAGAGGATCGCAAGCATTATGGACTTATTCTGATTGATGATATTAAGCGAAATATCTCTTTGAGTAATTTGAAGAAATTGTCTAAGTTTGGCGTGATTAATAAAAATGAAGAAGTGCTGATAGCAGAAGAGTATCGCAGGAAATTGAACATCAAGACGCCGAGTATTTTACAGAAAACAGTTAATCTCAGCGGTGGTAATCAACAAAAGGTGGTACTCAGCAAATGGATTTATGCCCAGCCGGATGTTCTTATCTTGGATGAGCCTACTCGTGGAATCGACGTAGGTGCTAAATATGAAATTTACTCTATCATCAACCAACTGGCTATGGAAGGTAAGGGAGTGCTGCTTATCTCTTCAGAACTTCCAGAAATTCTTGGTATGTGTGATCGAGTCTACATTATGAATGAAGGTCGTATTACCGGAGAAGTAGAACAGCAGGATGCGACGCAGGAGATATTGATGCAATACATGACACGAAGCAGGGGGTAGGCAACATGGGAGCGTTAGGGGATCTTTTTAAGAAGAATATTCGTCAATATGGGATGATTATTGCTCTAGTATTTATATCTGTTCTTTTCCAAATTCTAACAGACGGAACTTTGCTTAAACCGTTAAACGTTACGAATCTAATTCTTCAGAACAGCTACATCTTGGTGTTAGCAATCGGGATGGCACTTGTTATTATTACGGGACATATTGATCTTTCTGTTGGTTCGGTTGCCGCTTTTATCGGGGCATTGTCAGCGATCATGATGGTCAATATGGAGATGAATCCGGTACTTGCAGTCATTTTGTCACTACTCATGGGAGCACTTATTGGTGCATGGCAGGGCTTCTGGGTTGCATATGTTAAAATCCCAGCATTTATCGTGACGCTGGCAGGGATGCTATTATTCCGGGGTTTGACGATGGTTGTGTTAGGAGGACAATCTATTGCTCCTTTTCCGAAGACATTTCAGAAGATTAGCGCAGGTTTTATTCCCGATTTAGTTGGTGGAGGTTCACTCCATATATTAACCATTGTTGTTGGTATAGTGTTATCAGTAGTGGTCGTGTATCAGGAGTTCAGAGAACGTAAAGTTCAGAATAAATATGGTTTTGAGCAATCACCTATTTGGGTCTCTATTGCAAAGACTACAGCTTTAGTAATGGTTATAAATCTGTTCTCATATGTGCTTGCAAGCTACAATGGGATTCCGAATATTCTGGTCATTCTCATTGTCTTGATTGCTATTTATTCTTTTGTAATGAACAATCTGACGATAGGACGGCATATTTATGCAATCGGAGGTAATGAGAAGGCAGCGAGTCTATCAGGTGTGAAAACCAAAAAAGTAACATTCTGGGTATTTGTTAATATGGGCGTATTGGCTGCACTTTCGGGACTTATTTTTGCAGCTCGTCTGAATGCCGCTACCCCAAAAGCGGGGTTGAACTTCGAGCTTGATGCGATCGCAGCCTGCTTCATCGGTGGTGCTTCTGCATCAGGAGGTATCGGGACAGTCATCGGCGCAATTATTGGTGGATTAGTTATGGGTGTAATGAACAACGGTATGTCTTTGGTTGGCCTAGGTATCGACTGGCAGCAGGGAATCAAAGGGCTTGTGTTATTATTCGCAGTTGGGTTTGATATCTATAACAAATCGAAGACCTCATAGAGGATAGTTTTAATTAGTACATCAGTCGCAAAGGGACAATTAGGTTACGGGGCGGCTGGATTTATAGAATCCGCGTGGTGAATCAAAAATATATATATGTTCAAACTAAGATTGAAATGAAGAGCATGCCTCAAAAGCATGCTTTTTTTATTTATAGACATTTTTAAGATCAATAATTTTTACACTCCGTTTACAAAACGAAAACATGGCTTTGATAATAGGCTTCTATAATCAGAGTATACAAACAAATGAGGGGGAAACCTGAATTATGAAAAAGAGTATGTTGTTGGTTTTAACGATTATTTTAACTTTAACGCTGGCTGCTTGTGGTCAAAGCAGTTCTAATAATAAGACAGCGAATTCTTCGGACAACTCGTCTGCAGGAAATTCCACGAACAGTGGCAACAAGACCGAGCTCTCCGGTTCTATCCTTGCAGTAGGTTCATCGGCATTGCAGCCGCTTGTTGAACAAGCTAGCCAAAGCTTCATGGATCTGAATCCGAAGGTATCGATTCAAGTGCAAGGTGGAGGTAGTGGAACAGGGTTGACGCAAGTATCCGGAGGACAAGCGGATATCGGTAACTCCGACGTATTTGCTGCTGAGAAGTTGGAAGCAGGTCCTGCAGCAGAGTTGGTTGACCATCAAGTTGCTGTAGTAGGTATGGCAACCGTAGTTAACCCAGAAATTACAGTAGATAATCTGACTAAAGATCAGTTGGTTAAAATCTTTAAAGGCGAAATTACAAACTGGAAGGATCTCGGCGGCGCAGATCAAAAAATCCAAATCATCAACCGTCCATCCAGCTCCGGTACACGTGCAACATTCGAGAAATATGCATTAGGCACGAAGACTGAAGACTTGGCAGGCGCGATTCAAGAGGATTCCTCAGGTACAGTCAAGAAGCTGGTTAAAGAAACACCAGGAGCTATCGGCTACCTTGCACTCTCTTATCTTGATGACTCCATCAAAGCCGTGAAGTACGAAGGCGTAGATCCGACGGAAGATAACGTGGCAAATGGTACTTATCCGGTATGGGCTTACGAGCACATGTACACGAAGGGTGAGCCAAATGAAATCGTGAAGGCTTTCCTGGACTACATGACCTCTGATGAAGTACAAAATAAAGATGTTGTCGAGCTTGGATATATCCCGGCTAGCAAAATGCAAGTAAAGCGCGATATCGATGGCAACATCACTAAGTAATAATTGACAACATAATTAAAGTACTTAAGGAGGCGGATATCCTGCCTCTTTAAGTGCTGTGTAAAGGGAGAGGTCTATGAGTCAGTCCGGTGGAAAACAAAAAGTCAAACAGCATGTTATCGAAGAATGGACCGGAAAAATATTAACCTCCTTTTGTATCGTCCTGCTCGTTGTAATTATTTTCTCCATGGTATACTTTGTGGCGACAAAAGGATTAAGTGCATTTTTTCAAAACGGACTTAAAATCAGTGAAATATTCGGAAAGACCTGGAAACCGGATGGAGAGCCACCTCTTTTCGGTGCTTTGCCGTTTATCATAGGCTCATTCAGTACTTCCCTGCTAGCTGCTGTCATCGCTGCTCCGCTTGGCGTCAGCGCGGCATTATTTATGGTCGAGATTATGCCTAATATCGGTAGAAAATATTTGCAGCCGGTGATCGAACTGTTAGCCGGAATTCCTTCGGTAGTATACGGCTTCGTCGGCCTTAGTGTTATCGTACCGTTCTACCGCACTATTTTTCCGGGTCAAGGACTTGGTATTGCTGCGGGTGCGACGGTATTGTCGATTATGATTCTGCCTACCATTACGTCGATCGCGACCGATGCGCTCGCTTCTCTTCCGGCCGGACTGAAGGAGGGCTCTTATGCGCTTGGAGCGACTAGGTGGCAGACGCTATCGCGTACGGTCATTCCAACGACGATGCCTGCGCTTATGACAGGGATCGTGCTTGGAATGGCACGTGCTTTCGGTGAAGCTTTGGCCGTCCAGATGGTTATCGGTAACGCACCGCATATCCCTCAATCTCTATTTGAATCGACTTCAACATTAACGAGTGTCATCACACTCAGCATGGGTAATACCGTAATGGGCTCAATGCAAAATAATGTACTGTGGACGTTGGCGTTGATTCTGATGCTGATGACCTTCGTCTTCGTCTTTATTGTCCGCCGGCTTGAAAGGAGAGCACAGCGATGAGTGCAAAAACAAAAGATAAAGTAGCTACCGCCGTAATCGTCACTCTGGCTGGGATTATCGTCCTTATCATGGCCGGTTTGCTCGGCTTCATTCTGGTCCGAGGACTCGGACATGTCAGCTTCCACTTCTTGACCTCTGCACCGCAGACGATCAAGGAGGGTGGGGGTATCGGGCCGCAGTTGTTCAATTCTTTATTCCTGCTTGTATTAACTATGATCATTACGGTCCCTTTAGGGCTTGGCGCAGGCATCTATATGAGTGAATATGCCAAGCCAGGGAAAATTACAGATACGATTCGTCTGATTGTCGAAGTGCTCTCTTCTTTCCCATCGATCGTAGTTGGCTTGTTCGGTTTGCTCGTCATTGTAAATACTTTTGGACTTGGCTTCTCACTGTTCTCCGGCGCGCTTGCCTTAACCGTCTTCAATTTGCCGCTAATGGTACGGATTACGGAACAGGGCATGTCCGGTGTTCCTGCTGCACAGAAGGAAGCGAGTCTTGCGCTCGGTATTTCCAAATGGAAGACGATCAAATCCATTATGCTGCCGATTTCGATGCCAGTGATACTGACCGGAACCATTCTTGCAGCTGGCCGGGTATTCGGTGAAGCCGCAGCTTTGTTATTCACGGCGGGAATGAGTAGTCCAAGGCTGGATTTCACCAATTGGAATCCGCTCAGCCCTACTTCGCCGCTGAATCCTTTCCGTCCAGCTGAGACGCTGGCTGTACACATCTGGAAGATCAATTCTGAGGGGCTGGCCCCGGATGCTCCGCAGATTGCCGCTGGCGCTTCCGCTGTGCTGATTTTGACGGTGCTTATCTTCAACCTGCTGGCACGCTGGGTTGGTCGTCTCATGCTGAAGAAATTTACGGCTGCGAAATAGGAGGGCTTCCATGCAAAATATAGAATTGTCTACAAAAGATTTGAATGTATTCTATGGTGAGAAACATGCGGTTAAGCAAATCTCGCTCGACTTTGCCTCCAAGCAGGTCACGGCCTTGATCGGCCCTTCCGGCTGCGGTAAATCGACTTTCCTGCGCAGTCTGAACCGAATGAATGATCTGATCGAGGGATCGCGCATCACTGGGGAGATTTGGATCGGCAATGAGAATATTAATGATCCGAAGACTGACGTGGTACTTCTACGGCAGAGGATCGGGATGGTCTGGCAGCGCCCGAATCCGTTCCATAAATCGATCTATGAGAATATTGCTTTTGGTCCGCGCTATCATGGCATTCGCGACCGTAAGAAGCTGGATAAGATTGTGGAGGAATCATTGGTCAAGGCGGCACTGTGGGAGGAGACCAAGGATCGTCTGCATCAGTCTGCATTATCCTTGTCCGGTGGCCAGCAGCAGCGTCTATGCATTGCCAGATCGATTGCGGTTAGTCCAAGCATCATCTTGATGGATGAGCCTTCATCTGCACTTGACCCGGTATCTTCGGCGAAGATTGAAGAACTGATCGCTGAGCTGAAGGAGGAATACTGCATTATCATCGTTACCCATAATATGCAGCAGGCCGCTCGTGTATCGGATAAGACTGCATTCTTCTTAATGGGAGAGCTCGTGGAGTATGATGAGACGAGTATGATCTTTACGAACCCATCGGATCAGCGGACTGATGATTATATATCTGGTAGATTTGGTTAAATCGATATACAATATAAGGACCCTCATTCCCGCAAAATGGCGTGGATAAGGGTCCTTTTGCTATGTGGCCTCTTTTTTGTTTTAGATGGTTAGAGTAAAATAGAGGTTAGTTCTAAATGCTAGAGCAGCAAAGTTATTACCAGCAATTCATATAAAACTAATGGAAGAATAACGTCGTTGAATGATGGCCCATAGAGCCCGCGCGGTTGCGGATACCCATCATACTGTCCGTGTCCATCCCAGTTCCATGGGTGACCATCGTGATCCCCGTCATGATACCCGCCATGATGTCCATGATCATGGCCGTGATCATGCCATTGATCCCAGTGATCATGACCATGCCATTGTCCGTCTCCTGGAGAACCGGGAAGGCTGAGGAACAATAATCCGCCATCAAGGTGGACTAGTCGGCCTTCATACGTTACACCGTCGATCGTTTGCACTCGGACGTTGCGACCTACATATTGTTTGCCGACGCGATGCATCTGGTCTCTGAAATCTTTAACGGATTTGACAGTATTGGGGTGAGCCTCATAAATCACTTGGTTTTGCCCTAATGCCATAGCTAATAACCTCCACTTGGTCGTATTTCCTTCTGGCTCATCATATGTGGGAAGGACTGGGGAGGTGCCTATATTTTTTAGACTATGGTCCAGTATATATTTACGACCTGAGACTGTTTAGAATAGCTGTATTTAAGTTCATACTAAGGTCTAACTCTATTGAACGAGCAGGAGATTGGATTCACATGAATGTATTGGATTGGATAGAACGAATGTTTGAACAATATGGATATTTTGTGTTATTGCTCGGATTACCCATTGATTTCATTGCCTTACCGTTGCCGCCAGGTCAGACGACGTTGACGTATACAGGATATCTGGTCTACAAAGGGGTATTGGACCTACTACCTGCCATATTCATGGCATATGTCGGTTCAGTCATCGGAATTACGGTGACCTATGTGCTTGGATACCAGATTGGGGCTCCGATCATAGAACGATTCGGGAAATGGATTCTGCTCAAACCTGCCCATTTGGAAAGGACGCGAAGAATCTACGAGAAATACGGCAATAAAATGCTATTCATTAGCTTTTTTGTCCCTGGAGTCAGGCAATTTTTTGGTTATTTTGTAGGCATCATTCGCATTCCTTTTCGAACCTTTGCCCTGTTTGCTTACCCTGGAGCGGCGATATGGGTACTTGCATTTATTGGCATTGGCAACATCTTTGGCGAGCAGTGGCAGCGGATTTTTATGCTGGTACAGCGGTATCTGGGCTTCTTCTTCGCCGCACTCGGCATTATAGTGCTGACGATCCTGATCGTACGCTGGCGCAAATGGTGGCTGAAGAAACCTGATAATAAACCGATGCAGTGACACGTCCACATAGCTGAAAAGAGTGAAAAGCGTCAGACATTGTCCGGCGCTTTTTTACGTGAGCTTTCTGTTCCCTTAAGCGGATTTGTTCCCTCTTCCTTGGCTTTCACTAGTGCCAGAAACGTGAAAAGACTTGCCAAGGTTTCAAATCCGGCCCCGATAATTTCCAAATCATTAGACGAGATCTCTTCTTCGTTCATTATATTCTGCAGTCCAATCTGATTGAGAAGTTGTGTCTGCCTCCTTCTTGGCAAGCCTATCACCTGTTTCAAATGGTTTTACTGTATGGTATGCAATAGAAGCAAGGTTTGAATAGGCAAGTAAGCAAGCACGACTAAAGTCAAAAATATGTATAATTACTTAAGTAGCCCGTTCGTTTAAGCTCGTCATTTCATAAGATGTTCTATACTTGAAAAGGGAGGTATAGATATGTCAGGTTGTGGAGAGGTCGGCGGCATCGGCGGCGTAGGCCTGTGGGGATCGACAGGTGCTATTCTGGTTCTGTTTATTCTGCTCGTCATTATTACTAGAACTTTCATATTCTAAATAGTAGCCTAGAAAACTGGTAAAGCAGGTCCTGTTATGACAGGGCCTGCTTTTTTAGGAAATGGGCTATTGAAGAGACGATTAGCTGTGTGTAGGATAGATGGCTTCCAATGCCGGGCAAGGCTGTCTTTCCAGGAAGTCGGCAAGTTTGTCAGGCATGTTCTTGTATATATCTCTAAGTACAGTACCTTGATAAATATTGCCGATGATCACTGGATAGCATAGCTCCGAGATCAGCACATCGCCGTTGCCGTGCAAATGCAATTGCTTCTTCCCTTCAATACAGTTGGAGAAGTAGACTCCTGATTGTTCCTCGAAGCCAAGTTCCTGAGCGAAGCGGTCCATACAGGTGAAATAAATGGTGCTGTCCTCTCTGCGATGGGCAATAAGCTCCTGAACGGCCTTCTTCAAATCTTCACGGGCGGCAATCGCTGACCACCCGCTATGGTTCATGGTAATACTGTTCTGGATCTCATGCGTACGCACACCAAGTGCGTATACATGGTCCGCAATCTCCGGCAGATGGTGGGTCGTCTCTTCAAATAGTAGTGTCTCCAGCACAGTATCGAAAGAAGCTTGCGCGCAGAGAGCGATATTTTCTCTTATTTTCGTATATACCCTTGGATGCAGCTTGTAATATCGGGAGAACTCTTCGGCGGTTGTGAAGTTAAAGGAGATATGAATCGTCGTTACTCCAGCCTCCTCTAATTGCTGCACGCGTGTGGCATTAAGCAGGCTGGCATTGGTGTTGAGTTGGGTCTCGATGCCATGTGCCGAGCAATATCTGACAATGTCCAGACAATCCTGGTATTTCAAAGTTACTTCGCCACCGGATAGTCGCACTCTGCGAATCGTAGGGACATCCTGGAGAATAGAGATAACCTCCTTGGCGCCAATGCTTTGATTGTCATCCCGGCTATATGCACAGCAGTAGCTGCACTTGAAATTGCAGTTGGATGTTACGCCAACCTCAAGGGCTTCCAGATCATAGTGGTTCGGATTTTCTAATTCAAGGAATTTATATTTCACTCTTACCGGCTCCTAAATAGATAGATTTTGGTGTCGTTAGTATAACTAACCAACCTAAGTGATTATATAGCTTATGGAGCGGAGATATGTATGAGGTTTTTAATAGGGTGACCGGGTGAAATCCCCATCTTTCAACCTATTGCGACAGAGCTAGATAAGTATAATGAATGGAGAAATATAGTTCGAATATATTATTTTACAAAAAAATAACACATTTTCCCTGAAATCGGCTATAATAAACATGTCATCAAATAAAAAACATTATAACCTTATATTCATTACTGTCTTCTTTATTTCCTCTTTTTTATTCATCAATTGTCTTTTCTTCGGTTTTTTCGCGTTGTTTTATTCCAATTATCTCTCTATTTATGGCTTTGGTAGAATGGTATATAAATCCGTATTTGGGGTTTATATAGATTTTTGTGTCTGTAGAAGAGGTTGAGGTTGAACATCAGGAGTACAGACATTTATTAAATTGCGCAAAAGGAGGGATCGAGCTCTTTTTTAGCAGGCGAGGTAGTAAGTCAGTTCGAGTCATGGTTCATCCAATTTTAAAAGGAGGTATTAGAATGATCAGTTCAATTCGTTTATCTCGTTCTATGACAATGAAGGCGCTTACAACATTTGGGGTTATACTGCTTACTCTGATCATCGTGTTCCTGATTGCAGACAAGGCTTCTGCACATGGTTATATTGATGGTCCGGCGAGCCGTGGATATCTATGTAAGACAGGACAAAATACAAATTGCGGAGCGATTCAGTATGAACCGCAAAGTCTTGAAGCTCCAAAAGGCTTTCCGGCAGCCGGCCCAGCCGATGGGAAAATCGCCAGTGCGAATGGCGCCTTCCCTGAACTGGACCAGCAATCAGCTACACGTTGGACGAAAGTAAATATGTCTGCCGGAACGAACACTTTCCATTGGACACTGACTGCAAACCATGCTACAACCAGTTGGAAGTATTATATCACAAAGGAGAACTGGAATCCGAATGCTCCGTTGACACGCGATTCATTCGATCTGACTCCATTCTGCTCCGTTAGTTATGATGGCACACAGCCACCGAAGAGTTATTCCGACACTTGTAATGTTCCGCAACGTTCAGGATATCATGTAATCCTCGCTGTCTGGGAGATCGCCGATACGCCTAATGCATTCTATAACGTGATCGATGTTAATTTTAGCGGTACAAATCCTGGCGACAACCAGCCTCCTACCGCTCCGGTATCTCTCACAGCTAGTAACATTACAGCCAACACAGTAACGCTCTCCTGGGGAGCATCTTCCGATAATGTTGGTGTAACAGGCTATAATGTATATAACGGAAGCATACTTGTGGGCTCGGTGCCTAGTTCGACGCTGAGCTATCCGGTGACAGGATTGACCCCAGATACGTCCTATACGTTCAATGTGAAGGCGGTTGATGCCGCAGGCAATCAGTCGAGTGCCAGCTCCGTTACTGTGAAGACTGGACAGGCTGCAGCCGATAAAGAGGCACCTACCGCTCCAGGGAATTTGCACATAATGGGAACGCCTACTGCATCCAGCGTAGATCTGATGTGGAGCGCGTCCACGGACAATGTGGGCGTCACAGGTTATCGTGTATACCAAGGGGCGAACCTGGTTGCTACAGTCTCCGGTTCGACGACCGATTATAAGGTGACAGGTCTGAATGCTAGTACGTCATATACATTCACGGTATATGCCGTGGATGCTGCAGGCAATGTATCCGCCGCTAGCAATTCGGTTCAGGCTACGACAGCTGCAGCGCCTGCTGCTCAGCCTTGGGCTGCGGGTGTCTCCTATGCGAGCGGCGACCTGGTAAGCTATAACGGTTCGGTTTATGAATGTCTCCAACCGCATACTTCATTGGTAGGTTGGGAGCCTACCAACGTCCCTGCACTCTGGCAGTTGAAAGCGTAATTTTATAAATTCATATAGTACGGTTGGATCCGGAGCTGCTTTCCTTTGAGTTGATCTCATAAGGAGGGCAGCTCTTTTTCACGGTTGACAGAATTTAGATAATCCGAATTTGAACATTTCAATTGTTCATGATTCGTTGTATGATGTAAAAGTTGAATTAATGATCGGTTCGCTGAAGAGTTATTTTATCATCAAGGGGTGATCATCATGTCGTCATTATCGCGATCACGCACGATTTTATATCTAATCTTTCTTGTAATCATGTGGGGGGTCAACTGGCCATTATCCAAATTTGCCCTTGAGTATACGTCTCCGTTGCTATTCGCCGGACTGCGGACATTAATCGGGGGCGTTCTGCTTATACTGGTAGCGATTCCTAACTACAAGAAGTTGAACCTGCGCAGGAATTGGCCATTGTATTTGATCTCCTCGTTGCTGAATATCGTACTGTACTATGGATTGCAGACGATCGGGCTGCAATATTTGCCGGCCGGATTGTTCTCTGCCATCGTATTTCTACAGCCTGTACTCCTCGGTATCTTCTCGTGGTTCTGGCTGGGAGAGTCTATGTATGGGATGAAAATGGTGGGTCTGTTCCTTGGTTTCCTCGGCGTGTTCGAGATTAGTGCGGGTGGACTGGCCGGGCATCTGTCGATAACCGGTGTACTGCTTGCTCTGGGCAGTGCGTTAAGCTGGGCTTTTGGCACCGTATATATGAAGAAGACGACAGAACGGGTGGATATGGTCTGGATGGTGGCCTCACAACTAACACTGGGAGGACTGCTGCTGCTCGGAACGGGCAGTTATTTGGAGAGATGGGGCGATATTACCTGGAACGTTCCTTTTATTAGCGCTTTGTTCTTTATTTCTATCTTCGTCATAGCCCTGGGCTGGCTTGTTTACTTTAAACTGATCGGCTCTGGAGAAGCCGGGAAGGTTGGTGCATTTACGTTTCTGATTCCGGTAATAGCTATTATTTGCAGTGTTATTTTCCTTGGAGAGAGTGTGACTTGGAACTTGGTTACGGGATTAGGCATGATTGTCATCAGTATCTTGCTGGTTAATATCAGGCCCGGGGCGCTTCGCCGGGCAAGCGAGTAATCTATCTCGGACATTACTGGGGTTGTGGACGGTTCCAGTAGTACCCGCCGGGTCATCCGGGTCTATTTGGGGAATAACCTGTCAGAAAGTCGGGATTGCTTCGATGCTTCAAATTGTGCTAGAATATGCACATTAAGATGTATGCAAGGGCAGGAGGAAGCAATGGCACAGTTAAAACGGTTTGGCTTCGGATTGCAAGCACTGATTGTACTCGCTGCAAACAATTCGGAACAATGCTCCAGCGCAGAGATTGCCGAACAGATTCAATGCGAACCAACCGTACTACGTAAAATATTAGCTCAATTGGCTGAGCACGGTATTGTAGAGGCTAGGCAGGGGCGTTCTGGAGGCTATCAATTAACACGTAGTCCGGAACAAATTACGCTGGCTGAAGTCTACAAATCGCTCCATGAGAAGGAGCCGCAATGGGACCGGATGCTGGACACGACCGGGAACCATCTGTTTGGACAGAAAATGCATGAATCGTTCTCGAAAATTATGACAGATATCAATACACAAGTGAACCAGGTGTTGGGAACGTATACGGTAGGAGATTTTTTAGACTAAATTTTTTTGGGATAAACTGTGCTGGAAATAGCACATATAATAGATTTTTCTTCTCTTCCGGAATCTGGATGCTTTTGATATAGAGAGACTAAATAATTGAGATGGAGGTGAGAGTGTGATGAAACTTGTCTTCCGGAGCCGCTATGCCCGTATTATAGTATCGCTGGTCACAGCGCTAATCGGAGGTATTTTGTTCAAGCTGCTGCATCTGCCTGTTCCTTGGCTGCTGGGTCCCATGCTGGCGGTGCTAGCCGGGTCTAATCTCATCAAGGAAAGCTATGAATGGCCACAGCAGCTCAGAAGTGTAGGCATGGTCATCGTCGGTTACACGATCGGTCTGTCTATGACGATGACAGCGCTAAGACAGATGTCCCGCCAGCTTCCCTATATGCTGCTCATGACAGTCCTATTGCTGCTGCTATGCGCAGGTATTGCCTTCATAAATTCCAGATTATCAGGCATCGACTACAATTCTGCGCTGCTTGGAAGCATACCCGGGGGTCTCACTCAAGTGATCTCCCTCGCCGAGGAGACAGAGGGAATTAATCTTCTTGCGGTTATGATAACGCAGGTGATACGTCTCATTATGATTATCGTCATTATTCCGCTGCTCGTGTTCAGTCCTTTCTTCGATCACGGACATCCGGATACGACCGCTGCTATTCCTTCAACGATAGCGACAGCGGCCCATAGCGCCGGTAATCCACTTGTTATGCTTCTGTTCGCTATAGTCTGTATTGCGGGGGCATTCCTGGGGAAGAAGATTCACCTGCCGACTCCGCTATTGCTGGGTCCCGTTATTGCAACAGCCACCTTGCAGTTGCTTGGTTTAACCGGTATGGCTCTGCCTGGGTGGATCATTAACGCTGCGCAACTGTTGATTGGCGTAAATGTCGGCATGATGCTGAAGCCAGGCCAAATGGAGCATAAGTTCAGAACAATATCCATCGCTGTTGGCTGTGGGCTCCTGCTGGTAGTTGGAGCCTGGGGCCTCAGCTTGCTGCTTGTCTATGTTCAATCCGTCTCAGGAGCTACGGCTCTCTTGAGCCTTGCCCCGGGAGGAATGGATCAAATGGGGATTATTGCTCATGAGATTGGTGCAGATTTGGCCATAGTTGCCGGATATCAATTATTTAGAACATTCTTTATTATGTTTGCCATACCGCCATTAGTTCGTCTATTGTTCCGTATTCAAAAGAAGAAAAAATCCACTAAACAAGGAGAGATTGTATGAGCGCGTTAAACGTTGATTTTAGCAAAACTGCATTGGTTCTGATCGATTTACAATTAGGGATTACGAAGATGTATGGTAACCAGGACGTCGTGGATCAGGCAGCGAAACTGGTCGAGGTGTTCCGTGAGAAGGACGGCTTCATCGCATTTGTGAAGGTTGATTTCCATGATGGCCACGATGCCTTAAAACCGGCGACTGACCAGCCAGCTCGAGCGCTGTCATATCCGGCGGATTGGGCAGAGCTCGCCCCTGAATTGGGTGTGAGCGGGCAGGACTATGTTGTCACCAAACGCCAATGGGGAGCTTTCTTTGGTACGGATCTCGATTTACAGCTTCGTCGCAGGGGCATCGACACGATTGTTCTGTGCGGGGTATCGACGAACATCGGTGTTGAAGGAACGGCAAGAGAAGCATTCCAGCACGGGTATAACCAAATCTTCATTACCGATGCGATGGCAGCTGCCTCCGCGGAAGAGCAGCAATCGAGCTGTAAATATATTTTCCCGAGAATCGGCAAATTGAGAACGACAGAGGAGTTCATTGCGGAAGCAGGGAGTAGGAAATAATCTCATCTGCAGGAGGCTAACCTCAATTATGAATATTTGTATTACCGATTAGGTATCCAGCCTACGAGAAGGGCTCCTCCATCCGGATGGTTACTAGCGGTAAGTTCCCCTCCGTGCTGACGGATAATTCGCTGTGAAATGGTTAGCCCCAATCCTGCTCCTCCTGTTGAGCGATTTCTAGAAGCTTCACCGCGATATAGCGGTTCAAATACATGTTGAAGCTCCTCTGAAGTAAACCCAGGCCCGGAATCCAGTATTGTAAGAGCTATTTTATGGTCCTCTTTATCGCAGTGAACCACAATTTTTCCGTGGAGTGGCGTATGTCTAATGGCATTGTCTAATAGATTGCTTACGGCGCGCTCCAATAAGTGCGAATCGCCGATGACTGTTAGATCGTCTGCAGAATAGCGCACACTCGTTACAATCTGCTTTTGTTCAACTAGCGGCTTCAAGCTATCCATCGCCTTTTGTAATACGAGTTTCAGGTCGATCGGTTTGAGATTAAGCTTCGCCTCCAAGTACTCCATCTTTGTAAAAGTAAAGAGGTCTTCTACCAGCCGGTCCAATTGCGCCGATTTTTCCTTGCAAACTGTCACATACTTTGCCAATTTGTCTGGAGTCTGAGCTATGCCTTGCTCGATACCGTCTAAATATCCTCGTAATGCGAATAATGGAGTCCTTAAATCATGTGCGACGGCAGCAATGACGAATCTGCGTTCCTCTTCCAATTTCACTTGTTTCTGATGTGATTTTTGAAGTCCCCTCACCATAACATCGAAACCGTCACGTACTCCGGCAATTTCTGTAATTCTCGAGGAGGGCAACTCAACCTCGAGATCTCCATCAGCAATCCGCCGAGCCGCAAGATTCATTCTGTAGAGGGGGATGAGGATAAACCTTCGCATTCCCATGGCTACAATAAAAAAGGATAGCAGAAGCCCCACAAATGCCCCAACCATTGGAACTGCATTTAAATTGGGCAAGTAAATGACAGCCCTCCCCAGTAATTGGCCGTCTTCGATTACTGAAAACTGTTCTTTCTTCGACAACGCCCTATTACGCTCTGAGCTGGACCGATAGATCTCCTGATCGGAAGCATTATAAATAGCCGCATCTAATTTCGCTTTCCGTAATTGAAGATTCAGTTTGTTCTGCCAATCCGGATTCGTCCAATTGTCTGCGCCCATTTCAATTAGCTGAATTGTCTCCGTCAAATGTTTTTGCAGCGATGGATCATGCGGTTGACGCTCTCCCAAGCTTAGAGACTTGGTTACCATAAAATGGGTTGTAACAAAGAATAACCATGGTATTGATAGAATCAGAAATAAGCTAAGCAATGTAAATGTGCGGATACGAAGTGTTCTCATTTTACTCTCCTTCGAATCGATACCCTACACCCCAAATGTTGATAAGGTATTTCGGGGAGTTCGGATCAGACTCGATTTTTTCACGAAGTCGGCTTAGATGTACTCTTACGGTATGCTTATCGCCCACGCCGTCCCAAAATTTATCCAGCAGCTGTTCATAGGTAAAGACCTGTCTCGGATTCTCGGCAAACAATCGGCATAACTCAAATTCTCGTGGAGTTAGCGAGGTGATTTGGCCTTCTACAAATACTTCGCGCGTCGATAGATTTATTTTGAGGCGACCATGGTCCAAGATGGCTCTATCCATTTTCTGCTGGGAACAGGACCGCCGTAATACAGCTTTCACTCTAGCTACAATCTCTCCGGGTGAAGCCGTCTTGACAATATAGTCATCACCGCCAAGTGCCAGTCCTCTTATTTTGTCTACATCATCACTGCGTGCACTTAAGAATAGAAGAGGAACGTTGCTCTCCGCACGAATTTGCCGACACAAATCAAAACCGTTTAGTCCCGGCATCATGATATCTATAATCATGCAATCTATCATGCTCTGCCGGAACAGAGCAAGTGCTTGAGTGGCATCACAGGCGGTTAGTACATTAAAGTTTTCGTTCTCCAAAAAATCCCTCAACAGTTCGACGATACTCTGATCATCGTCCACAACCAAAATCGTATTTAGTTCATTCACTATTACGCCACCTTTATAAGCTTAAGTGTTAATTTTTAACTATTGTCCTAATGTGTTGCTTACTATGCTACAAGTTTATCATTTGGCTTCTATAAGAAAAACAAAGTCTTTTGCTCTGTGATGGAATGTTTATCATTTTGTGATGTTTTTACAACGTCGTTCGAGATATTTCATTGTTATGATTCTGTTGCGAACCACAAATATATCAACTTGCAGGCCCAGGATCTAAGCAATGATACGGACAAGACAGGTTGGATGGACGAAAAAAGGAGGATTTGTTGATGCTTTCTGTTCAAATTGTGCTTTTTGATGGCTTTGATCTTTTAGATGCCATTGCACCTTACGAGGTTTTTTGTGCCGCTCAATTGTTTGCAGACGATGCGCTGAACGTGGAATTCGTTACTGCGGAAGGCCCAAGGACTGTGACCGCTGGATTCTGCGGAATAATGCTCGACGCCAGCGGCTGGCTTGATCCGGAACGCGCAGATATTATTTTAGTACCTGGGGCGTCCGGTGAAATTGAGGGGGATGGTGCCGATTCGATCCCGGCAATTCTGGTTCGGGCCAAGAATACAGCATTGACCGGTTTGATCAAGCAGGCTCTCGAGCAGCAAGACACTGTGGTCGCTACAGTATGTGGAGGCTCCCTGTTGCTGGCTATGGAAGGATTGTTGGAAGGCAGACCGGCTGTAACCAATCAGTTGGGCATGGATTTGCTTGAAGCATCAGGCGCTGTTCCTATCTCAGCCCGCGTTGTTGACGATGGCAACCTGGTTACTGCGGGTGGAGTTACATCTGGGCTTGATATTGCCCTCTATTTGCTCGAACGTCAGCTTGGACCGCAAATTGCGCACGCTGTAGAGCAGTTATTCGAGTTCGAACGAAGGGGGACGGTGTGGAGAGAAAAGGGAATTGCGCCTCGTACTCAAAAGGCATTAGATAGAGAGGATCGGAATACTACGAATATCGCCATGGAGACAAATTACAATGGGTCAAATAAAAATTTACAGAGTTCTGTTTTTGATGGCGATTGGGACGCGACAATCGCAACGCCGGTCGGGAAGCTGCAGGTTAAGCTCTCGATATCAACGCGGGATGGAATCATTCGGGGGACAGCAACCCAAGGAGATGAGAAAGTCGAGTTTTTGAATCCCTTGCTTCAGGATAACATGCTTACCTGGTCATTGCGGATAACGAAACCAATGAGGCTTAACCTAAGATTCGAAGTTACCGCCAACGGAGACCAAATGACCGGATTCGCTAAAGCTGGAGTACTGCCGGCATCTAAATTAATAGGAATAAGGATTCCCATTCAAGATTAGTAGAAGGTGAAGAGGATGTTACGAAAGGCCCCGGACCATATGAAGAAATACAATTTGCTGTATGCTATCTTGGCCTGTATTTGTCTAGTATTTATCATCTATACCATGGTGTGCAACTATATTACCGATCCTGGAGCTAAGGAGTTTTTGAGCCATAAAGCAGGACTGACCCGTGAGCTTAAGCTTCCCGTATGGTTAATCGTTATGCGCGTGCATGTCGCATTTGCTTGTATTGCCATGGCAGCGGGGCTGCTCAATTTTTCTAATCGTATCTTTGAAAAAAGCCGCAAGTTCCACCGTATAAACGGCTACCTTTATTTGTTCTCTGTCCTTCTTGTAGTGCTGACTTCTGGATATATGGCGCCCTATGCTACCGGGGGCAAAATTAGCAGTATCGGGTTCAATGCGATCAATATGATCTGGATGTTTATAACGATGATGGCGCTAATCCAAATTAAAAAGAAACAAGTTACCCGCCACCGGAACTGGATGATTCGAAGCTACGCCTTTTGTTTCACGAACATGCTGATTCATCTCACGACCTTTCTTTTTCAAAAAGGCTTCGGTTTCGAATATACATCCAGTTACACCATCGGCGTATATGTCTCTATTTTATTACTACTGGCGATCCCGAACGTAATTCTCAGAACAATCCGGCCCACTGAATAGGTGGGCTTCTAATTTTAATGATAGTTGTCTAGCTATTTTTTATCGCAAAAAATATTGACATAAAGAGTCCTGTTTGTTATTCTATAATAGTCTTTTATAATTGATATGGGGCCATAGCTCAGCTGGGAGCACACCATGTAGTATTCGCACTACCATAAAATCATACAAGGGGCTATAGTTTAGGGGGAAAACAGGTCGCTGGCAGCGATCAGTCGGCGGTTCGATTCCGCCTAGCTCCACCAACAATAAACACAAGCGGCAGAGATGCCGTTTTTTTTTGTATTTACTACTGTTTATAAAAGCTACACATATGGAGTGCTGTGTGACGCTCACAGGAAAATAGCCAATTCGAGTCACATTTACCTGCCCTAATAACGAAGATCTTAAACGCGACTAAGCTGCCTGAGATCTTCGTTTTTTATGCAATTAATTAAACACGCTTGAGATCTGCTTTAAGATAACATTATAGTAGGTCTTAAACACGTTTCTTTCTGTTTCATCAATCAAACTATTGTGTGCTATCAGGTTCCTCCAATCAGCCATTTCTTTGAAATAACAAAAGCACTGTAGAAAAAGCACAGGATAAGAAATAATTTGTCCTGATTTCTTTGTGATATATACTTTGTGGAAAGTATAATTAAATAAAAGGCTGGAGGTGGAATAAATGCAAACGAGTGATTATATTAATTGGTGGGAAGTGAATAAAGAAACAGGACTGGAAGATGTAAAGAAAACTTTTATAGCCCTCTTTTCTAAAGCGGAATTTTTACCATCAATCTATCACCCAATTTTATATAAGTATCTTAAAAATCCCCAAATGAAACATTGGGACGAAGAGATATTTTCTTTTTCTAAGGATAAAATTCGAGAAATTGAGGATAAAGTAGGAAAGGAAGTCATGACTTCGACCCTTCTATTAAATTTCCACCTCTTAATTTATGCTTATCAAAGCATATTAGATTTAGAAGAAAGAATTATGATGATGAATAGATTTAAAGGTAATGAAGAACTTAAAGCAAAAATTTTCAGCATTAATATCTATAATGACCTACTGAATACAGCGTTCAGTAACACTTTAAAACTATTTATTGAATTTCAAAGTGTAGCCGAGGGGATTAGTCTATTTCAAAAAAATTTAACTCCACAAATTGAATGTTTAGCCAGTCCAAAAAGAGGATACCAAAAAATTACGAATTTAGCAGATTCAAATATCCGTAATGCAATATCTCACGGTGGTGTAAAAGCAAGTGGTACAAAGATGGTGTTTTCTTATAGAAAAGGAGCACAGCACTTACAACAAGAATCCACGGTATATGACTTCAAAGACTCGATGTTGCAACTATACGACGGAGTAACTGCTATTATACTAGCTTGGTTTAGCTACTTATGTGAAGAAGATATTTCTTATAATGAAGTATATGGAAATGATTCTGTCCACGAAGATACCTCACTGTTTTTTGAGAGGCTATCTATATCAACGTTGCTAACGACCTGTGATAAAATATTTCAACTAGAAGTTAACAATCAGGAAGAAAAAAGAGAACATGTAAATGTTGAATTCACAGGCATAGATTTAGATATTGATTCAAGAGTTTTTCTTGGTTTGTGTACTGCGGAAAGGATATTTCATCTAAGAAAGTTATCTACAAAAGATACTATAATGGTTTCTTTTCATTCTTCTAAAGTTGCGAACTCTTTTTTCACAATCGATTGTTCTGCAGTTAGTGACTTAACAAATGGCATAATCGATATGGGAAAAGCATGGCAACATGTAGTAGACAGCAAAAATGTATTGATGTTTCCAATCAATGACGAAGATAGAAATGAATTTGAGGATTCTTTTCGTTATTACCCAGATATAGAAACCGACGACTATCGTTTAACAGAAATCGAAGATATTAGTTTAGAAGATAAGAAAAGGTTTAAAGCTGTTGCATATCTTAAAAGAGCAACAAGACCCCGTCATGTACGAGAAGCAGTTGAGGAAATAATTAGCCGAATAAAGGCTTTAGAAAATCATGGATTTTCATCACAAAAAGTAAAAAATGGAAAAATGGAAGCAGATATAATTTACTTGGTTCTATACAGAAAAGAAGTTCGTAGAGGAAAAGACAGAGCCTTATTTCCAAACAACGATAATTTCGTTGCTCAAATTCAATATGACATTGATATGAAATTTCCAATTCGCAATGGGTTCGTAGACTCTCATCTTAAACGCAGACGTGAAGAAACGATAGAATACAATTGGAATCCCAATTTTTAGGGAAATGTAATATGGTAATGTATGTCTACAAAGATAAAGGAAGAACAAAAGAACTCTACGCTAATGATGCTTTAAAGGAGGATAAGAACAAGCGTTATTATTGTCCTAATCCTAATTGTGACGCACATATGTATGTGGTGTAGATGGTGTATCTTCTGCCTATTTTAGTGCTACGCGAAAAGCGTATCCTCATCGTAAGGGATGTGATTTTGAAGCTTCAAATAATTTCAATTCGCATAAGTTTGATAAAAATTCTTTTGATTTTGAGAATGTTCTTGAAGCAATGCGAATACCTAGCAAGTCTGTATTAAAAAAGAAATCTCCGAATCCGCATAAAACTGGAGAATCAGACTCAAAACCATTAAGAACTACTAGACAAATATATGATATGTGTAAATCATATCCGTGTTCACATAGTTATAATAACCTAGTCATTGGGCAAATGCTATTAGATGACCGAAGCGAGTACATGTATCCAAAAGGAGTTTTTGGTAATAGAGTTATTGAATCCATAGTAAGGAGTGAGGAATTTGGGTGAAGGAAATGAAAAAAAACAATTGTGCGATTGTGGAAGTGGGAAAAAGAGGAAGAAGTGTTGTAAAGATAAAAAACCAAGAAATCAATCTGTGACTATGGATATGAAAAATCCCATAGCTATAACAAGCTATGAACTGACTTCTAATGGAGATTTGAAATTATTTACAGGCGGGCGAGAGGTAACTTCCAAAATGGCTAACCTAAATATTTCTCTTGATAGACCAAATGAAAAAGTCAAGCAAACGTTGAAAATCAATCAAAATCCAATAAATTTACAGACTAATATAAATGCTTTAATTAATGACTATGACTTTGTCTATGCAGTTGATACCAACACTCATAATTCTCTAATCAATGGCGAGTATTTTTCTGTGGGTGTAGCTTTAGAATACAAAAATAATAACAAACAAGAACTTCAATTTCAAAACTCATTTACAATTCAATTTAACCATAAAGAAAAATTTATTGCTGAGAAATTAGGAATTGTAGAATTAATAAAGAAAATAATCATTGATAAGAATTTAGAAACTAACGGCCTAAAAATATTACTAGTCACTGACCATGATTTAGGAAACATTGATCGTTATAATTCCAGAGAAATTCCAATGATAGAAGACACTGATCTGTATTTACCTAACAATTTTACTCTTGTTTATGCTAGTGCAGACAAAAAGAATGACAGCATATTAAATAGTATGATTAGTCAATGTGATCAGGAAGCTAGTAGAATTTCGAAGGAAGTTCTGAAGTGATTTTAGTATGGAATCTCATGAAGACAGTAACAGCGTATAACAATATATTCACGCTGCGGACATTCGTCCTTGGCCCGGCGTTCGCCGGACACCTCAGCATACGCTGAGGTCGTGAATACAGGAACGTTTATATGAAAGGGATGAGATCACTTGAATAAATTTATTTAAGACAAATAATATTGATGTATCTTTTAAAACGATAAAATTCCACAAAAAAATAGGAGAGAATTACGAGCGATGATACTAACTACAGGTTTGGTTAAGATAGTTTCAAGTACAATTGTTCTTGGTCTAATATCAACCTTTTTTAAACTTGGAATATGGTCACAGATTGCTACGAGTGAATTTCTAGAGCAACATGATAATAAAAATGATTTATTAAGAGAAGCAAAGAAGGATATTTACCAATTTAGTGACAATGTATTTTCTGGGATTCTTAGGACAATTCCTCTTCTGGTGTGGTTTGTTGTCTTATATTTAGCCAGTCAAGTGTATTCTGATAAGCTAATTGATCTTCCTTTCTTCACTACGCCAAGTATATCTATATACATTTACCCACCAGTCTTATTTATATTATTTCAAGCAGGGTATTTGTTTTTTGGGTTTGATGTCTCTCGAGTACATAAGAATCCAAACGGAAGAATTAAATATAATCATCCAGCGTGGTATACATATTTTATTTTAATTATCGTTTTGTTTTTAGTTTTTATTGAAAGGACAATAGATCCAACTATAAAAAACAAACTACTTAACATCTTACAAGTAAACGATGACATTTACTTAAAGAAATCATTAGTGTTTTTAGTAATTGCTTGGTTTAGTTATTTTATTATACTTAAGCCTTTGAGTAGGTATCTTGCTTTACTTGAACATTCAATTTTTATGGAAAGATTAAAAAATGTAAAAAATGACTCATCCTCTGTTTTTTCAATCTGCACTCTCTTTTTTACTATACTAATTTTTATGTTTGGGATTTTTCTAGTATTGAGTGGGAAGGTAAATATCATTCAAATTCCTTATGGTGATTTAATTAATTTATTTTGTTTTATACTTTTAGGTGCAGTTTTAACAGGACAAAGAACAAAATTTCTTGAAATTACAAGGAGTTATAAATATATCAATGGAAAGTATTACTTCATTAATAGTAAAGGAAAAAAAATTAGTATAAAAAAATAAACCATATATTAGTAATTCAAGTCCCCTTCATATAATCGGGGGACGAGCCCCTCTGCCAGACCTAATCGAGGAAGAGCCAACATCCTCTAACAATGTGTTCACGCTTCGGTCCGACTACGTCGTCCCTCGGTCGCCAGAGAAATATCAATGAAGAGGATCTAGGCGACACACCCGCACCACCTAACCGCATCGCCGCCGGTCACCAAGTTCGCTTAAGGTGGTGGGGCGTCGTGAACGCGGAAACGTTATCTGAAAGAGTCGAAATTCATAAAAAGGAAGTTATGAAAATCAATATTTCTACTGCAGAAATTGCAATAGTTTTATCATTTATAGGGCTGTTGGTGTCCTTTTGGAATGTGACTAGACAACAGAGAGCAAGTCAAAAAAATGATGAATAATATTCTTAAGAGATTTAAAGCTAAAAACTAGTGATGAGTTTATCGAACTATTATATCAATTTCTCTTAACAATTGGTCGATATCGTTCTTTGCAATTTAGATACAATGATGTCTTATTAAGCAGAGATATTGAAAAAACAAAAGAGTTCAGTGATTATTTATGGGGACTAACAGAGCAGTGGGGTAAATCTATTCATGAGATTGACTCATATTATTTGAAACGAAAGAAACTATTATGACTCTAAGATGGATGCAAATAAGAACAAATAGTCTATCATTAGATAGTTTATTATGGGGAACAAAGGGCGCACTCTTCGAAGATGAGTTTAACTCGGAAAGTATTATTCCTAAGATATTAATTATACAGGATATGGCAAATGAATTGATAAGATACTCTGAAGAACTAATTATTCTTATACAGGAGGACTTATTGAAGAACCTTAGAAAGTAACACAGGAAGGACTCCTTCAGATAACACCGTGTTCACGCATCAGGGACCCCCTTCGGTCTGGCAGAGGGATTTCGGGGAAGCGGAAGCAGCCAGACACATCCACACCGACTAAGCACATCGCGTCCGGTCACTTCGTGAGTTTTAAGTTGGTGGGACGTCGTAAACACACCAACGTTATACGAAAGACTGTGAAAGGAGAATTCAAAATGACTAAGAATGAACTTCAAAGTGAATCAATAAATGAAGCATTTTCTAAAGAATTGATAAATACTAGCTTGGACTTAACTATTGATTACAGTGAAGTAGCCCTAGATTCAGTACTAAGTGATAATATTACCAGTGAAATACCAATAGTAAAGAGCATAGTATCCTTGGGAAGGTTAGGAATTTCTATAAAACAACTTCATTTTACCAAGAAAGTACTTTGCTTTTTAAGAGAATTTCATTCAAGAAATTTGACAAGTAATTTTTCCGAATTTAAACAAAAGCTTATTACTGATCATAAGTTCAAATACAAGGTCACAGAACAAATTATATTAATTATTGATAGATTAAGGACTGAACAAAGGTCTGTTTTGCTTGCCAAGCTGTTTTTAGGCCATATACAAGAAAAATACGATTGGGAAACGTTTTGCTACTTTTCGGAATGTTTAGATTCAATGCAACCCGTTGATATAGATATCCTTGGATATTTATCTACTAAAGAGTCGGATGAAATTGAGAATATAGCCATTCATTCATTTGATAGATATATGCTATTGGGTTCTATTGAAAGATTAAAATCATATGGGTTTGTTGGTATGAAGGGACTGACTTGGATAAGTACAGCTGATGACTTTAAAAAAGAAGCATTTATTAGTAGTTTAGGCGTAATTATCTACAATGCAATAATAAGCTAGACATTTCAATGTAGGACAGTCCTTTCGTATAACATAATATTTGCGCTGCGATCCATAAGACCATTGATCTGCCCGAGGAATTTTCGAGGAAGAAGTTTCGGGCAGATACATCAACTCCCCTAAGATAAGAGCTATCTAAGGGGAATTTACGTCGCAAATATACTGTTTCACAAGGGTTGATACACTCTCATAAATGGCCAAGATGATCTAATACCTTACATAAAAAAATGTATTTCAAACAACTGATATACATGGAAGTACTTTTTACTAAATGGATTAATAAGTAGGTTACCCAACACAATAATAAAAGAACTTAAATCTGATTTGGAAAGAATGTAAAAATATCCCACAATCGATGAAGAAGGTGAAGATCTTGAAGATATATTAAATGAATTATTGGAACCGATTTTGCAGGTGGCTTCAAAGAGGGCAAGTACTTCTGATAACACCATATCCGAGCGTGTGGGTCGAGCCCCCTTGGTCTGCATGAAGATTTTCGAGGAAGCGGAACCAACAGACAACCCTGCTAGGCTAAGTGGTGAAGTTCACCCCAACACCGCATTCGTTTTTAACCTAGCACTGATCTTCTAAGTATAGAAGAAAAGCTCATCCCCGATAAACTGGATGAGCTTAATATACCAACGGCATTCACACTGTGAACCTTTCGGTCTTTGGTCTGTAAGAGGTGATTCGAAGAAGTGGATCAGCATTCAATCCTACGAGCTAAGTCTTCGACCCACTAGGCGCTCTTTAAGCCTCTCGGAATCGTGAATACTGAGGACGTTGTGTGAAATTCGAATTCTAGTCCAATGTTAAGAGGTGATAGTTGTGATAAATATAGAATTAGACTATTTTGCTATAGAATGTGCTAATGGGCACCTAAATGAATGTATAAATGATGTATGCAAGGAATGTGGTATATCGCTTGAGGATCAACGACAATCTGTTGACCCGTATGTACAATCTCGCAAATTGTTATTGGAGAATGTATTATCAAGCATTGAAAATAGCGAATCAGAATATAAAAAGGTAAAAAAAGATATTAGAAAAGGTATAAGAACTAAGAATTGCTATGAGAATGAAATGGAAAAAGTTTCGGAGTATATTAGTATACTAAGTAATGAATTAAGCTTTGACATTTTCTACTCAATAAATATGACTCAAGAGGGGATTAAGTTAGTTGAAACTGTTGAAATTATTAATGAAATAAACACATTCATGATTAAATTATATGATCTATTATGTGAAGTTACTTTATTTGAACCTACTAAAGTATTTAGAAATATTCACAAAAGGCTTCTACTTACGGTTATTGCTTACAAGGAATCTGTTGTTGAACTAATAATGGCAACTATTGCTATGAACATCGACGATGCAATGAAATTGAAAGCTACTTCTCAAGTAAAATTGGATAATTCAGCGCAAGAAGTAAAAATACTTGGAAGTATATTTGGTGCTCATAATATCGAAAATTTAACTGATTTGTTTCAGAATGGTGAATTGAACCACTCAGCTATATTAGGAATGGTATGGCAAACATCAAATGAAGGAACGATTGAAGAGAGAATTAGTGATGTGTGCGAGCAAACAAGTTACTATTTTCGATCAATTTTATCTAGAGATAAAAAACACTATTCAAATGATGATCTATTAAAACTGTCTATCTACAAGTATGTTGGTACTATAGCGTTTGATGATGAAAGTTTCTTTAGAAAGGTAAGTATTGCATACAAAACTTATGAGAAAGCTTTCGAAAAGAATAATAGCTTAGTTTGTGAGTTTCTTAGCCGATATACTGAAAAATACAAGTATATGTTCAAAAAGTTAAGTGACCTTTCAATAGCATTTGGATTTGTTTTTGGTAATAATCCTTCTGATCACGTTCTTATGACCAACGGACTGAAATGGTATAAAGATTTATGTGAGGGAATATATCGTGATTCCATGGTTTTCCTATTATTGGCAAGTTACATAGATAGAGACATGAGTTGTGATATCAATGAATTAATTGAATGGACCGGATTTGGTGATATTTGTGGTCAGTTTGCATCACTAACAAAGTTCAAGCTTAATTACTTTGTTGAAGGTGTAGATAGTATCATACGTCATTCCGAAGCGCATGTAGATTATGATATAGATATTGACAATCAAATAGTAATACTAAGGAACAGACATAAGAAAACTAAAACTATCTCCACAAAAGAGTATAGGTTTGATGATTTCTTCGATCAAATGAATCTACTAGCTGAGACAGTATATTCATCGATTGCAGCGTTTACGGTATTTCTTATTAACAATAAGTATCAAATTAATAATGTAGAATCTTATTTTGAAGAAGATGAAGTAACAAACAAATTAATTGGAGTATATGCTGTATTGAGTTTATTTGGTATTTTTATAAATCAAGTGAATGAGAATGACAGCTCAATGGAGTTATTTGGTGTGTACATTGGAGAAGTTGAAAAGTTCTCGTTCGAATCGATTCGAGCGATTTTTGCACCATTAGTTCAGGCCAAACCTCATTTAACCGATGTTAAACTTGAATTGAGTGATCATATTGGAGAAAAGTTTGGTCATATTAAGGTCAGAACAGACTATATTATAAACTCAATTAATGAAAAAGGGATCAAAAAAGATTGTTGGGTTTTAATGTATATGCTCACTACCAAAATTGAAAGTATATATGAGTCTGATGAAGCAGAGAGTAAAAACGATGATAGATTTATATCAGGTATTCTTCAGCTCATATTCCCTATTTTAAAAGAAATTGATAATGAGAAAAAAAGAATTATTCAAACTGGAAAAGTTCATACTTTTGTATTAGGTTTGATAAATGCTCAAATAAAATATGTTGAAATGATTGCAGAAGAATACCTAAAGCATTCAATTGAGCCAAGATTAATTGGTCATGTAAGTCAAATTTTCAAAAATATTAATGTCGCAATAAATGTAATTATAGAGTACAATTCTAACCCCAGCATTAACTTAGATCTAGAATTCAAGAAAATATCGAAAGAAATGATGAATGTAGCACATTGCTTTGAATACTTATCAGGAAAAATTAGTGAAATGGAACTCTTCATTAATTATTCAGAAGAAGGTAAGAAATTGTACAAGAAGGTTACGGTTAATTCACCTTGCCCTTGTGGAAGCGGGAAAAAATACAAGAAGTGTTGTAAGAAGTATATACTAACGAATTAGAACATCACATCACATAACATGACAGTTTCCTACATTCCTTCCGATGACACAGTCCTTGCGAAGCAAGGACGTGCGCCACTTTTCCGCTAAGGCATTAAAAGGAAGGCGTCGTAACTGCTGGAACGCTATGTGAAATCCCTGTAACCCATTAATATCAAAAAGTTATTAGGTGATCAGATGAATCATTAAAAATGGATTATTTTTAGATAGAAATGTAAGTATCAAGAGAGAGCTATTTTAGAAGAAAAGAGTTGCATAAAAAAAGGAGTTGATTATCCGTATTTCCAGATGAATCGCAAGATGTAATGCTTCATGAGGAGAACCTTTGGATGAAGTTATTTGGTCACATTCTTGGTCACACTTCGTTAATTCAGAATACTTCGATTAGCTCGAACGTAGAATCATAAAACTCACTATATTGAACCACAAGGCCTCCTCCCTCATTATCTCTATCGTACAAACCTCATCGCTCCACTGGCAGCGAAGAGGTCAGGGGTTCGAACCCTAGACTCCACCAACATCTAATACAAACGGCAGAAGATGCGTTTTTTTTATTCAATAATTTCTGAGATAAAGCAATCATGATCGCCAGGGCGCTCAAGCTGCAAAGTAGTGTTCAAGCTTCGACTGGCTTTGCCGACGACGAAGTAATTCCACAATGGGCGAAGGGGGCGATAGAAGCAACTCACGCGCTTGGCATTGTGGATGGCCGCGGACAGAACCGTTTCGAACCGAATGAAAAGGCGACGCGGGTGGAAGCGACGGTCAGCTGCTGCGAATGATAGGACAACAGGAAGAGGAATAAGGGATGTTGTTAGGCGCTGCCAAATAATAGGCAGCGCCTAAGCTTTTGCGCGATACCTATTACAGTACCACAAGAGAATCTATGAAGTGATGAGAGAATCATTCAGACGTCATCTCGATCATATCGCGCAAAATACAACATTCTTCATAAGATATTTTATCCATAAATGAGAATTTTAGAAATTAGTGTTATTTATTGTATATTTTATGTTATTATATTTTTGTTTGAAATTTTAATAAAAGGAAGTGATCCACCATATGGCACAATGGCTCCCTCCATGGAGCAATTTATTCTTGCATGTCAAATGGTTTACCAATCAACATCTATGGTACCCCGAATCCATGTCCAAGGTTATCACCCCCGTTTTTCTCTTCTGGCTGGCATTCACGCTAGCAGCATTGCTTATTGCAGCGATATGCAATGAGAAACTGGAGAAATACCGTGTTGTTCGCCAATTTCACTTCTTACTTAATAAGTTAAGGCGATTCCAATTGACGATTTTACGTGTAGGCCTTGGCCTCGGCTTCCTCCTTCAACTCTGTACAGGAACCTATATATCCCCTTCGTTCGTATCTAATGACATATGGGTATACCTCTTGCTTATAGCAGCCATGGCGGGACTATTGCACCGCAAGCTGCTCCCCGGTAGTGGCCTGGCAATTACTGTGCTATACATTACCGCCATTGTGAACTACGGAATTTTCCATGCGCTGGACTACGTATTCTATGTTGGAATCATCTATTACTTATGCGTCGTTAACACACGATGGTCCCCCTCAGTCAATATGGTTCTCTATTTCTTTACAGGCTTGTCGCTGGCATGGATCGCCATGGAAAAGCTTACGCTACCCGAACTCGCTTACTCCCTCATGCACGAATATCATCTTCCAACTCTGGGTTTTTCCGTTGAACATTTTGTTTTGATCAGCGCCTTCATTGAGCTTGGACTTGCTTGGGCATTCATAGTTGGACTTTTGAATCGATTCTCTGCGTTCTTGCTTACGGGTATATTTATCCTTACGACAACCGTATTCGGATTTACAGAGATCGTTGGACATACCATCGTACATACAATACTGATCTTGTTCATCATTAACGGTAACGATGGGTTCAAAACCCTCTTCAAGTTCCACCGTACCATGACAATGCGCTGCTTATTTGTGGTCATTAATTTCTGTGTATTGTTATTTGGTTTGATGGCCATCTATATCTGGTTAGGACAATGGAGCTATCATACCTAAAACTTCGAGATTAGCGCACCCGCGATCTCCCAGCACCTTAAGGTATTGGAGCGAGCAGGGCTGATGCGATGGCTGGGCCAATGCGTTCGATACTTTAATGCACACACGACACGCTTGCGCGACCAGCAGCAATAGGCAGTGAGCACGAACATAGAAGGTACCTTCATGGGACATCTCATCATCGAACAGATCCTCTCCGCAGACGGGCTGTTGCACGACGCCTACGGCGGCATGGACCAAGTCCGCGCGGGCGAACTCCTGGCCCCATCGCTGCCAGTGATGGCGGTAGACTTATAAAGATTCTTTCTTGCGATAAAAGTGATCTTGAGTTCAAGTGTAAAAAACTTAATATCGCAAAATCCTATGTTGTAAGAAATTAAAGATTATATATACAATAGAACATAATTTGATACTCGAAAGGATAGAAGACGATGAGAGCTGTTATTACGGTTACTGGAAAAGATACGGTAGGAATTCTAGCGCGTGTAAGTACGATGTGCGCCAAATACAATGCGAATGTGATTGAAGTAAGCCAGACCGTGCTTCAAGATATGTTCGCTATGATTATGATGGTGAATATTGATCAAATTACTTGCGAACTGCATGAGCTGGTGGATATTATGCGCACGGAAGGCGAGCAGCACGGTCTCGTCATCCAGGTGATGCATGAGGATCTATTCAACTCCATGCACCGCATTTAGAGGAAGTTCAAAAAGTTCCGCTGGACTTTTTGAACACGATCGAACTTGGAACTTAGCACTATTCTAATCAAGGCTGAAGGGAATGTACCTGATGATAAATTCGAAAGAAGTACTAGAGACGATTCATATGATCCAGGATCAGCATCTGGATATCCGCACGATTACGATGGGAATTTCTTTGCTGGATTGCGCTGACCCAGATATTGAGAAGAGCTGTGACAAAGTGTATGCAAAAATAACACGACTGGCCCGCGATTTGGTCAAGACGGGCGAGGATATTGAGAAGGAATACGGAATTCCGATTATTAATAAGCGTATATCGGTAACGCCTATTTCCGTTCTGGTTGCTGCGAGCGGCGGTGATCCGGTGTTGTACGCGAAGACGCTTGACCGTGCGGCGAAGACCGTTGGCGTCAACTTCATCGGCGGATATTCGGCCTTGGTGCAAAAGGGCTTTGCGGCGGGGGACCGAGCTCTGATCGAATCTATCCCACGGGCCTTGAAAGAGACCGAGCATGTATGCTCATCCGTGAATGTCGGTTCGACCAAAGCGGGGATTAATATGGATGCCGTGGCTCTCATGGGCGATATTGTTCGGCAGTGTGCGGAACTAACAGCAGATCAGGACTGCTTCGGAGCCGCCAAGCTGGTTGTGTTCTGCAACGCAGTTGATGATAATCCATTCATGGCGGGTGCATTCCATGGCGTAGGCGAGGGCGATGTCGTGCTTAACGTCGGCGTATCCGGCCCGGGTGTTGTACGAGCTGCGGTAGCTAGTGCACCCGATGATTTCGATTTGACACAAATCGCTGAAATTATTAAGAAGACAGCGTTCAAGATAACGCGAATGGGACAGCTTGTAGGTACCGTAGCAAGTGAACGGCTTGGCGTTCCGTTTGGTATCGTGGATCTCTCCTTGGCTCCGACCCCGGCGATCGGCGATTCGGTGGCCCACATTCTCGAAGAGATCGGCCTGGAGTCCTGCGGCGCTTACGGAACAACTGCGGCGTTGGCGCTGCTGAACGATGCCGTGAAGAAAGGCGGCGTTATGGCTTCCTCACGGGTCGGCGGCTTGTCGGGCGCATTTATCCCGGTGTCCGAGGATGCGGGGATGATCTCGGCGGTGCGCGAAGGGGCGCTTGGTCTAGAGAAGCTGGAGGCGATGACTGCGGTATGTTCGGTAGGATTGGATATGATCGTAATCCCTGGCGATACGCCAAGTGAAGTCATTGCTGCGCTGATAGCCGACGAGGCGGCAATTGGCATGGTCAACTCGAAGACGACGGCAGTGCGGGTCATCCCTGCGATCGGTAAGAAGGAGGGAGAAGAGCTGGAATTCGGCGGACTGTTCGGAACCGGTCCGGTAATGAAGGTGAATTCCTTCTCACCATTCAAGTTCATCAAGCGCGGAGGTCAAATTCCGGCACCGCTGCAAAGTCTGAAGAATTAAACGGATCAGAACGATTCTATTGATATAAAGAAGCAGGACAGGAGCAGATGTCGCTCTTGTCCTGCTGTTTTTTTACTCTGACAAATCATTAACCTCCGCTCTCGTACGAGACACTTATAATTTTGGCAGTCGGAACAAGGATGCGCTGCTGCTGATCATCTTCCATCTCTAGTGAGTCGTCAGCGACAGCAATCAAGGTACCGCGCACAATGGCATTATGAAGACGGATCGTCATATACTGCCCGATAACATCATTCAATCGGTTTCTTGTGTCCTGATTCGGGAATGTTGCAAAAGCCAGGGCCTGCTCCAGGTGATCGATTCTAACGCTCAGAAGGGATAGAGAAGCTTCTAATATCTGAATGCGTCTTCGGTCAGGTAAATTGAACAATAAGCGTAGAATCCCCATCGTATATTCACCCCCTTGTCCAGAAATATCTCCTTAGCAGGAGACAAAATATCATATGTTCATAGTTTGATAGAGTTCGAACAAGCGTATATGAAAAATAAATAATTGCTGATTCTACTCAGGTATTATTGTGCTTGGCAGATAGATATGATTCAATCAAGTAAAGAGTACTTATTGACCGGATGAGTGTATATGAAATCTATTAAAGCTATTAAAAGGAGGGATATTCGATGAAACTGACATCCTCGCTCTCTATTAAACCGGATGAGATCGTCCTGCCCACGCGTCTGCCGCTATCCGTCTCGACCTCGCTCGGCGTTTCTCCATCATTTCAACGGCTGCATTGGCACCGGGCTCTAGAGATCAACTGGATTACAAAGGGCAGCGGCACTTATGTCATTAATGGGCAGGATTATCCTTTTGTTGAGGGGGATCTATTCCTGATTGATTCTCATGATCTACACCGGGCTTATGAAGGGACCGATCTGGAGATGGTGATCATCATGTTCGAGCCTGTATTTCTTGGTTCGGAGTACAAATACGATCATGATATACTCCTTCCTTTCCGCCAGATGGGCAATCCGCTCTCCAATCATATATCCCATGAACACCCGGCTGCCGAACAGCTTGGACAATATGTGATGAGAATGTATCAGGAGTACCAGGGTAAGGGACGCTCTTATGCCTCGGCGATCCGCGGCTGGCTGCTTCTCTTCCTGACGGAAATGAATCGTTCCATCCATACCGGACAAGGCGAACAGAGCCGGGCCGTCGTGAAGCATCTGGAACAGATCAGACATGTTGTTCAGGTGATGGAAGCGAAGCTGGCTTATCCATGGACCTTGAAGGAATTGGCGGATGAGGCGCATTTAAGCCCTTCGCGGTTCAGTGCCCTGTTTTGCCAAATCGTGGGTACGTCGCCGATGAAATACCTGGTCCAGCTGCGAATTGATCACGCCGTGGGTCTGCTGGAGCAGGATGATCTTAGCATTCTCGAAATTGCTGAAGCTAGCGGGTTCCGTAACCTCTCCAACTTCAATCGCCTTTTCCTAGGACAGACTGGAACGACGCCTTCGGTGCTGAAGAGACGGCTGCATGGCGAGGAAGTGGAATGAGTTTTTATGGCGTGAGTTCATGTTTTAGTAAGATAGTATCAAAAATGAGGACTATTGCAGAAGAAATGCGACAGTCCTTTTTAGTATGCTTAAGAAGAAGGAGAGATGCCAGATGAACTACTACTTGGGCGTTGACGCCGGGGGCAGCAAGACACATTGCCTGCTCGTCAATGCGAAGGGGGAGACCCTTGGCAGAGGAGCAAGCGGGAATGGGAATCATCAGACCGATCCCCGGAATGCGGGCCGTAACATCGCATCTGCATGCAACCAGGCGCTGCGTGAAGCAGGACTATCTGTTCACGACATTACTCATGCTTTTTTTGGATTGGCGGGAGCGGACCGGGAGGCGGATTACCGCATTCTTCGTCCAATGATCGCCGAATTGAATTTTCCCGATCACTCTATCGCGTGCGATACGATGATTGCTATGCGTGCGGGGAGTGAGCATCCCTACGGAGCGGTTATTATTAGCGGTACAGGCTTTAATGCAGCGGCCAGAAACCGCGCTGGTGAAGAATTGCAATACGGTGGGTTTGGCTTCCTGTTCGGAGACGGACAAGGCTCTGGACGGGATCTAGCCAATTTTGCGTTTCGTTCAGCCATCCGTGCCTGGGATCGCCGCGGCAAATCAACGCTGCTAACGGACCTGGTTCTGCAGGCGAGTGGGTTTGCTACTGTGCCGCAAATGCTGGATGCGGTTCTGGATGGAGAGTACACCCCTCCATTAGAGCTTGCCAAGCTTATGTTCGAAGCGGCGGAGCAGGGAGATGAAGTAGCTACTTCTATTCTTGTTGAACAGGGTGTAGAGCTCGGCAATGCAGCGTCCGCTCTGATTGTCAGACTGGGAATGGAGCAAGAGGAATTTAATGTTGTGCTGGGAGGGAGCATCCTCTCTAAAGTGCGCACGGATATTATGCGTGATGCGATCAAGCGGCGAATCACCCTTACCGCGCCGAGAGCGACGATCACGCGGATTACGATGGACCCGGTCGCCGGCGCTGTGCTTAGTGCCATGGATCGGGATGGGCAAGAGATCAGCCCGCAGGTAAAGCATCATTTAAGCCAGGTTTCTTTTTCTGATTTGAAAGGAGAGATACAGTGATGAAGACACAACATGGAATTAAGGTGGCTGTCATTGGTGGAGGTTCGTCCTATACGCCTGAATTAGTCGAGGGACTGCTGAAGAGCTACGAGGAAATGCCAATTGCTGAGCTATGGCTGGTTGATATTGAGGAAGGCAAGCACAAATTAGAAATCGTCGGCAATTTGGCCAAACGGATGGTTAAGAAATCAGGTCTTCCGATTGAGGTGCATTTGACACTGGATCGGCGGGAGGCAATTAAGGATGCTGATTTCGTCTCAACACAGATCCGTGTAGGGCTGCTAGAAGCTAGAAAGCTTGATGAGCACATCCCGATCTCACACGGGGTAATCGGTCAAGAGACGACCGGCCCAGGAGGCATGTTCAAAGCGCTGCGTACAGTTCCGGTCATTCTAGATATTTGCCGTGATATTGAAGAACTGGCACCGAATGCTTGGATGCTTAATTTTACGAATCCGGCGGGTATGATTACGGAAGCCGTTACTAAATATTCACGGGTACGCTCCGTAGGATTATGTAATTCTCCGATCAATTTCAAGAAATTTCTGGCGGAAGCCTATCAAGTGGACGAGAGTAAGGTACTACCTGAATTTGTCGGTATTAATCATCTGCACTGGGTAACCTCGGCATTAGTTAACGGCAAGGAACGGATGCCGGAATTGTTGGCAGGCAAGGGGGAGTACTCAGCCAAGAACGTGCCAACGCTTGGCTGGGATCCGGAGTTCCTGCAATCGTTGGGTGCGGTCCCAACCTACTACCTCAAGTATTACTACATGATGAATGAAATGTTCGATGAGATGAAGGAATCACTGGAGAAGAACGGAACCCGGGCCGATGTGGTCAGCCGTGTAGAGAAAGAATTGTTCGAACTGTATGCTAACGAGGAACTGGAAGAGAAGCCGAAGCAATTAGAGCAAAGAGGCGGGGCATTCTACTCGGAAGCCGCTGTACATCTCATGAGATCGCTCTATACAGGCCGTAATGATATTCAGACTCTAAACGTAGCGAACAACGGAATATTTGACTTCTTGCCGGATAACGCCAGTATTGAAGTGAACTGCGTAGTAACCTCTGAGGGGCCGATTCCGCTTGTGCCGCAGCATATTCCAGAGCATGTCAAAGGACTGCTGCATGCAGTGAAGACTTACGAAAGCCTGGCGATCGACGCGGCGGTTAGTGGGGATCGCGGCCTGGCTCTGCAGGCGCTGGCCCATCATCCGTTGGTGCCGTCTGTCTCTGTAGCCAAGGTGCTGCTCGATGAAATGCTCGAGGCGCATCGCCGGTATCTGCCGAATTTCTTCTAAGATGATGTAGAGGTTGTTTAAAAAGTCCCCTGATAAGAAAACCGATCGAAGTAATTCAAGGATAAGCGACCGCGACTCAAAGGTAGGTTTTCTTGCGATATAGAATTTTATCAGCGTAGCAAGATAACGAATAAATTCTATATCTAACACGAGGTAACACTGAGAGCCTATTCGACATCGAATCCAGCCGGGCCTAAGCAATATGCTTACGAAGTTATGTTTCCTCCGGAAACATCTCAAGTGCTCACGTACCAACTACGTACGCTCCGCTCCTCAGGCCCTAGCTTCATCCAACCTTCTCGGTGCTGAAAGTCTGACTTTTTAAACTCGCACTATAAGTGAAAGTCATAGAATAGATTTAACGAATAGAAGACCCTCAGAGAGACAGGAAGATTCTGGGGGTCTCTTTTCGTCTTGATGTGACGAAGTAGCCTTTCATGTAGCTGGGGGTTATGTTATATTTTGTGAAGAAGGTGTTTCAATCACGATAAGGTTTCTTTTCCAAAGCGGACTTTTTGAATTACCTCTTATAGAGCATGGGAAAGGGAGGGCTTACATGATCAAGCATATTGTTCTGTTTAAATTGAAGGACTCTTCACCGGAGGGCATTCGGGTGACGGAAGGAGTGCTGCGTGGACTGGAAGGCAAGGTAGAGCAGTTACGTTCGCTGGAAGTCGGAGTGGACGTTGTGAAGTCACCTCGTTCCTATGATATCGCGCTGATCGCAACCTTTGATTCGCTGGAAGATCTGCAGGGCTATCAGGTGCATCCGGAGCATAAGAAAGTGATCGAGCATATGAACGAAGTACGTGAGAGCCAGGTAGCTGTAGATTTTGAATTCTAACAAATCGATAAGGCATGGAGGTTAGCACATGTATTATGTGAACCGGGAGCAAATCGAACGGAGATTGGACGTTATTCCCGAGATCTTACAAGTATTTACACTAGCGAATACGAATCCAGGAGAGCACTTGCTGGCCCGTTATGCGGAGGAAAGGGCCATTCATTTGGCCATCGAGGTCGTAACGGATGTCGGCAGTTATTTGATCGATGGCTTTATCATGAGAGATGCGAGCAGCTATGAGGATATCGTTGAAATTATGATGGACGAGCAGGTCGTTGACAAGGAACTGGGCAATATACTTACGAAGCTGGTACGTCTGCGCCGTCCTCTCGTACAGAGTTATTTCGATTGGGACAGATCTGGCGGGCATGAACTGGTTCAGTACCTTCATGCAGCATTGGATTCATTTGCGAATAAGGTTCGCAGCTATCTGGATCGAGAAGCGATTCCTTCTTGACAGGCTGGCAAAAAAATAGGCGGTAAATTGTGACGGGCCAAGCTACAACTGCTTATAATGACATTAATTATATAGGCATTCGCCCTAATAGCTGAAGGGAGGCTGCCTTCCTGCGGGGGGGACAGTGGTTGAATCGGCTGTTAGTGCAATTGTACGATAAGGAGAGATGGATTATGAGTAAAGGAAACAAAGGCTGGATTTGGGGCGCAGCTATCGGTACGATTGTAGGTTCAGTTACAGCGCTGTTGTTTGCTCCGAAGGCAGGACGAGAACTGCGCAAGGATATCGCGGACGGTGCGCGCCAAGTCGGCGAGAAGACACAAGAGGTGGCAGGCAAGGTGTCCGAGCAGGGTGCTCAATTGGTTGATAAGGTTAAGAAAACAACAGGCGATCTAATCGAAGATTTCCAAGAATGGCGTGGGAGTAAATCTGACGGGAAAGTTGAAGTACGTGTGTCATCTGTAGCCGATGACGAAGACCCTCTGCTGTTGGAGACCGCTGTAATCGGCGTTGCGGAGGATACAGAGCAAGCGGTGACTGCCACAGAAGAGATTGGCGAACCCGTTGCTGTAGAAGCCGGGGATTCGATTGAGGAAGTTGCTCAGGCAGTCAAGGATGAGGTCGAGGAAGCTTAATTCCATCCAGACCGAGCTAAGCCAAGTCCTAGTGGATTGTAAACTCGCCTATTCAGGGCTAAGAGAGAGCATTTGGCTTGTACGGGATCTTAATACTTAATAAGAGCAAGAGGACCCGATTTCAGGGTCTTTTTTCTCGTGTAGAGGTGTGCTGAGGCCTGATCTGCATCCTTGTACCATCCTTGAAATTACGCTAATATTTAGGTACGCTTTATGCAAGGCAGTCATAAAGTAACGAGTAGAGAAATAATACTAATAAACAAAGGAAGCGGTATGTTCGTGCAGCAAGCCATCGCAATATTAGACTCGGGCGTCGGAGGACTCACCGTCGTCAAGGAAGTCATGAGACAGCTTCCTAGAGAAAAGATTATTTATTTTGGAGACACCGCGCGTGCTCCCTATGGTCCACGTACACCTGAAGAGGTAAGCTCCTTCACGGAGCAGATTGTTGATTTTCTGATTCAATTTGATCCTAAAATGATTGTCATCGCCTGTAATACCGCCACTGCGGCGGCTCTGGAATATATCAAAGGAAAGGTGAATATTCCTGTAATCGGTGTAATTCATCCTGGAGCCCGTGCGGCTATCAGTGCTACCAAGACAGGGCAGATTGGAGTCATTGGCACTATAGGGACGATCCGGAGCGGAGCTTATATAGCGGCTCTCAAGGAATTAAATCCAGGTGTAGAAATCGTAAGCAAGGCGTGTCCAACGTTGGCACCTCTGGTTGAGCAAGGGCGATATGATACGCCAGAAGCCCTGGAGCTTGTGCGGGACTCTCTTACGGAGATCAGACATTATTCACTTGATTGTCTCATTCTCGGCTGTACCCATTACCCATTCCTCAAGAAGGAGATCAAACAGGTCATGGGGCCAAGCGTTAAGCTGATCAGTTCCGCCGATGAGACGGCGCGGGAGATCAGCACGATTCTGTATCAGAAAGACAGCCTGGCAAAAGGGAATGAAATCCCGATTCATCAGTTTTTCTGCAGCGGGGACCCGGAAATTTTCCGTAAAATAGCTTTACAATGGTTAGGAGAACAAATTGAGTTAACGCCGATTGTATGGCAAGTATCGAATCCTTCTTAACTATCAAAAAAAACCTTTGGATGGCTATAACCATCCAAAGGTTTTTTGCTCAAAGCGCGTTCAAAAAGTCCGGTTCCTATAAAAAGTTATTTTGGGAGTGGGCACATTACCATTAGAGCACCCGGATCAGCCGAAACAGATAGAGGCGTTGAAGCAATCTGCTCTCCATCACCTAGTGCCAGCCGGGAAAGAGAGCTATGGACTGAGATATGTCTGCCGCGCATCATCGTCACGAAAGGAAGCCGTGTATGCTTGCCGAACAGCAGAGTTGGAAACAGCAGCAGAAGCTGCAGCTTGGAGCAATCATGAACGATGCAAATGTCCAGCACGCCGTCATCTGGTTTCGCTTCCGGGCAGATCGTCAACCCTCCGCCGTAGCTGATCACATTATTGACCGCTGTCAGCCAGGCCGAAGAATAGTTATGAATAACCCCGTCACATTCTACAGTAAGGTCGGCTGGACGGAAGGTGAGCAAGGTATGAAATACGCCAATGACATAGGCCAATCTTCCAAAGCCTAAGGCGTTGCATATCTTCTTATAACGGCTCTTATTGACATTATCCGCAACCTCGGCATCGAAGCCGACAGCCAGAGCGGTTAACGTGCTGCGGCCCGTAGTTGAGATGAGATCGGCAATTCTCGGCAATCCCTGCAGCATTGTATCAACAGCTGCCGGTATCTTCTTGGGAATACCGAATCCTCGGGCGGTATCATTGCCGGAACCTGCCGGGAAGACAGCCAGCGGAATTCCGGTTGCGCGCAGCGCAGGCAAGAGACTGTGGATCGTACCGTCTCCGCCTACAACACCAACTGCTTTCCATTCCACAGGAGATGCCAATTGCTCCTTGAGATAAGCTTGGGCTCCTTCAGCACTCTCGGTAAATTGATATTCGTAAGTTACTCCTTTATCATCAAGGATCTGACTAATTTCTCGCCAGACCCGTCTTCCTCCCCCATTTCCTGAGCGTTGATTCACGATAAATAAGTACATGATAGTTCCTCCATATGCAGCTCGTTCGATTCAAGGTAGTACACAACAAGAATAGATGCGTTCCCCAAAATTCTTATACATCCTATGAATTATTGATACTGTAACTTTTGAATGCGGATACATTCTAAGTTTAAGTAGTTTAAGTGTAACAAATTAAGATTAAAAAGGAACCATTAAATTTTGAGGAGAGAGCCTATGCAATGGATCGCGATCGTCACGATGCTGCTCGATCATATCGGAGCGGCGTTCTTTCCCGGTGAGTTAATATGGCGTATTATTGGCCGCATCTCTTTCCCGATCTATGCCTATGCATTGGTGCAAGGCTTCCGGTATACGACGAGCTATAGTAAATATATGCTGCGGCTCACGATCATTACAGTCCTGTCCCAGCTTCCCTATCAGATCGCCTTAAGCCGGAGTGGGATAAATGTCGTAGGGACACTCCTGGTGGCTGCTCTGTTAATGCGCTTGCTAGAACATATGCGCCCAGGCATACTGTCGATCCTGTTGATCGCGGGTTGCAGCCTGCTGATAGAGGTTATTCCGTTTGATTACGGGGCATATGGACTGCTTCTGGTGCTTATATTCAGATATGCGGAGAAATATCAACTGCTGTTCATACATGTATTACTGAACGTGATTTATTTGCTGGTTTATGGCTGGGTGGTGCAGATGGTGAGTATTATACCGACGCTATTAATCGTGTTAGATCCTACAATATGGCGCAGGTTGGAGTTGATCCGAATGCCGCGCTGGCTGTGGCGTTCTTATTATCCGCTTCATCTTCTAGTGCTGGCGGCAGTCAGCTACTGGCATGTTTAAGAACAGAAATTGAATGGGGAGGAGAAAACATGGATTCATCGCAATTTGCGGATCGGGCTGATACGCCGATTGTAGAGGTATGTGACGGTTATCGCTATGCCGACTTCCAAGCTCAAAGCATGGAATTGATGCGTAAATATCCGCATCTATGCCGGCGAAGTATTGGTAGAAGTGTTCTTGGGCGATCGATCGATTGTTTTATGATTGGCAATGGTCCAGAGCGCGTGCATATGAACGGGGCTGTGCATGCGAATGAATGGATTACTACTCCACTCCTGCTGCGTTTTATGGAGGATCTGCTGGAACACGCCTGTTCGCAGCGATCAGAGGCTATTGCTCATTTGCTGCAGCAAGCGACTCTGTGGATCGTGCCGATGGTTAATCCGGACGGGGTTGATCTGGCCCAGGACGGTGCTGTAATGGCCGGCGATAGCTGGAGAAGCTGCTTGCTTGCATGGAATGATGGACACGATGATTTCACAGCATGGAAGGCAAATATTCGTGGGGTCGACCTGAATGATCAGTTCCCGGCTTGCTGGGAGACAGAGCGTGAGCGCCGTCAGGTTTGTGGGCCAGCTTCTCAGGATTACAGCGGACCTTGCCCGCTAAGTGAACCAGAAGCCCAGGCATTGGCGGAGCTGACGGATACTGTGGATTTCAGCCGTGTTCTCTCTCTTCATACTCAAGGCCGGGAGATATACTGGAACTACCGAGATCAGGAGCCGCCGGAGGCGGAAGCATTGGCAGATAGACTGGCAGCGGCGAGCGGTTACCGTGCTGTGAAGCTAAGCGGAAGTGATGCGGGCTACAAGGACTGGTTCATTATGAAATTTCGTCGCCCGGGTTACACAGTAGAGGCAGGAGAGGGCAAGAATCCATTGCCGCCGGAACAATTCGACTCCATCTATAGAGATCTGGCGCCACTGCTGTTGGAGTTTATCCGGGGATAGAATTCTCCCCGGATGGCCGTCAGGCCTAATTATCATTTGTTCCCGCTAAGGAAATAAACTAGTGTAGAAGAAAGGAAACAGGGTATTCTACATGTAGGGGACAGTCCCTTAACCCGCATGCTAAGGAGGGTTCGCGATGAAATGGTCGAAATTGTGGTCGCTGCGGCATTGGTCACATATTTTCCGAAGGGTGCCTAGGCTGCTTCAATCCCCACAGATTCCATTGCTGGACAAGCTTCTGCTCACTGTTCCGGCATTGTTGTATTGGGTGCTTCCTGATTTTCTACCTTTCATTCCAATTGATGATCTGGCGGTCACAATGTTGTTAATGAACTGGTTCGTAGCACGGGCAGAGCGTAAATATCCATCAGTTTAACGATAAGTTCATATCCGGCAAGAGGATTCCATGCTACGGAATATATACGGTGGACCCTTGCATCCAGGCCAAGGTTTCTTTACAATAGGAATATTGGCGGTATAGATATAACATATTTGCTGAACAGGAGATGTCCCTTATGAAAGTGAAAATTACCCGCAACGCGGCCAAAGTGATAAAGAAAGAAATGGACAAGGAAGAGAACAAAGATTTGGTCTTGAAGGTGTTCATTACCCATGCTCATGGAGACCATGCCCATTATGGCCTTGATTTGGTCAAGCCTGACGACAAATTGACATTAGTATCGACCGATAAAGAAATTGATGTTCTTGTCGATGCGAACGAGCCGATGCTTGATGGCGTGAAGATTGACTACTTGTATCTGCCTGAAGAAGGATTCGTGATTACGAACCCGTCCATGGGCAACCATGGAGATCACTAAGAACGGAACTTTTGAACTTCCACTAAGCAATAGCATTGAAGAAAAGAAGGGAAAACATGATGGCAAATGACATTCGCATTTGCGATAAATGCAATCATATCCGTATGAAGACATTTGTGCCGAAGCTGAAGAAGATGGCACCTGATGCCGACATCAAGGTCGGCTGCAAGTCTTACTGCGGGCCATGCGGCAAAAGAGCCTTCATCTACATTAACGGCCGTTATGTCAGCGGTCCGACGGAAGATGAAGTGCTGGAGAAGGCGGCACCTTTTGTGAAGAAGCCGAAAAATTAAGAGCAGCTATTATTAATCTAATAAGGATTAGAAAGAGCGTCCATTGTACTATGGACGCTCTTTTTTTACGTATCAGTAAGTGATTTATCTTGCTTATAATCTAAATAGAATCATCTTGTTTGTTTTAAATTCATTCCTTTGTTCTTAGCAATTTGATCAAATCCCCCGTAATCACACGGTCAGATATGGATAGGCGCTTATTCGCTTCTTCATAAGGGATCTTGCACTTCTCTACATCAGTAAGTTTACGTGTCGTGAGATCATAGCAGGAGCCGTTATCGAAGCGGCTATCCGGAGACGGAACGTAATACAGATTACCATCTGTGAAAGCACCCGATCGAAGCACGACAAAGCGTTCCTGACCGGAGAATAGATTATTGCCCATCATATAGTAGCTTTCGGTTGAGATACCGAGCAAGTGCAGTAATGAAGGCGCCATATCGAGCTGACCCGCAGGCTCATCGAAAATCCCCGCATGTTGTCCATCAGGTAGATGAATCAATAGAGGAACTTGGTTCATGATTTGGCTCATATCAAGACTGGTTAAGGATTTGCCGAGAAATTGCTCATAAGGTTCCTTGTCTTGAATCGAGTTGTCATGATCACCATAGAAGACGAGGATCGTATTGTCCCAGATCCCTTGCTGCTTCATTCCTTCTACCAGCTCGCCCACCGCTGCGTCTACATAATGGACAGATTGAAGATAGTCGCCAAATATAGTTCCCTTGAATTCACCAGGATCCAACTCTTGCACGTTGGCGGGAAGCGTATAAGGATGGTGACTCGATAAAGTAATCAGGAACGAATAGGAGGGCTGCTTTTCCGTAGACATCAACTCCAGCGATTGGCGGAAGAAGGACTTGTCGCCAAGCGACCAGCCGATGGCCTCATCCATTTTGTAATCCGATTTGCTGTAGAAATGATCATAATTCATCGCTTTATACATATTCAGACGGTTCCAGAAGCTGCTCTCATAGGCATGGAAGGCTCCGGTTTCGTAGCCGTTATTCTTCAGAATACTCGGTAGTGCATCATATTCATGGTCTGGAAAGCGGACAAATACTGATCCTGTAGGTAGCGGGTGCAGAGAGCTCTGCGATGAGAAATCGGCATCCGAGGTTCTGCCTTGACCCGTCTGATGGTAGAAATTGGAGTAGTACATGCTATCCTGCATCAGACGGTTGAAATTCGGCGTAATCTCCTGACCGCCGATCTTCTTGCCAATCATGAAATTCATAAAGGCTTCGGCCTGAACGACAATAATATTGCTGTCTCGGTAGGCGCCGAAGGTCTCATTTTGAACAACCCGTCTAGATTTTGCCTGATCGAACCATTGCTGTATTTCCTGCTGGTCTTCAGCGCTAAGCTCAGGCTTGCCGCCAAGATGCTCCTTGGCATAGCGGTAGACATCATAATAATGGAACCCTAGCAGACCGGTAACATTATAGAGGGAAATATTCCACCAGCCTCCTTCAAATAAACCTGCGGCCCATGTCTTGGTATAATGCCGGATTGGACCAAGCGTCATAGCGAAGCCAATGATGAAGATCATGAGCCCACTGGCAAAGCGGCGAATCGCCACGCGTCCCCAAGATGGTATCTCCGGATATGAATAGGTCTGAGGATAGAGAGAGCCCAATTGATTACGCTGTGTATTCTGCAGTCGCCCTCGGTGTAGACCAAAGAATATCCCGGCGATCAACCCCAGCAGCAGATCGGCGCACAGCCACAGATCAGATAGATGGATAAGCGAGCGGATACTGTCTCCGAGCTCGCCGACTTGACCCGCCTGCAGCAGAACCGGGATCGTAATGAAATCACCGAAGTAACGGTAATAGATCAGATCGGCAAAGATGAGGAAGGTAAGGACAATGTCAAGGATCCATAGGGCAGCCAAGCGTCCGCGCCGCGGCAGCCAGAATACCCAGAACGAGATCAGCATGACTGAGCCGATAGCGATCACATCATCCAGCCGACTCATATCGATATATCTGGCGTGCAGGTTGTTATGAAGCAGAACTAGTTTATAGAAGATTAGAAATAAAAAGACGATATATGCAAAAAAACGGGCACGATACAAGCGTGTTAATAGGGCACGCGGACCCCTAGCCTGTGTATGACTCAGCATGAAATGCCAGCCTCCTTTCTAAATCGAATAAGCTCTCAGTGTTACTTCGTGAGCAAAAGTGAACTTTTTGAACAACCTCTATAACAAGGAAAACCCTTCCCCCAGATTAATGTCTGGGTGGAAGGGGGCCAAGGTATTGCAGGTATTGGCACTCGATCCGACCGTTGAACAGCTTGCGGCGCTTGTCCGCCTTACGGCCAAACTCATGCTCAAATTGCTTGGTCGGGGTAATAGCGAAGAAGGACCATGTTGGATGTTCCGCGGAAATCCGGCCGAGTTGGGAAATCAAGCGGCGAATTTCTTTCTCCTCACCAATTCGTTCACCGTAAGGAGGGTTCGTGATCATACATCCATAGTCGCCTTGAAGCCCGATCCTTGCCGCGGGAAGCGCCTGAAAAGTGACCTCTTTAGCAAGTCCAGCACTCTTGGCCGCCGCTTGGGCTACTTCAATCGCCTTCGGATCGATATCACTGCCGCTGATATTCAACGGAATATCATCACGTACCAAGTCGATCGCTTCATCCCGGGCGTCCTGCCACAACTCCTGCGGAATGGCTGGCCAATTCTCTGAATTGAACGAGCGGCGCAGTCCAGGGGCGATATTCCAGCCGATCATTGCGGCTTCAATCGGCAGCGTTCCCGATCCGCAGCAAGGATCGTAGAATGGGCGAGACGGATTCTGATTCCAACGGCTGAGCAGAATAAGCGCTGCCGCCATCGTCTCCTTGAGGGGAGCTTCTGTAATCAGCTTGCGGTAACCGCGTTTATGAAGTGCGGGTCCTGTCGTGTCCAGCGTCAACAGTGCAACATCATTCAGAAGGTTGACCTCAATCACATAGCGTGGTCCATTCTCCTGGAACCATTCCGTGTGGTAGGATTGCTTCAGCTTCTCGACGATCGCTTTCTTGACGATGCCTTGGCTGGCAGGGACGCTGCTAAGCTGCGATTTATGGGATCTGCCTTCTACCGGAAATTCTCCGTGCACGGGAATCCAGTCCTGCCAAGGCAAAGCCTTAGTGCCTTCGAACAATTCGTCAAAGGTGCGGGCCGTGAATTCTCCCATTTTGATGAGTACGCGGTCTGACGTGCGCAGCCAGAGGTTGCAGCGGCAGATATCGATCAGATCCCCTTTAAAAGTGACGCGTCCGTTCTCTACCTTCGTATCGGTGTAGCCTAAGTCTTTTAACTCGCGTGCCACGACGGCTTCCAGACCCATCGGTGCAGTTGCGATCAATTCCAATTGTCTCGACATTCTCGTTAATCAACTCCGTATAAAGCTTGTAATTCCTGAACTATTTCTTGTAGGAAATGTGCAAAAACCATACAATTCAGTATAGGACAATGTCTATCAAGTTACAAACTATTGTTGTCTGTTGACGGCAATTTAAATCTAGATCGTTCAAAAGGGAGTGTGGATATATGATAACGCCTGAGCAATATGGCGATGAATTGTATACAGAAGACGAGGTGCTGAGCAAAGTCACTCGTTCGATTGAGGAACACGGGATTCAGGATGTATCGATTGCGCCTGGCTATGGCAGATTGCTGACTTTGCTGGCGAAGCTGGGTGGTGCGAAGCGTGCGCTTGAGATCGGTGCCCTTGGCGGTTATAGCGGAATATGTCTGGCCAGAGGACTCGGAGCAGATGGACGTCTAGTATCGCTTGAGATTAGTGAGGATAATGCCAGGCTGGCTGGAAGCAATATGGAGATGGCTGGATATGGTCAAATGGCGGAATATATGGTTGGACCCGCTCTGGACAGTTTGGAGATTTTGAAGCGGCGTGGGGAGAAGTTCGACTTTTTCCTGATCGATGCGGACAAAGGGAACTACCCGGCTTATCTGGAATATGCGATTTCGCTGGCGTCACCGGGAGCGCTCATTGCCGGAGACAATACCTTGCTTAGAGGTAGAACTCTAAATACCGACAAGAACGGACCTTCGGTGATGGCCATGCGGAAATTCAATGAAATGATCGCATCGGATGAGCGTTTGATCAGCACGATGCTGCCGGCCTATGACGGCCTGGCGTTGGCGCTGGTGAAATAATCTATGCGTGAGCTTTCGGCTTGGAATACAGCTTGGTTCTTACCCAGATTGTGTTTAACAGCAATAAAATACCGGAAATAATGAATAATCCTTCAATGCCGATGAAGCCGGATAACGTACCTCCGATCAAGGCGCCGAACATGTTGCCCAGGGCCAACGTACTACTATTGAAGCCGAAGGCCCGGCTCTCCATTCCGTCGGGGGTATAAAACCGAATCAGAGCGTTCACGCTCGGCAGAAGTCCTCCCATGAAGATCCCCATCAGGAAGCGGACAATAACCAGTTGCCAGACACTCTGCACAAATGCTTGTGGAATCAGCATCGCTGCGGCACCAATCAGACAGAATGTCAATATGCGGTGTGCTCCGATCTTATCGCTGACCCGGCCGAGTATCGGCGAAGTGATCATGTTGGACATCCCTGTGACCGCACTGACGAAGCCTGCCCAGAACGAGGCGTTCACCGCGGTTCCATGCAGTCTCTCTACATATAGCGGCAGCAAAGTCATCGGGCTGATCATGGCGAACTGCAGCAGAAATGTTACAGCAAATAAAGCGGTCAGCTGCTGAGTCTTCGTTAATTCGCGCAGGCCTGCAAGCACAGAAATTTGCGGTACTTGGGCTGCGGCTTCTTTATTGAAGTTCTCGCGCACGAACAGCAAGCAAGCTAGGGAGGCGAGGAATAACAGGCTGCCGGTAATATAGAAAATAGGGCGGAATCCTACCCAATCGGCCAAAAGTCCGCCGATCAGCGGGCCAAGAATCGTACCTGCGACGTTGCCGGACTGGATCGTTCCCATCGCAAAGCCCATTCTTTCCTTCGGCGCCGTTCCGGATATGAGCGATACTGCAGCCGGGTTGAAGCCGGAGATCGTACCGTTGAGTAGCCGCAGCATGAGCAGATGCCATGGCTGTGTAGCTAAGCCCATGAGGGCAATAACAATCGACATGCCGAATCCGGAGCGAAGGAGCATGACTTTTCTTCCATATTTATCAGCCAGCTTGCCCCATATCGGCTGGAAGATGAAGGAGGTCGCAAAGTTGGCTGCAAAGATGCTTCCGGCCCATAAGCCGATCGCATGTTCTCCGTGAACATTCAGATCTCTGGATAAGTAAAGAGACAGAAACGGAGTGATCATGGTCATTCCGGCATTGACAAGGAATGATCCAACCCAAAGCACAATGAGGTTTACTTTCCAGGTTTTCAGTGTGCTTCACTTCCTTTCTGACTGTATTCTGGGTGTAATAATATAGAAACCTCAAAAAGACTGATCTTTCTAGTATACCACAATGGTCCATAATCATCGGAGCAGTTGTCATATGATTGTCATGAGTTTTCCGGGTGTGATAGTTGTTACATCTAGGTAAAGAAGTCATAATGTATAATATAGGATTTTGATAATAGGAGGAGAAGTTGGTTGGCATATAATGATCGGTTTATTCGCGCATGCCGGAGGCAGGAGATCGATACGGTTCCCGTCTGGTACATGCGACAAGCAGGCAGGTATGACCCGGAATATCGCAAGATCAAAGAGAAGTACAGCTTGCTCGAAATTTGCCGTCAACCGGAGCTTGCCGCGGAGGTAACGATGATGCCGGTACGCAAGCTTGGCGTGGATGCGGCTATTTTATACTCGGATATTATGAACCCGGTTGCATCGATCGGTATCGACTTCGATATTGTCAAGAATATTGGACCGGTCATCGACAATCCGATTCGTTCAGAGGCCGATATCGACCGTCTGACTCCGATTGATGTCGAGCGTGATCTATCCCATATTTTAGAGACGATACGTATTCTTGACCGGGAGTTAGAGGTTCCGCTTATTACTTTTGCCGGGGCTCCATTTACGATTGCCAGCTACTTAATTGAGGGGCGTCCGTCCAAGAGCTACATACGTACAAAAAGTATGATGTATGGCGAGCCCGAGCTATGGGACAAGCTGATGTATAAGCTTGGAGATATGGTCATCGCCTATTTGAGAGCACATATTAAGAATGGCGGTAAAGCGTTCCAACTGTTCGATAGCTGGGTTGGCGCGCTGGCCAGACGCGATTTTGAACGATATGTATTACCTACAATCACTCGCATTTTTGCCGAGCTGTCCGATCTTGATGTACCGAAGATTTATTTTCCAGGCGTAAGTTCGGGGGAATTGCTGCCGGCTCTGACAGAGCTTAAGGCGGATGTGATTGGTCTTGACTGGCGCATATCGATCGAAGAGGGAAGGCGTAGAACCGGAGGGGACTTTGCTGTACAAGGCAATTTGGATCCATATGTTCTAACTGCGCCTATGCCTGTGATTAAGCAGTATGCCAAGGATATTATCGACCAAGGCATTCAACAGCCGGGGTTTGTGTTCAATCTCGGACATGGACTATTCCCTGAGGCATCTCTAGATAAGTTACGTGAATTGACGGAATATGTACATGAGTACTCACATCAGGCTATTGCGCAGAAAGAATAGATATTGGCTGTCTCAATTTAATGGATGAGGTGAATAAAAGCGTGAGCACAAAAATCGGCGTATTGGTGATGTCTTATGGCACACCGGAGAGCATGGATCAAGTAGAGGCTTATTACACACATATACGGCGCGGGCATCCCCCGACTCCGGAGCAGCTTCGGGAACTGACAGAACGTTATGAGGCAATTGTTGGCGGCGTGTTCCCCCTGCGCGCGAATACGGATAAGCAGGTAGCTGCCTTGCAGGAGACGCTGGGTCAGCTGAACCAAGGTTCGGATCAGCAATTTGTCTGTTATCAGGGGTTGAAGCATGCCCGTCCATTCATAGAGGATGGAGTAGAGCAAATGGCCCGTGACGGTATTAAGCAGGCGATCGGAATTGTGCTTGCTCCACATTATTCGGTGATGAGCATTGGCGGCTACATAAAGCGGGCTGAGGAGAAGGCAGCCGAGCTGGGCGTAGAGATGAGCTTCGTGCATAGCTATCATCTGCATCCGAAGCTGATCAAAGCGTTCGCAAATCGGGTGTGTGCCAAGCTGGATCAGTTCAAAGAGGGCGGCGCGAATCGGGATCAGGTAAAAGTGTTATTCAGCGCGCACAGTCTGCCTGAACGCATCCTTAAGATGGGAGATCCTTATCAGGATCAACTGTTGGAGACAGCCGGAGCCGTGGCAGCGGAAGCTGGAGTGAATAACTGGCAATTCACATGGCAGAGTGCGGGCCGTACAGCCGATCCATGGCTGGGACCAGATATTCTCGATACGCTCCGCAGCTTAAGCCAGGAACAGGTGGAGGATATTCTTGTGGCTCCAGTAGGGTTCGTATCAGATCATCTGGAAGTGTTGTATGATCTAGATATTGAAGCGAAGACGATTGCCAAGGAGTTGGATATGCGCCTCGAGCGTATCGAATCCTTAGGAACCGATCCGCTTTATATGGAGACGCTGGCCGAGTGCGTTATGAAACAAGCAACAGATTTGAAATAGATTTCTAGATCTACTGCCTAAGTAGTTTCATTAATGTAACAAACGTGAAATTATGAACCCTTCCCTGTAAAATAGGCGGAGGGTTCTATTTATTTGTAGTACCTTGATATAATAAAATCAATGATGTCATGAACAAATCATGTTTTCAAAGGAGTCTCATGGATGTATCCACCAAGGTCTGAAAAAAATAAAAAACGAAAACAAGAGCAGGAACGCCGCCTAAGCCGTTTTTGGCTGGCAGTGAACGGCCTTCTTATCTTTATTATTGTTGTGCTAGGGACTTATTATTATCTTGATTATCGTACGGTCCAGGGGAATAGCAAGAATGTAGAGCAGCAAGAGCAGAATAATCCTGGTCTGTATGAGATGCCGGATATTTCCCAGCATGAGAATGAGCCGTCAAATGAAGGCGAGGATCGTTCCGCTCAGACAGATTCCGCATTGAATGCGGATGGGCAAGATAACTCATCCACGGACGGATTGCTGGATGATGAGGGATCCAGCACCACAGTAGATGCTGATCTGAACGGCGATCTGAAGCTGACACCGGAGGAGACGGCCTCCGGGGATCAGGTATTGATCCATTTCGCCGGGGATACGATCTTCTCTGGCAATGTGGCGAAGGTCCTAGAGAAGCAGGGCTATGATTATCCTTATCAGTATGTTAAGGATCTGTTCCAGGGCGACGACCTCACCGTGCTCAACCTGGAGACGCCAGTGACGTATGGAGGGACTGCCGCTGAAGACAAGACGTTCGTGTTCAAGTCCTCGCCGAAGGCGCTCGAAGAGATGTTCAAGGCCGGTGTTGATGCGGTTAATCTGGCGAACAACCATACTCTTGACCAAGGGGTAGAAGGATTGCTGGATACGATTCAGCATTTGAAGGACAATAAGATCCAATACGTCGGTGCGGGCAGCAATAGCGATGAGGCTTATGCTCCGACTTACTTCAAACGCAAAGGAATCAAGATCGCGCTATGTGGCTTCAGTCGGGTGATCCCGCAGGCAGACTGGGCCGCTACCAAGAAGAACGCTGGGGTTGCAGCCGTGTATGATTCCACTCTCGCGGTTAAGGCCATTAAGGAGGCCCGTAAGAAGGCGGATCTGGTGCTAGTCGTAACTCACTGGGGCAAGGAGAGAGTAACGAAGCTGGAGGACCATCAGACGAACCTGTCCCATGCCTTTATTGATGCCGGCGCCGATCTGGTCATTGGTGGGCATCCCCACGTGATGCAAGGCATTGAACAATACAAGGGGAAATGGGTCGTGTACAGCACGGGGAATTTTATTTTTACGAAATCGAATGATCCAAAAACGTGGGAGACGGCAGTATTCTCGGCAAAATGCAACAAGAGCGGAGACTGCCAACTGAAGCTTACGCCTTACCTTACGGAAATTGGCCAGCCAGTTCCCATGGATGAGAAGAATGGCACCAAGCTGTTGAAGGAAATAGAGGCTCTATCACCTGGGATTAGGATCAATGACTCTGGTGAAGTAAGAACGAAATCTTAACTGTAAAAACTTGCCTTATTTTATTATAAGTGTCATTCCATTTTGATGAGTGAGTCAACAGGCGGGGGTCGTAAGTCATGGGAAATATACAAAATTTATGTGTAGCCCATCGAGGCTTCTCTGGAATTGCTCCGGAGAATACGATGGCTGCGATCCAGCGAGCAATGCAGGAATCTTATGTGGAATGGGTAGAAGTGGATGTTCAGCTGTCTAAGGATGGGGTTCCGCTGCTTATTCATGACTTCACTCTGAATCGAACGACGAACGGGCGGGGCCCTGTAGGGGAGAGGACCTGGGCTGAGTTAAAGAGTCTAGATGCAGGGAGTTGGAAGGCTCCTGAATATGCTGGGGAACGCTTGATCAGCCTGGATGAGTTCCTGGAGGCAATTGCCGGACGATTGCGAGCTAATATTGAGATCAAAACGCAAGGGAATATGTATCCGGGCATTGAGGAGAAGATCGTATCAGCGATAAGGAGATATAGGATGGAGGATGAGGTGGTTCTTACTTCCTTTGAGCCACGTGTTCTTGCTAAGGTGAAGGAGATCGGCCGGGGAATCCGCACCGGATTAATCGTCGATGAGAAGCCGAGGGATTTGTTCATTCGCCTTCAAATGCTGCACTGCAGCTTTCTGTCGCTGAATTATCGCTATTTAACTGCGGAGCTGGCTACCAAGGCGGCAAGATGTGGTATTGAGGTTATGGCCTGGACGATGAACGATGTCAGGAAGCTGCGACGGGTCAGAGCAAAGGGCGATAAGGTTCTATTATGCACCAATTGGCCAGATCGATGGTTGAAGGCCATGTCTTGCGTTCGCAGTTGAAAAAATATTGAGCTTATTCGGCAGCTACGTACCGGTCCAGAATGGATCGGTATTTTTTAGGTAGGCCTAAAACCTGGTTCGTAGAAGATGTACGGGTAACTGCAGTACAGGGGCATGGCCAGTACCGTGAATATGAACAGACCCTATTCTGTGATGTAGCAGTATATAAGCCTTAGAGCGCGCGTTGACATAAGTCGCAGATACTTGCAAAAAGGTAGGTTTCTATGTCACAATCGACATAGGTACGCTGAATTCCGCTCTGGATATTCGTGCGAATGATGACAACGGGTACGAAAGGGGCTGACAACCATTACCTCAGGGTACAGGCCGCCTAGTACTCGTTGTTTTTTGCTTATTTTCCGCAAATATAACTTTACATAGAATTTAACTACCTCTACTAAAGGAGAAATATATAGTGAACAGAACAATTGCTAACGTATATTGCGTAGGACGCAACTATCGACTGCATGCTGAGGAATTAGGCAATGCGGTGCCGAAGGAACCGATGATATTTATGAAACCGTCCCATGCGATCGTGCCAATGACTGGTGCTCAGCTTGATCTGCCCACAGAACAGGGTGAGGTTCATTATGAGGCTGAGCTCGTATTGCGCATCGCGCGGGAATATAAGCCGGGGATATCAGTAGATGAACTCGTTGATGTTATGGGATTCGGCATCGATTTCACACTGCGTGATGTCCAGACTGAGTTGAAGGCCAAGGGACATCCCTGGACGGCGGCTAAGGCATTCCGCAACTCCGCTCCGATCACCCCTTACATCGCATTTCCGGGTACGGAAGAGACGGCGAGGGAGGACTTCATTCTGCGCAAGAATGGCGAGATCGTCCAGCGCGGCAATATCGCGAATATGATCTTTCCACTGCAGCGAATTATCGATTTTGTGGCTGAACGTTATGGACTGGGTGAAGGTGACCATATTTTCACAGGTACTCCGGAGGGAGTTGGCCCGGTATATAAAGGTGACCGCTTGGAAATCTCCTATGGATCCCAAGTACTTGGAAGCTGTGTGATTGGGAGCGGGCCTGCAGCTTCGGGACGGTCGTAATGATAGACTGGATTATCGGGGCGTTATGCGCCCTATTGATTGCTGGAGCTGCTTATTGGAAGAGATCCTTATCTTTATCGGGGGCCGTTGCTGCTGTTATTATGGGCACTGTATATTATGCAGCTGGTAATTTATTTTGGTTTGGTATATTGATCCTGTTCTTCGTGACCTCATCTATATTCTCCAAGCTTCGCGGCGAACGCAAGGAAGAGCTGGAGAAATCCTATGCCAAGAGCGGCAGGCGTGACGCCGGACAAGTGCTCGCTAATGGCGGTCTTGGGATGGTTGCTTGCATATTGAATGCGCTGTGGCCAAATCCGGTCTGGGGATGCTTCTTCATTGGTACGATGGCAGCTGTAACAGCAGATACATGGGCTACAGAGTGGGGTGGACTGAGCAAAAGACCGCCTCGTTCCGTAGTGAACTGGAGAGTTGTTCCGCCGGGAACATCCGGCGGGGTCTCTTCGTTGGGCAGTATGGCAGCGCTGATTGGCGCCGGGATTATTGGTGGTGCCGCTTGGGTGCTGCTGAGATGGACTGGAGATATGCAGGGCGCCATGCAAGGCTTAATATCGATCGACTTATGGAAATGGATTGTTATCGGCGGAGTGTCGGGATTTGCCGGAGCGATGGCGGATTCATTGCTAGGTGCAACAGTACAGAAGATGTTCCGCTGCGAAGTATGCGGCAAGATCGTCGAGGTTCGCGAGCATTGCGGGCAAGCTACCGTGCCGGCACGAGGTTGGAACTGGATGAGCAATGATGCGGTAAATCTGATCAGCTCTGTGGCAGCTGGCTTCATTGCCTGGGGGCTGGGGGTTATTTTAACCTAGCTGGAGCATTGCCTTTTATTAATATCGTATTAATTGAACAGAAAAGTAGGGAAATAACTATGAATATCATGACAGTAGAGCATTTGACGAAAACCTATGGCGAGAAGGTCCTGTTTCAGAATGCTTCCTTCGGAATGGATGAGCACGATAAAATTGGTGTGATCGGGGTAAATGGGACGGGAAAATCGACATTCCTGCGCGTCATTGCTGGATTCGATCAGGCCGATGAGGGCAAAGTTGCTATCAATCGGGATGTCCGTGTTGCCTATCTGGCCCAGAATCCGGAATTTGACGCTGAACTTACGGTGCTTAGAGCGGTATTTCAGGGGGAGGATCCGCAGCTTCAGGTCGTGTCAGAATATATGGAGGCCATGGAGCTGCTGGAAATGCTGCCAGGTGACCAGGTGCTTGCGGAACGTGTAACCCGATTAACGCAGGAGATGGATCGAACCTCGGCTTGGAATCTGGAGGATGAGGCCAAGACAGTCCTATCCAAGCTTGGTATTACCGATTTCAGTCAGAAGATCGGTAGTATGTCCGGCGGCCAGCGGAAGCGGGTAGCCCTAGCGTCCGTACTGATCATTCCATCGGAGCTGCTGATCATGGATGAGCCTACGAACCATCTTGATAATGATACTGTCGGCTGGCTAGAATCATTTCTCCAGAAGCGCCGCGGTGCCCTATTACTGATTACGCATGACCGTTATTTCCTCGATCGGGTCTGCAATGTCATGCTGGAGCTGGATCATGGACGTCTGTTCCGTTATGAAGCGAATTATAGCCGTTTCCTAGAGCTGAAGAGCGAACGGGAAGAGCGGGAGGCAGCGTCGGAGCAGAAACGGCAAAATCTGCTGCGAACAGAGCTGGCCTGGATCCGGCGGGGAGCTAAAGCGCGTTCCACAAAGCAGCGGGCGAGAATTGAGCGTTTTGAGAAGCTGCAATCACAGGGAACAGATTATAAGAGTGATTCGGTGGATATTTCAGTCGCTTCCACCCGGCTGGGGCGGAAAATCCTGGAGATCAGCGATTTGAGCAAATCATTCGGGGAGCGTCAGTTAATCTCCGGCTTGAATTATACGGCGGTGCCTGGCGATCGCGTCGGCATTATCGGTCTGAATGGAAGCGGAAAATCGACGCTGCTGAACATGATTGCCGGGCGAATTCAACCTGATGCAGGTGAGATTGAGCTTGGAACGACAGTCAAGCTTGGTTATTACACGCAAGAACATCAGGAAATGGACGGTAAGATGCGCGTCCTCGATTATATTAAGGAGGAAGCAGAGCTTGTAACTACGGCGGATGGTTCACGAATTAGTGCTAGCCAAATGCTGGAGCGTTTCCTGTTCACAGGCGCGATGCAATGGACGCCGATCGAGAAGCTGTCCGGCGGAGAGAGAAGGCGTCTCTATCTATTGCGAGTGCTGATGAGCGCTCCGAACGTATTGCTGTTGGACGAACCGACCAATGATCTGGATATTCAGACCTTGACTGTATTGGAAGCTTATCTGGATGAATTCCCGGGTGCTGTGTTTACAGTATCCCATGACCGTTATTTTCTCGACCGTACCGTGGATAAGATTATGGCCTTTGAAGGCGACGGGAAGGTCGCTGTTCACGTTGGTGATTATAGCGATTATCAGGAGCGGGTACAGCGTGATGACCTTGGCGGTAGTCAGGAATCGGAGTCTGAGCGTGGTGGATCAGGTAAAGGCAATCAAGGCAACGGTGGAAATGCGAGCAGAAACGGCAGTCATAACGGAGCTGCTACTCAGGGTGACGCGGCTGGTACCGATGGCCGGGCTGCGCGCACGGAGCGGCTCAAGTTCAGCTATAATGAACAGCGCGAGTATGAAGCGATCGATGGGAAGATCGAAGCAGCAGAAGCGCGGCTGACTGAGATTAGCGCGGAAATGGAGCAAGCGGCTAGTGATGCAGCAAGGCTGCAGGAACTGATGCAGGAGCAACAGACAACAGAAGCAGAGCTGGAGCATTTGATCGAGCGTTGGACCTATCTCAATGAGCTTGCTGAGAAGATTGAGAGCCAGCGTAATCAATAGTCGTGCTTGAGTCTGGTCATCGAATAAAAAGACGCCTGTCCCCAAAAAATGTCCGGGACTAGAGGCGTCTTTGCTTTATCTATCGAAGCGGAATCACAGTTACTCTGTAACGTAGGCAGCGAGCAGCTTAGCAGTATTAATAACCGCTTGTTTATGCGTCCGTTCCATAGCATGCGAAGCATGAACGCCCGGCCCGATCAGAGCGGCGCGGATGTTATTGCCGGCGCGCAGGGCGGCGGAAGCATCTGAGCCGTAATGCGGATAAATATCGACCGCATACGGAATTTCAAGCTGCTTGGCCAGCTCGATCAATCGGCCAGTCATATCGTAATCATAAGGGCCGCTGGAATCCTTGGCACAGATCGACACATCGGTCTCTTTGCAGCTGAGATCATCGCCCATTGCGCCCATATCAACGGCTACCATCTCATTGATGCCTTCCGGCAGCCAGGCTGCACCATGACCAACCTCTTCATAATTGGAGAGGAGGAATACGAGGTCATGCTTCGGTGTCCAGCCTTCGCGCTTACTCGATTCGATCAGTCCAAACAGAGCGGCAACGCTGGCTTTGTCATCAAGATGACGGGATTTCACATACCCACTCGGCGTAATGACGGCCCGGGAGTCGAAGGAGATGAAGTCTCCTACGGAAATACCGAGTTTCAAGACATCCTCTTTATTCTCTACCCGCTCATCGATACGAACTTCCATATTTGCTTCCTCCCGCTTATAGGTGCGGGCATCATCGTATACGTGCACAGATGGATGCAGGGATAGAATCGTTCCGGTATACTTCTTGCCATCACGAGTATGAATGACACAGTATTCGTTCTCGATACTGTTCATCAAGAAGCCGCCGACCGAAGTCAGCTTCAGCGTTCCGTTCGAGGTAATCGAGCGGACCATCGCTCCAAGCGTGTCAATATGCGCGCTCAGCGCGATGCGACGGGACGAATCGCTGCCCTTCAAGGTGAGCAGAGCGCCGCCTTTCTCATTCAGGGAGAAAGGGATACCTAACGATTCGGCTTCAGCACGAACAAGTTCGATGACTTCATGCGTATAACCGGTCGGGCTTGGTGTATCTAGCAATCTTTTTAAGAGATTCAAAATATAAGCTTCATTGGGCTCTATATTCATAGTTACAATCCTCCATCGTTATATCAAGTGCTGACAGGTTGAAACTGTGCAGTTCGCAAGTCTACTTGTAGTTCATTTCCCCAAGATGAGAGAAACGGCCGGGTTAGCTGTTGGTTGTAGGTTGTTCTTCAGCAGGCAATTCTTCCGGCTTCGATTCCGGAAAAACATAGCCTGTAGCTTCCTGAATATGTACAAGCTTGGCATTCAGAGTTTTGACTTGCTTCTGCAGGCGGTAGCCGCGAAAAATGCCGAAGGAACCAACGATAATGCCGCCGAGCAGCGTACAGCCAAGGATAAGCAGAATTTTCGGCAGGCTGACCGTTCCAAACAGTAGGTTCACATCGACCATGTCCACATTAATTACAGCAAAGACAGCAGTAATCAACGCAAATATCAAAGCGAGAATAAGAGACCATTGGATTTTCATGAGGGAACACCTCCTTCTTATTGACAGTATAAAATCCCTCTCCCACAAGGGGCAAGGGATTTTTTATGACGCTGATGTAAAGAGGAGCTAAACGGGCAATTATTTCGTCAGCTCTTCCATTTGTTTGATAACATCCTCGAACACGCTCATTGCTTCGCGGATTGGCTGAGGAGATGACATGTCGACTCCGGCCTTGCTCAGAATGTTAATGGAGTAGTCGCTGCCTCCGCTCTTCAGGAAGCCGAGATAGTTATCGACTGCTGGCTTGCCTTCATCAAGAATCTTCTTGGAGAAGCTGGTAGCCGCAGAGAAGCCGGTCGCATATTTGTACACATAGAAGCTAGTGTAGAAATGCGGAATCCGTGCCCATTCCATCTCGATATCTTGATCAACCTTCATTTCGTTGCCATGATATTTCACATTGAGATCGTAGTAGATGGACGATAATTCTTGCGGTGTCAATGATTCACCAGCCTCAGCGCGTTCATGTACAATTTTCTCGAACTCGGCGAACATGGTCTGACGGAAGATCGTCGTACGGAATTGATCCGCATAGTAGGTCAGCAGATAGAGCTTCTGCTTCGGATCGGTGGATTTCTTAAGCAAGTAATCCATCAGTAGTGCTTCGTTCGTCGTCGAAGCTACTTCAGCCAGGAAGATGGTGTACTGCGCATCCCGGTATTTCAGAGCTTCATCTGAGAAATAGGAATGCAGGGCATGGCCCATCTCATGCGCCAGAGTGAACATGCTATTCAAGTTGTCCTTATGGTTGAGCAGAACATATGGATGTGTGCCGTAGGCGCCCCAGCTATATGCGCCGGTCCGTTTGCCTTCGTTCTCATATACGTCGATCCAGCGGTTCTCGAAGCCTTGGCGCAGCACCTGAAGGTATTCCTCACCGAGCGGTTTCAATCCATCAAGCACGGTCTGCTTGGCCTCATCGTAAGTGATATCCCATTTATATTCCTCGACTAATGGAGCGAACAGATCGTACATATGCAGTTCATCCACGCCCAGCAGCTTCTTGCGCAGCTTCATATAACGGTGCAGAAGCGGAAGGCTCTCATGGATGGTGTCGATAAGATTGGTATAGACTTCTTTAGGAATGTTGTCTCCATGCAGGTACATTTCCAGCACGGAAGGGTATTTGCGAACGCGGGAATAGAACATGTTCTTGTTCACATTCGCACTTAGGGTAGCGGCAATCGTATTCTTCTGCTTGGCATACGTCTCATAGACGGCCTTGAAGGCGCGGCGGCGGACATCCCGGTTCGGGCTCTCCAAATATTGAATATAGCTGCCATGGGTAAGCGGAACTTCCTTGCCATTCTCATCCTCGATGTTCGGGAATTTCATATCGGCGTTGTTGATCATGCCAAAAATGCTCTGTGGCGCCTGAGATAGATTGCCAACTTGAGCAAGCAGCGCTTCCTCAGCCTTGCTAAGAACATGGGCTTTCTCGCGCTTGATCTCCTGGAGCGTGAATTTATAATCGGCCAGCTCCGGGCTACCGATTAACGCATCAAGTTCCTTCTCAGGAAGGGACAGAATTTCAGGAGTGATGAAGGATAATGCCTCACTCACCTCGACGCTCAATTTCTTGGCTTTTTGCAGCAGTGCCTGATATGTAGGATTGGTAGTGTCTTCATCGTGATGAAGATGAGAATATACGTATAGACGTTCTAGCTTGAGGGAGATGTCATCCTCGAGCACGAACACTTCCTTGATCATTTGCGGAGTGTTCAATTTGCCCTCGTATTCCGACGTCTTCTTCTTTAATTCCTTTAATTCATTGTAGGATGCGTCCCAGGCCTGTTGGCTTGGGAACAGGTCATTAAGCTCCCAGGTGTTGTTTTGCTCAACTGCGGATCGTTTTGGTAATGTGCTCATTGGTATCCTCCTCTGTTTTGGATGAGATGAAGTTGCAGATGCTGGTTGTTGAAAGGTGGTGTCAGCGAAAACTCCGGAGAATAGCAGGCAGCCGGATAGCAAGAGAGGAAGTATGGAATGTTGGTTCAAGTTGGGAATACCCTCCTATTTAGAGGTAGTTCAAAATGGTGCTGAAAATCGGGCTTTTTGAACATACACTGTTAATATATAGGAGTTAGTATATCCTCACTTGGTGAGTTCTATTTGCCGGCAGATATCCTTCGGAACTTTGAATCAACCCAGATTCCAAAAACTATAAACGATTAAAATAAAAGCTGCCACGATCATGACTATTGAGGTGATGGCAAGTCCGCGTTTCAGTTTGGGCGGGATGGAATTCTTGTTTAATATCACTACAAGCCCAAGACAGAATGCGCAAATAATGAAGATTAGATAGGTGCTCTCCATGAAAATACTCACTTTCTACATATTTTAGAATCGCAGCCGCCAGTTGGGGGCCGCGATTGCACACAAGTTAAAGTGTCTTCGGACAGGCCCTCTAGACGAGCTTGAAGGCGTCCATAATCTCTTTCCATTCTTCTTCCCGGCCTACGAAGTCCTCCTTCGGGAACCGGTCAGCAGCCCATTTCATAAGGGCGGGGCGGCTCAGAAATGTATGTGTTTCCTCGCCCCATTGGTCCGAGATCTCACGGAGAATAATATACTTGCCTTGCACCTCTACAGTCATCATATTCCATTTGTCGCGTTTGTATATTTGGTGTTTTTTTATCATTATGACTCTCCGATCTGTGCATCATTTGTGACGATAAATGACTTATGATTTTTATCATCTTGAATTGGAACATTTTCATGAAAATGATAACGCACTATATGAAGGAAAGCAAATAAAAAAGGGGCTCGGCCGAATGGAAGTAAAAGATTTTTTAACAAAATGACACGTTGCATTGTTCATAGGCATAGAGTATAATATGGTTATTCGTCAATGATGACGATTATTTTTAGGAGGTTGTTCATTTGAAAGGTACAGTTAAATGGTTTAACGCAGAGAAAGGCTATGGCTTTATTCAGGTAGAAGGCGGCGAAGACGTATTCGTACATTTCTCCGCAATCCAAGGCGACGGATTCAAAACTTTGGACGAAGGCCAAGCCGTTGAGTTCGAAATCACTGAGGGCAACCGTGGTCCTCAAGCTGCTAACGTAATCAAATTATAAGATCTATTCCGTTTAACGGATCACTTATAAAGTTTGGTTCCAAGCGCGATAATGAAAGACACAGCTCTAATTAGGGCTGTGTTTTTTTGCGTTTGAAGCCTAAGTGAAGAAATACTGTTAGCCCGGATCCTTGCAGTAGCAAGTTGTGCCTTTTTTGCTCTAACGAAACTACAGATCGTTATTGACTAAAAATCACAGGCATTTCAAGTCTAACGAAACTACAGACCGTTATTTGCTCTAAAAATAGGTTTTTGGTCGTTCTTTAGCTCAAATAGCGATACCCAGTTTCGTTACAATTTTCAGCAACTCTTTTTAGATCGAATAGCGTTACCGCGTTTCGTTAGAGAATGACGGGATCCTGTAGGAAGCAGGAAAATTGCTGAACGAATTGAATTACTAGGGAAAGTCCAATATCGGCGATATCGGTGCAGAATAATCGTTAGATTAATACAGGATAATGCATCTGATAAATGTTTTTAATACATACAATGACCGTTAGAATTAGCGACAAACTGTTGTCACCAATGGTTTGATATATTGGGATGGAACGGGGGAAAAGGATCAGCAATGAAACGGATGGATCGAATGATGGCCATTGTGTTGGCTCTTCAGCATCAGACGGAGACGGCGCAATCGCTTGCCGATAGGCTGGAGGTGTCAAAGCGGACGATTCTGCGCGATGTGCAGGCGCTGTCTGAGATCGGCGTTCCGATCTACGCGGTGAGCGGTCCTGGCGGCGGATACCGCTTGATGGAAGGCTATAGACTTCCCCCGCTGCAGTTGGATACGGAGGAAGCGTTGGTGTTGCTGCTCGCTCTGGACGGGATGACGAAGTACAGCGACAGTCCGTTTCAACAAGCCAGATGGACGGTAAGGGACAAGATCCGTTCCGTACTTCCAGAGCATACTTTAGGTCAAATTACTCCTTTACTGGGACATGTAGAAATGGAGGTGCCGGATCGTCGTTATAAAACACCGTATTTAGGCGACTTGATGAAGTATGCTGCGAACGGGCAGTGGCTATTAACGCTATATCGTTCGCAGAATCACAGCCGACAACTGAATATTCGTCCGCTGCGAGTTTATGCAGCCCACGGGTTCTGGTATTGTGAAGCGTACTCGTCTCAGCATGGGGAAGTGCGTACATTTCGGGTCGACCGCTTTGTAGAAATGGAGGCTTTCAGCATGCCGGAGTCTGAGGTGGAACAAGAGCTTAATTCGCTGAGTTCATCTAAGGAGGCGACAGCGCTTGAACAGTCCGTACATATATGCGCGAAGCTCACTTATCGCGGGGCGCTGTTGGCAGAGCAAGATCCTCATATGGGGCATCTGGTCAAGCAGACTGGAGATGAGGAGTGGGAGGTTGCCTTTGATTGCCCGAGATCGGAATGGAATTGGGCGGTGGATTTTTTCTATTATATCGGGCTAGATGCTGAAGTGCTGGAGCCAGTACGGCTTCAGGAAGAGATCCGTGCGAAGGCGGAGCAGCTGGTACAGAAATATTCAAGAAATGAATAACGAAAATCTCGAAGTAATAGAGGAGGATTGTGGTATGAAGAATGAAAATAGACATGTATTGGAGCGCAGCAAGGATTTTATATACAGGAACGCTAGATTGCTGGACCGGCTGCGGTTTGCCTACCATTTCGAGAAAGGCTCCAAGGAGGATGTCCTGCGAGCACTGCAGGCTTATCAGAACGAGGATGGCGGCTTTGGGAACGCTCTGGAGCCGGATATGCGCTGCCCGCATAGTCAGCCCGTAACTACGGAAACAGCTCTGATAATTATCAAGGAAGTAGGCGGATTTGATCATGTTATGCTAGACGGTATTCTGTCCTATTTACGGGGAATAAGTCTCTCTGGGGGAGGTTTACCGCGGGCTACTAGTGCTGTGAATGATTACCCGCATGCTCCTTGGTGGACAACAGAGCAAGATGATGTTCCGTCTCTAAATCCGACGGGAAGTATTATCGGAATGCTGCTCGGACAATCGGAACGCACTGAGTTTCAAGCTGAACGATGGTTCCGGGATCACGTAGACTTTGTATGGCGCTGTCTTGAGGAATCCTCTGCAGGTCCTGGCGACTATCATGATGCGGTACAGTGGATATCCTTCCTCGAGACTGTATCCGGAGAGCTGGAAAGGACAGCAAAATATAAGGAAATCCTTGATGAATGGTTAACTGGGCCGAAAGGTATTGAGAAGAACATCCATGCTGAAGGATACGTCCATAAAGTTCTCGATTACGCGAAGACCCCAGACTGTTATGCTAACCGGCTCCTTCAATCTGATGATATAGAACGGCATTTGGATTGGTTAATGGATGGTCAGCAAGCTGACGGGGGCTGGAATATCACATTTCCGGCTGTTAGTCCGACAGGGGAGCAGGAGTGGCGCGGTTCGTTAACCGTTGACCGATTAATTACGCTGAAGGCGTATGGGCGTTTGGGGTAAGTTAAGAGTTTAGGATATGCTTTGATTGAAAATATTAATGCAGATGCAAAAAAATATCCTTTGGTACAAAGAATTAATAGATTGACCTAATTAGAAGAACCTTGATAGGCGTGCCCTATCAAGGTTCTTTTTTAGGTTGGAGATTCATCTCCGTTCCTTACCCTTTTTCAGTGAAAGATAATATTCAACCCCGTCCAGAATACGCTCCAGCCCGAATTCGAAGTCATCTCCAATGGGGTTGGCCTCCTCTGCTTCATGGGTATACACCCCTGACATCACGAGCGGATATAAATCTGGAAAACGATCGGGAGTCACCAGCTTTTTCAATGCATCGCTGTAATCAAAACCGGTAAATGAACCAGGACTCTTTCCAGCCTTTAGGGTCCGTTCCAAATCGTTCATAATAATTCCACAAGAGCGTGCATAGCTGCTTAAGAGGAGTACGATCGACAGTTTCTCATAATCGTTAAGCGGCAGGTCCCGGGTGCTTCGTAGTCCAATGTCCGCTATTTCCATATTATTAGGTGTCATCGGGACTCCAGTGATTGTAATATCGGTATACCAAGGATGTTTACGTATCACATTGATGTTTGCCCGAACAAACCGGCGCATTTTTTCGCGCCAATCCATGTCCTGCTCGGCTTCCTCTGCGATATCTATATCGCACGCGGCATCCATCATCAGCAGCAATAAGTCGTCTTTACTTGGAACATAACGGTATAGAGACATGGTCGTAAACCCTAGAGTCGAAGCGATTCGGCTCATAGACACAGCGGAGAGACCCTCCTGATCCGCAATAGCAATCGCGGTTTCAACGATCTTCTCGATGCTCATTTCTCGTTTGGGTCCCCGCTTCGGCGGCTCAACAAGCCCCCAGCTAAGTGCTATTCCTGGAGGCAGGTTGTCCATTTTTTCATTATCCATTGCTTCACAATCCCCTCATGATTATCCATCAGTGGCTCAAGATATATATAAATTTTTTATAATTTTTATATTGCACTCTAATTGTATATGGAATATACTGTGTATGCAATAAACTGTTTACACAATACACAAATTAATCATAAGGAGGAGAACGGATGAGCTCATACGCGATTGAGATTTCCGCCTTGCAAAAAAAGTATGGCCAGCAAACCGTTTTAAATGGAGTTGACTTGAAGGTTCCAGAGGGGGGGATTTTTGCACTGCTAGGGCCAAACGGCGCTGGTAAAACCACATTGATTAACATTCTCTCGACGTTGGTTGCTCCCGACGGGGGATCAGCCAAGATAGCGGGATATGACGTGGTTCATGATAAAGAAAAGGTGAAGCTATCCATTAGTTTGACGGGTCAATTTGCTGCTGTCGATGAGTCCTTGTCGAGCGAAGAAAACCTAAGGATGATGTGCAGGCTCTCCGGTCTCTCGCGGACGGAAGCGCGGGCACGGGCTAGTGAGTTGCTTGAGTATTTTAACCTGACGGAAGTAGCACGCAAACGGGTAAAGACTTTCTCCGGAGGGATGCGGCGGCGGCTGGATTTGGCTCTTAGTCTAGTTGTCAGGAGGCCGATTTTATTTTTGGATGAACCAACGACGGGCCTGGATACACGGAGCAGGCGCGCACTATGGGATATCATCCTCGACTTGTCCGCAGACGGAGTCACCGTGTTCCTGACGACGCAATATTTGGAGGAAGCCGATCAACTGGCTGACACCATTGCTGTCATCTCGGGTGGCCGCATTGTAGCCCATGGAACCCCGACAGAGATGAAATCTCGAATCGGGGGGGAAGTCGTTGAACTCCGCAATCCCCATGACGATGTTATCCGGGAAATTCCAACGGGCGGGAGCATCGCTGACTTGAAAGAGATTTTGGATGGCCTAGTGCAAACGGCAGGGGAAGGAACGCGGATCAGTATTCGCAGACCAAGTCTGGATGATGTATTTCTGGCTTTAACGGCAACAGAAAAGGAGGCTGCTTTATGATTCAGAACCTTTCATCAATCAAAGAGCCATCCCAGATGGTCACAAGCGGCGTATTTATTAGCCGCAGTCTACTGCACAGCCTGCGCAATGCCGAGGTCTTGATTATGGCGATTATGCTTCCCATCATGCTTATGCTGATGTTCACTTATGTATTCGGTGGGGCAATCTCCCCTGGTGGGGATTATGTAAATTACGTCGTTCCGGGAATCATCTTGTTATGTGCGGGGTTTGGTTCCTCCAGTATAGCAGTGGAAGTAACGACCGACATGACCAATGGCATCATCGACCGATTTCAGACCATGCCGATTCGCAGCATCCACGTGATTACAGGCCATGTGGTAGCAAGTGTGGCGCGTAATTTGCTGGCGACAGCTATTGTGTTTGGCATTGCGCTTCTTGTCGGTTTTCGACCTGCTGCAAGTTTAGGGGCTTGGTTTGGAGCGGTGGGCGTGATTACATTGTTCATCTTGACGTTCACCTGGTTATTCGCCGCGATCGGTCTCGTTGTCAAATCGCCTGCTGCTGCGAGCGGATATGGATTTGTGTTGTTGTTCCTTCCGTATTTGTCGAGTGCTTTTGTTCCAACGAGTACGATGCCAGTCTGGTTGCAAGGTGTAGCAAACAACCAACCGATTACCCCGGTTATTGAAACCATTCGTGCACTGCTCATGGGAAATCCGATTCATGACCATATCTGGTGGGCGTTGGGCTGGTGTGTGTTGATTCTGGCGGCCTCACTTATTTGGTCTACCTGGTTATTTCACCGTAAGGCGGGACGGCGGTAATAATTTCTGTTTATGCTTCATCAGCCAGTAATAATAAAAAGCAGTCTGTTCTCCAAAAGGAGCACGGGCTGCTTTTTTCATTAGTAAAAGGCTTTAGCCTTTCTTCGAGGAGCCGATAGATTTACCTTGCACGTATTGCTGGATCGCGGTGAAAGTAGCGGGTTGCAAAGCCGATGCAAGCGATGAGAGCGAACGTCATGGCAATGAGGTAGAAGCGCTGGCGGCCGAACTGTTCGAATACGATTCCGCCCAAGGTACCGCTGAGCAGACCGGAAGCACTGGACCATGCAATCGTGAACAAGGCCATCCCGGTCGCCCGGAATTCATCGGGAATCAGTCGGGTGAGCATCCGTATCGCTGTAACATAGAAAATGCCGAAGGAGAAGCTATGCATTAATTGGATCGCGATAATCGCATAGGCCGATCCCGTTAGACTAACAAGCAGGAATCGAGTCGCAAATACTAGACTGGCAAAAATAAGCAGCGGCAGTTCCTTAAACCTGTTACCATAAATGCTTAGAAATAGAAAGATCGGTATTTCAGAGCAGGATGATGCGAGTTGAGCCCAGCCGATCACATTTTCTCCAGCCCCCAGATCTTTGAGGGTAATGGTCAGGAAGGCATCGTTCATCCGCGCCGAGATAGCGAGACAGAAGACACAGCCGAAGAACCATAGCAGCTCCTTCTGACGCAGGATAGACCAGATTCCAGACATGTTCATTTTCGCTACTGGACTGCTCTGATCCTGGATGAACATCGTAATAAGCAACGCAATTCCAGCTATTGCCATAGTTACCCACATCGTCCTGGATGCGCCGATCAACGATAGTACATACCCGATGACGAGAGCAAAGAAGGCGTAACCAATGGAGCCGAAGATACGAACTGTAATAAAGCTCTTGCCATGCTGCTTGGCAGCATTAATCGCAATCGTATCAGACAGCGGGAAGACAGGGTAGAAGAAGAAATAGAATATCGTAATAATCAGCATGATCATGGAAAAAGAGGTTGAAATCGAAAGGATGTAAGACATGATGATTTGACCTATTAACAGGATGCACATGATCTTTTTGACCGTTCTATATTTATCGCTGGCGATACTCCATAGGAGATTGGCTATCAGAGAAATCATGGGTCCCAACGCATACAAGACTCCGATTTGGCTGTTCGAAAATCCGAGCTTGGCATAGAAGAGCGGGAAATAGGTGCTGACCAGCACCATCGTTCCGTATATGGTAAAGGAAAAAGCGCGCATCGATGATAGATTGGGCCGGGATAATGAAGACGATTCCATATAGTGATGACGACCTCGTTTCGGTGGTGTTGTATGTAGGATTCGTAAATCAAGCTATGTCTCGCAATACAATTAAAGCTAGTATATCACAAGCTGTCGGAAAAAGAGGGAGATATTATTATCATCGCGATATAGGTGAATTGGTCAAATATGATCTCGAATGTAAACGCTATCTATTTTGATCAAAAAAAACACATTTCGGCGCTGAGGCCGTTATTGTCAAAAACGGATTAAGCCTTGCGGGGCGCGGATTGTATAAGCTCATAAACCACATATTTACGGTTTAATCCTTCAGCGCTATCGTTAGAAATGTAAGCGCTAGCAATCCTGCAGGATTCGCAAATAGCAAGACAAGTTAAACATTTAAAAAAAAGAACATCTATGAAATCGAACTGAAAGGGGTGATCCTATGCAAGACACCAAAGCTGCTGTCTCAGGTGAAGTCATGTTAAAACCCAAAAGCGCCGGTAAGGACCTGTGGAAGAGAATCATACAGAACTGGGAGCTGTACATTTTCATTGCGCCTGCATTTCTATACTTTCTTATTTTTTCATATGGGCCGATGTATGGCATTCAGATTGCGTTCAAGAACTTTATTCCGACCAAAGGTATCTCTGGGAGTCCATGGGTTGGATTTGATCACTTCGAACGATTCTTCCATTCTTATTATTTTTGGGATTTGCTATGGAACACACTGAGTATCAGCTTGTATGAACTAGCCGTAGGATTTCCAATTCCGATTATCCTAGCTCTGGCCTTTAATGAGATCAGGAATGGCGCCTTCAAAAAGCTGGCCCAGACGGTGACGTATGCACCGCACTTTATTTCTGTCGTGGTTATGGCCGGGATGATCATTTCATTCCTGTCCCCTTCACAAGGGATCATTATTCATATGATCGAAGGAATGGGGTTGCAAGCACCTGCTTTCCTAACAGATCCGAGATGGTTCAAGACGATATATGTCTTGTCAGGAGTATGGCAGAGCGCAGGCTGGGGAACGATCATTTATTTGGCAGCTCTGTCTGGTGTCGACCCTGGGCTTCATGAGGCAGCAATTATTGATGGCGCGTCACGTTTCCAACGTATTCGCAACATCAACTTGCCTACCATAATCCCTACGATGACTATCTTACTGATCTTGAATATAGGCAGCTTGCTTGGGGTAGGATTTGAGAAAATCCTGTTGCTGCAAAATCCGTTGAACATGACTTCATCGGACGTCATTTCCACTTTCGTGTACCGCTCCGGTCTCGTCGATGCACAGTACAGTTTCTCAACAGCGATCGGCTTGTTCAACTCGGTCATTAACTGCATACTGCTGGTTACTGTAAATCAGATTGTACGGCGGACGAGCGATAATAGTTTGTGGTAGGGAGGAGGGACACGAATGCTATTAGGTGTTAAAGAGACGAGAAGGGACAAGTTATTTCTAGCTTTTACTTACTTCTTTGTAATCCTAGCTTTTGTCGTTGTGTTGTATCCATTGCTCTATATGCTCAGTGCCTCCATCAGTGATCCGAAGTATGTTGCTTCCGGGGAGATGTGGCTGTGGCCCAAAGGAATTACGTTCGACGGTTATAAGCGAGTATTTGAGAATACAAGTATCTGGATCGGTTATGGAAACACGATTCTATACACGGTTATCGGTACAACAATCAACCTGGTCGTTACACTGCCTGCAGCTTATGCACTGAGCCGTAAGGACTTTGTCGGTCGCAACTTCTTCATGGGCATGTTCATGGTTACGATGTTCTTCAGCGGCGGACTGGTTCCATCCTATTTGCTTATTAAGTCGCTTGGTATGGTAAATACGATGTGGGCAATTGTGATTCCGTCTGCGGCGTCGATCTGGAATATTATCGTTTCGCGCACATTCTTTCAGGGTTCTATTCCACCAGAACTGCAAGATGCGGCGCAAGTGGACGGATGTACGAACATGAGGCTGTTCATCAAAATTATTCTGCCCCTCTCGATGCCAATTATCGCGGTAATGGCTCTGTTCTATGGGGTTGGTCACTGGAACAACTATTTCTCGGCCATGATCTACTTGAATGATGCAGGGAAATACCCGTTACAACTCGTCTTGAGGCAGATTCTAGTGCTGCAAGAGATGTCTGCACAAGGCGGCGGAGCAATTGATACTTCAACGGCTGCAGCTATGAATAGCAAGGCGGAAATCGCGGCTTTGGTCAAATATGCAGTCATTATTGTAGCTACAATTCCAGTTATCGTGATCTATCCATTTTTACAGCGGTATTTTGTACAGGGTGTTATGATTGGTTCTGTTAAAGGTTAATAACATTAACTATCAAAAAAGGGAGTTAAGCTAATGAAAAAACTCTATAAGCTATCATCTATCGCTCTTTGCCTCGCTCTATCGGCAGGTCTGGTATCCGCTTGCGGATCAAATAGCAGCACGAATAACAGTTCCGCAGCTAAGAATACCAACAACGTAGAAGTGAAAAAGGAAGGCTTCCCGATAGTAGATCAACCTCTTACCCTCTCGATGATGTCGCAGGATGCCGGTCTTGCGGACTGGAATAACATGCCTGTCTTGAAGGAGATGGAGAAGCTTACCGGGATCAAATTCACATATCAATTGACCCCAATCGATAGCTTCGCAACGAAGAAGAATCTTGTATTCGCCAGCGGGGATTTGCCAGACGTATTCTTTGCCGCTGATTTGAAGTCATCCGAACAGGTGACTTATGGATCCCAGGGAGTGTTAATCCCTCTGGAAAAATATATCGATGAAGGCTATGCACCGAACATAAAGAAGATTTTTGATGAACATCCTGAGATTCGTCAATCGTTTACAACGCCGGACGGTCATATCTATGCACTACCGTTTATTGACCTGTCTGCTGTGTGGTATCGCGGACCGATGTGGTATAACGGCAAATTTTTGAAAGCGCTAAACATAAAAGAACTGCCTAAGACGACGGATGAACTCTACACCTATTTGAAACGGGTAAAAGAAGAGGATCCAAACGGCAATGGCAAGAAGGATGAAATTCCGCTGACTTCGGTGAAACTGGACGATTTGCGCATGTTCTTCCTCGGTTTCTGGGGGATGTACAGCGAGACCATCTATGTCGATAACGATGGTAAAGTGCACTATTCGCCAGCAGATGAAGGCTATAAAGAATATTTGACCTTCCTGAACCGTCTCTGGAATGAGGATCTGCTGGATCATGAGACCTTCTCGCAAACCGATGAACAGAAGAAGGCCAAAGGTAAGAACAACCAGGTTGCATTGTTCAGCGATTACTATCCATACTTTACGCTTGGTGGTGAACCTAGTGAGGATAATCCATTGATGACGCCAGTAAGCAGTGATATTCAAGGCACTCCGGTATATGGCAAACATCCGGGTATCTCTACTAATGGTACCTTTGCGATTACAAGTAAGGATCCGAATCCAGAAGCAACGATGCGTTGGGTTGATTATCTGTACAGCTATGATGGAGCAACTTTGTTCGGACAAGGACCTGAGAACCTATTGTGGAAATATACGAATAAAGACGCTCACGAGAAAGAATGGTTGCCAGTTCCAGGGGGCAAGGATCGTGAAGACTATCGCGGTACGATTACACCGAACTATGGCATCCTGACTCCTGGGATCGCTTCCAGTGAATTGAACATCGGCCTTAGAAGCGACTTCGACGAATGGATCGATAAGGAAAACCAAGAGAAGCTTGTACCGATTGGAAGAAGCCCATTCCCTAACGTGTATTTGACCAATGACGAGCAGAGCGAAGCATCCGCCTTGTTCTCTGATATCGACACTTATGTGAAACAGATGGAAGCGAGGTTCGTGACGGGTCAAGAACCGTTGTCCAACTGGAACAAGTACGTAGATCAACTTAAGAAGATGGGTGTAGACCGCTACGTTGAATTGTACCAAGCCGCTTACGACCGCTCTAAGAAATAGAGAATGGGCTCCATCAGAGGCTTACTCTGTAAAAAAATGAAGCCAACATCTCCCGGTTGATAGACCGGATGTTGGCTTTCATCATTATTAGCTGTCCAAGTTGCTTTCTGATGAGTCTAAATTAACGAAAGGGGAGAACTGTTTGCGATATTGACCTGGTGTGTAGCCTGTCTCTTTCTTAAACTTGCGGATGAAGTTCGGCGCATCCATGTATCCGACGTTCGTAATGATGTTCTTGATCGACTCCTGAGTTGTCTTGAGCTGTAACTTCGCTTCTTCCATCCTCTTCTGCCATACATATTGGACAAAGTTAATGCCTAGCTTCTCCTTAAAGGTACGGCTGGCATGGGATGGTGAGATGCCGAATTCAAAGGCAACGGTCTCAAGACTTAGCGTATGATCCGTATAGTGCTCATCAATATAGATGATGATGCGATCGATAATCGATTGCTCCTCCTGAACTTCATTCTGCTCGGCCCGTTGACAGACATCGGAAGCAAGTTCCAGCAAGCTACTCTCCAGCTCATCCAAGGAGCTACTATGCAGCAGATGCGTCGAAATCTCCTGGACAAGAAGGTGGGAACTACCCAGTTCATCTACAGTCTTGAGAATTGTATTGAGCAGATCGAAGCAGATGCAGCGAATATATAGGGCCGATAGTCCGGAAGAGTGCAGGCTGACGAAAGCGGATTGAATAATCTGCGCCGCGACATCATAGCTGCCCTGCTTCAGACTCTGTGACAATTTCATGAGCAGATTGCTCGGAAGCCAGTACGTATGTTCAGGCAGCGTAGACAACTTGTCAAAATAATTGATAGACCCGTGATCGGTCGATCGCAGTTCAAAGGCCGAACAAGCTTCAATATAAGATTGATTAAGCTGATCAAAGCCAGTATATGCTGACCCTACACCGATCGTCGGTACAATATCGAAACCTTCAAGTAGATTGGCACGTACCGCTTCCGTAATTAACCGGATATGAGCGAACTGAGCGGACTCATCTTCCAGATCAAAGTTGATGATCAGACCAAGCTGGCCCACCCGAGATAGTTCAACACCGTATCCATGGGCGGACAGTTCCGGGAACTCAATCTGTGTCAATAGGGCGATCATTTCCTGATATTCTTGAATGTCGCTGTGCTCATCTTCATCCCAGCCGATGACCATCACGAAATAATGAGAACGGTTGAATTCAAGATTGAATGCTTCATGAAGTTCTGGCGTAAGACTCTGGGCATGGCCAAATTTGAGTAGCATGGTCAGAAAATGATGACGAGCGAATGGCTCTTGCAGATCAACCTTGGAACTGTACTCCTGCAAGGCAGTGCGAATGCGTTCAAGCTCATTGCCGGCAGTTCTATTCCCTTGATCTGAGTCGGATTTGCCTGCTGCGAAATGGGCGAGCATCGAGATCGGCTGATACTGCATTCTGGCCAGCAGGAGAGCGACGGCAATCCCGACGATGACTACGATGATGAAGAGTAGGAGCATGAAGCTGCGTATGTGAACGACACTGCTGAAAAATTGCGAGTTAGGCATGATCGTCACATAGGTCCAACCATTGGACTGTGATTTGACAGCTACGATCGAGTGAGCGACACCGCCGATGACACGTTCTTCAATACCAGGTTTGATGTCTCCTAGCAATGATTTTGTCTCTGCGCTTGATAGCACTTTTCCTTGGCGGTTGTTGACGAGCACATGCCCCTCGTTATCGATAATATACGTCTGGCCCTCGTAGCTACCTAGGATCGTGTCGACCAGATTCGATAGCTCGGATTCATTAATGAGATACATGACGGTGGCATACGGATTTGAGCTGTTCGGTGTAATAGGGATTAAGTAAACCAGCATCGACTTCTGCACTCCGTTAGAGTTGCTGACGATGTCGGTTGGTCGAATCGTTGGATACTTGGCACGGTTGAGATCAAGGAACAGGGCGTTCCTGTCCCAGGTCTTAAAGCGCAGATTGTCCGTGAACACATCGAAATTGTTCAAGCCTTTGCTGGAGTATATTTTATCGTCATTATGAAAATACAAATAAATCTCACCAATCATAGAGCTCGTTGCTTTATATTGATCCAGAGCTTGGATGGATTCGCTGTTGGTGATAGGGTCATGAACCTGGTATTTGGCAAGCCTTTTGTCATAGGATATGCGGGTAGCAATCTCGCTCAGTTCCTTAATCCGGCCGTCTATAACTACTTTTGCCTGCGTTAATTGGGCAAGGCGTGACTGTTCGATTTCCGTACGGAGACTTGTGACAGCGTTTTTATAAATCAGCACGGTCATGAATACCAAGGGAATAAGAAGTATGAATAAATAAGACCAGATATATTTCAGAAACAATTTGGATTTAAAATAGTTCAGTTTCAAAAGCTTCTGCCCCCTAATTGCTGATCATTCTGATTGCATTGTTAATGATACCAACAAATCAGAAATTTGGACATAGAACATTGGAAAAGTAAGCGTTTTTAGTAGAATCGCTGGATAATCTCATCAATAAAATACGGAGGGATAACATGAGCGATAACAAATCACCTACCGATGAATTCGAATCTGTCGTTGAACAGGGAGTTCATAATTACAGCAGTGAAGAAAGCTGGGTGAAGCCTGAGGACCCACTGCTGCTTGAGCGTCTGGAGTGGTTCAAGGACCAGAAGCTTGGCCTGATGATGCATTGGGGACCATATTCTCAGCTTGGCTTGGTAGAATCTTGGGCGCTGAGTGATGTGGATAAGGAATGGTCGCGCAATGAGATTGACTGGGATATTGATGCGGAGGAGCTCAAGCGAGAATATTTCGCATTGAACAAGACGTTTAATCCGCTGCGATTTCAGCCTGAACAGTGGGCGAGTCTCGCTGCTGACAACGGGTTTAAGTATTTGAATTTTACGACGAAGCATCATGACGGGTTCTGTATGTGGGATACGCAAACGACTGAATACCGTATTACAGGTCCAGACTGTCCGTTCCATAGCCATAAATATGCCGATATTACGAAGCAACTGTTTAATGCCTTCCGCGCCAGAGGACTTGGCATCTCCGCTTATTTCTCCAAAGCGGATTGGCATACGCCGTACTACTGGGCGCCTGGTATGCGCCTGGGAACGACCACATCACGCGGTCCAACCTACGATCCGAAGGAATATCCTTGGCTGTGGGAACAGTTTGTCCAGTTCACGCATGAGCAGATTATGGAGCTGATGACGAACTACGGCCGAATTGACGTGCTGTGGCTCGATGCCGGATGGGTGAATGATTACCGCGATCAGAACATCCGCTTAGGCGAGGTCGTGGAGAAGGCACGGCAGATCCAACCGTGGCTGCTGTCAGCAGACCGCACGGTGGGAGGTCCTTATGAGAACCTGATTACACCAGAGCAGACGTTGCCAGAACAAGCGCTTCATGTACCTTGGGAGAGCTGTATCACGATGGGGTCGGCCTTCTCATTCCGCTATGAAGATCACTATAAATCGGTTCGCGAATTGATCCATCTGTTTATCGAGATCGTGGCCAAAGGCGGCAATCTGGCTTTAAATGTCGGCCCCCAGCCGGACGGCAGGATATCGAGAACGGCGATTTCTCGTATTCAGGGAATGGGGGATTGGCTGAAGGTGTACGGGGAGGCGATTTATGGAACACGAATTTGCGAGCCTTATTCGATCGGGAACCTTCGGTTTACGCAAAAGGCAGATAAAGTGTACGCCTTCCATCTGTACAAGGATGAAGAGGCAAGGGTACCGCAGGAGATCGTACTGCCGCTGCATAGAGAAGTCAGCCGAATCGACTTGATTGGCAGCTACGACAAGCTGGAGTTCCGCCAAACTGAGCAGGGCGTTTCAATTCGTCTGCCGGATGAGGGGACAGGGGGCAAGGCCCCAATCGCCCATGTCTTTCGAATTCAATAATAGTTAGCAGATGGTTGTTCATAAATTTGATCATGCAACGAATCAGAAAGGTGATGATCTGAATGCAGCAATGGTTTGAGGACGCTAAACTAGGCATTTTTATTCACTATGGTATTTATGCGGTAGATGGTGTAGCGGAATCATGGTCTTTTTATAACGGGAGAATGTCGTATGAGCAGTACATGAAGCAATTGGAAGGCTTCACCGCTTCGCGCTTTAATGCCGATGAGTGGGTGGAACTCATAGAGAAGTCCGGGGCTAAATATGCGGTGTTGACGACGAAGCACCATGACGGGGTAGCGCTGTTTGATACGCAGTATAGCGATCTAAATGTGGTGAAGAGTACACCAGCGGGGCGCGACTTGGTCAAGGAGTATGCTGAGGCGATGCATAAGAAGGGGCTGCGTGTTGGAATGTACTATTCGCTAATCGACTGGTCACATCCGGATTATCCGAGTGTGTATGAAGGCGGCAAAGTTCCGGACGATCTTAGCAAGGTTAACCGCTTCGCAAGTCCGCTGGATGGGGTGCAGGATGATGAGAAATGGCAGAAGTTCCTAGAGTTCAATAATAATCAGCTCAAAGAAGTATTAACGAATTATGGGAAGGTGGATCTGCTCTGGTTCGACGGTGACTGGGAACGCAGCGCAGAGCAGTGGAACCTGCCTGAATTCAAGCATTATCTGAAGTCTTTTAATCCCGATTTGATCATTAATTCACGACTTCAAGGCCATGGCGATTATAAGACGCCGGAGCAAGGGCTTCCAATTACGAGACCGGAAGGCCCATGGGAGTTCTGCACCACGATCAACAGCTCCTGGGGATATGTGCCAACTGACGATAACTATAAATCGTTGAATCAAATCATCCGCATGTTCTGCGATTGCATCTCGATGGGCGGGAATATGCTGTTGGACATTGGTCCGCGAGAAGATGGAACGATCGACCAGAGACAGGTAGATATTTTACTCGGCCTCGGCGAATGGATACGCACGCATGAAGAAGCAATTTACGGTACCGAAGAAGGCATTATGACGCGATATTACCTGGGAGGAAGCACGCTGTCCAAGGATAGGAAGACGTTGTACCTGTTTGTGTACGATGATCCGAAGGAAAATGTATGCCTGAAAGGGCTGTGCAACAAGATCAAGAAAATTACAGTGCTGCATTCGGGCAAGGAGCTGACGCATGACATTCATGGCGGCGTACCTTGGTTCAACATTCCGGGAACGACCTGGATTCATCTGACGCCTGAGGATACCCATGAGCAGGTAACGGTGCTGAAGCTGGAATTTGATGAGGAAATTGAGATGTACGGGGGCTCCGGAGCTGTCGTTACACATAACTGAGGGAGGGGACAACATGAAGCTTAGTGGAGTACCTGAGCCAAGGATTGTATTTGATCCGAAGCATTATATTTGCCAGCGGGCTGAGGGACCGCTCAGCTTGGATGGGAGGCTCGACAAGCCGTTTTGGCAGAAAGCGGAGTGGACGGAGGACTTTGTAGATATTGAAGGCGACCTCCGGCCGAGACCGGCCAAGCAGACCCGTGTCAAAATGATGTGGGACGATGAATATTTCTATTTTGGCGCGGAGCTGATCGAAGACCAGATCTGGGCGACGCTGACGGAACGTGATTCGGTCATCTTCTATGATAATGACTTCGAAATTTTCATTGATCCCGATGGGGATACACATCAGTATTATGAATTCGAGATCAATGCCTTGAACACGGTATGGGATTTATTGCTGGTTAAGCCTTACCGGGATGGAGGGCCGCCAGTGAATGGCTGGGATATCGCTGGATTGAAGACGGCGGTTCATATTGACGGAGAGCTTAATCGCCCTGATGCTGAGAACCGGAAGTGGAGTGTGGAGGTGGCGATTCCGTGGAAAATCTTGAAGGAATGTGCACCGGAGACTCGTTCGCCGATCGCAGGCGAATTCTGGCGCGTCAACTTCTCCCGTGTAGAATGGCAGACTGAGGTGAAGAACGGGGAGTACAGCAAGGTGCTTAATCCAGAGACAGGCAAGCCGTTCCCTGAGGATAACTGGGTGTGGTCTCCGATGGGTATTATCAATATGCATTATCCCGAGCTATGGGGTTATGTTGTATTTGCAGATGCCAGTGGACCGAATGCATTTGTTCTGTCGCAGGATGAGCGCATCAAGTGGGAATTGCGCAGGCTCTATTATCTCCAGCGCAATTATTTCGAACAACATGGTGAATTTACGAAGGAGCTTGACTTGTTGCTTGGTGAGGATGAATGGAGTATTTCCCCGATGATAGAAACGACGCGAAGCCTGTTCCAGATAACGGCTCCGTCAACGGACGGCAAGACAATGTACTGTATCCGCGAAGATGGAAAACTGTGGAAGGAGTGAACGGAAGAAATGATGAACCAGACTTCTGTATTTTCATTGGATTCTAGGACGATGGACCTCATAGAGCGCAAATTGAGCGTGAAGCGGGAAATGGCCTGTGCCAAGGAGCATGAGCTGTTCGACGTATTCGAGCAGGACTTGACTGAAGAAGAAGCGTGGGCACTTAAGTATTTATACGCTTATATGCCTGTGAATGATATGGCGGATTATAACAGCGATTTGTTCCTGAGCTATGTGCGGCAGTCACTGGAAATCCGCAAGACAATGCCTTGGGGGAGCCGGGTGCCGGATCATCTATTCTTGCATTTTGTATTGCCTTATCGAGTGAATACGGAGAATATCGAGGATTCCCGGGGCATTCTGCACCAAGAATTGAATGAGCGCACGAGATCGCTGTCCATGGCTGATGCGATTCTGGAGACGAATTATTGGTGCCATGAGAAGGCGACCTATATTGGCAGCGACCTGCGCACAATCGCGCCGCTGTCGCTGATCCGGAACGCGCGCGGACGGTGCGGCGAGGAGTCGACGCTGGCGGTAGCTGCCCTGCGCAGCATCGGCATCCCGGCTCGCCAGGTATATACGCCGCGCTGGGCGCATTGCGACAGTAATCATGCCTGGGTTGAAGCGTGGGCCGATGGGACCTGGTATTATATCGGGGCTTGCGAACCCGAGGCCCGCTTGAATCAGGGCTGGTTCAGCCCGCCTGCCCGGAGGGCGATGCTGATCAACACACGGATTTATGCCGATTATTCGGGGCCAGAGGATATTACATTGGCCGACGAATGGTTCACCGAAATCAATTTGCTTGAAAATTATGCTCTAACGCGGACGATTACTGTCTTAGTCAAAGACGAAGAAGGCCGGCCTGTCAGCGAAGCGCAGGTGCACTTTGAGCTATATAATACAGCTGAATTTTACCCGATTGCCACGATTCCGACGAATGAACAGGGGGAAGCCGTCTTTAAGACGGGCCTTGGAGATCTATTAATTCGAGCTGTTAAGAATGGGGTATGGGGCGAGCAGAAGATAACGGTTGCGGATAGCGACCGTATCGAGATGGTTCTGGATCAGATGGAGCAGCCAAACGGAACACATGATCTAGACATGGTCCCGCCGCCAGAGCGAGAAGGTGAGACTGTCCAAGCATTAAGCGAGGAACGCATTCAGCAGCATAACCGCTGTCTGGAAGCAGGAACGAAGATTCGCACATCGTTCGAGGATACGTTCATGACCGAAGAGGCTGCATCGGAACTGGCTGCTGAGGTAGGGCTGCCTACGGAACGGGTATGGAATATATTGTGTAAGGCACGCGGCAACAGCCACGAGATCGCTGCTTTTCTTCGCGAACAATCGAGAGAACTTGGGGAGTGGCCGCTGCGCTTGCTAGAGAGCCTGAATGAGAAGGATCTGGTGGATACCTTCCATGATACGCTGACGGATCATTTACATGCTTCTTTGGCTGTGCGTGGGGAACTTGCAGAGGATGTGTTTACGCAGTATGTATTATGTCCGCGTGTGCTGCATGAAATGATCGTTCCATATAAGCATTTCTTCCAGGAAGCTTTCACGAGTGAAGAAGCGGAGGCGTTCAAGGCTGATCCAGCCGTGCTGGCTCGTCGTCTTGACGAGCTATACAGTCGACGCGAGGACCTGCCGAACCTGAAGGGCAAAGGTAATCCCGTGGGAACCTTCAAGCTCATGGCTGGCGACCCTGTCTCGCTGGATATCTTATTCGTTGCGATCTGCCGCAGCTTAGGTGTTCCAGCACGATTGCATCCAAGCGAGCAGAAGCCGCAGTATATGGCATGTGGCGTCTGGATAAATGCTGTCCTGGATGCATCGGTTCCACGCGAAGAAGCGGCCAAGTCCTGGGGCAAGATCAGACTGCTTAAGGATGTGCATGCTTCTGATGATGCCCCGGATGCTTCCTACTTCGAGAATTTCTCATTTGCAAGATTAGAGCATGGGGTATATAAGACGCTTCTCTTCGCCGAGGGGAAGAGGGATGTGTACGATCAGCCGTTTGAAGTAGAGCTGGGCTCATACCGGATGACCACAGGCGTTCGTCTGAAGGATGGAACGGTCCAGGTACGCTTCAATTATTTCTTGGTGCGTGCCGGGGAGGAGACGGATGTTGTGTTAACATTCCGACACGCGGAGCATGAAATTCCGGTGCTGGGAACGCTGGATCGTCAAGCGATGTTGACGAGGCTGGATGGTGCAGGCTGCCAGCTCGGCGAGCTGATCGGCGGCCGCGGTGCACTGGTTGCCTGGATCGAACCGGAGCGCGAACCAACCAAGCATCTGTTCCGTGAAATCGGAGAATTGACTACCGCATTCACGGAACTTGATGCTCCCATCGTATTGATCATCGGCGATGCCGAGTGGAGCGCCTCCTTTGATCCGTCTGATTATCCACAGCTGCCGAAGTCGACTCTGTTTATCCGCGATGCTTCCTATGCTGCATTATCGGACATCATCTCGCACTCCACGGTACATGAAGCCGGCTTCCCGCACTTGTTCGTGCTGGATGAAGCAGATCAGATCCGTTACACAGCCTCGGGATACAAGATCGGTACTGGGAAGGAATCGTTGCAAGTGTTATCGGCAATCCGGCAATAATCTAGTGAATGGAGTGAAGAATAGATGACTAAGCGCAGCTACATCGTCGCCGGCTATGCCGTCGATGCTCATCTCCCCGATATTGCTCAAGAAGATCTGACGAAGCTGACACACCTTAACATAGCTTTTGGTCAGGTGATTGATCATCGGATTTCCACCGCTCATCTGCACAACCTGGGAATACTGGAGGAGATCAAGAGCAATTATCCTCATTTAAGCCTTCTGTTATCTGTCGGTGGGTGGAGTGCTGGCGGGTTTTCGGAAGCGGCCGCGACTGAGGCGGGAAGATTACAGATGGCCGAATCAGCGGAACGTATCTTGACGGAGTATCCGTTGGACGGGATTGATCTGGATTGGGAGTACCCTTGCTATGGTGAAGCCGAAATTGCTGCCAGTCCGGAGGACAAGACGAATTTTACATTGCTCCTTAAGACAATGCGGGAAGCGCTTGATGCCAAAGGGGTACAGGACGGTCGCCACTATATGCTAACCATCGCTGCTGGGGCTGATCAATATTATGTGGACGGCACAGAGATGGATCAGGTACAGCAATACCTTGATTTCATACAGTTAATGACCTATGATATGCGCGGCGGTTTCCAGGTGCTGACCGGGCACCATACAAATTTGTATACATCGACAGGGGATTTATTCCGTATTAGTACGGATGCCTCCGTGAATCTGTTCCTGAGCGCTGGCGTGCCGAGAGAGAAGATCGTGATTGGGGCTGCTTTTTACTCTCGGATGTGGAATCAGGTGCCGGACCGCAACCATGGTCTTCATCAAATGGCCGGCACAACGGGCGGGTATGGTCCGGATTACACGGCCTTAGTTAAGGACTACATCAACAAGAACGGTTACACTCGCTATTGGGATGAAGAAGCACTGGCGCCATACCTTTTCAATGGGTCCAGCTTCATATCTTATGAAGATGAAGAGTCGATTGGTCATAAATGCACCTATGTGAAGGAGAACGGACTTTCAGGCGTAATGTTCTGGGAGTATAGCTGCGATAACACCCATCGTTTGCTGGATGCGATGTATCGCGGACTTTAATAATTATCTTATAATATGAGAAGGCTGAGGGTTAACGGCATGATCCGCATGTTGCGGATCTATCCTGATTACAGGCACGCTTGCCGCCCATGGCCTTCTTTTGTTATGGTTGGCGTTCGATTGTAATGAAAACTGTCGATAAACCCTTCAGAGTTGTGTTACCCTATAACTATATCAAATAACGTGGCAAAATTTAGATAGATTGAGCGCTGAGTTGAGTGTTGATAGCGTTTGGTATTTTCCAATGAAAGTGTGGTAGCCGGAGGCAATGAAGGATATTAAAATTATCGATGTGGCGAAGCGGGCGAATGTATCGCCGGCCACAGTGTCGCGCGTATTGAACGGGAGCAAGCTGGTGAATGCCAAGACAGAACAGCGGGTCATGCAGGTCATTCGGGAGATGGAGTATATCCCCAACAATATGGGCAAGCAGCTGCGCAGTCGCAAGACGATGACACTAGCGGTTGTAGTCTCGGATGTACTCGTCTCTTACTATGCGGAGATTATTAAAGGGATCGAGAACATGGCGAACTCTCTCCATTATAGAGTGCTGATCTGCGATGCTCAGAATCAGAGGGCGAAGGAGCTGGAGTTCCTATCATTTTTGATCAATCATACGGTAGACGCTCTAATTATGGTCACCCCCAGTCTCTCAGATGAGGAATTAAGTTCTTATGCAGAGGATGGTTACCGTCTTGCTGTAATTGGGCGGGAGGTGGGGCATCCGATGATTCCGTGCTCATTCACAGACAACATTACATTGGCCAGAGATGTTATATTCCATCTGACCGAACAAGGACATCGTAAAATTGCCTTTCTGAGCGGTTACTCGGAAGCTACCGACAGTATCAAACGGTTGGAAGGATTCATCCAAGCTCTTGAAGAGGCGGGTATTCCATTTGAACAGGGTTTGGTGGAGAACGGTGACTTTTCAGAGGATGGCGGATATGAGGCGTTCAAGAGACTGCGGAGTCAGCGAGAGGATTTCACCGCAGTATTTGCTGCCAATGATGAGATGGCGCTTGGCGTATATAAGGCCTGTGCCGAGATGGGTATATCGATCCCTGAGCAATTGGCAGTCGTAGGCGTAGACAATATTCGTCTGACGAACTATGTTGTGCCGAGAATCAGCTCGATGGAGCAGCCTCTATACATGATGGGGTCGGTGCTGGCTGAGAAATTAATTGATCAGATTAATGACAACAGGTTGGCCGATCAGAGACTTTTTGTGTTGAATGCAGAGTTGGTTGTTAAGGAATCATCACTTAGGAAAATATCGAATTAATTTTTGGACGCTATCCTTCATAAAAGGTACATAAAGATGAAGCTATCTCAACTCGGGGATGGCTTCATTTTTTTACATATTCAAATTAAAAATGGGGCTTGCCTATATTTTTATATATGACATACTATTTATTGATTATTCGGTTAATGTTGTGTATTATATATTTATCTCTTGGGAATACATATCCGAATAACTGCTATTGGGATATATATACTACGATAAGAGTGTCATATTAGGTAATGTTAGCATTCGGAAATGGAGGGAACCTGTGATTGAACTGACATCTCGTCAATTAGAAATAATCGATATCGTGAAGAAGAGGGCTCCGATCACCGGTGAACAAATAGCGGAGAGCCTGAATCTGAGCAGGCCGACGATTCGAAGCGACCTCTCCATTCTAGTCATGCTTGAATATATCGATGCGAAACCGAAGGTAGGGTATTTCCCCGGTAAGAAGGCTGTGGCCCGGCTATCAGGAGGGTATTTACTGAAGGAGACCAAGGTCAAGGATATCCAGAGTAATCCGATTATTATCCGTGAGGCTACGACAATTCAAGATGCTGTTGTGACCCTGTTCCTGCAGGATGTGGGCACTCTTATGATCTGTGATGCTGACGGCAAGTTAGCCGGAGTTGCGTCACGCAAGGATTTTCTTAAGGTTACGTTAGGAAATCCTGCTGCGGCATCGATGCCTGTAAGCATGGTAATGACCAGACAGTCCAAGGTAGTCACAGTGTCTCCTGAGGACTCGGTGCTCGATGCGGCGCATAAGATGATTTTCTATGAAGTGGATAGCTTACCTGTTGTCGTTCAGAGTGAGAAGGGGCAGGAAGGTACAGGACCTGACTTAGTGGGTAGATTGACCAAAGCCTCAATCATTAAATGTATATTAGAAGTAGAAGCCAATGGATAATGGGTGAGACCGGGGGGAAGAAGGAGAATGGAGCAAGCTTCGCATTATGTTACGATTGTCTCTGATTCAATCGGGGATACGGCGGATGCCGTCGTTCAGGCTGTAATACATCAGTTCCAGAATCAGCGCGTTACCATTCGCCGTTACGGCAATGTAAGAAGCGAGGATGAACTGCGGAAGCTGATGGAGGAGACGGCCCCGCTTAACGGATTCGTCGCTTATACTCTTGTTCAACCCGAGCTGAGGGAGATGATTCGGGAAGAAGCTGTCCGCCTGGACCTGAGGATCGTCGATATTATGGGGCCGATGATGCAGGCATTTATCGATACCTTTGATGATTCGCCGCAGGAGCGGCCAGGTCTGTTGCATCAGCTTGATGATAAGTATTTTCGCAGAATGGAGGCGATCGAATTTACGGTCGCCTGTGATGATGGACGTGATCTTGGAGCGATGCTGAAGGCGGATATCGTGCTGCTTGGGATGTCACGGACTTCGAAGACGCCACTCAGTATTTTTCTGGCTCATCGGGGCAAGAAAGTGGTTAATTATGCGGTTGTTCCGGAAGTTGGACCACCGCAGGAACTGCTTAGTCTTCCTTCTAATCGGGTGATCGGATTGACGATGAAGCCGGAGTATATGCTGAAGATCCGTTCCGAGCGGCTCAAGATGCTGGGGCTGCCTGAGGGCTCCCAATACGCTAGTCTTGAGCGGATTCGCGAAGAGACAGAATATGCGATGGCACTGTACGCCAAGCTAGGCTGCCCGGTCATTGACATGACGAACAAGGCAATTGAAGAGACCGCTGGAATTATTATGGGTCACATTCCGGATTCACCGGAAGATTAATAGGGAATTAACAGAAGGAATCATATTAAATCGTTATTAACTGGGGGGAAATCAAATGGAACGGGAATTAGCTTTGGAGATCGTACGTGTAACTGAAATGGGGGCTCTATCCTCCGCGTGCTTCATCGGTAGAGGCGATAAGAATGCTGCTGATCAGGCTGCTACCACAGCTATTCGTTCCATGTTCGATTCCGTATCGATTGACGGGACGGTGGTCATCGGTGAAGGTGAGATGGATGATGCACCTATGCTCTATATCGGCGAGAAGGTAGGGAACAAGCAAGGACCTTCCGTAGATGTGGCGGTTGATCCGCTGGAGGGGACCGAGGTTGTCGCCCGCGGTCTGGAGAATGCACAATCTGTTATCGCGATCGCGGATAGAGGGAGCCTTCTGCACGCTCCTGACATTTATATGGAGAAGCTGGCTTGTGGTCCGCAGTTGGCCGGCAAGCTAAGTCTTGAAGATCCAGTAGATGTTACCTTGCAGAAAGCCAGCCAGATTACGGGCAAGGCAATATCCGAGCTTAAGATTATGGTGCTCGACCGTGAACGTCATCAAGGATTGATCAACAGTCTGCGTCAAGCGGGCGTACGCGTGAAGCTGCTCGATCATGGCGATATAGCCGGAGCGATAGCTACTGCGCTGCCTGACAATGAAGTGGATCTGTACATGGGCTCCGGCGGTGCGCCCGAAGGGGTGCTGGCCGCTGCAGCTCTCAAATGTCTTGGTGGGGAGATGCAGGGCCGACTCCTGCCGCAGGGGCCGTTTGAGCTGCAGCGTTGTCATATGATGGGGCTTGACGATCCGCTGCGGGTCCTGCACATGGAGGATATGGTCGGTACTGGCGATGTGATCTTCGCGGCAACCGGCGTAAGTACCGGTGAATTTCTGACTGGGGTACGATTTATCGGCAATGATCGGGCCGAGACTCATTCGGTTATTATGCGGGCGCAGAGTCGTACGATCCGGTATATCCGTAGCATTCATTACCTGCCAAGCAAGGGCATTGATTTGGGTGTGGGCTTCAGACATGCTGAAGCCATGTAGCAACAAGCGGCCGATTCCGGCCGAAGTATCTTTTCCAATGTAATTGTTATTTTGTTTTAAACTCCGTTTATTTGCGGAGGAGCTTGACTGCTTCTAGTCAGGTTCCTCCGATTTTTTTTGTATAGCACGAAATTTATCTAAAAGTTGAAGTATGTGATTTAGTTTATTTGTACAATAAGATGGAACATATTATAATTAGAATGGTTTTCAGTATGCAGATGGACCGTGTTAGATCTATCAACGTTGTGGAGGCAGGCCATTGATTGAACTTGAGCAGGACCGTAACCAGTTCCCGCGCGAGCCGTTAAGGCTAATGAGCCGGGTGTATAAGTTTATACTTCCGGATGTTCGTAAGGAATTGGAAGGTTGGAGGAAGGTCGCAGGGGAGATTCCTGATCCAGAGCTGAGAAAGCAGGCGCTGGCCAGCATTCAGACAAAGGAATTTCATTGTCAGGGTGGGGCAGTATATGCAGCGGCGAATTTGCCGAAACGACATATTTTAATTCCATTGATTGTTGCTTTTCAAACGATCAGCGATTATTTAGATAATTTATGTGATCGAAGTACTTCAATGAATGCTGACGATTTTCGTTTATTGCATCAAAGCATGCTGGACGCAGTGAATCCGGAGACTGAGCTTGAAGATTATTATGCTTTGCGTGAAGAGAAGGATGATCGGGGGTATTTGCACCAGCTTGTCCAGACTTGCCGGGACAATATCGCTTTACTGCCGGGATATTATGCGGCTAAGCCCTATATTCAGGATCTCGTCGGACTGTATACCGATCTTCAGGTTTACAAGCATATTAAGCCGAGTCTTCGTGAAGATGCCCTTATCCAGTGGTGGGATCAACACAAGGAACGTACCCCTCATTTACAGTGGAACGAATTCGCTGCAGCCACTGGCTCGACATTAGGGGTATTTATGCTTTTTCTGGCAGCGAGTAACGAGGAGTTAGATCGAGGCAGCGCCGAGACAATTCGCGATGCTTACTTCCCGCATGTTTGTGGTCTACATATTATGCTTGATTATTTGATTGATCAGGAGGAAGATGAGATTGGCGGGGATCTGAATTTCTGCAGTTACTATGACAGCAAGGAAATAATGCTGGAGCGGATAGCTTACATTGTAGAGGGTGCTCGCCATGACATTAAGAAGCTTCCTGCATCGTCATTTCATCGAATGATTATCGAAGGATTGCTGGCGCTGTATTTATCAGATCCTAAGGTAAGCCAGCAGCAGGAAATCTATGATGTTTCTAAGCGTTTGATGAAAAGGAGCCCACTGATGAGGCTGTTCTTCTTCGCCAATAGTAAGTGGATCCGCAAACGCCTGTAATTTACGCATTAGAGAGGTTATTTAAAGTTTTATTAATTATTAGGAGGAAATCATCATGTCAGCAGTTAAAAAAATCGCAGTCCTAACCAGTGGTGGAGATTCCCAGGGCATGAACGCAGCAGTACGCGCCGTTGTACGCAGTGGATTGTATTATGGCTTGGAGGTATTCGGAGTTCAAAGAGGGTATCAAGGCCTCTTGAATAATGATATTTTCTCCATGGACATTCGCAGCGTCGGTGATATCATTCAACGCGGTGGCACCATTCTTCAATCGGCGCGCTGTCTGGAATTCAGAACGCCTGAAGGTCAACAGAAGGGTGCGCAAATTTTACGCGATCGCGGAATCGACGGCCTGGTCGTTATCGGCGGCGACGGCTCCTATCAAGGTGCTGAGAAGCTGAGCAAGCTGGGTATTAAGACGATGGGCTTGCCAGGTACGATTGATAATGATATTTCGTTCACCGACTATACCATCGGTTTTGATACTGCGGTAGGGATTGTCGTTGATGCTGTCAACAAACTGCGTGACACGATGTCTTCCCATGAACGTGCTTCGGTAGTTGAAGTTATGGGTCGTCATTCTGGCGACATCGCTCTCTATTCCGGTCTGGCTTCTGGCGCTGAGACGATTCTCGTTCCTGAAGTACCGTTCGACTTGAACGAAGTAGCTGACCGTATGAGACAGAACTTTGACAATGGCAAGAGACATAGCATCGTTATCGTTGCTGAAGGAGTGGGCAAAGGCGAAGAAGTGGTTGAAGCGATCAAGAAACGCCAGCCATCCTTGGAGCCACGAGCAACAGTGCTTGGACATATTCAACGTGGCGGATGCCCGACTCCATTCGACCGCAACCTGGCGAGCAGACTTGGTGATTTCGCTGTACGCAGCCTGATTGCTGGCGAATCGAACAAGGCCTGCGGCATGATCGGCGGCGAGATGGTATTGACTGACATTGAGAAAGTTGTAGCGACCAAGAAGCCGTTTGACATGAAAATGTACGAATTGGCTTCCCGCTTGTCTCAATAAGCTCCAAAATTTACTTCTATAATTGAGGCCTCTGAGGTATTCAACTATAAAAAAACACGAGGTTCCGTATAAGGAATCTCGTGTTTTTGATTATTTCCGCTTCTAGCGAAACTGACAATCGTTATTCGGGGCAAGGAGGACTATAAAAAAATCTAACGAAACAGGATATCGTTATTTAGCAAAATTTGCAGAGGTAGGCTGTTGTTTCGCCTAAATAACGATATGGAGTTTCGTTAGAGTTAAACGAGCCCCATTTTCGCGTAAATAGCGTGTCATAGTTTCGTTAGAGTTAGAAAATGGAAATCGACCGCCAGCTCGGATCATTTCATCTAGTTTTCCTAAGTTGCTAAAAAATCCGCTGCTACTTGCGCAGTAGAAGTAAACCTATTCAGGCTTTTTCCGTAGAAAGCTTATCGATTGCTGCCAGAATATCCTCGGTAGAGGGAAGGCCCTTCTCCGCGAAGGCGATTCTGCCTTCCAGGTTGATGACGAATACGGTTCGCTGCTGGGTCAGGAAGCCGAGCGACTTGCCTACTCCATAGAGACGGCGGATGGCCCCGCCTTCGTCCACAACCAGCGGGAAGCGGTAGCCTTGCCTGGCAGCAAATTTCTCGTGGCTGTCCTTGGAGGCGGGATTCACACCTAGTACAGCGGCTCCTCTCTCGGCATATTCTGACTCGGCATCACGTACAGCACAGAGCTGCTTCGTACATCCCGGTGTCTCGTCCATCGGATAGAAAATAAGTACAATTGGCTTCTGTCCAAGCAAATCTGTAAGATCGATGCTGCCTTGTGTACTGTCTGCCTGGAAGAGAGGGGCTTGTTCACCCGGTTTCAGCATAGAGAACACTCCTTCATGATCCATGTGATTGTTCAACCTGTATCATTCGTTGTGCAATTTTTCGCTGTACGACATAGAGACGGTGAAGCAGAAGCACAGCAGCGGCAGCAAGTCCAGAGATCAGTCCGATCCAGTAGCCGTATGGACCGAGAGTTGTATATTTGGCCAGAACGATTCCAAGCGGCAAACCGATGATCCAATAGGCTAGCAGACTAATCCAGAATGCCGGATTCACATCTTTATAACCGCGCAATGCGCCTTGAGTAGGTGTGGCAATGGCGTCGGAAATCTGGAAGAATATAGCGTAGACTAGAAAATGAGTAATCAATGTAATAACAGCCTTATCACTGGAGTACAGCCCTGCGACACCGTTGCGGAACAGCATCAGCAGCATAGCGGTGATGAGCGATAATCCAATCGCGGTGCTGATCCCGATGACAGCGTATTGTTTGGCATCCTTGAGCCGGGCCGCCCCCGTCTCGAATCCGACCAAGATGGTAAGCGCCAGACAAATACTCAACGGAAGCATATACAAGGTAGAAGCAAAGTTGTTGGCCGCTTGATGGGCGGCGATCGTCAACGTATCGAAGCGACTCATTAATAATGTAACCGCCGCAAATACCGCTGTCTCAAAAAACATCGAGAAGCCAATCGGTACGCCGAGCTTCATCAGTTCCTTCCACTTCTCCAGTGAAATACGGTGCAGCTTGCCGAATACTCGGTACGAAGCGAACGGCTGAGCCTTATGCGCGATCCAAAGAGCGATCAGGAAGATGCACCAATAAGTAAAGGCCGAGGCAATGCCTGAACCGATCCCGCCCAATCGCGGAAAACCGAGCCTTCCAAAGATGAGCAAGTATCCAGCTCCGATATTCAAGGGCAGGGAGATCAGGGATATAACCATGGACACACGGGTTTGTCCCAAAGCATCAATAAATGAACGAATGACAATGTATCCAAATAAGGGCAATATACCGGTTGATATCGAAACGAGATAATAGAATGCGACATGATGTACTTTGGGCTCTAATCCCATTTTATTCAAAATAGGAGAAATTAGAAATCCCCCAGCAATGAGCACAACGATTCCGACCGCAATTGCGAGCCACAAGGCTTGCATGACATTGTAGCCAACCTTGTCCGGTTTGCCTCCCCCGATGAGCTGAGATACGATCGGAGTGATCCCCATCAGCACGCCGCTTAAGCCGGTCTGGACTGGAACCCAGAGACTTGCGCCGATGGCGGTTCCCGCCAAGTCGGCGGGACTGGCATGGCCGGACATAATCGTGTCGAAGAAGGTCATTAATGACATCGTAATCTGCGTAACTAGAATCGGGATAAGAATATGCAGAAACTGCATGTATTTTTGCTTTAAAGTATAAGTTTCCTTCATTCTCAAGACCCCATTTCATGGCAGCAAGCAATAAGTAAGGTAGTAAATCTTATATGTGTTGAATGCGCAAAAAACCGTTTCCTCTGCTATCAAGCAAAAGAAACGGCTTGGTGATGCAGTTACATTTCATTCTAATGAAGAAATGCTGAATTTTGATGCTCACATATGCTGTACTGGATAATCTCCATCGCATCTTCCGGTTCCAAAATGGTCAGACCATCGCGGAGGATGATCATGGAGTTAAGCTCCTTTTGATCCAAGAAAGGCAGCATATCCGGAAACCATTTTCTAACAATTTGTGCCAGTTTTACCGTTTCCATTTCCACTTCAATCACCCTTTCCTCCTAGAATCATTCTAATTACGAATCATTCAAAATCGGAAAAGCACGAGCTTATGAAATCAGGTAAAGCGAAGGCAGAAAAATTTATGAGATTATCTAAGGAACCGTTTGTCATTATTATAGCACATTGCTGCAAAATTGGAACGGCGTGAGCAATAGACCTGTGTCTGTTCAGCGTCTGCGGAAGGAGCCCATTACGCCTGTCGTTTCTACAATATTGACGAAGGCGGCAGGATCGGTCTGTTTAATGATTTCTTTTAATTCAGTAAGCTCGTACATGGTCGTAACGGTCATAAGCATATCTTTCTCTTTATGGGAAAATGCTCCTTCGGTCTTAATCTTTGTTACCCCTCGCGGACGAGCCAGAAGCTGCTTCAATAGCTCCTCGGTCTTATCGGTTACGATGAACAGAGTAACTTTATTATGGCTAACATGAATCATATCTAGTACTTTGCCGGTTAGATAAATGGACACCATCGAGGCAAGGGCCAAATTCCAGTTGCCGTTCAGGTAACCCATCGCCAGAATCACGATACCGTTCAAGAAGACGAGGATCGTTCCGACTGGGAAATCACGGTAACGGGTAACGGCTGAGCCGATAATGTCGAAGCCGCCGGAGGAACCGCCAACACGGAAGGAAATACCGCTGCCGAAACCGACGAGCACGCCGCCAAAGACGGCCGAGAGCAGCGTATCGGAAGCCAGAGCTCTCTCTGGAATGAGCGCCATCATCAGCGTAACTCCGGCAACGGACAGGATGCTTAGACCGATAAACCGTCTGCCCAGCAGAAATAACCCGAGGATTAGCAGCGGGACATTGTAGGCCAGATACATTGTACTTATGCTAAATGGCGTGAAGTACCCTGTCAGCATAGCCAGTCCAGATACCCCTCCGCTCAGAAGATGTTGGGGAACGAGGAACAGATTGAAGCCTGAGGCAATGAATGCCGCCCCGATCAAGATGATGACACAGTTCCTAATTTCCTTTAACACTAAAAATCCTCCTCTAATAATAAGTAGTATACCAACCTGCATTCTACTGGTATTTATGAAATGATTTATGCTATAATGTTTGAGATATTCTTGAGTAGGGATCTCTTTCCACTTTGATGGTCCATATATTCGGTGAAATGGCCAGTAGAATTCAGGTTGATTTGTCGTCAGATGCTTATTTTGATCCAGAGCTTATGTAACTTTTTCGGGCTGACTGGACAGTCTATAAACAGATTAAACGCTACTTAAGAATACAGTTAAGAAGGTGGAATGTCCACTATATAGAAGGAGTTTGAGGACAATTTGAACACATTTTCAGAATTTGGCCTAGAGCCTAAAGTATTACAAGCTATAACGGAGCTTGGATTTGAGGAAGCGACCCCGATTCAAGCTAAATCGATCCCGATTGCGATGACCGGTAGAGACATGATCGGACAAGCTCAAACAGGGACAGGAAAGACCGCAGCCTTTGGTTTGCCGCTTATCAATAAAATCTCGAAAGATGAAGAGCATATCGTAGCTCTCATTATGACACCTACCCGTGAATTAGCCATCCAGGTTGCAGAGGAAATTGGCAAGCTCGCTCGCTTCAAGGGAACTCGTTCCTTGGCAATTTATGGCGGACAGGATATTGTTCGTCAGATCCGTGCGCTGAAGAAGAAGCCGCAGATCATTATCGGTACCCCAGGACGTTTGTTGGACCATATCAATCGTAAGACGATTAAGCTCGACGATGTACAGACTGTTGTACTGGATGAAGCCGATGAAATGCTCGATATGGGCTTCATGGAAGATATCCAATCGATTCTGAAGCTTGTCCCCGAAGAACGTCAGACGATGTTATTTTCCGCGACTATGCCAACAAATATCCAGAAACTGGCACAGCAATTTTTGAAAAATCCTGAGCATGTATCTGTTATCCCTAAACAGGTAAGCGCCCCGCTTATTGATCAAGCCTATATTGAGGTTAATGAACGTCAGAAATTTGATGCTCTTTCCCGTTTACTCGATATGGAATCCCCTGAGCTTGCGATTGTATTCGGACGTACTAAGCGTCGTGTTGACGAGTTGTCTGAAGCTTTGCAAAAACGGGGTTACTCTGCAGACGGCCTACATGGCGACTTGTCTCAGAATCAACGCGACAATGTCATGCGTAAATTCCGTGACGGAAGCATCGACGTGCTCGTTGCTACCGACGTGGCTGCTCGTGGCCTGGACGTATCCGGCGTAACGCATGTTGTCAATTTTGACTTGCCGCAGGATCCGGAGAGCTATGTACACCGTATTGGCCGGACCGGCCGTGCGGGTAAAGAAGGGACAGCTTGGTCCTTCGTAACTCCACGGGAGATTGACCATCTCCACTTCATCGAGCGGATTACTCGTCATAAGATTACCCGCAAGCCATTGCCTACTCTTGCAGAAGCAATTGAAGGTAAGCAACGGATTGCAGCTGAGCGAATCCTTGAGATTGTAGAAGAAGGAGAACTTAGAGAATATAAAGGCATTGCGATTCAATTGCTGGAGCAATACGACTCTGTCAATTTGCTTGCTGCAGCATTCAAGCTGATTACCGGTGAGAAGAATGATAAGACGTCCATCGAATTGACTCCGGAAGAGCCGATTCGTGTGAAGCGTCGTAATCCTGACATCCGTTCCAGCGGACGTAAGCCTTCCGGTTACGGTAACCGTGGTGGTTACCGCCGCGACAACCGTGAGGGCGGCAATCGCGGTGGCTACAAGGGCGGTTACAACAAGGAAGGCGGACGCGATTCCTATCGCGGTAGTTCATCCGATCGCAAGCCGCGTTCTAATTACAATAACGGCGAACGCAGACCAAAGAATGGTGGCAGCTTCTCCGATAAGTAATTTTAGTTAACGAATCGTTTGGAATAGCAAAAGAAGACGAAGGAAATCTTCGTCTTCTTTTGCTGTTATAATTAATACAAAAAGGTCCGGCTTACAATCACGAGCAGAATGAACAATACTAAAATCGTACCTGTAGATGTCCATCCACCACCGCAACTACCGCAGCTTCCGCAACTACCGAATCCACCAACAACACCAGACATGGAATAACCTCCTTTTATGAATTAGAAGATGTTCAGGCCTAAGCTTTGAAAGTTACGGTATATCTTATGCTGGGTGGATGAACTAGTCTAGACTTCTACCTAGGTATGAACAAAATAGGCGCTGGATAGTCGGCCATGAATCATGTATAGTTATAACTATAGACAGATTCTGTTACTGATGGAGGGAGATTTTTTTTGGAAACCAAAGGTTTAATGGGTGGATTATACAAGATTACAGAGTGGATTATGCGAATTGCCGGCAGTAATTTATATTGGGTGGTATGTTCTTCGCCGATTCTATTGCTCCTAGTTCTGGGGCTTAACTACGTTGCTTCGACAAACATGCCTATACCCTTTGAAATTTACATGCCCATGGCGGTTTTGGCACCGTTTACACTATTTCCTGCAACTGCGGCTTTATTCTCGGTGACACGGAAATGGGTGATGGGCGAGACTGATCTTGGCATTACTAAACTGTTTTTTAGAAGTTACAAGGATAATTACAAGCAAAGTATGCTGGGGGGCATCTTCTACACGCTCCTGATCGTTATCATGTATGTTGACTACGAAGTGTACATGAAGCAATTTAAGAATATGCAGATTCTTGGCATCGTTATGCTTGTATTACTATTTTTCATCTTGTTGTCCTTATTTAATTTCTTCTCCTTAGTAGCTCATTTTCATATGAAAGTTAAAATGTTAATTAAGAATGCTATTTTGCTTACGGTTCTCAGACCTTTCCGCACACTGTCCACGTTCCTTACTGCAGTGGTGATTGGGTTCATTACCTTGAAGTTCACCTGGCTGATTCCTTTTGGCTTTGCCACATTGATTGCTTGGATGGCTTACTTCAACTTTAACATCGCCTACACGAAAGTGCAGGAGAAGGTAGAGAGACTTCGTCAGGTGGAGGAAGAAGGAACAGAACAGGCCGATGGTGAAGCGGGTGAGGATGCTGAATCGGTGGTTGCTGAGTTGACTGAAGGAGAGGACAAAGAGAAGAACTGATCCTTTTTTCCTCGGACAAGCTGATCTATCGATTTGCTAATAATGTCAAGTTTACAATTGAATTAAGAAGTTCTATAATGTTAATACGTCCTGCGATGTACGTTTCGGTTAATTGTTGTTTTGAACCAATGACAAAGTCTCGGGAGACTCATATTACGCCGCAGCTGAAAGGCCCTATCCAGCGGATTAGGGGACTTCAAAAGCGTCGTTGCGGTCACCCACCTGCTAAGGCAGGTTCGAGACACGATAATCGGACGGCATAGGCGGGTCTTGCATATTTGTATGCGGCACTTTGAAGGATTTTTTGTGAAAAAGAGTCCTCAAGGTGCCTTTTTTATTTGTCTTCTTCCCGGATTCGACTTTGTTTGTTCTTCAATCGATGTTACACTATAATATAAATTATACTTACTATTTCTTGCCGCTATTATGAAGGAGGAAGAGCAGGTTGTCGCTAAAAAGAACATTAGTCGGGATTTTTCGCAGCTACGAAGGTACAAGTGATCGTGCGAAGACACCTGAATTAAAGACGAGATATTATCAATTATCCAGGGAAAATGCCTGGGAAGAAATAAGCTCAACTTTGAAGAAAATTCCCGGATATAAAGTGCTGCATGAGGTCCCTAACGTAGGGGAGATTACGCTGGAGAAGCGCACCAAATTCGGACGGGTTATGGATATTACCGTATCTATTGTATCCACGGGGCCTGTCCGTACAGCTGTCGACGTCTATTCTGCAACCCGAGGTTCGATGGGGGATCTGGGGGCGAACTACCGCAATGTTCTTCATTTGTTCGCCGTACTGGACAAGAAGCTGGCTGCCTATAAAGTAACAGCGTAATTGACGGAACAGGGGGCAAAAAAAGCGAGCAGGGAGGTTTTCCTCCTTACTCGCTTTTCTTGTCATTACATGTATGCTCCCTGAGGGTTAAGCAAGGAGCTTCTTCACAGCCGCGATCGGCTCTTCATAGTTCGGATGCTCGCCCATTTCGTTAAGTACTTGAACATAGCGGATCGTGTTATCCTTGTCGAGAACGAAGACAGCACGATGGTCGAGTGCGAATTCCTTGATCAGCACGCCGTAAGCTTTACCGAAGGAATTGTCTTTGTAGTCAGACAGGGTTACTACACGATCTACTCCTGCAGCTCCGCACCAGCGGGCTTGCGCAAACGGAAGGTCAGCGCTGACGGTAAGAATGATTACATCTTCGCCAAGCTCAGCGGCTTCTTGGTTGAAGCGTCTTGTTTGGGCGTCGCATACGCCTGTATCCAGGGAGGGTACGACACTGATCAGCTTGATTTTGCCGTCGTAGTCGGCAAGGGTGGCTTCTTCAAGCAGGTTTTTATTTAACCGGAAATCGGGAGCCTTATCCCCGACCTTAAGTTCAGGTCCAATCAAAGTAATGGGGTTGCCTTTAAATGTAGCTACGTTAGTACGTTCTTGTGTCATTTGTCTTCTCCTCCTATTAATTAGATAATGTTTCTAATTTTAATTATAATCGTTTTAAAAAGAGATTGTCCAACTTATAAAAATAAAGGGTAGAGTACAAGGAGGAAACGATATGATCTTTATACGATACGAAGATTGGAGAAGTTATCTGCGCTATTATCCGGTTACGAGTTTGCTTCTAGCCGCTAATATCGTGATGTTTATCGTCGAGTTGCTTAATGGCGGATCGACGAATGGATACACTCTACTCAGTCTCGGTGCTGTAACCAATGTTCCGCCGTTCGATACCGAATGGTGGAGATTGTTCGCGTCCATGTTCCTGCATTTAGGTGTAATGCATTTGGTGTCAAACTGCTTCGCAATTCTCGTCTTCGCCCCACCACTGGAGCGATTGATGGGGCATTTTAAGTATTTAATGCTCTATATTTTCAGTGGAGTCATTGGCAATATCATCAGCTTAGCGGTGTATCACCGCTCATCAGGCTTACATCTGTCTGTCGGAGCTTCTGGGGCTGTTTATGGAGTCTATGGTGCGTTTTTATTCATTGCCTTGCTGCAGCGCAACCTGATGGATGAGAGCTCCCGCAAGACGTTGTACAGTTTGCTTATGGTCGGGGTCGTCTATTCACTAGTCGTTACGCAGATTAACTGGGTGGCTCACTTCGGCGGCTTGCTTGGCGGCTTCGTATTGTACGCTATTCTCAGCAGATTCATAAAGAATCATTGAACCAATAGAAAGTACATGGTAAATTAAAGAAGTACTGATCTATAGGTGACTTAGTTAACAGATTAAGCGTTAACATTTTGTTCTGACACCCCATAGAACTATAGTCCGGTACAACCAATGGTCCTGATTTCAAAGGATATCGAACAGATTGAAATGGAGCGATCAGATTCTGTGGAATTAAGACAACTGCAGTATTTTGTAAAAGTGGCGAAAAAGGAGCATGTCACGCAAGCGGCTGAGGAGCTACATGTGGCGCAGTCGGCGGTAAGCAGACAGATTCACCAGCTGGAGCAAGAGCTGGGCGTCAACTTGTTCATGCAGAAGGGCAGGAACCTGCATCTCACGGCGGTAGGCCAATTGTTCTGCAGTAGGGTAGAGACGATTCTGAAGGATTTAGAGCGGGCGGTCATGGAAGTTCATGAGCTTCTTGATCCGGAGTTGGGCGAGATCCGTCTTGGATTTCCGAACAGTCTCGGAATTCATTTCATACCTAGCATCGTCTCGGAATTTCGTAAATTGTATCCTAATGTTAAATTCCGCTTCAGACAAGGAACTTATCCTACATTAATCCGCGACGTGGTCTCCGGAGAGGTTGACCTGGCCTTCATCTCTCCATTTCCGGAGAATCATGATCAGGTGGTTGGAAATATTGTATTGACCGAGGAATTGGTGGCGATTCTACCACCCGGACATCTTTTAGCTGGGGAACAGAGCATAACATTGAACCAACTGAAGGATGATAATTTTATTCTATTTGGAAACGGTTACTCTCTGCGGCCTATCGTATGGCATGCTTGTCTGGAAGCAGGCTTCACACCGAAGGTAGCGTTCGAGGGAGAAGAGACAGATACGATCCGCGGTCTTGTTGCCGCAGGGATGGGAGTAAGCTTGCTGCCGGAAATGGCGTTATATCAGAGCTTCTTGTTGCAGCCGAGCCGCGTACGCATCTCTCATCCGAAGGTGACGAGGACAATTGGCTTGATTCATCGGACAGATGAGAAGCTCCCGTTGGTCGCGCAATCATTCAGAGCGTTCCTGCTTGAGTATTTTGGGCTTCAAATTGATACTCCGCCGAGTCAATGACTCGGAGGGTACTAGCTTAACGGTCAATGAAAAAATGCACCTCCTTATCAGGGGGTGCATTTTGGATTATATGGAGCTATTGCCGCTGGGTCCAACTCAGACAGCATTAGTCGCGATTGCTTGTAAAGATCAAAATATAGCGAAGCAATTCAAGCACAGAGATTAGGGCGGCTGCGACATAAGTCAGTGCAGCGGCGTTCAGGACGTTAGCGACTCCACGCTCTTCTTCGTTAGTGACGAAGCCTTGGGTCAGCATAATCTTGCGTGCTCGGTTGCTGGCATTGAATTCGACAGGCAATGTAACCAGCTGGAACAATACCGCTGCCGAGAAGAAGATAATACCAAGGCCGATCAGATTAAATGCTCCAAATAGGAATCCTGCCAAGAGCAGGAACGGTGCTACCCCGGATGCGAAGTTCACAAACGGGAACATGCGATGGCGCAGCACGAGCATAGGGTAAGCTTCTTTATGCTGAATGGCATGACCCACTTCGTGGCAGGCAACCGATACTGCTGAGATCGAATTCTCGTAGTATACCGGTTCGGATAGGCGTACGACCTTATGAATCGGATCATAGTGGTCAGTCAACGCTCCGCGCACCGGCTCAATCGGAATATCATACAGTCCGTTAGCATCCAGCATGCGTCTTGCCGCATCGTGCCCGGTTAATCCGTACATATTCGGCACCTGTGAGTATTTATTGAACGTACCTTTTACCCGGAATTGGGCCCATAAGGAGAGGCCGAAGGCGAGCAAAATAGGAATTAGCATGACGTTAGAATACATTAATCATTCCTCCAAAGTTTGTAGATATTAGATTGTGTCCGATTAAAGGAAAGGATTCTGCTAGTTCTAATTAAAAAGGGTTGTGATTCATCAGAATCTGGATCGCCTCAATGCAAGCGAGACTTTGCGGCATCAGGTTCGTGAATGCTCGCCGGGCTTGGTTCGGCTTGAGATTGGAAATCAATGGCTCAAGCTCTTTGACTTCCCGTTCAAGCTGCTGCATGCGTATTTCCAGGGAACTCAGCTTCTCGTTAACCTGTTCCTCGCCGCTAACCGTGCTCCATTGATTGAGCTTTTCGCGAATTTCCTCTAACGTATATTTTTCCTGCTTCATCTGATTAATACGTTCGAGTCTGTTCAAGGTTTCAGAACTGTACAAACGGTAATTCTTCTGTGTGCGTGTCTCCGGCCAGATCAGGCCAAGTTTGGTGTAATAATCTATTGTTCGCTCGCTAATATTCCCGGCTTTGGCCAGTTCTCCAATACGATACAACTTCATATCCCCAATAGATTCACCCTCTCTCCAAGTAATATCAGTATGTGATCTCTATATATAGGATTATGATACTCGATATGCAACTATACAGTCAAACGTTACGCTTTACAAATGATAGTAGCCATAGATAGTTATGTATATATAAATTAACGTGAAATGTTAAGTATTCTTGCAAGTATCCAAACACTTTCCAAATTGGCATTGTTTTATGCATATTTTAGATCATATAATCAGCTTAATCATTATATTTGTGTTAGAAAATATGACGCTAGGGAGCTGGTTGTTTATGAGAAGGAAATGGGTCTATGGTCTGTCGGGAATCATCGCCGCCTTGGCATTCCCGGTTTCTGCATATGCTGCAGAGGGAGAGGTTAGTGGTGAGGTTCTACAGGTCGGATTAAACTCGGTTTTCGTATTTTTGGCGGCAATGCTCGTCTTTTTCATGCAAGCAGGATTTGCACTGCTGGAAGCTGGATCGTTAAGAATGAAGAATGCGGGGCATGTGGCGGGCAAGACGGTGTTGACATTGGGAATCGCTGTTATTACCTGGTGGGTACTCGGATTTGGCTTTGCGTTTGGAGACGGCAACGGCTTCCTCGGAACGACCGGATTTCTGTTCAGCGGCGAGGGGGATATCGGATCATTTAGTGTTTTCTCTGAGATCGGTGTTCCGCTTAATTTAATGTTCCTGTTCCAAATGGCCTTTGCGGCAGTATCGTTGGCGATTGCCTGCGGAGGAATGGCGGAGAGAGCCAAGCTAAGTGTTTATATGGTATTCGGGACGATATTCATGGTCGTAATCTACCCGATTGTGGCCCATTGGGTATGGGGCGGCGGTTGGCTGGGACAACTGGGGATGCAGGATTATGCCGGTTCAACAGTCGTTCATCTTACGGGTGCCACAGCGGCTCTGGCTGCGATCATAATGCTGAAGCCGCGCCTCGGTAAGTACAATAACGATGGCAAGCCGAACAGCATTCCAGGGCATAACCAGGTGCTGACAGTGCTTGGCGTGATTATTCTGTGGATTGGCTGGTTTGGCTTCAACCCTGGCAGTGCGTTAACCCCGCTCGGGGACGGATTTTTTGGCTTCGTATTAATGACAACGAATCTGGCCGCGGCAGCAGGTGCTGTAGCTGCATTGTTCGCCTCCTGGGCCGTGCTCGGCAAGGCGGATATACCAAGCATGCTAAATGGTGTATTAGCTGCGCTGGTGGCGATTACCGGCTCTTGTGCTTTTGTGGAAGCTTGGGCTGCTCTCCTTATTGGGGCGGTTGCGGGAGTGATTACTTTCTTTACGGCCAGATGGTTCGAGCATATCGGCCTTGACGATCCGATCTGTGCCTTCTCTGTTCATGGAATTGCTGGGGTATGGGGTGCCATTTCCACCGGATTATTCGCGACACCTGAGCTGGCGGAGACAACTGGGGTCGGATCTGCTGGTCTGTTCTATGGCGGTGGCTTAGGTCAGTTGGGCGTGCAGTTGCTTGGTGTAATCGGCACATTTGTATTTGTGCTTGTACTGTCTTTTCTCGTACTTGGTGGGATGAAGCTGTTCATGGGACTCCGCGTAACGGAGGAAGAAGAGATGATCGGGCTGGATATGAGCGAGCATGGTGCATATGGCTATCCGGTAGGGATGGATTTTCTTAATCAGCAGTCTCTACAAGAAAAGACGAATACGCATCTACAACGTGATGATGAGCAAGATCGACTAAGTACCTACGGAATGAGCGATAAAGCTAAATCAGGCGACGGAGGTTATAAAGCACCTGTACTTGATTGAATGTTCATCCTGCATATTTTCGCTTTCGAGCTGTAACAATTCTCCGAATCAGGGTACAATAGCTAATAAGATTAGATTAAATTTTAGCTTTATGAACAACCTCTTAAAGGAATGGATTTCATGAGACGACATAGATGGATATTGGCAGGCTTGCTCATCTTATTAGCGGCAGTATTGTACGTCAATTTGGGTCAAGGCTCATTAGGATTATGGGGAAAGAGCGAAAAGGAAACAGCAGCTGAGTCCAGCCAATCGCTAACCGAGTTGCTCGCCGCGGGGGTACCTAAGCCTGGGACACCTTCACCTTCATTCTCTCTGGAAGATCTGGATGGTCAGGTATACACAGTAGGTGGAGAACGTGACAAGGCCCTGCTGTTGAACTTCTGGGCTTCCTGGTGTGATCCTTGCAAAGAAGAGGCGCCGGATTTGGTTACCATGGCGAAGAAATATAGCGATTCACTGGATGTGTACGCGGTGAACGTCACCTTATATGATCAGCTCGACAACGTCAAGAAGTTTGTCCTGGACTACGGCTACACCTTCCCGGTACTGCTAGATAAGAAGGAAGAGGTTTATCGCAAGTTTAACGGGGTGGCCTTTCCGACAAATGTGTTGATCGGGAAAGATGGTGTCATCCAGGAGGTTATCGTTGGCTCTCTTTCCGCCAAGGATTTGGAAGCCAAATTGAAGAAACTGACGAATTCGTAGCGGGTTAAGTAAATCTGCAGGCTTTGTATAAAAACTTGCGTTTAGCAAAGAAAAACCTGCAGAAATGCAGGTTTTTCAGCGTTATTTGTTCATAGTAAGTTCCCTTAGTGATTCACAAGGCCTCTCTCGACCGATTGGATCTCCTCGTAGCCTTCACGTTTGTCTTGGCCCAGCAGGGCATACAGGAAGCTGTCAACCAGCGCTTCCCAACTTGCTTCGATGACGTTGCCGGAGACGCCGACCGTGCTCCAGGAGTTCTCCACGTTGGAGGATTCAATCAAGACGCGAACCTTCGAAGCGGTTGCCTCTTTATCGTCGAGGACACGAACCTTATAGTCTGACAAATGTACGTCATTCAGGCCAGGATAGTAGCTGATCAGCGCCTTGCGCAGCGCGTTGTCCAGCGCATTGACCGGACCGTTGCCCTCAGCGGCAGTATAGATAGAGTTGCCGTCGATGTTCAGTTTAACGAACGCCTCAGATACGACTGGTTTTCCAGCCGATTTCTCAACGAGCATTTTAAAGGATTCGAACGTGAACAACTTCTTCAGCTCGCCGTTAGCCTCTCGTAGCATCAGCTCGAGCGAAGCGTCGGCACCCTCGAATTGATAGCCTTGATGCTCCAGATCCTTGATCCGCCCGATAACTTCCCGGGTGCTTTCTTTTTCCGGATCGATTTCGATTCCCATCTTCTGTGCCTTGGATAAGATGTTGCTCTGACCGGCCAGTTCGGAGACAAGCACCCGCTGGTGATTGCCCACTATCTCAGGCACGATATGCTCGTAAGTACGGGCATCACGCAGGATCGCCGATACATGGATGCCGCCTTTATGAGCAAAAGCTGCTGTGCCTACATAAGGCTGGTTAACTGGCATATGAACATTGGCAATCTCGCTTACGTAGCGGGCTGTGTTCGTCAGTTGCTCCAGCTGCTTCTCTTCAAGGACCTGATATCCAAGCTTCAACTGCAGGTTCGGGATAATGGAACAGAGGTTGGCGTTACCACAACGTTCGCCATAGCCGTTCATGGTGCCTTGAATCATCTCGGCACCGGAACGAACCGCGCTGAGTGTGTTAGCCACCGCTAGCTCACAGTCGTTATGCGTATGAATGCCCAGCCTTGCGGTTCCGGCAATCTGTCCGCCAAGCGCGGCAACGATGTCGGACACCTCGTGAGGCATGGTCCCGCCGTTCGTATCGCACATGACCAGCCAGTCTGCACCAGCTTCTTCGGCTTTGCGCATGACAGCTACGGCATATTCGGGATTGTTCTTATAGCCATCGAAGAAATGCTCGGCATCGAACATAACCTCAAGCCCGTGTTGCTTCAAGTAGGCAATAGAATCATAGATCATCGCCAGATTCTCTTCCAGAGTAGTCTGTAGTGCCGTATGCACGTGGAAGTCCCAAGACTTGCCGACAAGCGATGTCGCTTGCGCACCGGAGTCGATGAGACGCTGTAGATTGGCATCATGCTCAGCCAGGCTGTTCTTACGGCGAGTACTGCCGAAGGCGGTAATCTTCGCGTTCAGACGCAAATCCTTGACTCGGTCAAAAAATTCGATATCCTTACTATTGCTGCCGGGGATGCCGCCTTCAATGTAATGAACACCTAACTGATCCAGCTTCTTGGCAATCTTCAATTTGTCCTCTGCGGATAAGCTAATGCCTTCTCCTTGAGTGCCGTCGCGCAAAGTGGTGTCGAAGATAGTTAAAGCTTTTGACATAATGGAAGTATCCCCCTTTGGAAGTCCTCAAAAATGAAGCACCGATTTAGGTATATTTTCTAATTATATCATCCTGATATTTTAAATGTAATATAATTTTCGTTAAAAGTTCCATCGCTATATTGACCATTTTTTGCTGAAAAGGGTATGCTGAACTTATTAGTATATAAATGAGGGGAAACGCTTGAATAATGTCGATAAATACTATCCCGCCAAGGGGCGGGTTGTACTGCATGTCGATATGAACGCTTTCTATTGTTCGGTGCATGAGGCGGAGGAACCGGAGAAGTACCGGAATCGTCCGACCGCTGTGGCCGGCAGTGTGGAACTGCGCAAGGGAGTCATCGTTACTTGCTCCTATGCGGCCCGCCGGAGAGGCATATCTACGGGGATGACGGTCAGCCAGGGGTTGAAGAAGTGCCCGGAGCTCATCGTGATTCAGCCAAACTTTCATTTGTATCGCAAATACTCCAAAGCTTTTATGAATATCGCTTATAGCTACACTCCATTGTTGCAAGCCGTATCCATTGATGAGTGCTATCTGGATATTACCGGCTCGAAGCAGTTTGGCACACCGATGGAAATTGCGCAAGCGATTCAATCGCGTATTGCCAGTGAGCTTGGTCTTCCATGTTCAATCGGGATTGCACCTAACAAGCTCCTGGCCAAAATGGCCTCAGACATGAAGAAGCCGAATGGCATTACGGTACTGCGGATACGCGATGTGCCAGCATTGCTATGGGATAAGCCGTGTGATGAAATGTTCGGGATCGGCAGGCGGACGGCAGAAAAGCTGAAGAAGATGCGCATTTATACGATTGGACAGCTGGCTGCAGCGGATGAGAGGCTGTTATTAGAACGTTTCGGCGTTGTTGGACACTGGATGAAGCAGGCAGCGAATGGCCATGACGACTCACCGGTCATCGATGAGCGGGAGAAGAATAAATCGATCGGGCATACGACGACCCTGCCGCGTGATATTAGCGAGATGGAGGATGTCCAGCGGGTGCTGCTGAATTTGGCGGATCAAGTGACGCGGCGCTTACGCAGGCAGCAACTGATGGCTCAGACGGTGCAGATTACGATACGTACCCCCGACATGAAGACGATAACGAGATCTCATAGCCTAGATACCGTGACGGAGAGAGCGGAGGATGTATATACGGAAGCCTGTAAGCTGTACAAGCAGCACTGGAGCACAGAGAAGCCGGTTAGACTACTCGGTATAACTTTGCAGAATCTGTTGCCCAAGGAAGAAGCGGCGCTGCAGCTAGATCTGTTCGATTATGAACAGCAGCCGAAGAAGGAATCGCTGACGAAGACGATGGATATGCTGCGCGATAAGTTCGGTGAGAGCGCTGTGCTGACGGCGGGAATGCTGTCGGATGATCCTTCGGCGCTGATTCGTAATCACAAAGTTCGCGGTACTTCGCTACAGACCGATTTTCTTCTGGATAATGATCAAGCAAATGATGATAATTGATCCATGTATTCGAATGGAATAATGCGGAAAATGGATTGAAATTGATTGGTATTTATATTATATTGGTCATGGTGATAACAAAGCACCGGACTTGTACCGTTTATTCAGGAGGCAGAAAAAATGGCTAAATTTACTTGGGTTGAGAAGGATACTTGCATCGCTTGCGGCGCTTGTGGCGCGACGGCACCAGATATTTACGATTATGATGACGAAGGCTTGGCCGAAGTGATCTATGAAGGCGATGCCAACCGTGGTGTAACCGAAATTCCTGAAGACCTATTCGATGACCTTCAAGACGCTTGTGACGGATGTCCTACAGACTCCATCAAAGTAGCGGATGAACCATTTAACAAAGAAGGTTAAGTTAATTAACGGTAAGCACTGACTGTTAATAGCATCATAAGACAGGGAATATCAGCTCATTAATCGATAGGTTGCTTGAGTGATTCATCCCAATTCATAGTGAGGACCTCTCCTTCCGGATAGAAGGGGAGGTTCTTGTTTGCATTTTGGACATATTTTAATTTTAGATAATGTGCCTAGAAGTATGTCCGTAGATCTAGTTCTGGATTCTGTAAAAATAGGACGATAGACTATTTTCTTCCGGTACATAGAGAAAAATCTATACTTATGCCGATATATAATGTAGATCTAAATTGTATATATCGGAGGATAGCCATGAAGAATACGGCTTACCTGAAGAGCTATGTGAAGAATCACCCAGATAATAAAATGGCCTGGTATTTACTGGGCAAGGAATATGAAAGCGCCGGGCAAGAAGGGAAGGCCCAGTATTGCTATAATCAGGCGGGGAGTGTCTATGAAGCCTTTGAGGCAACCAAGGTCCCGGCGGATCTATGGCAGGAGTATCAGGACAAGCTGCATGAGGAATCGAGACGGAAAGAGAAACGCAAAGGGCTTGTGCGTAAGATTGGCATTGTACTTGTGTTCCTGCTGCTGCTTAATTTGTCATCCGCCAATGCGCCGGGACAATTTGCAATGGATATCCCTGTCGAGGATGATTCAGCCACTGTGGCAGAGGATCTGGGGCTTATTGTAAAGAATCCGAGTCCGGACAGCGAAACGTTGTGGCCGGAGAGCGAAAGAAATTGGGGCATCGGCAGCCCCGGTGAGGGCCAGGGGACAGAGTTCACGGCGAGCGCATACCAGAGCAATATTGATAATCCTTACAAGTCGCTGGAAGATTTGTATGGCGATAAGCTAAAGACGTCGGCTTCAAAGGTAGTTGTGCTCGGAATGAAACAGCAGGCAGAATGGCTTATCTGGACCAAGGACATGCCGGTCGTATACGAGTTGGACAAGAGTCCGCAAGATGGCGTGATGAGGGTGCAATCGTATGATCCGAAGGCTTGTCAGTGCACGCCGCCGGATGCGACCAAGCTACAGAAGGAAGGCAAGGCATGGATCGAGAGACAGGAGACGCTGGCGGTTCTCTCTACAGCGATACGTACATATAAGGAGCAAAAGGGCAACTGGCCGGCGAGTCTGGATCAATTGGTGCAACCGTTCCCGGATAATTGGCTGGCCGGAAGTAACCCACTAATGAGGCATGAATTCAAGCGTGTGTTGGCACTACAACAGCAAGCCGGCAGCAAGCCTCAGAAGGAGGACGAACAGCATCCGACTGCAAGCGAGGATCGTCTGGATGGCAATCCAGGAGGCGAACCGCTTTATTTCAAGGAGCCTTTACGCATTGTCATCGACAAGGATACACATCTATTGGCAGTCGCAAGCGGGAACATAATATTAAGAAGCTATAAGGTAGGACTTGGCGGTGATAAGACCCCGGAAGGAACCTTCAAGATTTCAGATAAGGTGATTAACCCGAACGGTAAGGACGACGGGGACTTTGGCAGCCGCGGGATGCAACTGTCGGATACGAATTATGCCATCCATGGGACGAATGAGCCGGATAGCATCGGCAAGGACGAATCGCTTGGTTGTATTCGAATGTTGAAGAAGGATGTCGAGGAGTTGTTTGATTTGATTCCGCGTGGAGCCAAGATCGAGATCGGCAAGGGGATTCTTCCGCAGCTGGAGAGCGTACCGAAGGAACGGTTTGTTCTCAAACGGAGTCAGGATCAGACGAATCCCCACCGTACTTATCATTGGCTGTTGTAATATCTCTTAAAGCTTGGTCAGTACTAGGACGATGATCACGAACAAGATGAGCACGCCGGTCACCGAACCGGCCCAGATGAGCGCCTTCTTGTTCACTTCGTCCTTTTTCTGCTGCAGTGTAGGCGGCTTGCGTTTGTTGGACATGGACAAATCCCCTCTCTTCCACATTTGCTTTAAGGAGTATACACTCTATATTTTATAGAGGTTGTTCAAAAAGTCTATATTTGGTCGCGTAATTATTGGGATTTTCTCTAAAACTCCATAGGCTTGTTTTCCTACTCGATAGGAACTCTTAACTTTTCTTTTGCCGCAGAAACGGCTAAACTGGATAAGGAGATAAAGTTAGCGCTAGGGCGAATGATCGGAGTGAAGCAGAAACGTGTTGTACCGTAATTTAGGAAAACCCATTTTTTTTAAGCTGGACCCAGAGGCAGCGCATCATCTGGTGATCGGTGGTTTACATAAAGTAGCGAAAGTACCAGGAATGATTCCTGTTGTTCGCGGGATGTATGGTGTACCGGAAGTGCCGGAGCTTGCTACAGAATTATTCGGTGTTCATTTCCCCTCACCTATAGGACTGGCCGCCGGACTTGATAAGAATGCCGAAGCGGTAGAAGGGTTTTCCTCGATTGGATTTGGCTTTATGGAAGTGGGAACGGTAACCCCAAAAGGCCAGCCTGGCAATGAACAGCCAAGACTGTTCAGGCTTCCTCCGGACGAAGCATTGATTAATCGTATGGGATTTAACAACCGTGGTGCGGAAGACATGGCGGGAAGACTGGCCGCGTTGAAATCACGGCGTATCCCAGTCGCGGTCAATATTGGTAAGAACAAGCTGACGCCGAATGAAGATGCCCATACGGATTACGAGAAATGTATCTCGATTCTGTATCCGCAGGCGGATTTCTTTGTCGTCAATATCAGTTCACCGAATACGCCGAACCTGCGTAATCTGCAGCATGGGAGTGAACTAGCTTCCTTATTGAAGGCCGTGATAGATGAGATGGACGTGCAAGCGAAGCGTTACGGAACTAGAAAATCGGTTCTGGTGAAGATCGCTCCTGATGTCAGCGATGAGGAACTGGAATTCATGATCGATACGATCCAGAATAGCGGTGTATCCGGATTGATTGCAACCAATACGACAATATCGCGAGATGGCCTGACGCATAACAATGCGAAGGAGACCGGAGGCTTGAGCGGTAAGCCGCTGCGGGCCAGATCGACGGAAGTGGTGTCCCGTGCTTACCTCCAGACTGGGGGGAGATTGCCGATTATTGGATCGGGCGGGATATTTACTGCTGAAGATGCTTATGAGAAGATTCGTGCAGGCGCCAGCCTGGTAGAAATTTATACGGCGCTGATTTATGAAGGCCCCGAGATCAACCGCAAGCTGCATCATGGCCTAAGGCAGCTGCTGCGGCGGGATGGGTTCTCCCATATTTCCGAAGCGGTAGGTGCTGATCACCGTTAAGGGGCTACTGAAGATAGGAGGCACAACAATGGATAGTAGAGATTGGGGAACATTTTTGCTTCCATATGAACAAGCTGTTGAAGAATTGAAGGTTAAGTTCAAGACGATGCGGTCCGAATTGAAGAAGATCGAAGAGTATGCTCCGATTGAATTCGTGACGGGTCGGGTCAAGAAGATTTCCAGTATTCTCGATAAAGCGAAGCGACTGAATGTGCCGATGGAAAATCTGGAGACGGGGATTGAGGATATCGCCGGCATCCGGATTATGTGCCAATTCGTAGAGGACATCCGCCGGGTGGCGGAATATATCAGGAAGCGGAAAGACCTGACGGTTCTGTACGAGAAGGACTATATTACGAACTATAAGGAGAGCGGCTACCGCAGCTTCCATATGATCGTGGAATACCCAGTACAGACTTCGCTTGGACAGAAGAATGTACTGGCTGAAATTCAGATCAGAACCTTGGCCATGAATTTCTGGGCTACGATCGAACATTCTTTGAATTACAAGTATCGTCAGATGCTGCCTGAAGAGATGCGTGTTCGATTGAAAAAGACGGCCGAGGCGGCGTTTATCCTTGATAATGAGATGTCCAGCATCCGCCAGGAAATTCTTGACGCCCAGAAGAGCTTCGAGGATGATTCCAATATCGTCTCCTCCCTGCTTGGGGCGATTCATCGCTTGTACTTCTTCCATATGGTATCGGAAGCGATAGCGGCCCAAGAGCGCTTTAATGAGCTATGGGAAGCGCGGGATATGGAAGGAATGAAGGTGTTGCTGGCTGAAGTTAAAGAGATGATTCATCGTTCCAAGACGAATACCGAGGAATCTGCGAATGAAGAATGAGCCGTTGTACTTGGCGTTCTTGGTCTATTTTAATCGTGATAGGGATTATTTCGAGTGTCATGAAGTGATGGAGGAGCTGTGGCTGGCTCAGGAGAGCGATCCGCTCTATAAAGGGCTTCTCCAGATTGCGGTGGGCTTATTCCATTTCCGCTACGGGAACGTGATAGGGGCAAGAAAAATGCTGTTATCCGCGGTGGAACGTCTTAAGCCTTATCCAATAGATAGCCTGGGTATTGACCTGGGTAAGCTGCGCAGTGAGGCTGCCCTGTATGCGGCCAAGCTGGAGGCTTATGAGCAGAGCCCGTTCGCCCATTATGATCTGACGATCGATATCATAAATCCTGAATTAAGGGAGGCAGTGGAGCAGGCTTCTGCTCATATTCCCCCCAATATTCCGCAGAGGCGGCGTCCAATGCGGGGACCGAAGCATGAACAACGGCATCAATAGCTGATCAAGTCCTGATTTGGATGAAGAGATCCGGTTTATGGTTTATAATGAGATGATTAGCCGCTTTTGCGATAGCGAGAGCGGTTTTTTACATAAATGAATGTATTTCATGCTTATAACTTCCTTTCGCGAAAAGCCAAGGGCTTGTGGTACAATAGTTTTGCTTTTTGATTTCACAAGTCTATATAGATGGAAGGTATAGCATGGGGTTACAATTACCGGTCGCTTTTACGACAAAAATGCAGCAACTACTTGGGGATGAATATGAAGAATTTCTCGCTTCTTATGAGAAGCCGCGTTATGCCGGTATTCGCATAAATACGCTAAAAATCGATGTAGAATCTTTCCGCGCAATATCTCCGTTCGAGCTTAAGCCCATTCCGTGGTGTAAGACAGGCTTCTATGTGGAAGAGAGCCTGAAGCCAGGCAAGCATCCGTATTATCATGCAGGATTATATTATATACAAGAACCAAGCGCGATGGCCCCGGTTGAGGTGCTGGATGTTCAACCGGGGGACCTGGTACTCGATCTATGTGCAGCTCCTGGAGGCAAATCGACGCAGATTGCTGCTAAGCTGAGCGGTCAAGGTCTTCTGGTAACGAATGATATTAGTGCAGAACGGACCAAGGCGTTGGCCAAAAATATTGAGTTAAACGGTGTCCGCAACGCAATCGTCTTGAACGAGACGCCTGAACGGATTGCGGATCGATTTCCACAGTTTTTCAACCGCATTCTGATTGATGCGCCTTGCTCTGGCGAAGGAATGTTCCGTAAGGACGAAGAAATGGCCAGACAGTGGGAGAAGCGTTCGCTTGAGCAATATACGAATATGCAGCATGATATTCTGCATACAGCTGCCAGAATGCTATCTCCTGGCGGGAGGATCGTATATTCAACTTGCACCTTCTCGCCGGAGGAGAATGAAGCGATTATCGCAGGATTCCTTCAGGAGTATGAAGATTATGAAGTTATACCGTTGCCCGGAGATGGGGGCTTTGCGCCTGGACGAGCCGATTGGCTCGTTCAGGCGGAAGGTTTGGCAGACTTGACTATGCGTCAAGGGCTCACAGCGGAGGCGGCTGCCAAGACAGACCATTGCGGACGATTATGGCCGCATCAGGTCGATGGGGAGGGCCATTTTCTAGCTATACTCCAGCATCAGGGGCCAGTGGATCCATCGCTGGACTTGACTCAGTATGTGCCCAATGTGCCTAACAGTAATGATGCACATTCTGCGGATCATGCTGTCCTTGTGAAAAAAGGGAAAATACGGCCACACGGTCGCGCCAAAGGGGCGCGTACACCAAGTAAGCCAGCGACGAATGAGAGCGAACTGCTGGCGGGTTGGGAGCATTTCAGAGATGAGCAGCTTCGGCTGCAGCCTGCCGGCGAGGTGATGATATACGGGACAAATCTATATATTTCTCCGCTGTCCAAAGAGAGGCTGAACGGTCTGAGGACGGTTCGTTCAGGTTGGTATATCGGTTCGGTCAAGAATGGGCGCTTCACGCCCGCACATCCGCTAGCTACCGCGCTCAAACCTGGTGAAGCTTCCCGGATACTGGAGCTTTCCGTCCAGGATGGGGAAGTCGTTAGATATCTGAAGGGCGAGACGCTGGAAATTCAGCAGTCCCGCATTAGTTATATAGAAGACTCGGGCCCGAAGGGGTTCGTATTAGTCACGGCAGAGGGCTACCCATTAGGCTGGGGCAAGTGGATCGACGGAATCCTTAAGAATGAGTACCCTGCTGGTTGGAGGTGGACTTAAGAGTTATGGGAACAGGCAAGAAGACACAGAGAATCGATAAGATTCTTGGTAATCTAGGATATGGATCACGCTCGGATCTGAAGAAGATGGTGAAGCAAGGGCGGATTTCATTGAACGGATCTGTTGTGAAGGATAGCGGTGCACAGGCTGATCCCGAACTGGATGCGATCGAGATTGACGGAGAACGTATCGTCTATCGGGAATTCATATATATCATGCTGCACAAGCCGCCGGGCGTTATTTCCGCGACTGAGGATTTAAGGGATCGGACTGTCATCGATCTGCTACCGGATGAGTTCAAGGTATTTGCACCTTTTCCTGTTGGAAGACTGGATAAAGATACAGAAGGGCTGCTGCTGCTGACCAATGACGGCGGACTCACTCATGATCTGCTGTCCCCGCGCAAGCATGTGCCTAAGACTTATTTGGCGGACTGTATCGGACGTATTGGTGAAGCGGAAATTTCCCGGTTCCAGACGGGAGTGCAGCTCGATGATGGGTATGTGACGATGCCTGCACAGCTGCAGATCCTGGAATATGGAGAATACGACGACGGGATGGTTAAATCACGAATATCCCTGACGATCTCTGAGGGGAAGTTCCATCAGGTTAAGCGGATGTTCGAAGCCGTCGGCTCCAAGGTAACCTATCTAAAAAGGGTATCTATGGGGCCGCTGGAGTTGGATGCTTCGCTACCGCTAGGCTCTTTCCGCGAATTGACTGCAGCCGAGCTGGAGGCGTTGAAGAATATAAAGAAATAGAAAATAAGAGGAGTGGTGAGAGATGAAGTATAAATTGATAGCTCTGGACGTAGATGGGACGCTTCTGACGGATGATCATGTCTTGACACCGGGAACTATTGAAGTGATTAAGCAGATTGCCGGTCAAGGGGCAGAGTTTGTGCTATGTACCGGTCGTGCTCCGTTCAGCTGTATTCCTTATATGGAGCAGATGGGATTGGAAGGATATGCGATCACGCATAATGGCGCGGCTACAGTTAGCGTTAAGGGTGAACGGGTCATCCACCACTTCGAGATGCGCAGCGAGGGATTGAAACCTTACATCCAATATTGCGAGCAGAACAATGTGCATTATGATCTAAATACGACTTTTGGATTATATGTAGAGGGAGCATCCGGGCTTAGCCAGGAAGCGCTCGATATGTACCATAAGTTTCTGATCGAGCCGAAGGATCTCACTGAGCGTCCTCTGGATGATCCATTTGTGAAGATGACCTTATCTGGGGACATTCCGGTGATGGATAAGATTATGGAGGAATGGAGTACCTGGACACATGAGTTCAACGTACTTCGCAGTGGCGATTATTTCATTGATCTGATGCATAAGGATTCCTCCAAAGGCTCAGCGCTGAAGCATTTAGCGGAAATGCGAGGAATACCTGTAGAGAATGTGCTGGCCATCGGTAATTATTATAATGACTTAACGATGTTGGAATATGCCGGTCTGGGTATTGCTATGGACAACTCGCCACAGGAAGTCAAGGATGTAGCCGATGTCATGACAGCTTCCAATAATGAGGAAGGCGTTAAGATCGCCTTGCAGAAGTATTGTCTGTAGAATTCGTACAGAATCATACAGAATAAGAAAGAGCGGAGGAACATAAAGTTCCCCCGCTCTTTGTCTTAGTCATTCACATTAGATGAAAAATGCACGGGTGATGATAACGAGCAGGATGAACAGTACAAGAATGACACCTGTCGAAGTCCACAAACCACCGCCATATACTTCGCCCATCGTGATTCCTCCCTTGGTCTTAACTTGTTCCCGTTCATCACGGGATACGGTATTTTATGTTATTCAGCGAATATGGTATGGACTTCTACCATGGTTCACATAAAACAGGGGCTTAGCCTCTGGGCGAACCACCCGTTTTATCTAATGCTTAGGATGTCTGATCATTAATGCATGAGACGAAGTCCTTTGGGAAGATGATTCTTCAACTGCCCCCCACTGGCTTTGCCCCATCCAAGCGGATAGCTGCCACTGCCGCATTTGACGGCCACGATTACCCATCCGCGAAGCTCTGTAGATACGCTGAAGGTCTCGCCGTGAAGATAAGCGGCAAGCTCGGGGGAAAAGCTCTCCAGGGCTACTACCCGGGTTTCATCCTCTGCCTCGGCAGCCATCGCCAGGGCGTGTGCGGGCACGAAGCGATTTTTGCGGTAATCGCCGAGGTGAAGACCTGCACGGGGAACCTTGATCCCGGATAGCAGTTCCATATCTACGGCCAGTTGATCACTGCGGGGCAGTAAATACAGAGCTTCGCCGAACAGGACGGGTATCCCTCCGTCTGCTTGGAAGCCTGGCAAATCGAGCTTGGCCCAGGTGGTGAAGGCTTCCCAAGCGCTCAGCAGTTCTTTGCTAGACCCACGTCCGGCACGAGACGATTTGCCACGCTTTTTATCGGCTCTTGCCTCGTTTATACTGCCTAAGGCAGCTCCTGCTTGTTGATCTCGCTCCAGCACGGCTACATAATGCCCTTCACCCTGCTGCAAATGGGGCCATACTCTTTTCTCGGCTTTAAGGTGCATTTCTGGATATTCAGTCAGCACCCGCGCGATCATTTCTTCATTTTCTGTCCGATTGAAGGTGCAAGTTGAATAGGCGAGCGTGCCGCCTGGCTTCAGCATGGCGATCGCATCCTGGAGGATGTCCCATTGTCGGTTCGCGCAGAGCGCAACCGCAGCTGGAGACCATTCCTCGATGGCGGAAGAATCTTTGCGGAACATGCCCTCTCCGGAGCAAGGGGCATCAAGCATGATCCGATCGAAGGTTAGCGGGAAGCGTGCCGACAATTCGGGTGGAGTAGCTTGGGTAACGATCGCTCCCCGGATGCCCATCCGTTCCACATTTTCGGCTAATATTTTGGCTCGCTGCGGGTGAATTTCATTACTGATCAGCAGGCCTTGTCCATTCATTTTCGCTGCGATTTGGGTTGTCTTGCCGCCTGGAGCAGCCGCGAGGTCGAGAATGGTCTCTCCTGGCTGCGGATCTAACAGTTCTACGGCTGACATAGCGGATGGCTCTTGGATATAGTAGAGTCCGGCCATATGGTAAGGGTGTTTGCCAGGGCGGGTATCTTCCTCATAATAGTAGCCTGTGCTGCACCAAGGTATGGGTCTTAGCTTGAAGGCTTGGATCAGTTCATCTATAGCAGCATCTGTTTTCAATTTAAGTTGATTGATACGAAGTCCATAGGTACGTGGTTGCTCATAACTGTTCAGAAAGGCGCTGCCTTCCACTTGTCCCAGCATCTGAATGATCTGTTCCTTGAAATTTGCAGGCAGGGATCGGTCTGACATATTTGTTGCTCCTTTTCGATCAAATAATATTCCTTTCGCAGTTTACCACACCGGATGCTTCTGTTCAAAAGCTTGTTTGTAGTGAGTATTGACGGAAATTGATGCTTTGGATAGAAAAAGGGGAATGGATGTTCCACTCTACCTATGGCATAATAAGAATTAGCGGTTCATCCGCGTAATAGTGAGTGTTCAACCTCATATAATCTGTGTTCAAAAAGTTCAGTTTTCAGCACCTAGAAGGTTGGATTGAGCTACCTCTATAGAAAGATAGAGAGCAAAGGAGAACCCTTATGAAACTGCTACAGGCATTATTTTTCCCTCCAGAGCAGCCTGGAGGCGTATCATCGATGATCCCTTCTTTACAAGAACGGTTTAATTCTCCCCATTGGGAGATGGAATTATTTTCGCTTCCCAAACGGATTAGAAATAAAGGACATGAGCCTGTCCATTTCCATACATTTGACTGGCATGAATATGAGGACAGCCCGATTGTGCAAAAATATATACAAACCTACAAGGACTATATATGGTGGACGAAGCTGCGTTTGAACAAGCCCTACGATTTGATTCATGCTCATCATCCGATTGCTGGGCTGGCGATGAAGGAAGTATTCCCGGAGACTCCGGTATTACAGAGCATCCATTCCAGCTATGAGCGTGAATTGCTATTGAACGGGCGGATTAAGCCGGATAGCCTGGAGCAGCGTTTCTTGACTTCACTGTATAGAGAGCTTGAAGCGCGTACGGATCGGTTGTTCACCGTATCCCATTCATTCAAGAGTTATTTAACAGATTATGTGGACCATCCGGAACAGATCGGCATTATACCGAACGGTTTCGATGAGCGGCGCTTCAAGCCTGTGCCTCATGAGAATGAAGTGACACAGCTTGTCACGGTATGCCGGCTTGTTCCGGCCAAGGGGTTGGATATCCTTCTCCGGGCCTGCAAGGAGCTCAAAGAGCGGGGATTGAATTATGTGCTGCATATTATCGGCGACGGCCCGATCCGCAAGGAGCTTGAGGATTTAGCTAAGGAACTGGGTATATATAATGAGACGATCTTCTATGGATATACCCTGCACCCCGAAGAATTTGTGCCTTTCTTTGACGTATTTGTATTGCCGTCGCGGGCGGAGGCATTCGGTTCGGTATTCGCTGAAGCAGCGCTATGCAGTCTAGCGTTGGTGGGAACAGATGTCGGTGGAATTTCCGAGCAGATTGAGAGCGGCTCGAATGGCCTGCTGGTACCGGTGGGGGACGTATCGGCGCTTGCCGATGCATTGGAGCAGGTGATCATCGACCCGGCCTTTCGCTATGAGTTGGCCCGTACTGGCTCGGATCATGCCAAGCAGCATTATTCGTTGAACCGGGTCGTGTATGAATTGAAGAAGCTATATTTGGAGTATCAATAACCGTATTTCGTGAAAATGTAATTTGGTCTTCCACCTTTGCCCTGTAAGGGCAAAGGTGGATTTTTCTATATTAAGGGAAGTCTGACATGTCAGCATATATGGTGTCTTCAAGGACTTCATTTATGGTTTGATCTGCTTAGAATTGTAGGTCGCTAGCATCGCCGCCCACAGCAGGCTGAATATGCCGAACATCGGGTACAGGATCGAGAGCAATGTACTGAAGCCGAATTGGCTGGTGACATAGCACAGACAGAGAGTCGTGACGGAGAGCAGCCGAGGAGACACATTTAATCGCTGTCTGAGCTGTAGGGTGACACCATATATATCGGATACGAAGGTGCTGAAGATCTCCATGAAGATCAGCAGGATATAGACGAGCTGGATTACACTTCCCAGTTGCTGGGCAATGCTGCCCATGGGTATTTCAAATTGGGAGATTCCCGGCATGTTCGCGGACAGGGCGAAATGGCCGGCCATAAGCATGAAGCCGACCCCGGCGCCACCGAGAACACCGCCCCATATGATGACTCGGCGATTACTCGTATGGCTGCCGATCGGAACGAGCACGGCCTGGGCCATCGATAGATTGAAGGCGGTGTACATGAGCGGAGAAGCCCAGGCCGAGAATAGGCCGGTGTCGGTATCCATAGTTAAGAAGCGGTTTGCGCCCGGGGACCCTGCCGTATTGATAATGATGGCCAGCGACAGAACGATCATCATGGGAACGACGATCGAATTGAGCTTCATAATGCCGTCAATTCCTCTACCTAGCAGTATATAGGTACTAATAAGCGTAATCCAAAGGCCTATCTGATAGTTGAGTCCAAGATGCTCGTTAAATACGGAGCCGGCTCCGGCCAACATAACGCTATTGACTCCGAGCAGAACGATGAGCGTGAACAGGCTGAGAGCCTGTCCTATTTTTTCGCCGAACAGCTTGCGATTGAGGTCTTCATAGGATACGGCCTGAATCTTGTTGGCCAGCAGCATCATTTTTGTACCTAGCCATATAAACAGAGCGGTAGCTAATAGAATCGTCAAGATCCCTAATTTGCCGTAGCGGGTAAAAAACTGGAGTATCTCTTGTCCGGTTGCAAAGCCGGCGCCTACGACAGTACCTATATAAGTGAATGCAATCTGCAAAATTTTAACGGCATTTTTCATGGCCTTCCTCCTGCTGGGTGTGCTATATATAGTACAAGGTATGTTGTGTTTCAAGAGGACATGACTCAAACTGAAAAATGAAATTATTTGCTATGAGAGATTGTTCAAAACTGGCCTTTTTGAACACACACTATGACTCGGGAGGAAGAATAGGATGGATAAATTAAAAAAAAGGATTATCGAGGAAGGCGTGGTCGTCTCGGAGGAAGTACTGAAGCTGGACAAGCTGCTGAACCATCAGGTTGACCCGGAGCTTATGATGGAGCTTGGCCGGGAATTCGCCGAGCGTTTTCGCGGTGAAGGGATAACCCGCGTCGTGACAGTAGAATCCTCAGGCATTTCGATCGCGTTCGCGACGGCATATGCGTTGGGGGTACCGCTCGTATTTGCCCGCCGCAAGAAGACGCTGCTGGAGGAAGCAGATATGCTTCAGGAACGGGTTCCCTCCTTTACGAAAGGTATCGTAACCGATATTCTGATATCCCGAGATCTGATCAACGCGCAGGACCGGGTTCTGTTCATTGATGATATTATTGCTAATGGCGATGCGGCCAAAGGCCTGATCAAAATTGTTGAACGCTCCGGCGCAAAGTTAGTTGGTGCAGGAATCGTGGTGGAGAAGTGCTTCCAATCTGGAGCACAGGCAATTCGTGATCAGGGAATCCGTCTGGAGACACTGGCCAAGATCAAGTCTCTGGAGAATGGGCAGGTCATTTTCGCTGAATAAATATAGCTATTCCAATTTCTTCATGACTCCTTTGCAGGTTAATGTTTTTTCGTTATAATGAGGATTACTAGGGAGAGGAGGCTTATAAGATGGGAAGAGATTCGGTAGTTCCTACAGAGTTTTTCATTTCAAAATTATCCGAAGCCAAGGTTGCTTTTGAACGGGCTCTCGATTGTAAGCATACAGAGTTTGATGACCTTTATCCCTATATGCTTGAGCATCCCCAATTCTTCTGGTATAAGCGCTATGTGGCGTGGTCGAAGCTGCTGACGATTGTTGAACTGTGCGAGGAGCTTGACATGCCATGGAAAGAGGAATTCAGCCTGCAGCAGGTCGGGTATTTGGAGCAAAGAGTAATGTCTTCGAAGGTGCTCGACTTCTGGTTCGACGGCAGCAAGGAGCATGCACAACGTTAAGAGGGATAGAGGACTCCGCAAGCTGATGCGGGGTCTTTTTTTGAAGAATTATATAGCTGGGCAGAACAGCTTCAGTCGGATGGCTTCTTCCGAATTTTGATCTGTTCAGCATATTTGGGGCATATTGGAGTGAAGAGGGGAGTGAAAAGTAAATACGATGATAACAGATGAGCAGCTGAATGAGTATCGGTTGTCCGGGCAGAAGGTACGCGTAGTAAGGGATGCGCTTCCTGAGAACGATGTTAGAGGGATTATCGTTGCCTGGGATGAGACCCATGTATTGGTCCGTAGGCCAAACCGGAATATGGTCAAGCTGGACCGCAATTATTTGATTCAATCCGCTAAGGATCCTCGGCCTTCGTTCGAGGAATAAAGAGCTGATCATAAGACAACTATCCTGGATGAGAGGCGAGCGTGGCCTACATCTGGGATAGTTGTATTTGTATGCGTGGGGTATCGGAATCAGGAATCCGATGCGGCGCGTCTATTTGGCTGCAGGCGGCTTCTCTTGGGAGTATCTCCCCCCAGATAGGCCCGCATGCGGGAGTTGATCTCATGGCGCAATCCGGACCATAATATCCTCATCTCACCGCGATATCCACGACAGGTATAATCGGCCCAGATTCCGTTCTCGTCCTGCCGAATCTGGTACAGTCTAATCTTACGCTTATTGAATTCAGTCTGTATCTCGGATAATACGAGGGCAGCTCGTTGTTCTCCGCCCTGGATCATCTCTACATAGATCTCAGGACTCTTCAATACACCGCTCTGTTCAATAATTCTTGCATCCCGCTGGAATACATGGCGCACGAACTTTAACAGCAAAGCGCTCTTGATCAAGGCAAGCTCCTCTTCAAGTATACCGGGTACGGCCATATGAACACCTTCTCCCTAAATGCGAACTAATGTTCTTATTATATCCAAAATAATTAGAAATAACAATGGGATTTCCAAGCAGTGGTAGCATCAAGAAGCCTTATAGAATAAAGGGGGAGCGATTATGAAATTTTATTTAAAATGGTTGACTCTATAATTTAGCCGTGATATTATATACCTTGTCGCTGCGAACACGAAGTGTTCTGCAATAGACCATAAAATATGCGGTCGTGGCGGAATTGGCAGACGCGCACGGTTCAGGTCCGTGTGGGCTAACCCCCGTGGAGGTTCGAGTCCTCTCGACCGCATCATCCCAACCATAACAGGTTTCTGATCTGTCCCTCGGACAGTTTGGGAACCTTTTTTATGTTCAATAAATTCAGGCAGTTGCTCATCACATGGGCCGATGGAATCTTGGAACTGTGCTGCCCCTAAAATTCTACATCAAATTCTACATCTAACACGAAGTCAATCAAGAAGCTATTCGGCATCGAATCTTGAATTCAGCCAGTTTAATGTTGCGGCTTCAACACCTAGCGTCTCTCCTTTAACACTCCTTTTATGCTCCAAATACAAAACCTGCTACTTTTACTGGCAATTAATAAATTTAAACCCTTTAGTTAATCCCGCGCAAATAGTCACTTTCTATACTTTAAGAGGGCCTGAAACAACGGGAATATATCATGAACCCACATTAATTCACAGGGAGTGCGAAAAACATGAAACTTTGGTTAAAGAAAGAATTAGCATTGGGTCTTGTTCTAAGCTTATTTGTTTTGATGCTGGCAGCTTGTGGAGGTTCAGACAGCAAAGAAGCAACTACAAGCGGAAATGCGAGCGCTACTCCTGCAACGGAAGAAATTTCAGCAACTGATCTGGAAGACAAGGCGAAGGAAGAAGGCTCTGTCATAAGCGTCGGCATGCCGGATTCTTGGGCGAACTGGAAGGATACATGGGAGGATCTCAAGAGCAAATATTCTCTTGCACACACAGATACAGACATGTCGAGTGCGGAGGAAATCGCCAAATTTGAGGCGGAGAAGGACAAGCCTACTGCCGATATCGGTGACGTAGGTATTGCCTTCGGACCGGTAGCGGTTGATAAGGGTGTTACGCAGCCCTATAAAACCTCCTATTGGGATGAAGTACCGGACTGGGCTAAGGATAGCGAAGGCCACTGGCTGGTCGGCTATCAGGGTTCTATTTCAATCTTCACGAATACACAGCTTGTTCAATCGGCACCGCAAAGCTGGGAGGATCTTAAGAACGGCGACTATAAAATCATTGTCGGCGATGTAACGAAGGCAGCGCAAGCACAAATGGCTGTATTAGCGGCAGCAATGGCTTATGGCGGCGATGAATCGAACATCGAGCCCGGAATAGCTTACTTTGAAGAGCTTGCGAAGAAGGGGCGTCTGTCCAATGCAGAAGCTTCACTAGCCAACATAGAGAAGGGCGAGGTTCAAGTTACGCTGTTATGGGATTTTAACGCTCTCAACTATAAGGATCAATTGGGTGCTGATAAATTCAGCGTAGCTATTCCTAAAGAGGGCAGCGTTGTAAGCGGCTATGCAACGATTATCAACAAATATGCTCCACATCCGAATGCCGCCAAGCTTGCCCGCGAATATATTTTAAGCGACGATGGCCAGATTAACCTGGCTAAAGGTTATGCGAGGCCGATCCGTGACACCGTACAGCTTCCTGAAGAGGTAGCCGCCAAGCTATTGCCTGCAGAAGCTTATGCCAACGTAAAGCCGGTTAACGATTACAAGGTATGGGAAGAAACCGCGAAGACTCTTCCGCAGCTTTGGCAGGAACGCGTACTTGTTCATATGAACTAATGAGCAATCCTGGGGTGGAGGTCTTCGTCATCAGATGAACGACGCCACCCTTTTTTACAAGAAGGAGAGTGAGGGCGTGAAGCGTAATAATCGATGGTTCCTACTAGGGTTAGTTCCTTTTGTAGTGATGATCATCCTGTTTCAGTTAGCTCCAATCCTGTCGATGGTGACGGGAAGCATTAGTCAAGGGAACGGTTCGGGTTTTACGCTTGATTATTATTCGCGGATTATCCATAGCGAATTTTATTTGAAAGCCATTAAGAACAGTTTGTTGATTTCCACTTTTTCCAGCGTGATTGGTATTGTAGTCGGACTGATTTGTGCTTATTCGATTACGCGATTCTCATCAAAAGTGCGGGATCGGTTGTTGATGCTGTCTAATATGACATCGAATTTTGCTGGTGTTCCGCTCGCGTTCGCTTATATTATTCTGCTTGGCAGCAATGGGGTGTTTACGTTGCTCTTTAAGCAGTGGGGCTGGAGCGTGTTCGCCGATTTCAATTTATATAGCTGGGCAGGACTTGTGCTGGTTTATGTGTATTTTCAGGTACCCCTTGCTTTATTGCTGTTGTACCCTTCCTTTTACGGGATTCGGGAGCAGTGGAAGGAGGCGGCTTCCCTGTTAGGCGCAAGCAAATGGCAGTTTTGGAGAACAATCGGACTGCCTATTCTGACGCCTGCTGTTTTCGGTACATTGGGAATTTTGTTCGCTAATGGGATGGGGGCATATGCAACAGCCTATGCCTTGGTTGGTGGGAATTACAATTTACTTGCAGTTCGGATAGGATCATTGGTCGCGGGAGATGTGGTCAATGAGCCACAGCTCGGCAATGCACTCGCAGTTATACTGGCTTTCTCGACGCTGCTAGCGGTGTATCTTAATCATAAAATGACACAGCGTTCAAAGATGCTTCAATCCGGATTTGCCTCAAAGAATACCAGGAGCTTACGGATATTTCCCAAGCTGAAGTCCTCGGCAATGAAGGAGGAACTGTAATGGACACCCATAGAAAGAAGGCAGGCTGGGGCCACCGATCACTAATGCTGCTCTTGATGGTTTATTTGCTTCTTCCTTTGCTTGCTACGTTTATTTATGCTTTCGCGAAGGAGTGGCAGGCAACGATCTTGCCGGAGAGTTGGACGTTGGCATGGTTCAAGGAGATGCTTCAGGACATCAGATTTATGGAGGCTCTATGGACCTCGCTATATCTCTGCATCATTAGTGTAGCGCTGAGCCTCGCCGTGATGCTGCCAGCCGTGTTTATTATTACGGTTTATCTGCCCAAGCTGGAGAAGTTCATGAAGGGAATCGTTGTCCTTCCTTATGCCGTGCCCGGCGTCGTTGCGGCGGTAGGGCTGATTCGGGCCTATTCCTCGGGGCCTATTCCTATTGCAGGTACAGCGTATATTTTGATCGGCGCGTATTTCATTATTATATTGCCTTACATGTACCAAGGGATTCGTAACAGTCTGTTAACGGTGTCTGCCGTTGAACTGGTTAATTCGGCTGAGATGTTAGGCGCCAGTCGATGGAAAGCTTTCGTAACCGTAATTGTGCCAAATATTTGGCCAGGGATCGTTACTTCTACATTATTATCGTTCTCTGTATTATTTGGTGAATTCGTTCTAACGAACATGTTAGTTGGCGGGCATATTCAGACCATCCAGGTTTATTTGTATCAAAGGGTCAACGAAAGCGGACATTTGGCTAGCGCTATTGCGATTTCGTACTTTTTGTTTATTCTAGTGCTGTCTATGGTCCTAATGAAGCTGGGCAAAAAAGTGAATAAGGGGATATCAGGATGAAACCATATTTGAGACTTGAAGGTATCCGCAAACAGTTCGGGAATACCACGGTGCTTCATAATGTCAATTTGGATATTCGTGAGGGAGAACTCGTTACGCTGCTGGGTCCATCCGGCTGCGGAAAAAGTACGCTGCTGCGCTGTATTGCCGGCCTGACGGACCTGGATGGCGGACATATTTTGCTCGATAGCAAGGACATTGTGAACCTTCCGCCCCGGAGCCGCGAGATCGGCATGGTATTCCAATCCTATGCCCTGTTTCCGAATTTGTCGGTCAGCGAAAATATAGAGTACGGCATGAAAATGAGAGGAGTTTCCAAGGAAGCAAGACGTAAAAGATCTGCTGAATTGCTGGAGCTTATTGATCTTGGAGAAAAACGGGATGCGTATCCTCAGCAGTTGTCGGGAGGTCAACAGCAGCGCGTCGCGCTCGCACGTTCACTTGCAGTTCAACCTAAGGTTCTTCTGTTGGATGAGCCACTTAGCGCTTTGGATGCAAGAATTCGAAAAAGCCTGCGGTCGGAAATCCGTGAGATTCAGAAGAAATTCAATATAACGACGATCTTTGTAACCCATGATCAGGAGGAGGCGTTAACTTTATCCGATCGGGTATGCCTGATGAATAAGGGAAGCATCGTTCAGCAGGGTACACCGGAAGAGCTGTATGCAATTCCACGCACAGAGTTTGTCGCGCAGTTTATGGGAAGCTATAACATGTTGACTCGTCCCGAGGCACTGCGATTATTTGGAAAGGTGAATGGCGATGCAGATAGCTTCGCCATTCGGCCTGAAGCGTTACTACTGGTGAGTTCGGACTTATCAAGCGAGGCATCGCGTGAAGGTAAACAAATCGTGGAGGGTACTGTCCATTCGGTATCCATTCTCGGCAATATTATCCGTTATGCCATCGATGCTGCAGGCGTAAGGTTAATAGTAGATGCGCTTAATGATGGCCGATCCCTGAGAATTCAAGAGCAGAGCCCCGTGAATCTTGCCCTGGATCATTCTCAACTGCTGCAGCTAGAGAAGGAAGGAGCATAAAATATTTGTCCATTTCATCCGAACAGCGTAAGAAAGTGATTATCGAGCAATTGAAGGAGCAGGGGCAGGTAAAGGTTCCTGATTTGTCGACCTATTTTACTGTCTCCGAGGAGACGATTCGACGTGACCTTGTACTGCTGGAAAAGGAGGGTCTTGCCAAGCGGGTATACGGGGGAGCGGTTCTGACGAAAATGACCAGCTTCGAGCCCCCCTATTTGCAGCGCCAGATGGTGAATGCGGAAGAGAAGGAGCGGATTGGGCGAATGGCTGCAGAACTTATTGAATCCGGTGATACCATTGCGGTCGATGTAGGGACGACGACGCTTGAGCTGGCTAAGGCTATACATGGGCGTGAGCGTCTGACGATTCTGACCAACTCGCTTGCCGTTGCTTATCATTTAATGGAATCCCTGAACAGCGGGAGGTTCTCAGGGAAGATTTATGTAGTCGGAGGCGAAATGAATCCGGAGCAGCAATCCATGTCCGGGACGCTCGGAGAGCAAGTCCTCTCCCAATTTCGTGTAGATAAAGCGTTTATCTCTATTGGAGGCATGTCCATGGAACGGGGCATCAGCGACTATGATCCGAACGAGACGGGGATGTCGCGCAGGATGATCGATGCAGCTTCCCAGACCATCGTATTGGCCGACGGCTCCAAGCTGGATAAAGAAGGATTCATTGAAATTGTGCCGATGCACAGGGTTCATACCATTGTTAGCGATATTGCTCCGCCTAAGGAATGGCTGCAAGGGCTTAGAAGCTGCCGTATCCGCTGGATTGAAGCCAAGAAAAGAGGGGATTAAGGATGCTGGAAGGAGAAGCCAAGCTTATCGTTGTTGTACTGGATGGATTAAGATACGATTCCGCCCGCAAGTATTTGGGATACATGGAGCATCTTGTTGAACAGGGCGAGATGAACTGTTATCGGGTGCAATCCCAGCTGCCGAGTCTCTCTCGCCCGTTGTACGAAGTACTGCTGACCGGCACGCCCGTGGCGAGAAACGGGATTACGGCGAACCATATTGCGAGGTTAAGTCATGAACAGAGCGTGTTCCATCTCGCACGCGAAGCCGGGTTAAGGACAGCTGCGGCAGCCTATCATTGGGTAAGCGAGCTTTATAACAGCGCTCCATTTAACCCTGCCCTAGACCGCCATCAGCATGATGACAGCAGGCCGATCCAGCACGGGATGTTCTATTTCGAGGATCACTATCCCGACAGCCATCTGTTTATAGATGCCGAACATTTAAGATCGACCTACAATCCGCATTTTTTATATATTCATTCTATGAATATCGATGACATGGGCCATAAGCACGGGGGGGAAAGCAAGGAATATGCTGGTTCTGTACGTGTTGCAGACGGAATACTAGCGACCTTGGTTCCTGTGTGGAGATCGCAGGGATATCAGGTGGTGGTCACGTCCGATCATGGGATGAATGCGATGGGTCATCATGGAGGAACCGAGCCTGAAGAACGGAATGTTCCGCTCTATGTGTTCGGCGAGTTGCCTTCGCCTTCCTTAATGCCGGATCAGACATGGGCAATATCACAGCTGCATTTGGCACCGTTAATGTGCCATTATTTGGGGATTAAAACTTCGGAGGCCATGCTGGCATGAGATTAGATCAAGGAGGCTACGACGAGTGAAGGTAGATATGCATTTTCATCTGGAGGAGGGCCCCTATTCGCTGCGCTGGTTATCCCGCACTTTGCAGGCGCTTGCCTCTACGGAGCCTGAACGGGATGCCTCATTAGGTCATCATACGCTGCAGTATGGGGAGGAAATGGCAAAGCTCCTGTCACACAGAATGCAGCAGGGCTGCTATAGTGAGGAATGGCTGGATCGCTTTCTGAATACGGGGCGTAAAAGAGGGATCGGGCAGTTCGGCGTGGTAGATCATTTATACCGTTTTCGCGAATGCCGGCCGTATTATGAGAGGCATATGCTGCTGGATGACAGCCCTGTCGGGAGAATGCAGCAAGCGTGGCTGGATCAAGTATGCGTGGCGTCGCTTTCCGATTTCGTTCGCTTCGTAACGAAGGCAAAGGCCTCAAGGCCGGATCTTGCTCTGGGAATCGAGGCCGATTTTTTTCCGGGCGGAGAACAGGAACTGAGGGAAATTCTCGCAGGGTCCCAGTGGGATTATGTCATTGGGTCCGTTCATTTTTTGGATGGATGGGGGTTTGACAATCCGGAGACGAGACACGAATTTGAGGGTAGAGACCCGGTTCAAACTTATAAGCACTATTACGAGCTGTTGAGGCAGGCTTGCGTGTCCGGGCTGTTTCACATTATCGCCCATCCCGACAACCTTAAGGTATTCGGATTCCGGCCAGTTGATGAGAAGGAGCTGCTTCCCTATTATCGAATGCTGGCGAAGGAAATGGTACAGAGTGGGGTTATTACCGAGATTAATACAGGACTTGCTTATCGTTACCCGATCGAGGAGAGCTGCCCGAGTCCGTTATTTCTCTCTGTGCTTGCTGAATATAAGGTTCCGCTTACTTTGTCCTCGGACGCGCATTTTCCGGATGATATCGGCATGCTGTTGGATCAAGCCAGAGCGGATGCTGAACATATGGGTTATAAAGAACTTGTGGCATTCAGAGACGGTAAACGGTTGTTGGTACCAATAAATTGAGTTTACGCTTCTTATTGATAAAAACCCCTCACGCAAAATAATGCATTTACGTGAGGGGTTTGAAGTCTCATTTAAGCTTTAGCTGCCCATATTTCAATTTCTATTTTAATTTCTGGTAATCCTAATTCAGAAATATAGCCGATCGTCATCGCTGGATAATCACTACCAAATAGCTGCTCCCATTTTTCATATAGATAATCCCAGTCTATTTTCTCGGTAGCCCATATATTTACTTTGATAATATGCTCTGATGTTAATTCTTCAGAGTGCAAGACGCTTTGGATGTTTTTAAAAGTATACTTGATTTGTTCATTCATGCTATCGGGTAAGTTTTCATTTTCGTCTACCCCAATTTGCCCAGAAGTAACATACAGCTCAGAATTTCTTGGGATTTTGGTAATGTGAGTGTAGTTGCCTACTGGACTATACATACCTTCAGGGTTTTTTCTAGTAATTTTGGAATTTTCCATTTTAAAATACCTCCGCAAAATAAGAATGTTCTGCCATCTTACTTAATAATTCATTTTTGGACACACTTCACCCCTGAAAATGAATTCTAGAAAAAAACAGCAGTAGAGTATCCATATCCAGAAGATATAAACGTTAAAGATCTTTTCTTCATAGATTGAACACTCCTTTCTTAATAAATGCGAAGAGATAAATATGACAAAGATTATATTGGAACTATAATTTGGTGTCAATGATTCCTTCAAAGGCGTTTGTTACTAATTGCTGTACATAGGTTTCGTCCAATGTGTCGCCTGTCACAAGCAAACGATAGAAAATGGGTCCGTAAATGAGATCAATGCAAATGTCAATGTCGAGACTTTTCTTTAATTCCCCACGCCCGATTCCTTTCTCAAAAAGACTCCTTGCCTCAAGTCTGCGGGGACGGAAAAATCGAGCTCGATAGGCCTCCGCCAACCCTGAATCAAACTGCCCCTCACCTAATAACTCCGTAATGATGGTGCCTTCCTGACTGATCAAAAACATGGCTAAATTCGTGGCGTGCAATAGAATGTCATTATAAGTTGAACCCGTATCAGGCACGGGTAATCTGGTTCCAGCGGCATAAAAAAAACCATCCATTACTACAGCAGCCTTGTTAGGCCACCATTTATAAATTGTTGCTTTGCTTACTTGGGCACGATCAGCGATTTTATCAACTGTGACGGCTTGAAAACCGTTCTCCAACAATAATTCGTAAGATGCTAAAAGAATAGACTTTTGCGCTTCTACATTACGCGGCCTGCCTCTTTTGCCATCCATTGTAACACTCACCTTTCGTTAATACATATCTTAACCGGGAAAATAAACTATACGTTCAGTATACCAATAATAAATGAAAAAGAAAGTTGAGATCGCCTATTTACAAAACTAGACGTTCAGTATATTATTTGATTACTAATTTATATACTATACGTACAGTACTGTAAAAGAGAAGGAGGATAAAATAAGATGTCGAGAATGGCATGAAAATAGGCTATTAACTGTTGATCATAATATTCTATATAAGGAGTTGCCTAAAATGACTACAATCAACAAAAGTATCCCAACATGGTTAACGGTACTTATAGCTACCGCATGCGGTATCATTGTAGCTAATCTTTACTATGCACAGCCCCTGATCGGGGTAATCAGTTCTTCAATCGGGCTGCCAGCCCATAGTTCTGGCTTAATCGTCACTTTAACGCAGATTGGTTATGTGGTTGGCTTGCTATTTGTCGTGCCTATGGGTGATATTCTTGAAAATCGAAGACTGATAGTAGTATCTTTACTTCTCACATCGGTTGCTCTTGCAATCACGGCAGTGTCGAAACAACCTGTGCTGTTCTTAGCCGCCTCCTTGGTAATTGGTTTAGGATCGGTCGCAACACAAGTACTCGTTCCTTTTGCGTCGTACCTTGCTTCCGAATTATCGCGCGGTCGTGTTGTCGGCAATATTATGAGCGGTTTGTTACTTGGAATCATGCTCTCCCGTCCTTTGTCGATCTTGGTAGCTGACCTTGTTAGCTGGCATGCCGTATTCGCTTTATCCGCCGCTGCAGTAATTATATTGATGATCGTACTATGGAGGGTATTACCAACAAGAAAGCCTCAGGCTGTCACAAGCTATACAGCTTTACTCGGTTCTATGTGGCACTTGCTGCGAACAAACCAAGTCTTACGCCGTCGGGCTGCATATCATGCAGGTTTGTTCGCGACTTTTAGCTTATTTTGGACAACAGTTCCATTACTGTTATCTGGCCCAGCTTTCCATTTTTCTCAGAAAGCCATTGCATTATTTGCGCTTCTTGGAGTTGCGGGAGCGATAGCTGCGCCTGTGGCTGGAAGGGTGGCCGACTGCGGTTGGACTAAACCTGCAACGGGGATAGCACTAGTTACTGTCGTCATTTCTGTTTTATTGCCACTTGTAATCCGGACTAGTTCGACCATCGGAGTAGCAGTTCTCGTCATTGCAGCTATATTATTGGATGCTGGAGTATCCGCGAATCTTGTGCTCGGACAACGCGCACTCTTCTCGTTGAGTCCCGAAATTCGTAGTCGCCTGAACGGGCTTTTTATGGCTATTTTCTTTTTTGGCGGTGCCATTGGATCCGCAATTGGGGGATGGGCATATGCCACTGGGGGATGGAGTACTGCGTTATGGTTTGGAATAGCTTTCCCGATTATTGCCTTACTTTATTTTGCTACAGAGAAGAAATAAAATGGCCTTATTAAGTTTAGAAGAAATCAAGCACGATGCAACCGCTTCTTCTTGTTTGGTATAATACAGGGTACAAAGAATGCAAGGAGATGTCATGATCAAAATACTTGTGGTGGACGATGAGAGTAGTATTCGGACGGCTATATCTTATGCGCTGCGTAGGGAAGGGTATGAGGTGGAAATGGCTGCGGATGGTCAGGAGGCACTGGACAAGGTGGAGACGTTCCGGCCTACGGTTATGGTTCTCGATGTCATGATGCCTCGTGTAAGTGGTTATGATGTATGCCGTAAGCTGCATGGACAGTCGCGTCCTTCAATTCTATTGCTGACAGTTAAAGATGATATTGTTGATAAAGTACTGGGACTAGAGCTGGGCGCTGACGATTACATGACCAAACCTTTTGATATGCGGGAGCTCCTGGCCAGAGTCAAGGCGTTATCGCGCCGGGGAGGCTATATACAACAAGTGCAGCAAGAGCAACAGCGGGATGTTCTTAGGCTGGGAGGACTGACCGCTGAGTTGTTCAGCCGTACGGTCTCTATTGAAGAGAAACCGCTTGATTTAACGCCTAAGGAGTTTGATCTGCTGGTCTTACTGATGCGCAATCCGGGCTGGGTCTATTCGCGGGAAGTGCTGCTGGAGAAGGTGTGGGATATGGATTTTGCTGGCGGCACTCGCACCGTCGACATCCATGTGCAGCGTCTGCGTAAAAAGCTGGGTAGTCACCACGGGCTCATTCAAACTGTGTACGGTATCGGCTATAAAAGCACGGGGTCACCCTAGATGAACGGCAAATTTCGGCTGGGCCTGAAGGGGAAAATCTCTTTGTTGCTCGCCCTATTGCTCGTTTTTGTCGTGACCTGCCTGAGCGTGCTGGTGCTGAGCGGCATCCGGGAGAACCAGCGAACCCTGCTGGAGCAGTCTTTTACTCGGCAAGCAGAAGCCGCCAATCTGCACGTGCGGGAGGAATATCTGACCGGAGGCAGGATGCAGCCGGACCAGTTTATGAAGCAGACGGGTCAACGTCTGGCCGTTGATTTGGGTGCACAAAGTGGCATGGCTGTGACGCTGTATACGGTCGACGGCACCTTTGCCGGCACCTCGCTGCCGTTTCAGCCCCGGGCCGATGTGCAGGATGCACTGCGTTTTACAGCCCAAGGGCAATCGGCGTACATTACCGAAGGAGATCAGCTGTTGTTTCTCGCTCCTCTGTACAATGCCGAGCAGCGTCTGGGCACGGTGCAGTTTCATGCTTCGCTGGCTGAGCAAAATGCCTTTTATGCCCGAATTCGCTGGTTGTTTCTTCTTGCTGGAGCCACCGTGCTCGGTGTTGGTTTCCTGATCGGTTACGTCTATGTCCGGCGCCAGGTCAATGTCATTAGTCGGCTGAACAGAGCGGCAACGCAAATTGGGCAAGGTAATTATCTATCGGCCCCTTCGGTAATCAGAAAGGATGAGCTGGGCGAGCTTGCCCAAGGGATCTATGAAATGAGCCGTAGTATCTCTACATCAGTTGGTGCTTTGCATGAAGAGAAGCGGAAGCTGCTTGATACGGTGGGACGACTGCGAGAACTGGAGCAGCAGCAGAAGCAGTTCATCGGCAATATTAGCCATGAGCTGAAGACACCGTTAACCTCGATCATCGCGTACGCCGACCTGTTGAATATGTACAGTGATGATCCTGCTCTGTTGGACGATGCCGGAAGGCGTATCCATGTGGAGGCACAGCGGCTGTATGGTCTTGTAGAGAAGGCGCTGCAGTTGTCGGCGATGGATGTTTACGAGTTTGAGACGCAAGCGGAGGCGGTTCCACTGCGACCTTTGCTGGAGGAAGCTGTGACCCGGCTGCAAGGAAAGGCGGACAGCTGCGGGGTCACGATCCATACTTCGCTTGCCGCAGGAGAGGTATGGGCCGATCCCGAGAACGTGATGCACATTATGCTTAATTTACTGGACAACGCGGTAAAATATAACCGACCAGGCGGGCAAGTCCACCTGCTTAACTACATTACAGCACTAGCAGATGGGACACCGCGGATGGTCATCGAAGTTTCTGATACAGGAATCGGTATTCCAGAGGAAGCCGTATTACGTATTTTCGATCCGTTCTATACAGTTAGCAAAGACCGATCGAGAGCCAGCGGTGGAACAGGACTCGGGTTAGCTCTGGTTCGTAACCTAGCTGAGAAGCAAGGAGGAACAGTGCAGCTTGTCGAGACGGGGCCGGACGGGTCGCGTTTCACGGTGGAGCTTCCACTGCATGCTTCTGGTTCGGAAGGAATAAAATATACACAAACTAACAAAGGCGAAGCTCGGAATGAATAAGATCATCCGGGCTTTTCGACATGATCGAGCCCAAATCCAGATTCACGGATTGTTTACAAGTTCGTTACAAGCCAGATATTTTTACGAAATATTGTCTCTCTATACTAAGGACCATGGGGGAGCTTGCAGCAGATGAAGCAGACCACAACCGGATTAAGCGGCCCGGGTCTGAACAACATTTTTGAGCAGGAGGACCTCGATGAAGATGAACAGAAGGAATTACATCGCCGGACTGCTTGTCGCGACCTTGCTGTCAGCCGGCATTATATCGGGTTGTAGTGCAGCTCAGGAGGGCAGAACATCGCCGGTTCGCAGTACGCCGGATGAAGGAAGCCGTACCAGCACCGAGACGGGAGGAGGAAAACGCGAACTGACAGTAGTCAAGGAGGGCAAACCGCCTGCTGAGCAGGGAATTGCCGTGCAACGGATACACCGGATTGAAGGTGCAAATATAGAGAAATGGCTGTCAGACCATGAACTGGAGATCCAAGTGACCACATTGGAGAAGCAGGCGACTGCTACAGAAGAAGCGCAGTTTAGCTACAGTCGGTTCCGTTTTGATCTGGAGACAGGACAGCGGCAGAGCACCCGGGAGCAACCAGGAGCAAGTCAAGGAGAGGTCATCAAATCATTCCTATCGCCGGATGGGAAATACAGCTTCATTCAGACCTGGAAGAACAAATATGAGGCTGTGAATGCGATCAAAAATTTGGACACAGGGGAGCGGAATGAGCTGCTAGCGATTGACAATTATATGGAGGTGGGCGGCTGGCTCAATAATGACTCCTATATTCTTGCCGCCGGCTCGATGGAGGACCTAGGTGCAATATGGAAGATTTCCGTGGACGGTACCCGGGAAAAGATCGAGTTACAGGATTCCGAAGTAGAGTTCTTCACCCAATTTGCTGTGGGTAATGGCCAGATTTATTACACAGATAACAATAGCCGCCTGAAAAGCTTTACCCCAACACAAGCTCGGCCAACCCTGTTAGCCACAGATGTCTCCACCTTGAGCCTGTCTCCTGACAGTCAACGGATTGCCGTCACCACCGCAAGAAGCAGTGGGCAGGAAGAAGAGAGCCTGCTCATCTACGATACGAGTGGTCATGTGCAAGGCTTACAGATCGGTAAAGGTGATTTGGTGTCCTATCAATCCTGGTCCCCCGATTCTTCCAAGCTGGCCTTCGCGGTCTATACCGAGGATAAGGGCGGCATGAATGGGATCTATATTTTTGATACTGTCTCCGGCAAGGTATCGCCGCTAGGGTTATCGTATTTCCCGGTATATCCGCTAAGCTGGAGCCCTTCTGGTGCAAGGCTCGGTATCACTGTGGAAGACAAAGAGAAGCTTGTCGTAACACATATTGTCGATTTCAAACAATGATTATGATTATGAATATGTTCGGAAAAAGGGAGAAGAAAAGGAGAGATCGTTATGAAAAAAACACTTTTGTCCCTCATCGTAGTGGGAATGACAGTATCGGGAGCCGCCGGTGTGTATGCCGGAAGCAAGCTGGAGAAGATCAGCGCTTATCTGAATCACGGCATTACCTTTAAAGTAAACGGAGCCGTTCAATCCTTAACAGACAGCAATGGCAAAAAGCTTGTGCCGATCACCTACCAAAATACGACGTATTTGCCGGTGCGGGTCATATCCAATATGGCTGGAATCAATGTACAGTTCGATGCCGCCAGCCAACAGATTCGCCTGGAAACGAAACAGGGCGATAACCAGCCTGCAGGTGAATTGACGACCGTCAATTACAATGAAACACAGATTAAGGCGATCCAGAAGGCTTACGCTAATTTCGAATCCTTTGAGACAGCCTATGCTCCAAAGCAAATGACTGCAAACGACAGTTACGTTAAAGCGGCAGCTACGGGCGATGGAGTCAATTTGATCTTTAAACATATGATTGTTAATGTGTCACCACGGGATTATTCCACCGACTATGAATCCAAGGAGGTCAAGTTATCTAATGGCGTCATCGCGAAGTGGTATACACCTTCTGATACACCGATGCTGGGATTCCAACTGGACGACCGGACAGTGACGATTAGCTCCCCTGACGGCTCCTTGAGTAACAGCCAAATCGAGCAAGTCGCAGTTAGTGTAGCTAAACTCAAGTAAGACTCTGAATTTACAAGTTAGGATTTGAACCCAACGTGGCACCGAACCTAAGAATGAATAAGCTCGTGAATTTCCATCTAAGGGGATTTGCGAGCTTTTTTACATAGCGAAAAAAAGGGGTTATAAGTACCGTAAGAAGGCATATATAGAACAGTGATGTCCGTATAATAGGAACATGGTGGACAAGGAGTCGAGTTTGCCAATGCTTACTCCCATGGGATTTTTAAGATTCCGCCATTATCAATTCCCATGAAGAACGGAGCGTGTTATTATATGAATGTCCACTGGTGAAATACAATCATAACGCTGGGTATAAGGTAGATGTTCTGGTAACTCGGGTCGTTGGCAATCCTGAGTCGATGAAGTAGGGGGGATAAATTGTAAGCGCTGTCAATTCGTAAGACAGGTCGGTCATTCATTCATGTTATCCGTTAGGTCAAGCAAGGAATAATAATAGCCGAACAGATCTATCAATTTATGCCGGGGGTTGGGACAATGAGCATAAAGGAAGAGGCATTACAGGCACATAGGGTGAGGCACGGTAAGCTCGAAATTGCGACTAAAATGCCGCTTAATAACAAACACGATCTGGAGCTGGCATATACGCCGGGGGTAGCGGAACCTTGCAAAGAAATTGCCAAAGATAAAGAAAAGGCCTATGAGTACACGATCAAAGGCAGCACCGTAGCCATTGTAACGAATGGGACAGCCGTTTTGGGGCTTGGCAATATCGGCCCCGAGGGGGGATTGCCCGTTATAGAAGGCAAGGCGCTGCTGCTTAAGAAGTTTGGCAATGTGAACGCATTTCCGATCTGTATCGACAGCCTTGATCCGGATGAAATTGTAAGAACCATTCAAGTGATCGCACCCGGCTTCGGAGGTATTCATCTGGAGGATATAAAGGCGCCTGAATGCTTCTACATCGAGGATAAGCTGAAGGAAACTCTAAATATTCCCGTATACCATGACGATCAGCACGGGACGGCCGTTGCGGTGCTTGCGGGTCTGCACAATGCTATGAAGATTGTTGATAAATCCTTGGACAGTATACGCATCGTGATTAATGGTGCGGGTGCATCGGGCATTGCTGTTGCCAAATTGCTGCTTGCGGCGGGGGCAAGGCATATGGTGCTATGCGATATTAACGGCGCAATTTCGGAGAACGCCGGCTCAATGAACGAGGCCCAGCAAAGAATCGCGAAAGTTACGAATAGGGATTTCGAGACAGGGACCCTTGAAGATCTTATTAAAGGTAAGGATGTATTCATCGGGGTGTCGGTTGAAGGAGTGTTGACGAAGAAAATGGTGCAGACCATGAATCCCGACTGTGTCATCTTCGCTCTTGCCAACCCAGTGCCGGAGATTATGCCGGAGGAGGCTATTATAGGTGGGGCAAGAATAGTAGCAACAGGAAGATCTGATTACCCCAACCAGATCAATAACCTACTGGTATTCCCAGGCATCTTCAGAGGTGCTTTGGATGCAAGAGTACGGAATATTACCGACGAGATGAAGCTTGCCGCAGCTCAAGGCATTGCAGAACTAGTGAAGGATGAAGAACGGAATGAAAATTACATCATACCGGACGCCTTCGACAAGAGAGTGAGTAGTGTAGTCAGTGAAGCGGTAATCCGAATCGCCCAGAAGACGGGGGGCGCAAGGCTATAATTTTCGGGAATTAATTATAGAATATTTTGGTTGACTCTCATATAGATACATGGTATATTATATTTCGTTGCTGCAAAACATTGCATCAGCGAAATACGCGGTCGTGGCGGAATTGGCAGACGCGCACGGTTCAGGTCCGTGTGGGCTAACCCCCGTGGAGGTTCGAGTCCTCTCGACCGCATCAGAAAAGACATAGCTCTCCGCCAAGGGAGAGTTATGTCTTTTTTTAGTGGGATACGGTATAATGACCTGGAATTTATCCTATCAGAAGGATGAAATGTTCGGAATTATCTTTGTAGGTACAAATAGGATTCGCTAATTCAGGCCCCGACGAATCCTCGATTCCGACACAACCCACTCATTAGCGAGACCTCCAAATATTGACTTATATTATCGGATATGGTATTCTTGTCTTTAATGCATTATTAGCGGACATCAAGTGCGGGATTCTAAAAATGCCTAATGGCCGCTAATCTTAATTAGTGGCCATTGAGATGGTTGTGTTAAATAATTTGATTTTTGGAGGAATCCTATGCAAACAGGTACAGTTAAATGGTTTAATGCTGAAAAAGGCTTCGGTTTTATCGAAATCGAAAACGGAAACGATGTGTTTGTTCATTTCAGCGCGATTGAGGGTGATGGTTACAAGTCGTTGGATGAAGGTCAACGCGTCCAGTTCAATGTGACCCAAGGCAATCGTGGACCGCAGGCTGAAAACGTCTCTAAACTTTATTAAATCTTTCGAGCTGCCCTAAATGTGGGGCAGTTTTTTATTTATTCCTGCTTTACATCTATGCACGAGGACTGTCATTTACGTAATTAAAATAATATAAGCGGAGGTATTGTAAATGAACAAAGAACAATTGATTGAAGAAGTGGCGAAATCTAGTGGATTTTCAAAAAAGAATGCTGAAAAGGCAGTAACACATGTGCTGGACTCGATTTTTGAAGCTCTAAAGCAAGGCAAAGAAGTTCAACTAGTTGGCTTCGGAAGATTTAATGTCCGTAGTCTTGAAGCACGCATGGGAAGAAGCCGCAAAACCGGTGAAAAGGTGGAACTTCCGGCGGGCAAAGTTCCTGTATTCACGGCAGGAGTGACTCTGAAAAAGGCTTTAAATTAAGCTTAACGCCAAATGCTAATATAAAAAAGATGTGACCACATCAGAAAGCGGTTTTTTATCAAAACAAGCACACATGATTCGAACGTTAGCGTCGTATTTTCTACCATTGATGATATTATTAATTTTTACTCCAAACAGAGTTTGGAGAGAAAAGCAGCCAATCTGAGCAATTTAAAGAATGACACAAGCAAGGAAAGGGGATCACTATGAAATCACTTCAAGAATACACCCGCTGGAAGAAGGACATGGCTCTTCACGGTAAATCGGATTTGCGGAAGAGCGTCTGGCAGTTGGTTAATAGCATCGTTCCCTTCCTCTTGCTGTGGGGTCTTGCCTATGAAACTCTGTCTATCTCAATATGGATCTCACTGATGCTTGCAATACCAGCAGCCGGATTCATGATCCGAATCTTCATTATATTCCATGATTGCTGCCATCAGTCGTTCTTCTCTGGGAGGAAGGCGAATACGATCATCGGAACGATGACGGGAATCCTCACTTTCTTCCCTTATGAGCAGTGGAAAAATGAGCACTCCATTCATCATGCGACTAGCGGCAATTTAGGCCGTAGAGGCACGGGTGACATTTGGACGCTGACTACGAAGGAATACACGGCACTCTCCCCATGGAAGCGTCTGGGATACCGCTTATACCGCAACCCATTTGTCATGTTCGGGCTTGGACCGGTATTTATCTTCTTGTATGTATACCGCTTGAACCGGAAGAGTGCCAGACGCAAAGAGCGCATGAACACGTACCTAACGAATGCAGCGTTAGCAGGTTTGATGGGACTGCTCTGTTGGTTGCTAGGCTGGAAGGAGGTCTTACTGGTGGAGGGGACGATTCTCTACTTGTCTGGCGTTGCGGGCATATGGCTCTTCTACGTGCAGCATCAATTTGAGGGTACCTATTATGAGCGTGCAGATGAGTGGGATTTCGTCAGCGCGGCTATGAACGGCAGCTCCTATTACAAGCTGCCCAAAATCCTGCAATGGATGACGGGGAATATCGGCTTCCACCATATTCATCATCTGGATCCTCAGGTGTCGAACTATAACTTGCAGCTCATACACGATAGCAACACCGCCATGCATGGCGTTCCCGCCATCGGAATTCGTTTGAGCTTGCGGGCGCTTCGATACCGACTGTGGGACGAGAGCAGCAAACGATTTGTGGGGTTTCGGGGTCTGAAAGAATAAACAATTGTCTTTCGATTCCAAGCTGAAGCTCGTCATTTAGCAGAAGAATGGTTTGGCATTGAAGAGATTTTGCCTGTTGATCATGTAGAGGTGCTTGAGCCCCAGCATTTACGGGAAATCATTGCCAGTCGTGCGAATAAAATAGCAGAAATCTATAAAAATAACTAAATAACTTGACAGTCAGTTGTCAGGTTTGTTGTTTTATACTGGTTTCATTAATAAGGCAGCGTACATGTACAGGAAGCATTACAGCTTCAAAACCTAGATATGATAAAAGCATTTACTGTTCCTGCTGCAAAATATGCTGTATTCTTCACAGAACGTGGACCCATTATAGAGATGGTGCAGCGTACTTGGGCTGATATTTGGTAATGGTCACAACAGCCAGGCAATAACCGGGCATTCACAGCTGATTTTGAATATTATAGCAAGGATATTAATCCAGAGGACGGACAAGCAGAAATTTATATTTCGATAAAATAGCTTCCATGTTGTATTTTTAAAAAAGGAATGATCCATATGAGTACAATTGAAAATACCAAGGTGGAGGAAGCATTCAAACAGTATCCTAAACATATTCAGTCGAGACTATTAATTCTTCGTCAGTTAATTTTGGATACGGCAATAGAGATAGAAGGCGATGATCATGTGGATGAAACGCTAAAATGGGGAGAGCCTAGTTACATCACAAAAAAAGGGAGTACAATTAGAATAGGCTGGAAACCGTCAAGCCCAGGTCAATACGCCATGTATTTTAACTGTAATACAACGCTAGTTGATACGTTTAAAGAGATTTATAGAGATTTATTCAACTATGAAGGTAATCGAGCGATTGTATTTGCTGCAAATGATGAAATACCAGTAGATGAATTAAAACAATGCATTGCATTGGCACTCACTTATCATACTCGAAAGCACCTACCAATGCTTGGGATATAATGGTGGAAAAAAGTAACGTCTATATATTTATTTAGCTAACAAAAAGGAGTGAGCTGTATCTTAGCTTACTCCTTTACTTGTCTAAGTGCTTGTTTTTATAGCAAATTTTCATTTGATACAAATCCTTATTGTTTCAGCAGCGACATTTACTTCTAAAGCGTCTTTTTCTCTAGCGATTCCTGTGATAAACCTCGTTTTTTTTCCTTAAAGTTTTTACTCTTGCCGCAATTAAGAATATCTTTATCGTTTATATTCTACACCTCACTAAAAATTTATTATATCCCCTACTTCGTCTTAATATTTTTTCTGTAAGTTGGAACTAGTTCATTTTAATTGTAGTGGGAGGAAGATAGGTATGAGGATTTTGGAAATAGGTCTGATTTTGATCAATTTTGGCCTGTTGTACTGGGCGGTTATTGCGAATAGGAAAGGTATCCGGGGATCCTTCATCCCTTTGGAGATCGCCTTCGGTTTGGTTATTGTGCAGATTGTCGTGGAAGGTGGACGATGGGAGATGATTCCGGCTTACATGACGCCACTCCTCTTGACGTCTTATTTCTTCTTACGCAAGCGGAAGGAGGGCGGCAGAAGCCGGGTTGGGGTCACGGTTCAAGTGGTGCTCTTGACCGTATATTTGTTGGTCTCGGTTGTCCCGCCTGTGCTGCTGCCGGTCTTCTCGTTTGAGAAACCGACGGGGCCTTATGCGGTCGGAACGACGGTTTATCACTGGGTAGATGAACAACGGCGAGAAGCTTATTCTGAGAATCCTGCCGACCGGCGTGAGCTAATGGTGCAAATTTGGTATCCGGCAGCCGAAGGAGGCGGGGAAGAGATGGGCCCATATCTCCAGAACGCGTCGAAGATGACGAAAGCCATATCATCAAAAATGATGGGCCTTCCAGCGTTTACGCTGAGCCATCTGGGGTTGATCAAAAGTCATTCTTTGTTGGAAGCCAAGCTTTCGGATTCGGAAAGCCGTTATCCGGTTTTGCTTTTTGCCCACGGGATGAACGGGTATCGCAATCAAAATATGTTCCAGACGGAGGAACTTGCAAGCCACGGCTACATTGTTATCGGCATCGATTTTGCCTATGAAGCTGCTGCCTCCGTGTATCCTGATGGAAGGACAGCCTTGAGCAAAATCAGCCGCACCCTGACTTCCAATACCCAGTACGAGGAGCATATACCGCTTTGGACCGACGATGCTACCTTTGTACTCAATCAAGTGGAGAAGCTTAATCGGAACGATTATACAGGTCGTTTTACCGGTAAAATGGATCTAGAACGAATCGGCATGCTAGGACATTCGTTCGGGGGAGCCGTAACGGTGCAGATGATGATGAAAGATTCGCGTGTGAAGGCTGCCCTAAGTATGGACGGCGGGTTTTATGGTTCACCGGTTTCCGATATAGGACTTGGCAAACCATTCTTTATGATGTATTCAGAGGAGACGTACAACAAGGTAATGACCTCTTACGATGATGTCGCTAAGCAGATAGGTGGGGTAAGTCGCGAAGCGTTTGAAGCCCCGAGGAAAGAATATATACAAAGATCGGGCAATGCTTTAGCAGGAGGAGGGTTATCGATCCTTATTCCCGGTTCAAAGCATGCAAGCTACTCCGATCTAGCGTTATTCTTTCCAATGCTAGGGCTGAGCGGCCCAGACTCGCGGCGGGATCACCGCATCGTGAACGAATTCAGTGTTGCCTTTTTTGAGCGGTATTTAAAAGGTAAGGACGATTCTGCGCTCCAAGTATTGGCCGCCAAATACCCGGAAGTGAATTTTAAGGTGAACAAATAAGAAATTATCCGGGATTTGATACGGGAAGTTCAATGATGAAGGTATAATGTCCTGATGAATGAACCAGGTTTAGTGTGCCGCCGTGCCGTTCGACGATATTTTTGGCAATGGATAACCCCAATCCTGAGCCGATCTGGATGGATTGGGCTGCTCGCGAGTGATCAGCTTTATAAAACCGCTCAAATAATAGCTCTTCCTGTTCCTTCGATATCGGATTTCCTTCATTCTCGATCTTGATGGTAACATAAGGGGAGCATTCGTCCAGGGACACGCGAACAACTCCCGGCTTAACCGAGAACTTCAAGGCATTTATCAAAAGGTTGTCGATGGCTCTTCTTATTTTTTCCGGATCCATTGGTATTAGCAAAGCATTGAACGTCAACAACGTCTCCACAGTGACGCCAAGTTCTTTGGCGAAGGGTTGAAATTCACCCAGAATTTGCCTGAGCAGATTTCGTACATCAACTTGTCTGAATTCAAGTTTGGCGTCACTGGTTGTGAGACGTGTATACTCAAATAAGTCATCAATGAGGTTTTTCAGTTGCATGGCTTTTTTGTAGGTGTTGTCAATGAAACGTTCGTGCTCCTGCTTATTTTGATAGACTCCCTTTTTCAGCAACTCCAGATATCCGATAATACTGGTGAGGGGAGTTCGCAGATCGTGGGATATGCCTGTAATCAAGTCCATTTTGGACTTTTCGATTTGCCGTTCCTTTTCGATTTGGCGTTCCATTTTTTCGGCCATTGCATTAATGTTCTCCGCAACCTTGCCTAGTTCGTCTTTCCTTGAGAGCGGAACGCGATAGTGCAAGTTTCCTCTTGCGATAAATTCAAGTCCTTCTGCGAGGTTAAGCAGATATAGTACGATGCGTCGGGTCATAAGGGAAAAACTGGAAATAAATAGGACGACAAATGAAACGATAGATAAAATGTTATATAAAATATTTGATAAATAGGGAAAGTGGCGAGTATGAAGGAGACTGCTTAACAAAGATTCGTTGACCAAGGACGATACGTTCATCGCAATGATTAAGCTAAGGATAAACGACCAGAACATACGCACACGAATACTGCTTTTTCCTGAAATCAGGGTAAAGAGTCTATTTTTCAATTTTGTATCCCACTCCCCAGACCGTCTTGACGTACTGAGGCTCCCGAGGGTTCTCCTCAATTTTCTCCCGGAGGTTTCGGATATGAACCACAACCGTATTGTCCGAGAAGCTGGCAGTTTCTTTCCATACTAGTTCGTAAATCTTATCCACGCTGAACACATATCCACGATGGCTTGCCATCAGATCAAGTATGGAAAATTCAAGAGGTGTCAGGGATACTTTCTTTCCCTTTACCGTTACCTGATGGCGGGCCTTGTCTATGATTAAGTCCCCGACAGAAATGACGTCTTCCTCTGGTTCCTTGACGGAATAGCTTTGCCGACGCAGCTGCGCCTTAACCCGGGTCACCAATTCCATGATACTGAACGGCTTGGTAACGTAATCATCCGCTCCGGTAGTTAGCCCGGTTATTTTATCAATGTCTTCTTCCTTGGCGGACAGCATGATAATGGGGATTTTTGAGGTTTCCCTGATTTTCAGGCATGCCCTGATCCCATCCATATGGGGCATCATCACATCCAAAATGATCAATTGCACGGGTGATGTTTGGAAAATCTCCAATGCCTGCATGCCATTTTCTGCTTCAAGCACATGATATCCTTCATTGCTCAAGAAGATCTGTATAACGTCCCTGATTTCGGGGTCGTCATCCACAACCAAAACGGTGATCTTATTCATTTACAACCTCCTGATTATTTTCCAAAGTGCAATGCTGATCTTAGAATAAGCATAATAACTTAAGATCTTGTGGGGGGAAATCTAAAGAATATATGAAGAGATGTTTCTTTATTAGTGAAAACATTCACAAATTCAACATACAAATCATTGTAATAAAGGGTAGGAATGTATATGATAAATATATACATTACAAAAGTACATTTATAAAAGTCGGAGGGTTATAATGGCCACACACCGCTTGAACAGCATGGAAGTAAAGAAAATGAACCGCAACGCCATTTATCGATATTTATATCACCGCGAATCTACTTCCATTCAGGAGATTGCGCAGGCTTTGAATCTGAGCCTTCCCACGGTTACACAGAACCTTAAAGATCTGCAGGAAAGGGAACTGGTCGTGGAGACCGGGTTGTTTCAATCCACTGGAGGCAGGAAAGCGAAGGCGATGGCTTGCAATAGTGTAGCGAGATATGCAATCGGTCTGGATGTTACCCGCAATCATGTCGGCATTGTCATCATCGACCTGAGTGGTAAAATCGTCAAGAATCTCAGAAACCATTTCCCCTTTGTCAATACCGAAGCCTACTTTAAAGGGGTGGGCAAGTTGGTGGAGGATTTTGTGAAAGAGTGCCAGATTGATAATAGCAAAATTCTGGGGGTTGGCATTGCGCTGCCCGCCATCCTGTCCGACGACCGCCAAACGGTGAGTTATGCCACCGTCATCGATTTCAAAGGGGGAAGCGTCCGGCGGTTCGCCGAGTTTATTCCCTATCCCTGTATCCTCAGCAATGATGCGAATGCGGCCGGATTTACGGAATTGTGGGGGGGAAAAGATATTCATAATGTCGTATATCTATCCCTCAATAACAGCGTGGGCGGTTCGATCATCGTCGGCAACCAGATTTATTCCGGTCAGAATCACCGGAGCGGGGAGTTCGGTCATATGACGATTATGCCCGAAGGCCGTACCTGCTACTGCGGGCAGAAGGGCTGCGTAGATGCCTATTGCTCGGCGAGAATTCTCTCGGACAGCACACAGGGCAGCATTTCCGAATTTTTTCGGCTGCTGCGGGAGGGCCATGAGCCGCAAAAAACCATTTGGCAGGAGTACATCGGCTATCTGGTGATTACGATAAACAACCTGCGGATGCTTTACGATTGCGATGTGATTCTCGGCGGATATGCCGGCGCTTATATGGAGGAATATATTGATACCCTCCAGGAACTGGTGGCCCGTAAGAACACCTTTGAACCGGACGGCAAATACGTCCGGGTCTGCAAATACAAGCTGGAGGCTACTGCCGTGGGAGCCGCACTGGAACTGGCGGCCGACTTTATTGACAGCATCTAGATTGCTGCTGGATAAGATTACCTTCAATAACCTTTGCGTGATTCCATCCGTGATGTTTGCGATAAATGCATACTATTGTTCTCTTGCTCCTTCGGTAGAGAGACGGCGCTGTGCCTGCGGCTCCGACCTCTTCCGGGGGAGCTTTTGCATGTCTGCGTTGAACGCGTTTCCATTTTTTTGTTGACTTCAATTCTAAACTGGCTATAATCTTATTTAGAATGTTTTATAAAAGTCTCTTAGTAAGAATTGAATCAGGGTGACAAACCGGAGCAGCAGATTGACACCGATATCGGCAACCCGCTGATTACCAAGGATAACGTAGATGAGTATATTGAACTGCTGAAAAAGGCAGAAGCCTTGAAGTAATTCAGGTAGACTGCCGCAAGGCCACGGCGTACATACTTCTAAACTTTCCGAAGATGCGTGAGCATATTTTGTTCACGCATTCTTTTTACAAACGTTATTGCCTATTAGGAGGAGTATCTAATGAAGAACAGAGCTTTCTATATGACGGATTTGAAGAAAATGGAAATGAAGGAAATCGACATGCCTGTGCCCCAAGAGGGTGAGGTTATTGTAAAACCGGAATACATTGGGATATGTGGCTCCGACGTACACTATCTGGAGTACGGCCGGATCGGCGACTTCGTTGTCGATGGCGATTTTATCCTGGGGCATGAATGTGCCGGAGAAGTGGTGGAGCTTGGCTCCGGTGTGAAAAATCTTAAGGTGGGGGATAGGGTCGCTCTTGAGCCTGGAATCACCTGTGGCCAGTGTGAATTCTGCAAGAGCGGAAAGTACAATCTCTGCCCGGACGTGAAGTTTCTGGCAACTCCGCCCTACCACGGCTGCCTGATGGACTATATCGCCTTTCCGGAGAACATGGCCTTCAAGCTGCCGGACAGCGTATCTTCGGAAGAGGGGGCGTTGGTGGAGCCGCTGGCCGTGGGACTGCATGCTGCGGCTCAGGGTGGTATCAAGCTGGGTGATCGTGTCGTTATTCTGGGAGCCGGTTGCATCGGGCTTGTGACGCTTCTGGCCTGCAAGGCCTTCGGGGCAACGGATATCGTCGTGGTGGACATCATTGAAAAGCGGCTGGAGACGGCGCAAAAGCTTGGGGCTTCCCGGGTAATCAATGCCAAGCGGGAGGATGTTCTGGAGATCATCGCCGGGCTGACGGACAATCAAGGCATGGACAAGGTGATTGAAACCGCCGGTAGCGAGCATACTGTCAAGCAGACGCCTTATCTGGTCAAAAGAGGAGGCACCATTGTGCTCGTGGGCCTGGCGGCCAAGGATATCATCGATTTCGACTTTATGCAGATCATGTTCAAGGAGGCCGACATCAAATCGGTTTTCCGTTACCGCAACCTGTATCCTGCGGCCATTGGAGCGATCGCAGACGGTAAAATTGACGTCAAGGGCATCGTGACCCATGAATTCGACTTTGAGGATACCCAGAAAGCCTTTGATTTTGTGATCGACAACAAAGAAGATGTTGTGAAGGCCGTAATCCGGATGGGCTAAAGCAACCTACTGAATACAGTAACTTTAAGCCACATTTACTAAAAACCAAGTCAAAGATAAAGAACTCAAGTTGATTAGTACTTGAGTTCTTTATCAACTTTATAATTGGTAATGGGGATAAAGAATTGCATAAAAAACCGCAGCTATCAGTCCGTAGAAGATACCGAGCAAGTGATGTCCGGCAGTCTCCGCTTCTATCCCGCTGCTGTACATAATTAAATACAATCCGAAAAGGGCTGCACCTACCTATACAAGAACGAGACGCCTCACGTGATCGTCAGAAGATGACTTACTCTGGCGTTCTTGGTCGTGGGCGTATAAGAACAACGAAATTGGATGAAGCTGGTGGTAGTCATTTATCAGACAAACGTGCTTTGCACCGACTCGTGGAGGGCATTCAGCTCTTATGCGAATGCGAAAGGCTTGACTCATTACCTTTTCAAGTCCTATGGGAAGCAGCGTGTCAGGGGCATTTACTATATCCAGAACGTGAATAGAACTGTTTTAAACGCATAAAAAGGAGCAAACACAGTGAAAATAACCGATTGTTTCCTGCGGTCGTTTTGGTCCACGGCTCTGGTCCAAGTAATATGGACGAAAAAATCGGAAATAATTATCCTTTTAAAGACCTTGCTGAGGGCTTGTCGGAAAAAGGAATTGCAGTGCTACGTTATGATAAAAGAACCTTCGTATATGGCAAAGAAATGAAAAATGATACTAGGATAACGGTTAAAGAAGAAACAATAGAAGATACCATTCTTGCGGCTGATTTCTTACGAAAAGATTCACGTATTGATTCTTATGGGTGGTTCTCCGCGTAAATTAGAAGAAATTCTAATGGACCAAAATAATGAATCTCAAGGTACTGCATAAACCAATATTGATTTTACAAGGAGATAAAGATTTTCATGTGTCAGTAGAAAGAGATTTTCATGGTTATAAAAACTTATTGGGCGATATGCCAAATGTAACATATAAACTGTATGCTAACTTAAATCATTTGCTAATGCCTTCTGTTTATGGAGAGATACTAAAAGCCAAAAAAGAGTATAAGGTTGCACAACATGTAGATAAACAAGTTATAAATGACATTTCAGACTGGCTCCTTTCAATTTAGAAAATATCAAAGTAAGGGATAGAAAGCCTACCATTTCGGGAGACCATAGTTGATGTATCGGCGGATAGTGGATATTTTACTTGCTGGTTGCTACATGTTAATGTAAGCGCTATACTACCCTTAATCTATTACAGGAAAGGATGATGATCTATGACCAACCCTTCACCTCATGTCGTAAATGGAACGGGAGGTCCGATAGCGCCGCGGGATCCGATAGCAAAGCGCAGTGAATTGTACATATTGCATGAATCTATGATTGAAGCGACGCTTCGTCCTGATGGTACATTCTCTCAAGAGATTTACCTGGACGGCAACCGGCTTGTTGATAAAGCACGTATTGTTGGTAATGTATCAGATGAAGCGATTCTTGAACTTTTGAAGAGCTCTAGCGGGTTTCGTCGACTCGTCCATAGTATTGGAATCTCCGTTCAAGCGCATGAAGAAGAGGTTACCCATGTTATTTTTGCGCTAGAGCATCGTGGGATGAAGAACTCTGGATCCCGAATGAGTATCTCATGCCCTGCTGATGGCTCAGAAACGATCCTGATCTTGGATGATTACGAAGCATCTCCAGATGATGAGGTTCTCGCCAAATTCGTATTTGAATTCGAGCGAGTGGGCGCGCTGGCAACGACTACCGTTGTTTTCTATCTAAATGATGGTTACCAGGTTCCAGAAGTTGTGAATGATTCACCGGTCGAGTTCGAGTCGCTGGCCTATCGGGAGATGATTAAGAAATCTCTCATGTCTACAGGCAATAACAAGAGATTGAAGGCAGCCATCGAGAAGGCGAAAAGGGGCGAGCCCGTCACGATCGCTTACATTGGCGGCTCGATCACTCAGGGCGCAGGGGCAGTTCCGATTCATAGCCATTGTTACGCTTATCGTTCTTATGATCTCTTTAAACAAATGTTTGCTCCGCAGGATGGCAGCTCGATTCAACTGATCAAGGCCGGGCTGGGAGGCACGCCGTCGGAGCTCGGCATCATCCGCTATGATCGGGATGTACTAAAGGAAGGGACCGCCCAGCCGGATATTGTCATTGTGGAGTTTGCGGTTAACGATGCGAATGACGAGACGGAAGGAAATTGTTACGAGAGCCTGGTGCTCAAAGCACTTAACGCTAATAACAAGCCTGCGGTAATTTTACTGTTCAGCGTGTTCATGAATGACTGGAACCTTCAAGATCGTCTTGCTCCTGTCGGACAGCATTATGATCTTCCAATGGTCAGTGTGAAGGATGCCGTAGCGGAGCAGTTCCGCTGGACTGCAGATCGGGGCAAGGTCATTTCTAAGAAGCAATTTTTCTACGATATTTATCATCCTGCCAATGCGGGACATAGGGTCATGGCCGATTGCTTAACCTGGCTCTTCGCTGTAACCGACCAGGCCATCCCTGATGAGGAGGATATCTCGACGGACAAGTCGCCGATCATCGGAAATGATTATATGGGGATTCAGCTGCTGGATCGCCTGAATGGCGAAGGCATCGCTCAGATTGATGCGGGGGGATTTCGGGAGACAGATACTGATCTGCACACAGCAAATATGGACGATCATACTTACGGAACGCCACAATTCCCTAATAACTGGATGCACACCGCCGAATCAGGAACTGACCGCTTCAAGCTGACACTTCGGAGTAAACGGCTTATTCTGGTGTTCAAAGACTCTGGAGATCCTAGCTTCGGCACCGCAAATATATGGGTAGACGGAAAGCTGGTGAGGCAGGGTGATCCACATATAGCGAATTGGACGCACTGCAATGCTGTGATCCTGTACGACGAACAGGACTTGAGTGAGCATACGGTGGAGATAGAGATGGCAGCCGGACATGAGGATAAGCGCTTCACGATTTTAGGGTTCGGTTATGTTCTGTAATCTTGTGATTGACTCACTTAGAAATCCATGCTATATTTTATTTCCCTGCTGCAGAATATTGCATCAGTGAAAATGCGGTCGTGGCGGAATTGGCAGACGCGCACGGTTCAGGTCCGTGTGGGCTAACCCCCGTGGAGGTTCGAGTCCTCTCGACCGCATCAACTTAACAAGAGGGTTCGTAGTTGCTTAGGCGATTACGAGCCTTTTTTTGTGTAAACAGAAAGTGAAACTAGTTTTGCATATTTTGTCAAAGCTGCGTAGAGCGTCTCATAAGGATTGTTGAAAAAAATTAGCATAGAGTTTACAAAAGTTCATTAAATTTACCTATCAAAAACTATTATCGTTCAAAAAATGCCTCCAGTTGCTTTATAAAGCTTAGAGGTATTTTTTTGTGTACTTATGATTAACAGGCCTCCTCCCTTAAACGATACGAACTTTTCCTAATTTACGAAAACGACAAGCTCATTTAATTTTCGACAAATATTTTATCTCTATCATGAAGGTGAAGGGAAAATATCATTTGAGCAAGAACGAAGGAAATCCTACAAAGGGGAGAAGTGGTGAGGTTATGATTCGGTACTTATGGTTTGACCTGGGCTACACCTTAGTTGCAACTAACCGGGAAGAGGTCTATCAGAAGACGCTGGAGCGATTTGCGGTGACGAAAACGATTGATGAAATTACTATGGCCTACCATCAGGCAGACAAACTGTTCATGCGAGAGTATCCGGGAGTTTTGGGTAAGGACAGTAAGACGTTTTTGCCGTGGTATGTAGGCACATTGAATTATTTCCTGGGACTGTCGCTGCCGATTGAGGACTTGATTCGGATTCATTTGGAACTGGCGAAAGAGCAGCCGATACAGTGGAAAGCATTCGAATTTACTAAACCGACCCTTCATTGTTTGAAAGAAGCGGGATATCAGCTCGGCTTGATCTCCAATTGGGATCAGAGCGCCCGTGAAGTGCTATCACGCAATGATTTAGAAGAGCTATTTGATGAAATCATCGTCTCCTCGGAGGTAGGAGTAGAGAAGCCGGATCCGGCCATATTTGAAATGGCTTTGGCCCGAGGTAAGGTGACGGCAGAACAATCCTTATATGTTGGAGACAATTACTATGATGACGTCAGAGGTTGTCAGCAGGTTGGCATTCATTGCCTACTAATCAATCCGTATAACAACCAAGGCATTGAAGAGTTGGATTATACACCTATCATCCCAAGTATCCAAGGTGTGGTTGATTATCTAGGACTCAAGCTTATTCCGCAAGAGATTATATAGTCTGGAGCAAGGATCATGACAACGATTAAGGACAAAATTCAAGAGCAATTCGAGACTTTAAGCTCGGGGCAAAAAAGAGCGGCCCACTACATTCAGCAGCATATGCAGGAGGTTGCGCTGCAACCTGCTCATAAGACTGCTACCAAAGCCGGTGTTAGCGAAGCAACGGTTCACCGGCTGGCCCAGGCACTATCCTATCCGAGCTTCTCGGCGATGCATCAGGATATCCAGCGATATATATTGCGCGACCAGCGCGCTGTCAAAAATCTTGAGCATTTGACCAGTCGGCAGGAAGAATCATGGCTGGAGAAGCACTTTACACAAGAAATGGATAATATTCGTGAGACGATGCTGCAAACGGACAAGATGCAGATTCAAGAGACGGTAAGGGCGCTTCTGCAGGCGGATCGGATTTGGGTAGCAGGCTGGCGAATGGGGTTATCGGTCACCTCTTTTCTCAGCTTTGTCCTTAAGTATATGCTGGGCAATTGCGAGCTAATTCCGCAGGGCAGTGTAGCGGAGTATTCAGCCTATATTCGGCCTAATGATGTCTTGTTCGTCTGCGGGTTTCCAAGATACTGCTCCAGAACGCTAAAGGTATCGAAGCTGGCCAAGGAGCAAGGAGCCACGGTTATTGCATTGACGGACTCCAATCTATCGCCTTTCGCCAAGCTGGCCGATCTGACTTTATTGGCGCAGAGCAAATCGAAGGGATTTCTTGACTCGTATACAGCTTCTTTATCCGTAGTGAATGCAATCATTAATGAAATCTCTTATTTGGAGAAGGACCGGGTCAAGGTCAATATTGAGCGAATGGAGCTTATGTTTGAAGAGTTCCAGGACAGTTTCGAGTGGATGAGCAGAACGAAGTGAACATGTTGGAAAGGAAATAGCAATGGATCTTACGGTGATAGGGTACTGGGGAGCATATCCCGACAAAAATGAAGCAACCTCAGGTTATTTACTTGAGCATAAGGGCAGCAAAATTTTATTGGACTGCGGCAGCGGGGTTCTGTCCAAGCTGCAAATTTACACGACGCTAGAGGAACTGGATGCCGTCGTTATAACTCATCTGCATGCGGATCATATGGCGGATGTGTACAGTCTAGAGTTCGCTACACTTATTTCCATGCAATTAGGTAGGCGCCTTAAACCGCTGGAAGTGTACGTTTATTACAAGGATTCCGCTAGGCTCGATTTCTGTTTCCCGCAATATGTAAATGTACACCAGATTACTCCACAAAGTGTGGTGGCGATCGGTGAGCTTACTTTGGAATTCTCGAAGAATATTCATGAGGTTCCTTGTTGCGCAGTCAAAGTGACCTCAGGGGAAGGAAAGAACCTCGTCTACTCTGGTGATACGGGTTACTGCCAGGAAATCATTGATTTCTCATGGGGTGTTGATGTCCTGGTGCTGGAGAGCAGCTTTTACAACTGGCAGAAGGGATTGAATCAAGGCCACCTGACAGCGGGAGAGGCAGGTCAAATCGCTGGCATAGCTCAGCCCGGAAGGTTAATCCTGACGCATCTTCCCCATTACGGTGATCACCAACAATTGGTGTTAGAAGCTTCCGTTCATTATAACGGTGAAATTCAATTAGCTTATTGCGGTATGAGACTGACAATTTAATTCAGGAAGGGGAAAATCAAAGTGGCAATTTTGAAGAAAAAGCTGGCTCTTGCTATTTCTACTCTCTCTCTATTGGCGGTTATTATCACAGGCTGTGGCAGCAATAGTACGACAAGCAACTCAATAGGCAATTCAGCAAACACAACAGCATCTAACGAAACGAACCAATCTGAAACTGTACAGAATTCAGGTGAAAAGGTCATGGCGGGTGGGACCGTTCGAGTAGCGATGTCTACGGAGCCGGATAATCTGGATCCTTATTTGTCGGCGGCAACGGATACCAACTCCATGATGGATAATGTGTTCGACGGATTATTTGAAGCGGGAGAGAACAGTGATTTGGTCCCGGCAATTGCTTCTTCCTACCAAGTGTCGGAGGATGGATTGACGTATACTTTCACTTTGAAACAGGGCATTAAATTCCACAACGGCGCTGATCTGACATCGAAAGATGTGTATTACTCCTATGCTAAGCTGTCCGGGCTTAACGGAAAAGAGCCGTTATCATCCAAGTTCTCGGGTATTGAAAGCATAGATACGCCGGACGACTATACGATTGTTATTAAATTGAAGGAGAAAAATGCCGCCTTCCTCGCTGCCAACATTATTGCTATTGTTCCTAAGGATTATGAGCAGCAAAGCGAGCAACCGGTTGGTGCAGGACCTTATAAGTTTGTTGAATACAAACCAGGTCAAGAGCTGGTTCTGGAGAAAAACGAAGATTACTACAACAAGGACCATGCCCCTGTAATAGATAAAGTCGAATTCAAAATTATGCCGGATTCCAACGCGTCTGTATTAGCCCTGCAATCGGGGGATATTGATATGATCCCAGGCATCAGCAGTCAAGGCGTGCTTCAATTGGGTGATGGTTATACCGTAGTCTCCGGTCCACAAAACATGGTCCAACTAATGGCTTTAAACAACTCTGTAAAGCCATTAAACGATGTAAAGGTTCGTCAGGCCATCAACTATGCGATTGACAAGGATGCAATTATTCAGACTGTTGCGGAAGGGAATGGCACGAAATTAGGTTCCAATATGAGCCCTGCCATGAAGATGTACTACCAGGAAGGTCTGGAAGATTACTATAAGACTAACGTTGATAAAGCCAAAGAACTGTTGAACGAGGCCGGTTTTCCTAATGGATTTGATCTAACCATCACAGTTCCATCCAACTATCAATTCCACGTAGATACTGCTCAGGTGATCGCAGATCAACTTAATAAGGCTGGCATCCATGCAACAATCAAGCAAATTGAATGGAGCAGTTGGCTGGAGGATGTCTATAATAACGCCAAATATGAAGCAACTATTGTTGGACTAACCGGCAAGCTGGATCCGCAAGAGGTATTGGGAAGATACGAAACGACTTATGCTAAAAATTTCTACAAATTCAGCAATGCTGATTTCGATAAGTTAATCAGTGAAGGCAAGATAGAAATCAATGAAGCAAAGCGGGCTGATTTATATAAGCAGGCACAAACCCTGTTAACAGAACAGGCAGTGGCTGTCTATATTATGGACCCTAACCGGACCGTTGCAATGAAGGGCAATTTGAAGGGCTTCAAAATGTACCCGGTGCAAAAATACGATTTTGCTGAGATGTACTACACAGAACAGTAAAGTAGGGGAATGTCTTGAGATTTTATATTCGTAAGCTGATCACCTTTATATCGACCCTGGTGCTTGTGTCCGTCATTACGTTTCTGGTATTTCAAGTTCTTCCCGGAGACCCGGCGCAGATTATTCTCGGTGTGGATGCAGACCCGCAGCAAATTGCTGCGTTGCACGAAGCAATGGGACTTGACCGACCGGTTGGAGAACGTTATTTGATGTGGATTAAAGATACCTTATCTGGTGACTTCGGCACCTCGGTACGATATCACAGACCGGTATCCGACCTGTTACTGGAGCGTCTGCCGGTTACCTTATCCTTGGCTTTATTCTCCCTGGGGCTGACCCTGGGTCTAGGGCTCCCCCTGGGGATTTATATTGCCAGAAGAGACGGCAAGTTATCATCCTTGCTCCTGTCGTTATTTACGCAGTTAGGCGTATCGGTGCCTTCATTTTGGCTGGCTTTTATTCTAATCTTATTATTCTCGGTCACGTTCAAATTGTTCCCGACCTATGGATATACTTCATGGAGCACAAATCCGCTTGGTGCCATCAGGTCGTTGTTCTTGCCCTCTCTCGCTCTCGCTATTCCCGGCTTCGCGGTGGTGATCCGTTATTTAAGAAATACGCTGCTGGATCAATCGCGTATGGATTATGTACGGACGGCTAGAAGCAAAGGTCTGCATGAGAAAGGAATCATGTACCACCATATTTTGCGAAACGGACTGATACCTGTCATCACCATTGTCGGTTTATTGATTGCCGATACGTTGGGAGGCAGTATTGTAGTTGAAAATGTATTTGCGCTCCCGGGTATTGGAAATTTGCTGGTCAGCTCCATCGGGGCGCGAGATCTGCCGCTGGTACAAACGATGGTGATGTATATTGCCGTGATTGTTGTCAGTATTAATTTTATCGTCGACATACTCTATAAAGTCATCGATCCCCGGATCCGGTTGAAAAGGTGAAAGCTATGAATTGGAAGCAGTTAACTAAAAGCAAGCCGCTCCTTATCGGTAGTTCGCTCATTGCCCTGTTATTGCTGATGATGCTGATCAGTTTGTTCTATACTCCTTATGGCCCGAACGATATGGATTCCGTCATACGGTTATCGCATCCCCAGTTGACCCATTTATTCGGGACCGATAATTTTGGGCGGGATATCTTTAGCCGAATTATGAAAGGCTCACAGACCGCTTTCCTTATAGGGCTAAGTTCTGTACTGATCGGATTATCCTTGGGTGTGCTGATCGGCGCAATCTCCGGCTATTTCGGAGGCTGGCTGGACGAAGTGATTATGCGTTTGATGGACGCGATGCTGGCTTTTCCGGGCATTTTGCTGGCCATCATGCTCGTTTCGGTATTTGGACCGGGACTTAACAATACAATCATTGCCTTGGGCATCATGAGTATTCCTTCCTTCTCGCGGATTGCCCGCAGCGGTTTTATTCAGTATAAGGAGTTTGATTTCGTCAAGGCGACAATAGCCAAAGGGGCAGGGCCGCTGCGAGTCATCTGGCATCATATTTTACCTAATATTGCTTCGTCCCTGATTGTTGCCACCTCACTGAGGTTCTCAGGCTCCATCCTGGCCGAGGCCGGGCTGAGCTATCTGGGATTAGGCGTACAGCCACCTGACCCAAGCTGGGGCAGAATGTTGAACGAAGCGCAGCCTTTTATGATCAATGCTCCTTGGTATGTTCTTATTACAGGTGTGATCATTACGATCATGGTTCTGGGTTTCAATTTATTGGGTGATGGGCTTCGTGATTTTTATGACAGGAAGAGCTAGGGGGTGGACATCATGAATCCAGCTATATTGGCCTTGGAGAATGTAGAGGTTGCTTTTTCCGTTAATGGGAAGAGCTATCCGGCATTGCAGGATATCTCCTTTCAGGTAGGAGAGAAGGAAGTGGTTGGCATTGTAGGTGAATCTGGCTGTGGCAAAAGCCTGACTTCATTATCCGTGATGGGCTTGCTGCCGGGTACGGCAAAGATGACAAAAGGCCAAATTGTTATGGATGGGCTGGAGGTAAGCGGCTTAACCCCGGAGGCCTGGTGCGAAATCAGGGGGAAACAAGTCTCCATGATCTTTCAAGACCCCATGACCGCATTAAATCCGCTAGTGCCGATCGGCAAGCAAATTGCCGAGACGCTATTCATACATTCCGCTGTTACAAAGAAGGAGGCCAAAGAACGGGCGCTCGAATTGATGACCAAGGTTGGTCTATCCCGAGTTAAGCAGTTGTATAATGACTACCCTCATCAGCTCTCCGGAGGAATGCGGCAGCGAGTGATGATTGCCATGGCGTTGATTTGCAATCCGCGGCTGTTGATCGCTGATGAACCCACGACGGCACTGGATGTTACGATACAGGCTCAGATTCTCCAGCTGCTACGTGATATTAATGAAACAATGGGTACAGCGATGATCTTTATCTCTCATGATTTGGGGGTGATTCGCGAGGTATGCGATCGGGTTCTGGTCATGTACGCCGGGTATATCGTTGAGGACGCACCGGTGCAGCGCATATTAGAGGAACCGAAGCACCCGTATACCCGCGGCTTGCTGCAATGTATTCCTGATATCGGCAAGCGGGGACAGCCACTGTACACGATACCTGGCAGGGTTCCGCCGATTACGGAACGGCCTGGCGGTTGTCCTTTTGCTGGGCGTTGTGCGCACGCGATGCCGGAATGCAGGGAGCATGTGCCGCAACTAGAGCAAGTAGCCGAGCAGCATCAAGTTCGCTGCCATCTTTATTCTGGGGCAGGTGAAGCCTTATGACACAGCCTCTACTCCGGGTCAAGGATTTATCGAAGCACTATGAGGTAGCGAGACAGGGACTGCTGGAAGAGAAGAGGTACGTAAGGGCGGTAAATGGTGTTTCTTTTGACATTAGAGAAGGTGAAACGTTTGGACTAGTTGGGGAGAGTGGCTGCGGGAAATCAACGACAGGGCAAATGCTCGTTCATTTAGTGCAGCACACGGGTGGGCAGATCCATTTTGCTGGCAGAGATATTACCAATCTGTCCAAGCATGAGATGAAGGCGCTGCGCAAGGAGCTGCAAATCGTCTTCCAAGACCCCTATTCTTCGCTTAATCCGAAGAAAAAAATCGGCTGGCTGCTGGAAGAGCCGCTCATCATCCATAAAATCGGCAGCAGGGCTGAACGGCAAAAAATCGTGGGAGAAGTGCTGGAACAGGTTGGATTGGATCATAGCCACCTTCAGCGATATCCTCATGAGCTTAGCGGTGGCCAAAGACAACGGGTCGGGATTGCTTCGGCTCTAGTTCTAAACCCTAAATTTATCGTTATAGATGAGGCGGTTTCGGCGCTCGATGTTTCCGTTCAGTCGCAAATCCTGAATCTGCTGAAGGAGCTGCAGCGGGTGCGTGGCCTGACTTATCTGTTCATCTCACATGACCTGAATGTGGTTCAATACATGAGTGATCGAGTAGGTGTGATGTATTTGGGAGAAATGGTAGAGATTTTCGATGTGGAGGCAGGCGGCGAGCCGCTGCATCCTTATACACGCGCATTATTTTCGTCGATCCCTCAAGTAGGAAGTCGCCAGAAGGAACGTATCGTATTGTCTGGAGATGTTCCTAATCCCATTTCTCCGCCGCCCGGTTGTGCTTTCCATCCCAGATGTCCTTTGGCTGTGGAGCAGTGCCGTCACTCTACCCCTGTACTACGCAGTCAGGAAGCCGGTCATCACGTTAGTTGTCATTTATATGAGGAGGAAGCAGTTCATGAGAATAGGAGTCATATCGGATCTGCATGTTGATCTAAACGAAGCATCCGGGCAGCCGTTGATTGAGGAGGTATTGCTCGAGGTCGTTGCTGCAAGTGAATTGCAGCATCTGATCATTGCCGGAGATATCTCTAATGATGTGAACCGAAGCATGGCTGTACTGAGAAGACTGAAGGCTGAATCAGGCATTCCAGTTCTGTTCGTACCGGGTAACCATGATTATTGGAGTAAGGATAACGGTATAACCGATACTTGGGAGATTTACAGACAATATCAGTCTTATGAAGGCTGTTTGAGTCAGAATCCAATCCAGCTTGATGACGATTGGGTCGTTATCGGCAATTCCGGCTGGTACGACTATACAATAGGCGAGCCCAAATACAGTTTCGCCGATTTCGAGAAAATGCATGCTATGGACCGCACCTGGCAGGACAGCATTTACGTAAAGTGGAACATGAGTAATCAGGAGATTCATCGCTACTTCTATCGCCATTTAGAGCAGGAATTGGAGCGCCATCAGGGCCAAAATATCATTCTGGTTACCCATATGCTCACCCACCCTTATTTTAAGGCGCCTGTCGATCACCCGCAGTGGCAGTATTTTAATGCTTTTCTTGGGAGTAATGAGTATGCTGAACTGTATCATAAATACAAGGTGCGCTACGGGATAATGGGGCATGTTCATTATCGCAAGCGAATGAAGGAACAGGAGACGGAGATGATCTGCGCTTGTCTCGGTTATCGCAAAGAATGGAGAACGACGGAAGCGCTGAAGGAAGTTCAGGATTGCTTGCAGATCATTTCGATCTAAGAGACACTACGGGTGATCCGCTGTACGATCCGAACCGGCATACAAGAGCTCAGACGTTTACCTGGAACGAGGACGGGACGGAATTTTGGCATTCCGGAGCCGGACTACACTACGAACGAAGAGGAATCAAAGCTTGATAATGAATGAAAAAACTGGCTGCTTCCGGGGACCAGAAAAGATGACCCATCGAAACTGGAAAGGGGTCATCTTTTTTCGGTTTCCATAAAAGTCATCACTCATTTTATATGCTAACAGGACTTGCGGATGAAAAAATAAGTTCATTGCAATCAAACCTTAATCGTTCGGAGTACGCCATAAACTCCGTTGATCGAACCTTGGGAAACGAATTTGATGCGAACGAAATCCTGATATGGCATACATTGGGATGGAAGATCGAATCTTTTTTCGTAAAAGTTTCGTGCTGGTTGCTGAGAAAAATGCTCGGTGGAGAGAAGCTGCCCATCCACCCAGATCTCCATGGCACCACCATGATAGAGCCGGGAAAAAGTAACGTGCAGCGCATTCTTCCGTCCTGGCAGCACGTTCATGTCATAGCTGAACCATCCGCCTGCTTCGGCCCTTCTTCCGTTTAACCCTTCCCAGGTTCCGGCATGCGTCAGCTCTCCTTGAATATGATGCTTAAGTTCATACTGGTCGTTTCCTACCTGCACGCTATCGATCGTCGCTTCTCTAATCTGCTGCAGATGCCGACTCTGCTCCAAATGTTCACGTAATTCCTCCGAATCCGCTTCAAGGATGCTCCAGTAGATCCCGTATCGTTCCCAATGCTGCATGTAATGGGGCGTAAAGACCAGTCGCTCGTCTTCATCCGTATTTTTAAGCTCGAAGACGAGTTCATCCTGCTTGCGGATCAAGTGTTCGTCCAATCGTTCAAACCAGTCCCTGGCACTCATGCTCTGCGGAATCAAATAATCCTTGACCGGCATCCGTTTGGTTGGGACGCTTACGATGACGCCGGTCCGCGATTCGGTCATATCCTCCTTGCCGAGAGCGGCGCTGAGCACGACGGGGCCGTATTGGAAAGCGGCGACATGAGGTGCATCAGGCAAGCAGGAGTAAGTAATTTTCATTGGAATCCGCACCTGAATCGTATCGTTGTTGTTCCACTTCCGCGTGATGATCGCATAACGCTCTTTGACAACGGGATCCAAGCTTTCGCCATTGATGAAGACTTCCATATCGCCGGCAGCCCAGTGAGGCACGCGCAGACAGATCGATATGTTTTGATCTTGCTGCCCATCGGTTTCAACCCGAAATTCAACCCACTCGCTCTCTGGTAGTCTGGCAGTTTGCGTCATTTGGATATGTTGTTCCAACCAATCCAGCCTGGAGCTGACATATTGATTGATATATAGCTGCTTGTCTTGATGAAAATAAATGCTGTCGTTCAATTTCGTAAAATTCTCCATGCCAGTCCCCGTACAGCACCAAAAATGCCCGAACGGAGAACTGTAAACCTTGAAATAGCCGGTTGCCATCGGCTGAAAATACATCGTCATTCCCGTCTCCGGATTTTGGGACGAAAGAATAGAGTTGATATGGTTCTTTTCATAAAAATCTGCATATTTTACGCTGCCGGTAAGCTTGAACAGCTCTCTCGTCAGTTTCAGCATGTTATAGCTGTTACAGGTTTCGCAGGTAATATCGGATCGTTTGCCGTTAAGAACATCCGGTTTTCCAAAATGTTCGGACTCGCTGTTTCCGCCTGTAATGTAGCTGTGGTGGTACACGACGGAGTCCCAGAACTTGACGGCGGCTTCCAGATACGCAGCTTCGCTCTCGCCAAGCGTCAAATACCGGTTTAACGCCCCGATAAATTTCGGAATTATCGTATTTGCATGTTTGCCCTGTAGAACTTCCCTGCCTTCGCGGATCGCTTCGAACAATCGAATCTCGTCAAAGCAGTGGGCTGCATCCAAATGCCTCCGGTTTCCCGTCAATTTATACAGATCATACAGACAATCGTTCATTCCGCCATATTCTACCTGGAGTACGGTGGCCTGGATTTCGGCCGTCCATTTGGAGGTGCGTTCCGCTGCCCAGTGGCCTAGTTTATCAACGATGTCATAGGCGGTTATCAGGCCTGTAGACTGATAAACGGCAATCAGACCTGCGATAATTTTATGCATCGTGTACCAGGGAACCCAGGCGGGTTTCTGGTTTTCGACGTTGTCGAACAGGACTTCCGGAAAAGCGGAGAGGTATCCGTCTTGATGTTGGCATTCCGCCAATTCCGAGACGATATATTCCAGATTGGCGAGCAGTTCTTGATCTTTGCTTTGGGCATAGGCTTGTGCACACGCGGTTAAATAATGGCCGAGCGTATGTCCGCGGATCTCCGTATCCTCCCAGCCAGGATATTTATCGGCTTTCGGTACAAGTCCGGCGGTTTCGCGAAATCCCGCTAGCAGGCGGTCAGCCTCGAATCTTTTTAAATAAATGATTTCTTTTTCAAATGCGTTCACATAATAATCGCTTCTCAAAGCCACTTTATCGAGGGGAAAGTCTTTTAGTACCTTGTTTCCGAGTGAGGTTCCCATCATTTCCATCACAGCCATCCTTTCTTGCAAGACTATGACTAGCTTAGTCCATACGTGATTTACGCGTAAATGGCGGAAAGTTAGAATTGGTGTCAAAAGGTTAGCTCTTAAGCGAATGAATGTAAGCGAAGCGGATTTTTTGATAAAAAATCATGGTTTTATAAGCTTTGATTCTGTTATTCTGGTTTCAATGAAGTGTTAAAAAGTTTGAAAGGTATAGGAGGGCTTGATGGAATTCTATCAATTTAAGGTAGAAAGGCCACTGACGATGAACATGGCTGGCAAATTCACCGCTCCGTCCCCGGAATGGATGCATATACAGCGGACGTTAATGGATTTCGAACTGTTTATTCCGACGCAAGGCAGCTTGTATATCGCAAACGACCGGGATCATTATGAACTCCGTGAAGGGGATTTCCTGCTAATGTCTCCGGGTATGTACCAATATGGATACCGGTCGTCCGATTGCAGCTTTTATTGGCTCCATTTTACGGTTCAAGACGATTTCGAAGTTTTGCGCGATCTGGCCGATTACGCCTATGAACCCTGTCTTGTCGTCATTCCCGAAACAGGTACGGTGCGCAGCTCAGATAAGCTGATCGTGCTGATGAAGCAACTGCAGGATTCGGTTCGCAGTTACAGGGAACAGACGCTGAGCAACTATATGGCCACGACGATTCTATGCGAGTTGTTCAACCAGCTATTTGTCGTCCGGAAGCAGACGGGTCAGAAGCTGAAGCAGCAGCAGCTATACAACGACATTGCCGATTACATTCAATGGCATAAATATGAGAACCTGAGAGTCGCCCGTCTTGCGGAGGATTTCGGATACAATGCGAAGTATTTGTCATCTTTATTTACCAAAATCGCGGGTATTTCCTTAAAACAGTATATTTTGCAGGAGAAAATGGAGGCGGCCAAGTCGCTGTTAACCGATACGAATCAAAGCGTGAACGAGATTGCAATGCAGCTTGGATATCCGGACAGTCATCAATTTATGAAAAGCTTCAAGAAAATAACGGGATTGACGCCTACGGATTATCGCAATGCGTATGCGAACCGTCTGCTTTATTACAAATAAGGGGTCTTTATCTCCACAGATCGGTACGTAACAGAGGAGTGTATCGCCAGTTGAAATCTGTTTTTTTGGCCTAAGCTGCAAAACCGGTTTGATGAACGATAATGGACGTCTGCTAAACTATTAATATAGGCAAGAAAAAAAACCCGCAAAATCCTTGGTTTTACAAGGCATTTTACGGGTTATAAATGTTAAGAGTACATTTCTGTAATTATATTCACAGCTTCCTTAGCGATAATTAATTTATCACAATTCAGAACATTGTATACATTAATGGAATCAGCTACGGTGGTTTCTACACCAGGAATGTTATTGGCGCTTTTTATAACAAAGTTATTGATCAAAGGTGAACAATTAACACCTTTTTATCTGCCCCAAGAGAATTAAGCATTGCTACTATAGACTTTGTCCTGTAATTTTCTAGCTTGATTTCGTCGATGATAATGAACTCTTTGTTCTGTACTTTGCTAGATAATGCAGATTTTATAGCGAGTCGCTTAACCTTTTTATTGAGTTTGTAGCTATAGTCGCGAGGTTTAGGAGCAAACACAACTCCTCCACCACGCCAATGAGGCATACGAATCGAACCTGCTCTAGATTTATCAATTTTTAATCTTCTTTGTATATTTACAATAGCATCCATTATTTTAACCTCCGTTTGTCCTGCTACATTTTGAAGAGCACCTAGTTATAAAAGTAACAGATAGAAATCACAGAAACTATATACAAAACGGTTCTGTAATGTTTGGTATAACCTCTAAGAACACATATATATTTCTTTTTCTTTTTGCGTCAGGAGACAAAAAAAGATGGTCCCTGTGAGAACAGGGATCATCTTCTAAGCGCAGCGTTTTTATTTGTTATAAATTATTTTTCTGATAGCATAAACAGAAAGGCAGTAAGATTCTGCAAGTTCCTGAATCGAATTACCAGAATTATATGCTTGTATTATTTCACTATTTCTCCTATCAATCTCTTTACGAAAACCGGATAATTCTCCCCAATTTTTATGTTGATCTTTGATCGCCGGAATGTAGATGTATTCACCTTGTATGAAATCTTGCAATTTTTCAACCAATTCTTTTGGGAGAATGTCATTAGCGTTGATATACCTCATGTAGACTCACTCCTTGAATAAATTTAATATCTCAAGTAGCAAAGCCAGCATGATTGGTGATGATGTTATTCCATGCAAATATCACCAAATATCTGTCTTTGCATGGAATTGAACATGGGGGATTGTAATGTGCTTACGAGACATACTTCATTCTCCTTTTTTAGTTTGATCGTGAACCGTCCCTATGGACAATGAACGGTTCACATGAACATGTACAACTTCAAACATTTATTTCAACCTCCCAATAAAATAAGCAGAATCCTATTTACCAAGCGGCAGACTCCGTTGTTGACAGCCAATTTCTCAATTCAACTCAAGCAAGCCTAGCTTCCAATAGTAGCATTCCCTTCTTTATGTTTAGGATAGGATGGTTCCTTTTCCTTTGAAGATTGATCTACTTCGGTCGCGAGGCCGATGTCCTTGTTGTTGAGGATATTATCTTCCAATACAGCAAATTTGTCACCGTACTCTTTAATAATATGAGTCTCTCCCCACATGCAGAGTGAGTCGAGAATCGGTTTCAAGCTCCAGCCGTACTCAGTCAGCTCATATTCCACTTTGGGCGGGACCTGATGATATACCAATCGGTTTACAATGCCATCCTCCTCCAGCTCTCTGAGTTGCTGTGTAAGCATCTTTTGGGTGATGGACGGCATCAGCCTCCGCAAATCACTTGTCCGCTTCTTGCCATGCGTTAAATGGCATAGGATCACGCACTTCCATTTACCTCCGATTACCTCTAGTGTAGCTTCAACCGATATGTTGTATTTCTTTTTTTCCATAATGATGCCTCCTCAAATCCATGGGCACTTTTTGGTACCTATAGTACTAAAAAGTACGTACTGTTCAAAATACTTCGATGGGTACATAATAGCACTTACCGGCCGGTATTACTATCCTGCAGCTTAATCTTTAGTTTAATAAATCTATAGAAAAATATAGGAGTGGAAATAAATCATGTCTCTAGATAAAAAACGCGCAACCTTTGCCTTGTTAGCTTTAGCGATCAGCGCGTTTGCGATCGGTACCACTGAATTTATCAGTGTAGGGCTGCTACCCCTGATCGCTAATGACCTGCACATTTCGGTAACCCTCGCAGGATTAACCGTTACGTTATATGCATTGGGTGTCACTTTTGGGGCACCGATCCTGACTTCTATCACGTCGGGTGTACCGCGAAAGATTCTGCTAATTGGCATCATGCTAGTGTTTATTATTGGCAACAGCCTGGCGGCCGTATCCACCGAAATCGGCATGCTGCTGACAGCACGCATTATATCTGCTTTGTCCCATGGCGTGTTTATGTCTATCGGGTCTACGATTGCAGCCGATTTGGTTGCTGAGGACCGCAGAGCAAGTGCCATATCCATCATGTTCTCCGGTCTCACGGTAGCGACCGTCACCGGTGTTCCACTAGGTACATTTATTGGCCAACAGCTGGGCTGGAGGGCTGCGTTTATAGCTATCGTGATCGTCGGTATTATCGCTTTGATTGCCAATTTGATTCTGGTCCCAAACAATCTTCGTAAAGGCGTCCGGACACCGATCCGAGACCAGATGAAAATTGTTACCAATGGCAGGTTGCTGCTTGCCTTTCTCATTACTGCGCTGGGGTATGGAGGGACTTTCGTGGTCTTTACCTACCTATCGCCGCTGTTACATGACGTTACCGGTTTTAAAGAATCTACCGTAGCCCTGATTCTGCTGCTCTATGGCATTGCCATTGCCATCGGCAATGTGATCGGAGGCAAAGCGGCCAACCGCAAACCATTAACTGCTTTGCTATATATGTTCTTGATTCAGGCGGTCATTTTGCTTCTTCTCACATTCACGGCACCATTTAAGGTGGCCGGACTAATCACGATCTTCTGCATGGGACTTCTAGCTTTCATGAACGTGCCAGGATTGCAGGTCTATGTCGTAATGTTAGCGGAACGTTTTGCCCCCAAAGCGGTTGACGTCGCTTCATCAGTTAACATCGCCGCCTTCAACGCCGGCATCGCACTTGGTGCTTATCTGGGCGGGATTGTTACTGAGCATCTTGGTCTGGTTCATACCGCCTGGATTGGATCGATCATGGTCGCGGCCGCCGTGCTGCTAACCTTGTGGAGCCGATCTTTGGAGCGAAAGGATATGGCGTCCGCTGCTCAAGAAAACTGATCTTTGGACAACCATCATGCCTTTCTAACTATCGGATCTAATTCAAATAAGTTCAATAACATTCGGTTATGATAACCGAATAGACAAGATGTGTTCGAATGAACTATGTGATTTTATTATCAAATTATATATAATTAGGGGGAATTTATAATGACTCAGAATGTACAAAGTAGAACACGATTAAATAATGGTATTGAGATGCCTTGGATGGGCCTTGGTGTCTTTAAAGTGGAGGAAGGAACTGAGCTCGTCGAAGCGGTGAAAGCTGCCGTTAAACAAGGCTACCGGAGTATTGACACCGCTGCGGTATACGCCAATGAGACGAGTGTTGGTCAGGGGATTCGTGAAGCGCTGGCAGAGACCGGACTGAAAAGGGAAGACCTCTTCGTTACTTCGAAAGTGTGGAACGCTGACCTCGGTTATGAGTCGACACTCGCTGCCTACGAGACAAGCCTTAAGAAGCTGGGCCTTGACTATCTGGATCTCTATCTAATCCACTGGCCAGTAGCAGGCAAGTATAAAGATGCTTGGAGAGCGATGGAGAAGCTGTATAAAGATGGCCGTGTCAAAGCTATCGGCGTCAGCAACTTCCAAATTCATCACCTTGAAGATTTAATGAAAGATGCAGAAATCATTCCTGTGGTCAACCAAGTTGAATTCCATCCGTTGCTGAACCAGAAAGAGCTGCGAGACTTCACGAAGAAGCACAACATTCAGTTGGAGGCATGGTCTCCATTGATGCAGGGAGAGTTGCTGGGTCATCCGCTGCTGAAAGAGATTGCGGACAAATATGGCAAATCCATCGCACAGGTCATTCTTCGTTGGGATCTACAGCATGGTGTTGTCACTATTCCTAAATCAACGAAAGAGCACCGAATCGTTGAGAATGCATCTCTGTTTGATTTTGAACTGTCCCCTGAAGATATGGATCGGATCGACAGCCTTAACGAAGACCGCCGTGTGGGTCCTGACCCGGACAACTTCGATTTCTAATGAACTAGCCCATGACTTTGTCTTTGAGACAATTCATGGGCTTTTTTACATAGTCGGAATTTTGAAACGTTAATAGCAGCGATACATTAATGACATCGGCCGCAAAATGGGAAACAAAAGCACCTAGGCATAACGCCGTCATCATCTTGTATAGAGCAATGAATTTCTAATAATTTGTAGTGTTTTTTTTAATATAAAAGCAAATAAATAAAAGTGTCAAAGTTTATTCAAATAATAAGGGAATGGATGTAAAAACATGTATTTACAAAATAATACACCTATGGTTTGATGAAATTGTCATAAAATACTATATTGATTATTTAATACATGATTAACGAGAATTGCTATAAAATTCCTACTGAGTTTTATAGTAATTATAAATTCATTTATTCATTTGGATAAATGAAAAAACAAGAAAGGAGGAACTTTCCATGAAAAAATTGGGTAAAAAGGTCGCCGGTGCAAAAGGTACATTAATGGCCTATGCCTGCTCTTGTGGTAGTTGTCCTTGCTCTTCATCACAATGTACTTGTAAAACTACGGCATCCGCTACACACAAAAATGCACTGACCACATCAAGCAGTACTTCGTATAATATGCAGTATACTGCACTTGGAATCGGCAGTTAAGAAATAAGATAGTTTAAGAGCTGCTAAGCCTCTTGGCAGCTCTTAAATATATGCTGAGAAATGGGGCGAACGGTATGTTAAAGCAAAAACCATTTATCAAATTATTTACAGTGGCGAATGGGTTTTATATATATGATGTTAATACAAACAAGATTTTAGAAACCAATCAAGATATTTATAACTATCTAAATGCTTTTTTGGATGATACATCTCCAGTGCCTTGGCTTCATCAAGAAAATGCAAATATATTAAAAGATATGCTGGATGCAAAGCTGTTGCAAGGACAACCAGATGTGGAAATCGAACATATGATGACCGATCAGCTCGAGAATATTTTGGAGCATGAACTCTCTCGTATCTGTTTACAGGTGACGCAAAACTGTAATCTAAGATGTAAATATTGTGTTTTTTCCGGCAGCTATGTTAATAGAGTACATAACAATAAGCGGATGGATTGGGATACTGCCAGAAAGGCACTGGATCTTCTATATGAACATAACGGCGAAAGTGATAAAGATGTACTAATAGGTTTCTATGGAGGAGAACCTTTACTAGAATTTGATTTAATTCAGAAGTGTGTAGACTATAGTTATAAATTATTTCCAACCAAGAACTTGCAATTTAACATCACAACCAATGCAACCCTTCTTCATTCAAAGATTGTGAAATATCTCCTGGATCATAACTTCACCATATCCCTTAGTATAGATGGGCCTCAAGCCATTCATGATTTAAATCGAGTACATGTTAACGGGCAGGGTAGCTTCGAAACTGTTATGAGAAACATTCAAGACATGTTGGAGTCTATTCCAGATATCCCCACTGATAAGTTTATCATCAGTACTGTTTTATCAAATGATGCTGATTTGGAGAGTGTCGTTCGTTTTTTTAAAGAAGACAAACGTGTCAATCTATTCACCTATCAACTGACGTCAGCAAATGACACCAATTTAAAAGATCAACCTCTGCCCCCATGTAAAAAGAATGATGTTGTTAACGAATACGAAAAGGTCAAAGTTTTTTTATACGGAATAGGCCGCATCCCGCTAGAAATGACTTCAAAATTGGCGGAGTCCTATGCTAATCAGCTAGCAAATAATTTCTGCCATCGCACCGCGGTGGATATGAATCAGAAAAAAATACATCCAGGCGGTCCTTGTGTACCTGGACAGCACAAACTGTTTGTAGATGTAGAGGGAAATTTGTATCCCTGCGAAAGAGTAAGTGAGACCTCCCCTATTATGCAAATGGGAAACCTAGAGAATGGATTCGATTTTATCTCAGCCAAAAGAATTCTGAATGTCGGACAGACGACCAAAGAAGAATGCTCCAAATGTTGGGCTTTTCATTTTTGTACCCAATGTGTTGCTTTTGCAGATGGTGTCACTGAGATATCCAAAGAAAAACGTCTTAGTGAGTGTAATCGAGTAAGAGCCAGTGTAGAGGAAATGATGAAAGATTATATTGTGTTACAGGGGTACGGGTGCGAGTTTGAGAAATATGAAAATGTAAAAATTTAATGAAAGGAGTAACGAGACATGAAAAAGGAAAAATTAATGATTTATCCAGTTGATGGAGAATATTTGCCCTTTCTGAAATATTCGGATTTATTAGAACAGAAATCTAGTGTAACATGCTATGCTCCTAAGGGCTGGTTTTATGTCAATAAAACCATAAATATACCAGGTAATAGAACAATAACCGTAAAGGATATCAGGGAATGTAATGATTTTTCAGAATTTGACGCCATATGGATTGTTAATTCGAATGGTGAAATTGATTTTTCACACTCGATTTTACCTATTATTGAGCAAGCGGCAAAAGAAAGGAAATCTATCCGAATCACTCGCTCCCTAACCCATGAGGAATATGTTTTATGCTCTCAACTATGTAAAACGTACGGCAACCTTCTGGATAGTCAAGAACAGGTCGTTTGTTCACACGATTTTACCCCAAATATTCTACGTATTCAAACTCCTATAGTTTTTGTTTTCGGTATGTTTGAGCATACCGAAAAACTGGATACCATTTTATATCTGCATAAAGGCATACAAAAAGCCGGATATAAGGTAAAAACGATTCTTACCCGGAAAAATGAAACAGATGCTGAAGAGTTCCTTTCCTTCCCAAGTTTCATGTATGAGAAGCAGTATTCCGATACGGACAAGGTTTTCTTTTTCAACCATTTCATAAGAAGAATAGAATTAGAAGAGAAACCAGACATCATTGTGATAGGCCTGCCAGGTGAAATGATGCCACTGGATGAAAAGCATAACGGGAATTTTGGAATATTTCCTTATCTCATTTCTAATGCTGTTCATTGTGATTATGCCGTTATGAAATTATTCCATAATTTTTATGATAATACCTTTGCGGATAAGATGCAGGAAATAGTAAGGAGCAAGTTTGAAATTGATATTAACGCTTTTGTAGTGTCCAACAGTATATTGGATGTTACCAGTGTTTCAACGGCTACTCTTAGGTTTTATGAATCCGAGAAAAGGCCTACTGATTTACCACAAAATTATTACTTTAATCATTTCGATGGTACTGGTGAGTCTTTGTGCAAGCATCTTATCAATACTTTACAGATGTTTGGAAATTACAGAACAGTCTAAAGAGGTGAAAATTTATGGATAATGATCAGAAATTAGATAATTTATTCCTTCAATTATTTTGCTATCCTTTTCCGAAAAATCTTAAAGACACTTTATTCTTTGAAGAACCGATTAATATGAAAGCGAGACATTTCGTGATGTTGTTATTAGAAGTAGAAAAATTATTCGATATATGCATCCCGAATGAATTGATCGATGAAATGAAACTGGTAACGTATAATGCCCTGCTTCGTGAAATTAACCGTTTAACTAGTTCATACGTTGTATGATCAATAAAAAAATGATATGGCGATGTTTATGAAGGATACTACAGGTTTTGTCCATGCCATTAAATATTCTTTACATATCTGCTGGATTGCCGCAAAGGGTTATACAATTTTCAATGTAATGATACAAATTGTCAATGCTTTACTTCCTTTCATTACAATCCTATTAACAAAAAAATTGATTGACACCCTCTCTCTTTCTTTCGAGAGCCAGAACTCGAATTTCTTACTAATTCTAATCCTTCTTGGGGGCGTTAATCTAACCACGGCTATTTTATCTAAAATCCATGAATATACACAGACCATGCAAGAAAACTTACTTCAGAATTATATAAATGTAGAATTAATGCACAAGAAGCTTGGGATGGATATGGAATATTTCGATAGTCCGAAATATCAAAATATCCTTCATGCAGTAGAACGAGATGTGTATGCCTTAAATAGTGTTGCTTGGAATGTGTTTCAGTTTATTGGGGCATGGGTAGCTTTGGTGAGCTCTTGGGTGCTATTTTCGAAAGAGAGCATCTTGTTTGCCATTGTCGTTACTGTAACCATTTTACCAACAGTCATTGCTAATCAAAAATACACTAGATTATTGTACATGTGGAGTTTGGAGCAGACGCCAAAGGAACGGCAAATGGATTATATTCGATGGATATCGGGTGAAAAAACATTCTCGAGTGACATCAGGCTATTTCATTTGAAGGATTTGCTGATGAATAAATACAAAACTATTTGGAGTTTGCATTTTAATGGGAAAAGAAAAGTACTAAAGGGTAAAACCGTAATAACCGTATTCTTGAATTTATTACCTGAGTTTGTTTCAGTTTTTATCCTGGTTTCCCTTTCAAGGGATATTTTATCGGGGCTACGGACCATTGGGGACTATACCTTATATACTGGGTTGTTAACTCAATTGACAGGTGGGCTGTATCTGGTCATTCAAACGGGGATGTCTATATATGGAGACAAACTCAAAATTGATACTTTACAGCGATTTAACCAGTATCACAATCGTATTCTAGATAAGGGAGATAAAGATCTCGTAGGGCCTGTATCAATAGAATTTCGAGATGTAAGTTTTAAATACCCAGATACAGATGTGTATATTTTACAGCATCTCAATTTTACAGTTCAAGCAGGAGAAAAGATTTGTCTAGTAGGAACTAATGGTGCTGGGAAAAGTACGATTATTAAGTTATTGCTCCGTTTTTACGACGTAACGGAAGGATATATCCTGCTAAATGGAGTAGATGTTCAGGAATATAAAATAGAAAGTTTGCGTAAACAGTTCAGTACCTTATTTCAACAGTATGTAAATTATTCATTTTCCTTACGAGAAAATGTAACAATCTCTGATTCTCAAAAAACAATTAGTGATCAAGAAGTAGTAAATATATTACATCAAGCAGGGGCGGATCATATTCTTCAGCATGCACCCGATGGGTTAGAATCCTATGTGACCAAATTTTTCAGTGAGAAAGGTTTGGAATTATCAGGAGGTCAGAGACAAAAAATAGCCCTTGCACGTGCCCTCTACCGTTCTTGTTCCGTAATTATATTCGATGAACCTTCCGCATCTCTTGATCCTGAAGCAGAACACACGATGTTTCAGAATATAAGTACTCTATGGTCAGATAAAACTGCCATTTATACTTCGCATCGTCTTTCTGCCGTACATTTAGCAGACCGGATAATTTTTTTAGAGGGAGGAAGGATTATAGAACAGGGAACACATAAGGAGTTAATGAATTTGAATGGCGAGTACTCAAGATTATATCATCTTCAGGCTGACAAATATGATATAAAAAGTGGAGTGATTTAGCCGATAAATATACTATAAAATTATCACCTAAAAATTTCATTAGGAGGTAAATGAATGGACGTACAGAATGTTTCGGCATTGCTGAATTATTCCAAAAACAATAATAACAGTTCGATGGCTGTTTTTGATTTTCAAAAAATATTGAGTAACGCAACACAGAAAACAGAAAAGCCAGAGAAAACAACTCCGTTTGTTAGCGCAGAGCAAAGTCTAAAAGAAATCTATCCGGATCTGAAATATCACGTACTGGATGCTTCTCAATTTAAATACTGGAATCGGCTGGATTTCCCAACTTCAAAGCTTTATGATGACAGGATTGATAAAAGTACTATCAATGAATTAAGAGCTTGGAAACCTCAGACACAAACGGCTACTGGATATGAACCTTGGGTACAACGTGATCTTGAAAAAATACAAAAGGGACTTCATGTTGTCATGATTCACCCTACTGTTCAAGAGAAAATGGACAAGGACCCGGAATATGCAAAACAGATTGTATCAAAGATTCAAAAGTATTTTGATGACGATATTAAACTGAATGCGGCCATTGATCCGGAATCTGTTAAAAGTATGTCCCAATTGGTCACTATTACAGAAGATGGTGAGATAGGATTTCATCATACCGTCTGTGATGGACCTTCCAAGCAAGAAAATGACTCCGAAGAAAAATTTGGAATGAAAAAGGATAAGAAGAAACAAAATCCATTAAGCGGATTGCAAACCATGGCATTAACTTCTTCATTTCCATTACCAGAACAAATAAAAACGACAACACTTGAATATGGTTATAGTTACGCATATGGGCTATATAACTTATATCAAAAGCGTGAATCAGGAAACAACGAGGCTTAAAAAGCCTCGTTGTTTTTTAGGTAATTTACTCACAAATGATATCACAAATGATTTGGAATATCTCTGTAGGGTCGCGATGATCAGTAAATATAATATGGGTGTTGTCCTTTGGTATTTTGAGCAGGCCGTTTTTGCAGGTCTTATCATAAAGGATAATATCCGGTTTTAGTATATGTAAGTTTTCTAAAGTTGTATGTACAAGAAGTAATTCGGCGTTTAACAGTTTCGCCATATTCATACAATGATATTGGTAAAATTCAGTATTGTCTATATATACAGCTCCAACAAGAATGTCAATCGGATATTCAGAAAAAAACAGAGCGTAATGATCCTTTTGGTTAAACATCTCTTGCAACACTGCACTAAGAGGAAAATCGGAAAGCATGGTATCCTGGAGAATTGCTACTACAGGTCGTTCATTATGGATTCGTTGATTCGTGGCGTAATCATCTATTAGAGTAGGAATGAATATTCGCGTAGCATACTGTTTCCAATCTTGAACATTTACTCTATTCAGAAACACCAGCGGACAAGTTTTTATGGGGGTGAATTTTTTGATATCTAAGAAATTACTAATACTAATGGCTAAAGGTAAATCTTCTAATGAGGAAAGAAGTATGTCCTTTAAAGCCAAATCAGATTCAAGAGATATTATTTCGTTGATATTCCAGTAGTGCATACTTGTAGGAGAAACTGGAGGATCCCCAAAAACCAGCAGTTTAACATGGTCCACCCAATCTATATGCTTATAAATCATGGGGTGGTAAGAGGGGATAACCAGTTTACTTGTTTTATTTAATTCTTTTTTTATTTGATCAAAAGTCATATAAGGATGTTCTGCCAAGATAGAATAGACTTTAGCAGTAATAACAGGTGCCGCATAACTATTACAAATAGGTGTTAGTCTCTCAAAGGGAGTTGAAATGAGTTCTTTTATTTCATGCACTGCACTGGCAGAGAAGTCAATACCATGATAATTTGGTTCCCGTGCATAGTAAGCATCGTTTTTAAGAGTAGAATCACATTGAACACCAATTACGTTGGAGAAAGCTGCCGGATAAGAGGTCGGGCTCCCATTTTTACAGGCAGAAATAATAATGATACCATGCTCGTAAGCATTATTGATCGCTTTTAAAAGAGATGGATAATCATAAACAGATACTGTACCTAAACTTAAATGGATGATTTTTATATCATGGTCAATACACCAATAGATCGCCCTTTCAAGATTAGTACAATCTCCTCTTTTGGTTTCACTATCCAGTATCTTTATGCTCCCTATCAAAGCATGTGGAGCATACTTTTGAATAATAGCCGCACAAATACTACCGTGACTTAGAGCATCAATATATCCAGTGAAACTATTAATCATACCCTGCTCATCGACTTGCAATGAGAATATTAAATTATTGGTCGTTTGCGTATTAACACCATCATCAATAATTACTACTATCATGATATCTCCATAGCAATTTTTGTATTTGTTGAGCATTATGTTGCAGTTGCTATTTTAGTTTTTTCCATATTATAACATAAGACAAGCTTCAAATTGCTAGACAAATTGTAGAAGATGAGCAGTTGCTGTTCCAAAAAGGTATTCTTTCAGCCCTTGATCCAAATACCCGATTTCATGGAAGAGCATTTAGCTATGACGGAGGAAGGGATTATTACAGCGGTTGAAGTCACGCCCGGCAGCAGCGATATGGAAAACAACTGCCCTCCCTATTGTCGAAAACTCAAGCAATGGAAATTATTCCAGATACCGCCTACTATGGCAAAAATAATCTTGCAGAGATGCCAGCGGGGGTTAATCCCAAGGGATGCACTATACGCATCCTAAGTTTCAAAAACGTGTAAAAGAGGTCGGGTTCCAACAATCGATGTGTTACGATAATGCATCCATGGAATCATTTTTTGGTCATATGAAAGATGAGTTGACATACAAAGACTGCCAGAGTATCGAAGAACTTCGCATACGCATTAACGAGTACATTTACTTTTACAATACAGAACGATATCAGTGGACATTAAATGTATTCTTGGGATTTGTAATGTGTTGCTCATGTCTTGAGCTGGAGCCCGTATTTCTTGAGAAAAATCGGAAATGCTTGGAATCCCAAATAATGCATCGAACAACGCGAAGTGTCCCCGAAAAGGATTCTTCGTGTTTTTTTCAGTTAGATATATTCCTTTTTCGTTGTTTACGTATGGAAGCAGGCATTTCGCAGCTCTTTGTCGAATTGATAAAACGGCATTCCTCGTTAGTAGAGGAGGTTCCATTTGCCTTGGTTTAGAAGGTAAAAAAGCGTTCTTGGCGAAGGATGAATCCTATGAATCTTGAACACAATCCTATTATTTTATCCAAATTGAATATTCCGGTGCCTGTCTCGCAAATCGTGCCACGTGAGCGCTTGATTGCCCAAATGAACGAGGGCTTGCAGCGGAGAGCGACATTTATCACGGCGCCCGCCGGCTATGGCAAAACAACGCTAGCCACCGCTTGGGCAAGGCTGCTAACCGTACCGGTAGCGTGGCTGTCGCTCGACGCGAAAGATAACGATGCGGTTCGATTTTGGCATTATGTAAGCAAGGCGATAGAACAAGCTCTTGGTGGCTTATCCGCTGCATGCCAGTCTGCAGCCTCGACCCTGAACCCCGGGCATTACGAGACATTTCTTACCGCTTTGATTAATGATTTGAATGGTCTAAAGAAGCAACTCGTACTGGTGTTTGACGATTGGCATGAGATTTTGGACAACCATATTCTCTCGTCCGTCTCTTTTTTTCTGGAGTATTTGCCGCCGCTTGTACATATTTGTTTTGTAAGCCGGACGTATCCCCAATGGGCCAAAGCGAGATGGAGCACCCGGGGCTGGACGAATGAATTCCAAATCGATCACTTGCGTTTCGATCTTGGTGAGACGATGGATTTTTTTCGAATATGCACGGAGCGCGAAATGCCCAGAGAACAGGTAGAACGAATTTGGGATCGAACGGAAGGGTGGGTAACGGGATTAAGGCTTGCTGCTTTGTCCATGCGGTATCGCGATAAGGTACCGGATTTCAGCGGCAAACTGTCAGGAGACAGCGGCAAGGTCGAGCAATATTTGCTGGAGGAAGTTTTTTCTGCTCTGGACGACGTCACCCGGAAATTTCTGATGAATGCCTCTATTCTTGAAAAAATGAATGGGCCGCTATGCGAAATGTTATCAGGGGAGACGGACAGCGCGAGGAAATTGGCGGAGCTGGCGAGCGCCAATCTTTTTCTTGTTCCCCTGGATGAACAGGGGGATTGGTATCGGTTCCACCCGTTGTTTGGAGATTTTTTGAAAAAGCAGCAGAAGCGTCACGATCCAAGCCGAACGCAGGATTTGTATCGTGCCGCAGCCTCATGGTACGAGACGCAAGGTTTTGCCGAAGATGCGATCGATTATTTCTTAGCTGGGCAGCATTATACGGAAGCATTGCGCTTGCTCGAACAGATGAGAGCCCTGATGATTCGCAGGGAATTTTCCACGCTGAGGGTATGGATGTCGGTGATTCCCGAATCGCTCCTTCAAGAACATCATTACCTATTCTTCTCTTACATCTACTCGTTGCTGTGGGACCATAAACCCGATCAGGCCGAAAAACTTTTGCAGCTTGCGGAACAATATTATGCATCGTCTTCGGCCGACTGGGAGCAGGAAGACAAGCAGCGTTATTTAGGTAACCTTTATTATGTGAGGAATTTCAAGGCTACCCAGTATGAAATGGATGTGGTGAAAGGGTTGGAATATATCCGTCTTTCGCTCCAGCACAATCCATCCGGCACGGATCTTATTTTTGCCTCTCCACAGATGCCGTTACTTCCGTCCATTTACCGATCCTACAACGGCAAACGCGGCAGGCATCTGCCCAGAGATCTGGCGGAATCCTTTTTCCTTAACATGATCGACTTAATGGCAACGATGGGTTTACAGGAGCCTGTTTCTGTATGCTACGGTGAATTGCTGTACGAACGCAACGAATTGGATATAGCGGTGCACTATTTACAGGTAGGACTCCCTGAACGGATTCGGATCACGTACCAGCCGGAGAAGGTTTACGTTCCGGCTTGCCTGTTCTTGTCGCGAATAAGTAAAGCCAGGCAAGATTACGCGCAGGCGGAGAAATGGCTGGAGAAGGCAAGACAATGCGCTTTGGAGAATCATGCGGAAGCTGCGCTCATTCTCCTCGACATCGAAAGTGCCGCTTTGCGACTGGATCTGGGAGAGTCGTCTGCGGCCAATGAATGGTTGGCTACATATCAGGTAGCGCCTGATGATCCCGTGTCCGTGCATCAACTGTTCATCTACGTTTTTCTTTTGAGAATACTAATCGAGAGCGGACAAAATAAGGAGGCATGGTCTCTGTCGGAGAAACTGATCGCTGTCGCGCTCAAAGATCATCGCCCGATGGACGCTTTGGATATTCAGGTGCTGCAAGCGCTCATTCTGCGGCACATGAACAAGCCAGAGCAAGCGGTACTGAGGCTGGAAGAGGCGCTTCAGTACGCGGAACCTGATGATTATATCCGCGTATTCGTCGACAAAGGAACGCCGGTTGCGGAGATGTTGACGGAGTACGTCCATTTGCGTCAGAAGGGAAATATCCGGGAAAAGCGCATGCCCTCGCTCGCTTACGTGCGTCGGATATTGTCCTGCTATGGCGGCGGGGCTGCTTCGCCTCTTCCGGCAGATGTCGCATTGGAGACGCTTCTGACCAAACGGGAGCTGGAGATATACCGCTGCATGGAAGAAGGACTGGATAATATCGCGATCACGGAAGCGCTTGGCATCGGGATTGGAACAGTGAAAACGCATATCAATCATATCTATAGCAAGCTTCAAGTGACCAACCGGGTAGAAGCGATCCTACGTGGAAAAGAAATGTAAAGCTCTTGACGTTTTATGCAAGTAAGACCCGCCGATGTGGCGGGTCTTTGTTGTGTATTTCTTTCTATAACCGATTCTATAACCGGGGTTAGATTTCATCGCTCACCGAATCCTATATACTCCAGTTATATCCGAACAATTCGAGAGAATGGAATGCTTTCAATGATGAATGAGCAGCCGGGTCGATCCCAATGACTTTAAGTAAAACCAAGCCAAGATGTTGGTTCGTTATTCGAATTGCAGTTTTCCATTCCTTCGGGGAAGAAAAAAATTAAGCCATGCACCAAAACTTTGATACGAGGGGGATTGCATTGAAGACTGGGCAACGAAAACTTGTCAAAACCATTATTTTAGCCATCGTGATGATATCCATACTGTTTTCTGATTTTCCCTTTTATCATCAACTTGCTTGGGCCTATGACAGTTCGAAAAATGATGTATCCGCCAACGCATACATCATTCCTGCAGGCGATTCGGTTACGCTCTTCGCGGTAAGCGATCGGATCGGGGAACCGGGGGTGGAAACCGGGGATAAAAAAGACATTCCGACACACTTTGATTGTTACACATGTGACCCTCAAATAGCTAACGAGGCATTTTCATATGATCCTAACAAAAACGTGTATACCTCCATATTCACGACGACGAAACCTGGGCCGTATGAATTGTATGTTTATTTTAAAGAGCACACGTGGGATGGAAGCGACTGGAAGTTAGCGCCATCTTACACGTATTCTTTTAAGACGATTACAATCATGGTGATGCCAGCGCTGCCGAAGCCGGCGAATCCCGTGAATAACAGCGTCAGCGCATCTCAAACCAGCGTTTCGGTCGGCTCGTCAATTACGATCACCGCTTCCGGAGACCGGCAATCTCAAGCTCCCGTGACAGTTGGAGACGAGCGGTACGTTCCGATAAGCTGGGAGGCGGATGGCGTTTCGGGTTTGTTTCACGATAACGGCGCCAGCTCCACCGCGACGTATACGCCAACAGCTATAGGCTTTCATTTTGTAATGGTGGAGTTCGGTAAACAACAATGGAATGCAGGGCAATGGACCGATGTGATTAACGGCCGGGATACCAAACCGATTCTTATCCTAGTGACCGAGGCACCGACGTATGCGATTGACCAGATTGCGGACCAGACGCTTACGCCGCTGACGGAAGGCTACGCACCTGGAACGCAGGAGACGAAGTCCATCGACATCAGGAGGGCGGGCACGGGCGATGTGGCGAACCTGGCTGTGAATTTAAGCGGCGTGGATGCCGATAAATTCGTGATTATGCCACCTACGGAGACAACGTTGACGGCCGCAACGCCTACGACAAATTTCACCGTGAAAACGATTGACGGTTTGGGAGCAGGAACGTATACGGCAATGGGTACGGTATCGGCGACGAACATGGCGGACGCGACGTTTACCGTAAGGCAGGTAGTGAATAAGTCCAATATACTCGATGCTCCACAGCAGCTTACTGCTGCAGGAGGAGATCGTCAGGTTACATTGAATTGGCATGCCGTGGCGGGAACCGTCACCTATGATGTATATCAATCCGAAGGCACGGCCGCCCCTGCTGATCCGACAAACTGGGGACTTGTTCAATCCCATGTGACGGCGAATACCTATGCGGTTACCGGATTGACGAACGGTACGAACTATTCGTTTGCAGTCAAGGCTGTCGATGACGCAGGAAACGCTAGCGACTTCTCTAATGCAGCCACAGCGACACCGATCGCATCCAGTGATGGAGGATTTGCCGGAGGCAACGGGACGCCGCAAGACCCGTGGTTGATCACGACGCCGGAACAGTTGAATGCGATCCGCGACAATCTGCCGGGCCATTACAAGCTGGGCAACGACATCGATTTGACCCTGGAGACCAAAGATCCGCTTGGACAATTTTATGATGGAGGCAGGGGCTGGGAGCCGATCGGTACGGAGAGTCAACGTTTTACCGGTACATTTGACGGCGGTGGGCATAAGATTATTGGGCTCTCGATCAATCGTCCTTCGGAAGCGGAAATCGGACTGTTCGGTTCTGTCGGCAGCGGCGGTGCTGTTCGCAATGTGGGACTGCAGAACGGTTCCGTCAAAGGCGGTGACTATACCGGGGGGCTGGTGGGATATAACGTTAACGGAACGGTAGAGAATACTTATTCGACGGTGAACGTGAACGGCAACGAAAAAGTTGGCGGCTTGATAGGACAAAATGATATCCGCAGCATGGTAAAGCAGTCATACGCCATCGGTAACGTCACCGGTCTATATTTCGTTGGCGGGTTGGTGGGACGGAATGACTACGAAAGCACGGTGAGCCAATCTTACGCCACCGGTTCCGTGACAGGCCAGAACGAGGTTGGTGGACTCGTGGGCAGGCATTATGGCACCATCAGTTATTCTTACGCCATTGGCCGCGTAACCGGCAGCGCGGATGTCGGAGGGCTGGTTGGAAGGTCTTTCGGACCCACGATAGCCTCCAGTTTTTATAATGGTGAAACGACCGGACAATCCGGCGGGGGAACGTCCAAGACGACCGCTGAGATGCAAACCAAAGCCACCTTTACAATGGCGGGTTGGGATTTCGATCATGTATGGGGCATGAATTCGTTGATTAACAACGGGTATCCGGTTTTGGTACCGCCTTACATCATTACCTACGACGAGAACGGGGCGACCGAGGGAAGCGTGCCAAAGGACGGCCGGACGTATAAACCGGCTGAATCCGTTACGGTGCAAGGCAATACAGGAAGATTGGCGAGAGAAGGCTACTCGTTCGTCGGGTGGAGTCTTACCTCCGACGGCATCGGAACAAGTTATGTTGAGGAGGACACCTTTACGATGGGGTCGTCCAACGTGACGCTGTTCGCGAAGTGGATACCAAACGGCATGATCGATCCGACGACGGGGAGCTTTGACAAGTATACGCCTGCCGATGTGATAACGACGTTGGCGGTACACGGGAACGCGCTGATCGGCATCCGCAATGACGAGAAGGTCTTGAACGAGAACGCGGATTATACCGTGTCGGGGAATACGGTAACGATCAAGAAAGAGTATTTGGTGACCCAGCCGGTAGGTGAGGCGGAACTGACGATCACCTTCAGCGCGGGGCCGGTAAAGACGCTGCAGATTACCGTCACGGATACGACACCGCCGCCAACGGCCCCGCCAGCACCCACCGGTTTACAGGCTGCCGCCGGGGAAGGAAAAGTCAATCTGACATGGAAAGCGGTTGAAGGGGCAGAATCCTACAAGGTGTACACGGTTGAAGGCGCGGATGCGCCAGCCGAGTCTGGTAAATGGACCCTTATCAACAATCATGAGCTGATAGAGCCTGCTCTTCTGGTTGATAAATTGACTGCCGGAAAGCAGTATTGGTTTGCGGTAACCGCCGTAAGAAGCGGGAAAGAAAGCGGGTTTTCGGAGCCTGCATCTGCAATGCCCTATACGATCGCAACGGAGGTTGTACCTCCCGGGGACATCACGGTTGGCAAAGGCATCGCTATGGAGCTGCTGAAGAATCGTTTTCCGGAGAAAGTCCAGGTTCATGCAAGGAACCTGCTCTCCTTGGATGTGAATGTGGATTGGGATATGGGGCATACCGGCTATGATCCCAATCAAGTAGGGACCTATAAGGTGACCGGCCAATTGCAGCTACCGGCGTATGTTCGTAACCCGCAGTCCTTGCACGTGGAGCTATCTGTCATCGTGCTCGCGAATACTAATGGAGGCGGCGGTTCCGGAGGCAGTGGCTCAGGAGGCACGGGTTCCGAAGGAGGGCGAGAGTTATCCAGTAACGCTGACCTGGAAGAATTACGGGTATGGGATCAGGATAAGAAGTTGGAACTCAGCCCATCGTTTGCTGCCGGTACGACGAGTTATACAGCCCGAACGGAAGCCAGGCAGGTCGAAATTGCAGTAAAACCGGCGAACTCAACGGCGAGAGTGATGTTAAAGGATACGTTCTTCACGGACAGAACCAAGGTACATCTGGAGGAAGGCGACAATAAGCTGGTATTGGTCGTACAGGCGGAGAATGGAAGCAAGAAGGAGTATACGCTGACCATTCGCCGCGAAACACCCAAGCCTTCTGAACCGGTTATCCATTTTACCGACATCGCTGGACACTGGGCGGAGAGCGACATCAAACGTGCTGCGGCGAAAGGCATCGTCAGTGGTTATCCGGATGGAGCATTCAAACCGAATGATCCCGTCACCCGCGCCGAGTTTACGGTCATGCTGGTAGGTGCTTTGAAACTGGAGGGACAAGGGGCCACGCTGACATTCGCCGATCAAAATCAAATCGGCGAATGGGCAAAGCAGGCCGTTGCACGGGCCGTCCATTCGGGTATGATAAATGGATATACAGACGGGAGCTTCCGTCCGAATGACCCCGTTACCCGTTCAGAGATGGCAGTCATGATCGCCCGGGCGCTCAAGCTTCAAAGTAATGCCCACACATCGACCGGCTTTGCTGATGACGAGGCAATTCCGCCATGGGCAAAAGGAGCGGTGGAAGCGATTCACACGCTTGGCATCGTGGATGGCCGTGGCCAGAACCGTTTCGTACCGCATGAAACGGCGACGCGAGCGGAAGCGACGATCATGCTGCTACGAAATGCTCGAACACAAGGAAGATTAATAATGGGATGAACGCCTGTGGAGTTTCCTCTATCCATGTTGCGTCCTAATCTTTTTCTACGGCTGGTCCCAATCATATTTTAACGACAAAAAACGCTAAGCCATTAATCAAGACTGGCTTAGCATTTTTTATACTCCCGATAAATTCGAACTGCGCTTTGCATCTATCCGCATTCATGGGATAAGGCATGAGCAAGATAGAAAGTGGAGATAGTTTTGCCCGTACCGCCTTTCTGATTGGTAATCTTAATCGTCATCGCTTAGGTTGTTGTCGTCATTAGAAACTTTCCCTGGAGTTAAAGCTCCGCTTTATTTTGTCAATGGCAGGGCGCGGGCTGGTTCTGGTGCCGTTCTCTCCGAGTTCTCATAAACGTCCCAATTCGGCTACTTTTTCGAGTTTCAACTAGCCAAAACACCTTTTTCAAAACTGTCCAGTATATGGGGACCAGTTTAGAAGTCATTTCAGCGGTCTACCCTTTGATTTTTTTCTCGTAGATTCACCAGCTGGTAGACCAACCATACAACCGAAATAACAAGCATCATATCGTAGCAGACGTTAAATAGGAACAGATGCTTGCCTATATCCGCCTGACCATCGCCAAGGATAGGAACCATGAACCCGATGATTCCCGCAAGGCCAATCACCATCATCAATTCCGTTCGAATCCGGCTGTTTCGGTCCCGGCGGCGAATGTACTCCCATATCGCTGCAGCATAGTAGGCTGCATAGAATAGGGCGATAGAGAGCAACGATCTCGGCATATGATTATTCTTGAATTGACTCCAGCCGCTGTAGCTAAAGGCGAGAGAGCCTAAAGGCAGGTTCTCCTGCTTCAAATAGGAGCCCAGATAATAAGGCCGGATGCTCATGCTGTTGTTTGCAGCATATTCCATTTTGTCTATGAGTCTGGCCGGGTGCTTGAAATAAAACAAGAAAATATCCGTATGTGAAACTCGGTCGTAAAAATCAGGCTTCATTTCTGGAGCATCCTGCTTGATCGACGTATCCGTCTGAAAATAGTTCGTACCGGCTAGCACGGATAAATGATCAGGCAGACCGAGCTCTTCCAGATCTCCCTTGACATCGGGAGAATCGTTCAGAATTCCGTAGAAGACGGTCTGATATAGATTGATATTCTTCAGCTCTTTAGGAGCGGCTGTATACATGACAATCGAAATGATGCAAATCGAAGCCGCCAGCCCGATCGTTAGGCGGCGCCAGCTCAGATTATTACGTAGCGACATAAAGCGTAGACCGAGCAGCGCGAACAAGATGCCGACCGGAGCATTTTGGATTTTGGAGCCGGTCAGGAAGAATACCGAAATAAAAAACAGCCAAAGCACAAGCTTCGAGGGTTTCTCCTGATTAAGGAGACATAGGCCGAATCCTGCCGCCAGCAGCATAAATACAAGCGAGACGGGTTCTCCATACAGAGAATTGAAATAAGCGATGTAGCCTACATCGTAGAACATAAACAGCAGACAAACAGCCAGCACGGCTCCCACCAGGGCAGATTTATATTTGTTATGCCGAATGATGATATAAGTTGCCGTCAGCAGAAGCAGGGAGTATAGGGCCCCAAGCACGCGTATATCGAAGGATGACGGATGAACGGCATACCCAATCAAGCGGGCCACGGCGACAATAATAATTTGCGTTGAAATATAAAACAGCCGAAAAAAATGATCATACGCAAAGTATTGGTGCGCATATCCGAAAAATCGGTCACCGTAGGACTCATCTGGGACTCCGTAATTCAGTCCGGCGGTCCCCATGACTCGCAGAAAGTCGCCATTGTCCGCCACTCCGATAAATGGCTTGGCGAACAGAATATATCCGATGATACATATACCTGCCAGCACGGCAAGCCATTCTACGGAAAGAAACTTTTTCATGGGTAACGATATCCTTCCTTAATGAGCTAGTAGGGCTTGAGCAAAAGCAGCTAGTTGTTCTTTGGTAGCTGCATGGCCGGAGAGGCTGTATTCCAGAAAGCCGTCCTCGCTCTTTTCTACCCAGTGCAAGGTATGATCGTAATAATAGGCTTCTGTGCCATTCACTTTTACAACCTCATCCTTGGACGGGCTGGTGACAAAGAACCTTGATTGTTCAACGCCCTTTAAGAAGTTTACGCTGTAGCTGAACTCTTGTCTATCGTTCTTATATTTCAATGCCGCCGACTGGATTCCGCCTCCCGGCTTTCTCGTAACGTAGGCATAATCCTTGCCGTCCTCTGTCCGGGCGAAGTTCAGACTGCTGTCAGACTGGCTTTGCGGCTCATAATCCATGTACAGATAGCCGGCAGCGAATTGGTAGCCGTCAAATACTTGACCGTTAAGACGGCTGTTCGCAAGCGGCCCCTGGATGGCATCCTGAAATTTACTGTAGTCGAGATACTCAATAGGTGACGTCGTCCATAAAATCTGGTCGGTCGTCTTATTTGCGATTTCTTCCTTACTTCCAAAGTAGACGATAGCAGACTCACCCGGCGTTATTTGCTTTCTGACATCATCCAGTACTTTGGATTGCCAAGCGGGAATTTGCATATCCGTTTTCTTAACTTCCATGACCGTGTTTCCCTCTTTATCCCGCAAATTCAACCATTCGCTCGCCGCATAAGAAAACCCGCTCAAAAGGCCGATGAGACAAATGGCTATGACTGCCTTTTTGAAGGTAATAACAGGGGCTTTGCGGGGAGTCTGAGAGAGGCCTCCTATTTGATCAATCCGCTGCATGATCTTATCCGAGAAATCCCGTTCCGGGATATATGTCGTGTTAATTAAAGCTTTTATTTTGCTAATCGTATCTGTTTCTGGAGAATAATCATTAGGTTTCATTAGCGTATCCCTCCATTTGCCAAGGCCGGGTGGTCTTTAGCTTTTTTTTGATTCGTTCGTACTTTTTACGTGCAGTGGCTGGCTTGCAACCTATGATTTGACCGATCTCCTCATAACTACGCTCATCTACAACCCTTAGCAGAAGCAGGCTCCGCTCCTCTGAAGAGAGTTGGACCAGCACGTCGGCGACAAGAGCGTTAGTGTTATAATCGGCTGCGCATTCGTCATGGAGCTGCTGCTGGCGATAGGAACTAAAAACCTTGTACCAGGCGTTTCGTTTTTTCAGCAAATTAATGCAGTGATTATAGGAGATTTTGTACAGCCATGCGGTGAAGGAGGCTTGCTTCCTGTAACGGCCGATATGCTGATAGCATTTGATAAAAATCTCCTGCACCGCATCCTCCGCTTCCTGCTGTTGACCCAGCATATGACAGCAATATACGTGAATTCGGCGCTGATATTGTTGAACCAGGAGCCGGAACGGCTCTTGCCGACCGTCTTGAATCTGAGTGACGATTCGCTCGATTTCCGCTTCGGTTAACGGCTCGTGGTTATGATCTGATTTCATAGTGTACTCCTTTCATTCGGGGCCCCTTTACCTCTTATAACAGCGCCGACATCTATTTTGTGACCGGACCTTGGATTTTTTATATGAATTCGGCTGTTTTCTCAGTTAAACCTTCAATAAAATTATTTATTTAAAAAAGCGATCTGACGAGGGACAGGATATAGGCGGAAATTAAGCGCTTATTCTCCTAATCTATAACTTTTTACAGTCGATTTGGGACGTTTGTACGGATTGACAATACTATATATAGGTGGTAAATTGATTTAGCACAACAAGATGTTGTTTATTCGAGAGTTTTCGCCCTACAAATATAAGAATGGGAAAGCTCTAGATTCATAGAAAGAAGCGAGGGTATATCAATGCTAATTGCGTATGATTCCAAGACAGGGAATGTAAAACGGTTCATTCAGAAGCTTGACTTGCCTGCCGTACAAATTGACGAGGGCATGACGCTGGAGGAGCCGTTTGTGCTGATTACATATACGACCGGGTTCGGTCAGATACCGCCAAGAGTCTCGGCATTTCTGGAACATAATCATGGGCGGATGCTCGGCGTGGCGGCCAGCGGTAACCGCAATTGGGGAGAGAGATTTGCGAAGAGTGCGGATTTGATCTCCGAGCGTTACCAAGTGCCCGTTGTGGCCAAATTTGAGCTTTCCGGGACGAAGAAGGATGCTGAAGACTTCAAGCAGGAGGTGAGCCGGGTTGCGGCATATTGAACTGAACAATCAATTGATGCAGCGTGATGAGAACGGGTTCTTTCAATTAGAGAAGGACCGGGAAGCTGTCGCTGAGTTTATGAAGGAAGTAGCGGGTAGAACGATGACCTTCCCGACTACGGCCGATAAAGTACGGTATATGATCGAACATGACTACTATGAAAATGTGTACGAATGGTATACAGCTGATGAAGTCGATCAAGTATTTGCCATTACCCATAGCTATCAATTTGAATTCCCGTCTTACATGGCGGCATCGAAATTTTATACGGACTATGCGTTGAAGATGAATGACAAGTCCAAATATTTGGAGCATTATCCCGACCGGGTGGCCATCGTAGCACTACATCTTGGACGAGGAAATGCAGATACGGCCAGCACGCTGGCGCGATCGATGATGGAGCAGCGGCTGCAGCCAGCCACTCCAACGTTTCTGAATGCGGGCAAGAGCCGGCGCGGCGAGATGGTTTCCTGCTTCCTGCTGGAAATGGACGATTCGCTGAATTCAATCAACTATGTGCTAAATACATGCATGCAGTTGTCCAAAATCGGCGGCGGTGTTGCGGTTAACTTGTCGAAGCTGCGCGGACGCGGCGAAGCGATCAAAGGAGTGGAAGGTGCGGCCAAAGGAATTATGCCGGTGCTGAAGCTGATGGAGGACGCCTTCTCCTATGCAGATCAGATGGGACAGCGTAAAGGCTCGGGCGCAGGGTATTACAACATTTTCGGCTGGGATGTCGCTGAGTTTCTGGATAGCAAGAAGATCAACGCCGATGAGCGGATCCGCTTGAAAACTTTGTCGATCGGTTTGATTGTGCCGAACCGCTTCTATGAACTGGCCAAGGCTAACGAACCGCTTCATGTGTTCGGTCCATATAGTGTATATAAAGCTTACGGAACACATCTGGATGATATGGATCTGGACGTGATGTATGACAAGCTGCTGGCTGACGACCGGGTGAAGAAGAAGAAATTGATGAGCGCACGGGACATGCTGACGAAGATCGCTATGGTTCAGCTGGAATCCGGCTATCCATATATCATGAACAAGAGCAACGCGAACAACCAGCATGCCTTGAAAAATATCGGGCAGGTCAAAATGTCCAACCTGTGTACGGAGATTTTCCAGCTGCAGGAGACATCGGAGATCAAGGATTACGGCCAGGAGGATATGATCCGCCGCGATATCAGCTGTAACCTTGCCTCATTGAACATCGTGAACGTGATGGAGCGGAAGAAGGTCCGTGAATCCGTACATGAAGGCATGGTAGCGTTGACGGCTGTTAGTGACATGACGAGCATAGCGAATGCTCCAGGCGTTGCCAAGGCGAACCGGGAGATGCATTCCGTCGGTCTTGGGGTCATGAATTTGCACGGATTCCTGGCCAAGAACAAAATTGCTTATGAGAGCGAAGAGGCGAGAGATTTTGCCCGTACTTTCTTTGCGATGATGAATTATTATTCCCTGGAAAAGAGTATGGAAATTGCTGTACAGACGGGCGAAGTTTTCGCCGGTTTCGTGCAGTCCGAATATGCGACAGGTGAGTATTTCAGTCGTTATGTGGATACGGATTACCGTCCACGCACGGATAAGGTGGCTGGACTATTTGAAGGCATGTACATCCCTTCTCCTGAGGATTGGGCTGAGCTGCAACAATCCGTGATGAAGAATGGGTTATATCACGCCTATAGGTTGGCCATCGCACCGACCGCAAGTATTTCCTATATTCAGAATGCGACATCCAGTGTGATGCCTGTCGTGGAACAAATTGAGACCCGTACTTATGCGAATTCGACGACTTATTACCCGATGCCATACTTGAGCGCGGAAAATATGTTCTTCTATAAATCTGCTTATCAAATGGACCAGTTCAAGGTTATCGATCTGATCGCGGAAATTGCACCGCATATTGACCAAGGTATCTCGACAGTTCTGCATGTGAACAGCAATGTGACGACCCGGCAGCTGGCGCGCTATTATTTGTACGCCGCACATAAAGGGCTGAAATCGTTGTATTATACGCGGACGAAGAAGCTGTCTGTAGAAGAATGCCTTACCTGCTCGGTGTAACAGAGAAGAAGAAAGGATGAGAAACAGCGATGTGCGCATTACAAGCAGTGAACTGGAACCGTCCGGATGATGACTTTACGATGATGTTCTGGAATCAGAATATTATGCAGTTCTGGACCGATGATGAAATCCCGTTGTCCGATGACAAAATGTCGTGGATGACGTTGAACGAAGATGAGAAAGATGCCTATATGAAGGTGCTTGGCGGGCTGACGCTGCTTGACACAGTGCAGGGCGGCGTTGGCATGCCGCAGATTATGGAACATGTGGAGGGTCTGCAGCGCAAAGCGGTGCTTGGCTTTATGGGCATGATGGAGCAGATCCACGCCAAGTCCTACAGCAGCATTTTCACTACGCTGGCTTCGAATGAAGAGATCGATGAAATTTTTCGCTGGGTAGAGCAGAACCCGATGCTGCAGAAGAAGGCGGCGACCATCCGCGAATACTATACGAGCATCCATTCTCCGCGTGAGCTGTACTTGGCTATGGCGTCGTCTGTTCTCCTGGAGAGCTACTTGTTCTATAGCGGATTTTTTTATCCGCTCTATCTGGCGGGCCAGGGCAAGATGACTTGCAGCGGCGAGATCATCGACTTGATTCTGCGCGACGAGAGCATCCATGGCGTCTATGTTGGCGTACTGGCGCAGGAAGTTTTTGCGGGGCTCGATGAACAAGAGCAGAGGGATGTATCTGATACGCTGCAGGGGCTGCTGAAGGATCTGCATGCCAATGAAGAGCAGTATACGGAGCTGATATATGCGAAGATCGGCCTAGTGGACGAGGTGAAGACGTTCTTGCGCTACAATGCCAACAAGGCGTTTATGAATCTGGGTCTTGAGCCGCCGTTCGAGGACGAGGAGATCAATCCAATTGTACTGAACGGAATCCGTACCGATACGAAGCAGCATGACTTTTTCTCCAAAAAAGGCAACGGCTACGTCCGTGCGCTGAATGTTGAGCCGCTCACGGACGAAGATTTCAATTTCTAAGTTGATTTGTATATAAACAGGGTGTTTCTCACTGGTTATAGTGAAGGAATACCCTGTTTTTGCTTACGTCAATGAAAAAAATAGACCGATTGACAAGTGGGGAAAGTGCCTGTAAAATAACTAATCGTAAATATTACGATTAAGGAGTTGTTGGAAATGAGAGTGGTTGTTACTTTGGCATGTACCGAGACGGGAGACCGCAATTACACAACTACGAAGAATAAGAAGACGCATCCAGAGCGCATGGAACTGCGCAAGTACTGTCCTCGCCTGAGAAAATACACGCTGCATAGAGAGACACGTTAATCTGTTGAAGGAGGCTATATATGTATACTGAACAAGAAGCAAGGAAGAAGATCCCGGTAACGGTGCTCAGCGGCTATCTGGGAGCCGGGAAGACAACGCTGCTGAACCACGTCCTGCACAATAGGGACGGATTAAAGGTGGCAGTAATTGTCAATGACATGAGCGAAGTCAACGTGGATGCCAATCTGGTGAAATCAGGGAACGTATTATCGAGAACAGAGGAGAAGCTTGTAGAGATGTCCAACGGCTGCATCTGCTGCACACTGCGCGACGATCTGCTGCGCGAAGTGCAGAAGCTGGCTGCTGAAGGTCGCTTCGACTATATTCTGATCGAATCTTCTGGAATTAGTGAACCCATCCCGGTAGCACAGACTTTTACTTATGCTAATCCGGATCTGGATATCGATTTAACCTCCCTGTCCCGCTTGGATACGATGGTAACTGTGGTGGATGCCAACCGTTTCTGGCATGATTTCGTGTCGGGAGAGAGTCTGCTGGATCGGGACCAGGCTGCTACGGAGGCTGACTATAGGGATATTGTGGATCTCCTGATCGATCAGATCGAGACCTGTGATGTGCTGTTGTTGAACAAATGCGATCTGGTAGAAGAGAAGGATCTGGTCACGCTGGAAGCGGTGTTGCGTAAGCTTCAGCCATCAGCCAAAATTATTCGTACTGTGAATGGAGTTGTCGACCCCAAGGAGATTTTAAACACCGGCTTGTTTGATTTTGAGAAGACGAGCATGTCCTCAGGCTGGATCTCTGAACTTACCAAGAAGGAGCATACCCCAGAAACCGAGGAATACGGGATCGGATCGTTTGTGTACCGCAGCAGGATACCATTCCATCCGCAGCGCCTCAGCTATTTCTTCAGCAATTGGCCTGAGGAGGTTGTACGGGCCAAAGGGCTGGTATGGATCGCAGCGCGCGGCGATATGGCTGCTTCGTTAAGTCAGGCGGGACCTTCCATACAGTTTGGCCCTGCCGGATACTGGCTTGCTTCATTGCCGGAGGATCAGCAGCGTGAAGTTCTGGAGAGCGAGCCTGAAGCACGGAAGCGCTGGGACCCTACATGGGGCGACCGCATGACCGAGCTAGTCTTCATCGGCATCGACATGGATCAGAAGGATATCGAGAAGAGGCTGGCTCGCTGTCTGCTGAGCAATGAAGAAATGCAGCAAGACTGGAAAAAATTCAATAATCCCCTGCCGTGGCTGGCTGAAGCTTGAGTGTTCCTTAATAAATAGGGTTTACAAATCGTAATTATTACGATATTATGCTCTTTATAAAACGTAAAAATTACGATTAAAGGAAGAGATGAATGTGATTTTATCATCCATGCGCGAGGTTGTGTTTGGGTATGGGAATGAACCGGTCATCGAAAACTTGTCACTGGACATCCATGCCGGGCAATTTGTCGGTGTTGCGAGGACTAACGGCGCAGCAAAGTCTACTTTGCTCAAGCTGATGCTGGGCTTGACCAAGCCATGGAGCGGTTCGGTCCGGTTTAATCGCTTCAAGGAGGACGGCTCGAAGGTGGCCGTGGCGTATGTACCGCAGCAAGTGTCTTCCTTCAATGCTGCCTTTCCCAGCAAAGTTAGCGAGCTGGTCCGTTCAGGTTGTTACTCTCGCTTGGGATTATTCGGCCGTTTCAAGAACGAGCAGCGGCAGATTGTCGAACGAAGCCTGAAACAGGTTGGCATGTAGGAATTGCGCGATCGGAAAGTCGGAGAATTGTCGGGAGGTCAGAAGCAGCGCGTCTGCATCGCCCCGGGCGCTGGCCCAGGAGCCGCAAGTGCTCGTATTGGATGAGCCCACGACGGGAATGGATGCTGTAAGCCGGATAGAGCTTTACGAGTTTTTAAGAGCTGGCGTCACGCGCATAAATTTGAAATTTTTGGTCTGTGCAACTCATGCACAGCAAGTAAAGGAGGGAGTAAAAATGGCTAAGAAATCAAAGGTCGTTAAGGAGCAGAAGCGGCAAGCATTGGTTCAAAAGTTCGAGGAAAAGCGCAGAGAGTTAAAAGAAAAAGGCGATTATGCGGCTTTGCAAAAGCTGCCCCGCGATTCATCGCCCACCCGTCTGCATAACCGCTGTTCAGTGACAGGACGGCCAAGAGGGTATATCGGCAAATTCAAGCTGTCTCGGATCGTATTTCGTGAGATGGCCCATAAAGGACAAATACCTGGTGTGAAAAAGTCCAGCTGGTAACCGAAAATTATATACCGTATGGAACGATGCAAAAAGCGCACCCCGCAAGTCGCGGGATGCGCTTTTTGCAAACGCTTCATCGATCATATGACAAACGCTCCCCTTTCTTGATAAAATACAAAGACAGTTTTTTTTACGGATTAATAATCAATAGGCTCGTCGCTTTGTATAAAAGGGAAGGGAAAGTGCGGAATTATGAAAGAAAGCCACTCAAAAGTAAAAGAGATGCTTGATACGATGGCACGGAACGGATGGAGGGTGACTGAACAACGCAGGACGCTGGCACAAATTTTTGCGGATTATGAAGGTTATCTATCACCGAAGGATGTATATAATCAAATGTCTGTCCGTTATCCAGGCATGAGTCTGGATACGGTATACCGCAATCTTCGGATTCTAAGCGAGATGGGGGTTTTGGAGCACTTCTATTTCATGGAGGGCGGCTTGAAGTTTAAGGGAACCTGTACAGCCCATCACCATCATCATTTGATTTGCGTAAATTGCGAAAAAACACTTCCTTTTGATTATTGCCCCATGGGTCAGGATCCCGATCTGCCGGGGAACTACAAGGTGCTGCGCCATCGCTTTGAGGTTTATGGGATTTGCGAGGAATGCCAGACTCAGGGGGATGCTGAATCCTCAGAACAGCGATTAGGAGATGCCAGCCGATCTATTCATAAAGCTCATTGACAAAGCGCCGATGGGCTTCTATGATGTATTTATTCGTAATATTTACGTTTAAACACAAAGGTATGGAAGGATAAGATGGATGCTGAAGCTCAAACGCGGCGATGTTCTGCTGATTGTTATTTTGTTAGTGCTGGGATCGGCATGGCTCCTTTTTCGCCAGGCTTTGGAGAGCCGGCAGTCGTATGATCCGGCTAAACTTGTGGCAGAAATCAATGTGAATGGGGAGCTATATAAAAGCGTGCCTTTAGATAGCGGAGAGCAAAACATCGATATACGGACAGAGTACGGTCACAATATCCTGAAGGTATATGACCACGGAATCCAGATGATATATGCGGATTGTCCGAAGAAAATTTCTATGCAGATGGGCTTTATTTCCCAGCCGAATGAAACGATCATTTGTGTGCCGAACCGGGTTTATGTAGAGATCGTCCCAAATGGCGCTCCTGACCCTGCGGAGGACGGAATCGACGCATATGTCCGTTAGCCGTCGCCGCTGTGCCAGGCAGTGATCTTCGTCATCGTTAGTTTCATGAGACAAACTTGACAATGCGCTTGAAAAAAGGCCATACGCTCAGCCGTATACATCTAATAGGAGCCACCTCCAACCTGAATGCGTAGAGTTGATTGGAAGGCTAATATGGAAGCGAGCTTGGGAAGGTATAAAATCGCCTGCTCCCGTATTCCATATGGACGTGGAGAAGCCATCTAGCCCCACCTAGATGACTTCTTTTCTTTTTCTTACCTATTGTTGTTTTGGATCAAACCTTATTTCAACGCCTGAACCAGGCTCTCTCCAAATTGTTGCGCGCCATCTGGACCATCGCTGGTAATAATATCATTGTAGGCCACAACATGCTGCTCAACGTATTCGACTTTGTTCAATTTCAGTTGGTCCTTTTGCACATCGACCGGATAGCATGCACCTTGGCGGCCGTTGAGCAAGCCTGCTTTAGCGACCGTTACAGAACCCGCGCAAATTCCGCTTACCAGAATGTTGTTCTCATGAGCTTGCTGCAGGTAGCTTCGCAATTCTTGATTTTCCCAGAGGAAGTCGCCGGTTCCGGATCCACCAATCACAGCGAGAAGATCATAGTCCGAGGCAGCTGCATCGGAGAAAATCACTTCAGCGGTTGCTTTTCCTTGATAGTCACCCGTGATCTCACCTGTAATTGTACTTGCAAGGGTTACTTTGACTCCTGCATTCTCCAAAGCCTCTTTTGGCTTAAACAATTCATCTTCATTGAATCTTTCTGGTGGTATAATAAACAGAGCTTTTTTATTCATTAGGTTTAGCCTCCCGATGATTAATCATTATTTGTCCCCGAAGGACTATCCTCATTCTAACGATGGTCTACTGGATTGTGAAGAATGCACTTTTCTGTGCGGAGGTTACCGAATAGTTACCTAGTATACTACTCAGATGAATTCACTGATATAGAGAAGGGGAGAGTACCGTGTCAGATCCATTACGACAAGAGATCAGAGAAAGAATACAGAACCAGGACTATCACTGTGAGAAGGAATATACGTTGTCCGTTATCAGCGGAAAATGGAAGATCGTCATTCTATGGCATTTGGGCGTGGATGGTCCGCATCGCTTCAGCGAGCTGCAGAAACTGTTCCCGAAGATATCCCATAAAATGTTGACCAATCAATTACGTGAACTAATTGAGGACGGAATCGTCCACCGAGAAGTGTATCCAGAGGTTCCACCTAAGGTGGAATACTCGATGACCAAGGTCGGGATGACCTTGCTGCCGATTGTTGAGATGATGTACGCATGGGGACTAAAACGTATTAATGAAATTAAACAGGAGCTTTAATCCAGTCAAGCAAGAACGAAACAGGCCTTTAAACTACGAGTTCGTAATTTAAGGGCCTCTTTTGTTTAGGTAAAGATCATAGGAACCGGCTATTGGTTAGTTTGCTGAAGATCAAGCCTATATTTTACGATGATTTGCATATGTTCCCAGAGATGTTGACGATCAATTTTTGTCATGCTACCATATACACAAAAGACCCAAGAACGAAATCTGTTAGTTGAATAACGCTCAAACCATCGAGGTGAACTTCATGCAGCTTACTAAACGCCGACTGCAATTTCTGGACAAATTAATTGAATTATATCAGCGCACAAGACTACCTATTCATTATGAGACATTAGCGACTTCCTTGGGCGTGAGCAAATGGACCGCTTATGACATGATGAAGGAAATGGAGAAGCAGGGGTTCGTAAGCCGCAGCTATGAGGTAAACTCCAAGGAAACCGGGAGGTCGCAGGTTGTATTCTCCCCTACCGAGCAGGCTACCGATCTATTTAAGCAAAGCCGGGAGGATAACTACGATTCGTCCGATTGGGAGCATACGACAGCGCATATCAGGAGACTGTTAGGCAGTGTCAAGGACAGCAATGTGAATGAGGTTATCCGCAAAGTTATGAACGAAATCTCATCCAAAGCGTCCAATCTAGAGTTCTGCGGCTACATTCTTGGACTATTATTGGTTTACATCAAGAAACTCGGTACCAAGACAGAGCATCTGGTCACTGTGCTGGTCAGCAAGAGAATTCATAGCGAGAGCGGAATTCTACTGTTTGTCGGTACCGTCCTGGGAACGATTATTCAGACGATTAACGAAGAAATGGGGAATGAACTGACGGAGCTTGTCTCCAAGTTCCTTGATACTTTGAACAGACTGTCCAACAACGAACAGCGAATGTTGTCCGATTTGTTGCATGAAGCTTTAGCTTAAAGGCTTTAGCTTTTCGACAGTTTTTTGGTCTTTTGTGTATTTACTGAAGAGTTATTTTATATAAGTGAAGGATCTGAAAGTGGAGTGTGATTATCATGAAAACCGGGTTGGTATTAGGTGGAGGAGCCGTGCGGGGTCTGGCACATATCGGTGTGCTAAAAGTATTCGAAAGGAACGGGATCAAGATCGATCGTATTGCAGGCACAAGCATGGGCGGCGCTATTGGAGGCTTGTATGCAGCTGGGGTGCCTGCCGGGGCAATTGAGGAAAAGATCCTGAACACTCCGAAGTATCGTCTGCTTGATATGGGAATTCGTCATCGCGGTCTGCTGGCGGGTAATGCAGTTCATCAGGTGATTAATGAATTGCTGCATCAACATAGCAAGCAAGGGGTACCTATCGAGCAGCTCCCCATTGAGTTCAAGGCGATCGCGGTTGATCTCATGTGTGGACAGCAGGTGGTTCTGGATCATGGGGATTTGGGAACCGCCCTAAGGGCGACCACCGCATTTCCCGGTGTGTTCGCTCCACTGATGGAAGATGGCAGGATGCTGGTTGATGGCGGTGTCCTTAACAATCTGCCCGTGGAGGAAGCACTAGAAGAAGGCGGAGAATGTTTTATTATTGCGGTGGACGTCGCCAGAGAGCATGAGAAGAAACCGCCGCGCAATATGGTCGAGGTGGTCTATCGTTCTTACGGTTTGATGGCTGCGGGGCGAAGGCATGTCAGTCTTAAAAAGGCCGACTATGTGATCCGTCCAGAGGTAGGTTATTACGCGTCGTTTGATTATACCAAAGCGGCAGAATGTATCAAGGCGGGGGAGGAGGCTGCAGAGCGATGTCTGGAGGAACTCCGGCAGCATATCGAACCTCAGCAGTCAAGGGTGGTTTAGGATCCTGGTACAGCGTTTTTTGGTCTTTTGTGTTTTTTTGTATTTCATATTTATCAAGGAGTGAAATTCATGAGCAGCGCATTAGCACAAAGAATGGTACTGTTTGCGATTTACGCCTTCGCCGGCTGGCTTCTGGAGACATCCTATGCTAGCATCCGAGAGCGGCGTTTTGTTAATAGGGGCTTTTTGGGTGGGCCCTTTTGCCCCATTTATGGCTTTGCAGCGTTATTGATCATTGCAGTTGCTGCACGGGCAGGGGCAAGGCTGGACGATCCTTTGGTACGCGGCCTGGTTATCGTCTTGGTCTCGGCTCTGTTGGTCACATGGCTGGAATATGCTACGGGCTGGGTACTGGACAGAGTTTTCCATCGAAAATGGTGGGATTACCAGGGCCGAAAAATGAACATCGGTGGTTACGTCTGTGTAGAATACTCCCTGCTCTGGGGAGCCTTGGCTTTTGTGCTGGCAGAGTTGATCCATCCAGCCATCTTACTGCTGCTCACCCATTTGCCGAGCTGGTTCGATATTATAGCAGCATGGATCATCCTGTTGTATTTTGCTATAGATACAGGCGTCTCAGTCAGCAGGGAATGGCAGCGCAAGCATTCATCCGGTCTACATAGACTTAAACTGCGTTAGTTAATAAAGGAGCCGGGAGTCGTAATGAGGTGAGAGTCCTCTTAGCGCAGCTCGGCTCCTATTTTCTCGCCTTCACTGCTAATATTCGTCAACGGGAGACGTAGACTGTCGGAGCGGATATGTCCGCGTTCAGCTAGCAGCCATTTCAATGGTGCTGGATTCGGCTCCGAGAACAGGAACTGGATGAGCGGGAGCAATTGATCGAAGACTCGCCCGGACTCCTCAATTTTTCCGACTTGGTAGGATTGATAGACTTGAACGAATTGGCTGGTATCCAGATTAGCACTGGCCAGAATTCCCCCTTTACCTCCACAGCAGAGCGAGGCGAAGAACAGCTCGTCTTCTCCGCATAGCACAGGCTTGGCTATCGATCTGGCCAGCTGAAAATAACGGGTTATATTGCCGGTGCTCTCCTTCAATCCGATCACATGCTTCATCTTCATAATTGCAGTAACGGTCTTAATATCCAGCGAGACCCCGGTCCGGTGGGGGATGTCATAGACGATGACCGGCAATCCGGCGGTGGAGATTTGCTGGAAATGTTCAATAATGCCGCGTTGTGAAGGCTTGTTGTAATAAGGGGTAACGACCAGCGCCGCATCAGCTCCAAGCGATTTAGCCCAGGCGGTTCTGTCTGCGGTAGCGGCAGTACTGTTGGAGCCTGTTCCCACAATCAGCGGCAGAGAGCCGATCTCCTTGCGTGCCGTTACAATCAGCATCTCCAATTCTTTGGTATGAATTGTCGGGGATTCTCCCGTTGTTCCGCCGACGACGAGTCCGCTAATGCCTTGACCGACTAGACGCTGAACTAGATCAATATAAGACCCCACATCCAATTTCCCTCTCCGATCAAACGGTGTTACAACCGGAACAAATACGCCACGCAGGTTTTGTTCTGTAAGCATTACCACTCAACTCCTATCTCTTCAATTCCTGTGTCTTCCTCTCAATTTATCAGGGTATCGATAGATATTGAACTAATACCTCGAAAATGTAGACATAACCATGTTTAGACCTGATAACTCAGACATTATTGACCGTTAGCGTTGATCCTTTGTTACTCTGCCCTTGTAACGGACAATAATGTCCATTACGAGGGGGAATATCGTGGGAAACCGCATTTTTTTGCTTCTAATGGTCAAAGGTGTCCGTTAGAAGAGCAAAGTTGCTTTTTTCTTGCTCTAACGGTCATTTATGACCGCTTGATATGTGCGATCACGCTAGCTTAAGGATTCCTGCGCCAAAACTTGCTGAAATTCACAATGGTCAGCGATCGGCTCAACCCTCATCCGGCTATGTCCTACGGCCAGCAGCACTGGGAAGAAAACTTCACCCGGCTGCTCTCATCCGCACTATCATTAGTTCAATATCTATGAATATATAGCGATGCTCGGCAAATGTAACCATCCATTTACTCGGTCATTTAAGCAAACCGATTCGCGTGGAGGTTCGGTCTGGGAAATCGGCTGGTACTGAAAAACGTCAAATGGATGGTTACGGATTCAGGTAGAACCGTTATAGTCGGATAGATCAAATTGAGGTGAAGGAGGAAATTCATCAATGTCTATCTTGGAAGTTCTGAACAGGGAGAAGATTATGGCCATGATCCGTGGCTTGCGGCCGGATACGGTGGATCGGACTGTCGAAGCGCTGGTACAGGGAGGAATTCGCTTCCTGGAGGTGACAACGAATACCGAGGGAGTCTATGAGTTAGTCGAGCGCTTAAGACAGAGATATGAGGGGCAACTGTTGATCGGCATCGGTACGGTGCTTGATGCCGACATGGCTGCAAAGTCGATTGACGCAGGGGCGCAATTTATCGTATCGCCGAATTTGGACGAGGAGGTTATCGCCTACGGATTACGGCATGAAATTGATGTGTTCCCCGGGGTAATGACACCTACGGAGATCGTCAGAGCTGTCAATGTCGGCGCCAAGGCAGTAAAGGTGTTCCCGACGGGTTCGCTAGGCGGAGCCGCTTACTTGAAGGAAGTTCGCGCACCGCTCGACCATATTCCGATGATTGCCTCTGGAAGTGTCGGCTTGAACAACCTGCGAAATATTCTGGACGCTGGTGCTATTGGAGTAGGGATTGGCGGCAATCTCGTCAAGCGGCAGTGGATAGAAGCGGAACGATTCAATGAAATCCAGAAGCTGGCTCGTGAGTTCATGGATATCGTTGCCGAATTCCAGGCCCAGTCGACAGGCTTCCTGCTCTCTAGCAGCGTGGCCATGGAAGATCCGCAGGGCTCGAGGAGTTGAGGCGAATGAAGGAGAAAGTGATTATATCGCTGCGGCGTCTTGCTTTCTTGGCCATGTTGGTGCTTCTGCTGCCAGCCCTTAGCGGATGCTCCAGCATTGCCGTACTTGACCCCAAGGGGCCAATTGCCGCACAGCAGCGTGATCTGATGTTTCTATCGACTGTATTATGCGCTGTCGTCATCGTACCCGTGCTTATTCTTTCAGCGATCATTATTTGGCGCTATCGGGATAAGGCTGACCGTAAGGCGGCATATACACCGAATTGGGCTCACAGCACCAAGCTGGAGATGATCTGGTGGGGCATTCCGATTATCATCATCCTGGCGCTGGCCATTGTAACCGCTCGGGCCACTTATGCCCTGGAGCCATCTAAACCGCTGGAATCAAAAGCGGACGTTAAGCCGCTAACCGTACAGGTGACCTCGCTAAACTGGAAGTGGCTGTTCCAATATCCCGAGCAGGGCATTGCTTCTGTGAACGAGCTGAAGATTCCGCAAGGGGTGCCGGTCCGCTTCGAGATTACGGCGGATTCGCCAATGAACTCCTTCTGGATTCCCCAGTTGGGAGGACAGATCTATGCGATGTCCGGTATGGCGATGACGCTCTATTTGCAAGCAGATGAGACCGGACAATATTGGGGCTCCGGCGCCAATTTTACCGGCACGGACTTCGCGAAGATGTTCTTCGATGTGCATGCCGTTACTGCGGAGGAATTTATGGATTGGGTAGAGGGTGTCAAGCAGGACTCTCCGAAGCTTACACTTGATGGGTACAAGCAACTGGCAGAGCCCTCGGCATCGGAGAAGCTGACCTATTCTTCTTTTCCGGAAGGTCTATTTGAAATGACCGTAACTAAATATGCGTCATCCCATCATCACGGCATGTCTATACATGAGGGCAGCGCTCATTAGGAATGGACGAAGGCGGAAAGCTTCCGGACGAATAGTAATCAGGAAAGGAGACTAGCAATGATGCTGGAGTCTATCAAAAATTGGGCCTCCGATTTTTTTGTGACTGGAGACCCTTTAATATACGGGGCGGATGCAGCTATTGTCATTACGCTCGTAGCCATCGTCTTTGGATTGACTTATTTTAAAAAATGGGGGTGGCTCTGGCGCAATTGGCTGACTACGGTTGATCATAAGAAGGTGGGCATCATGTACATCCTATCCGCGTTCCTGATGATGTTCCGCGGCGGGGTGGATGCTCTCTTGATGCGAACGCAGCTGGCCATGCCCGAACTTCAATTTCTACAGCCGGATCACTATAACGAAATATTTACGACTCATGGCGTCATTATGATTCTGTTCATGGCGATGCCGTTCATGTTCGGTTTGTTCAACGTAGCGGTCCCGCTCCAGCTTGGAGCAAGGGATGTCGCCTATCCATTCATGAACGCGCTCAGCTTCTGGCTGTTCTTCGCCGGTGCCATGCTGTTCAATTTGAGCTTCGTAATCGGGGGTTCACCGGATGCGGGCTGGCTCGCCTACCCGCCTTACTCCGAGCTGATGTATAACCCGGGTGTTGGTCAGGACTTCTATATATGGGGTATTCAGATCTCCGGGATCGGCAGCCTGATGACCGGCATCAACTTCATTGTAACGATTCTGAAGCTGCGCGCTCCAGGAATGAAGCTGATGAAGATGCCAATGTTCTCTTGGTCGGTGCTGGCAAGCTGTATTGCCATTATATTCTCATTTCCGATATTGACGGCAACGCTGGCATTGCTCTTTCTGGATCGGTACGGCGGTGCTCACTTCTTTACACTGGATGGCGGCGGAAACCCGATGATGTATATCAACCTGATTTGGATGTGGGGACATCCTGAGGTGTATATTATCGTGCTGCCAGCGTTCGGTATTTTCTCCGAGGTCGTATCCACGTTTTCTCGCAAGAAGCTGTTCGGTTATAAATCGATGGTGTACGCGATGATGATTATTAGTATCTTGTCCTTTCTTGTATGGGCGCATCACTTCTTCACGATGGGATCGGGGGCGAATGTCAATGCCTTCTTCGCTTTGTCGACGATGGTGATCGCGATTCCAACCGGGGTCAAAGTATTCAACTGGCTATTTACGATGTTCCGCGGCAGAATCAGCTTCGAATCGCCAATGCTGTGGACGACCGGGTTCATTCCCTGCTTCGTAATCGGGGGGATGACTGGTGTGCTTCTATCGGTAGCGCCCGCAGATTTTCAGTATCATAACAGCTACTTCCTGATCGCGCATTTCCATCAAGTTATTATAGGAGGCGTCGTCTTCGGCTACTTCGCCGGTTTGTACTACTGGTGGCCGAAGCTGTTCGGCTTCAAGCTGAATGAACGTATTGGGAAATGGGCGTTCTGGTTCTGGAATATCGGTTTCTACCTGTGCTTCATGCCGCAATATGTGCTTGGTCTTGATGGAATGACGCGGCGGCTTGTCACCTATAGCTGGGATAAAGGCTGGTGGGGGCTGAATCTGGTCTCGAGCATCGGCGCGGGACTAATGGGTATCGCCTTCCTGTTTCAGGTCTGGCAAATCCTTCATGGCATCAAGCACTACCGCAGCAACCTGGATACGACGGGAGATCCATGGGATGGACGTACCCTGGAATGGTCGATTCCTTCGCCAGCTCCGCATTATAATTTTGCCGTGCTGCCGCAGGTATCTGATCAGGATGAATGGTGGGAGGAGAAGCAGCGCAGGCAGAAGGAAGGATATACGGCAGTGGCACCAGAGTTTTCGCCAATTCACATGCCTAATAACTCTGGTATTCCCATCATCATGGCCGGCTGCTGGTTTCTGGCCGGATTCGGCTTCGTGTTCCACTGGCTCTGGCTGATTATACCGGGGCTTGCTGGCGTAGCTCTATGCATGTTGGCCCATTCCTTCAATTATGACACGGACCATTATATTCCGGTTGAAGATATCAAACGCACGGAAGCGTCTATATGGGGGGCTGCAAATCTATGAGTTCAAGCCAAGTAACAGAAGCGTCTGCGCACGCACATCATGATCAACATCCGGATATAGAGGAGATGCGCCTGCTGGGCTTCTGGATCTACCTGATGACGGATGTTATGATCTTCGGCACTTTTTTTGCCACCTATATCGTACTAAAAAATAGCACCAATGGCGGTCCCGACCCTGCCAATCTGTTCGAATTAGGCGGGGTTATCGCCAGTACGTTTATTTTGCTTGCTAGCAGCTACACTTGCGGACTGGCGGTTCTGGCAATGAACAAGGGCAGATTGCGGGCGCTGCTCGGCTGGCTGGCCATCACGGCATTGCTTGGAGCTTGCTTCATCGGTCTGGAGATCAGCGAATTTGCCCATCTCGTGAACCGGGGGGCGACGATGGGAACCAGCGCATTTCTGTCCGCTTTCTACACCTTGGTCGGAACGCATGGCCTGCATGTGAGCCTCGGGCTGGTATGGATGGTCGCTCTGATGCTACAGCTCGCCAAACGGGGGATTACTCCGGTCACGAAGCGTAAAGTGCAGGTGATCAGCCTGTTCTGGCATTTTCTCGATGTGATCTGGATTTTCGTCTTTACCGTCGTCTATTTAATGGGGGTGAGCTAGGTTGTCGAATATGGAATCAGTTCATACAGAGCAGGGGGCGCATGCGGGTTCGTTCTACTCTTATACTATCGGGTTCTTATGCTCCATTGTGCTGACCGTGATACCGGTCGTGATCGTCCTGGGCGGCTGGCTGGAAGGAATGACGAGAGCTGTGGCCCTGATGGCAGCGGGTGTCTTGCAGTTGTTGGTGCAGCTTCTGTTCTTCATGCATTTGCGTGAGGAAGAGAAGCCGCGCTATAATCTAATCTCTCTCATTCTTGGCCTGTTGATCCTGATCGTCATCGTCGCCGGGTCGATGTGGATCATGATGTTTAATATGGTGGCACAATAAGATAGGGTATAGAAAGCCCTCGTATGCTTTCCGCTGATGGAGAGCTATACGAGGGCTTATTTTTATTACAGTGCATACGTGAAAAAAAGACTAGGACAAGGACGTTACAGAATCGGATTGATGTAAAATAGCGGTTAATTCGTCAAGCAACGCTTGATTCTCCTCTTGCGTACCGATCGAGACGCGGACATGATGCGGAAGCTGCCAGGCTCCGGCGTACCTGACAATAATTCCTCTGCTCAGCAATTGTTCATAAATTGACTTCGCATCCACTCCCAGCTCTACCAGCACGAAGTTGCTCATGCTCCTCGTATACGTTAGCTGGAGTTCGTCTAGAGCATGGTACAGCTGTTCGCGTCCTTGCACCGTTAACTCCAGAGAACGGAGGACATGTTCATCATCGTCAAGCGCTGCGATCGCGGCTGTCTGCGCTAATGCATTGACATTGAACGGCTCCTTCACCTTCAGAATCTGCTGAACGATATCCTCTCTGGCAGCACCAAAGCCGACTCGCAGACCGGCTAAACCGTATATTTTCGAGAAAGTTTGCAGGACGACTATTGGATACCCGGCACGGACATATTCTAAGCCGCTGCTGTAATCGCTGGCTGTCACATAATGATTGTAGGCGGCGTCGAACAGGACAAGAACCCGCTTGGGCAGAGCATCGAGAAGCTTCTGAAGAAGCGGTCCAGGCAAATAAGTGCCGGTAGGGTTGTTAGGAGAGCAGATACATAGCAACTTGGTTCGTTCTGAGACCGCTGCGAGAAGCGCATCGATGTCAATTTCATATTGCTCATTAAGAGGGACGGGAATAATTCGTGCTGCCATCAGATGAGCTCCGAATTCGTATTCACTAAAAGATGGAGAGAGTACGATAATCTCATCCTCCGGTTCCAGATAGGCTTCCGACACCAGCGTAATCAATTCATCTCCGCCATTCGTCAGAATGAATTGCTCCGGCGCCAAATCCAACTTGGAAGCAAGCGCATGTCGAAGGCTGGACGCTCTCGTATCGGGGTAGCGGTGGATGTCAGGCAGTGCGGCAGCGATCGCTTCAAGCGCTTTGGGGGAAGGACCCAGCGAATTTTCGTTCGAGGCAAGTTTAATTATTTTGGATAACCCGAGTTCTTGTTGCAGCTCCCAGATCGGCTTGCCTGGCGTATAAGGCTTAATATTCCGTACAGTATTGCGGGCTTTGACTTCTTTATGGTCGTCCATGATAAGACACCCCTCCTAATGAAGATTTATCCAGTTTTTTGAAATTATAATGTATTACTCTTATGTAGACAAGTAAACATCCATTTGATTGATAGATTGCCGATCCATTTGCCATTATTCAGGACAATTAATACTTCCAACGGTATAAATAGATTGGATGGTATAGAAAGGCGACGAATGGAGGGTTACGGACTTGCTTCGATTCGCTAAGATCGGTTTGACCAAGGGGCCGCTGTGGAAGATAGCTTCACAGGGCCTGTTCGAAAACTGCGAAAGAAGTGATAGAAGTGGCAAGCATGGATTTACGAAAATGGCGAACATTCCGCCTGCTGGCATGGGGGATGTTCATCGGTATGTTCCTTGTACTGCTTGCAGGGGCATTAGTTACGAAGACGGGTTCTGGGCGAGGCTGTGGAAGTGATTGGCCACTGTGCAATGGCAAATTTATACCAGCTTATACGCTGGAGTCGATGATCGAATATTCGCATCGTATGGTAACAGGAGTTGTAGGTTTGCTTGTGATCATAACATTTATATATACATGGCGTTATCTAAGGCATCCTGAAGCATTACTGTATGCAGGTGGCACACTGCTATTCACGATCATTCAGGCCTTGATGGGAGCAGCAGCCGTTATATGGCCACAGCAACCGGCCATTATGGCGCTTCATTTTGGAATATCATTGTTAGCGGTAGCCTGCAGTATGCTGCTTGTCTTATGGAGCTATCGGATGAAGAGAATAGAGAGGCAGAGCTTCTCACGGCAACTCCCTGCGATTGGTTATTTAATGGCATGGGGAATCTGGCTCTTCTGTTACGGTGTAGTGTATCTTGGGGCTTATATACGACATAAGCAGGCCGGGGGAGGCTGTAAGGGATGGCCGCTCTGTAATGGTCAACTGATCCCGGATTTATCCGGTCCTGCGGGAATCGTGTTCGCGCATCGCGTTGCTGCTCTGATCTTGCTCTTGCTTATCATTGGATTCTATGCTCTTGCCCGCTGTGCTAGATGGAAGGAACAGGCTGCAAGGGCTGGGCTTCGGCCAGTCACACTTTGTGCTCTTATTCTGGTCATCGCTCAAATCGGCAGTGGCGCGCTGCTTGGAGTAGTTGCAGGCAATCCAGATTTATTTCTGTTCGCGAGTCTTCTTCACAATGTACTGGGCACTATATTGTTCTGTATTCTATCAGATCAGGCAATCCTGTCCTATAAGCACCATCGCTCGAAATAAAACAACCTCCAAGCTCAATCCATCCATTGAGTCTGGCGGTTGTTTTATGCGGACCTGCTAGTATTGCTGCTGCTTAATCTGTCAAGATGCGCAGCGCCTCAGCGAATTTAGCGATGCCGCTCTCGATCTCCTCGGTCTTCGCTCTGGCATATGTAAAGCGGACGAAGCCGGAATCCGAACCGTAGACACTGCCGGGCACAAAGACGACGCCCCTTCGGATCGCTTCATCCAGCAGTTTGCCGTCGGGTACCTTAGGGGTAAGCATGCACCATAAATGCAGGCCGCCTTGCGGAGTGACGAATGAAATCTGGTCGCCCAGCTCTCTCCGCAGAGACTCGATGAGCAAGTCCCGCTTGAATTGGAGCTGGATTTGCAGACGATCCAGATGGGGCTGGAAATCGTCCGATTTTATAAATTGAGCCGCAACCTGCTGCGGGATGACACTCAAGCCGAAGTCCATCTGCTGTCTGGCATCGGCCAATCTCTGCACGATCGAATTCGGAGCTACCATCCAGCCGATCCTTAGGCCGGAAGCGGCAATTTTGGAGAAAGAGCCGATGTAAAGAATGTTGCCGTTCGAATCCATCGATTTGAGCGGCGCAGGCGCAGTTCCTTCAAATGCCGTTAGGCTGAACGGGTCATCCTCTACAATCGGAAGCCCAAGTTCACTGGCGACAGAGAACAATTGCTCGCGACGTTCACTGCTGATGACCGCACCCGTCGGATTCTGAAAGTTCGGATTCAGGAACACCATTTTGATCCGATGCTTCTTGTATAACTCCCTTATGTCTTCAGGGTGGACGCCGTACTGGTCGATAGGCAGCCGGAACAGACGGAGTCCTGCCGATTGGAACATTGGCAGAGAGTAACAGTAGGATGGATCCTCAATCGCTACTGCGTCTCCGGGGGACAGCAGGCATTGCGTGATCAGATATAGGGATTGCTGAGAACCCGAGGTAATCATGATCGACGATTCCGTCGTCTGAATTCCCCGGTACTTCTGCAAATAATCGACCAGGGATTGTCTAAGCGGTATATATCCCTGTGGGTTATCATAACCCAGATATGAGGTGTAATGATGCTCCCGCATCAGGGCTGCAATTTCATCAAGCGGGGCTAAATCCGCCGCTAATTCACCGCTCGCAAAGTCGATCAGGGAAGGGTCTTGACTCAGCGCATCCCGTATTTTACGTAGAAAAGGCAAATTAGGCAGGAAGCTCCCGCCCTCAGCATATCGGTTCCAATTCGGCGTATGCTTAGGTGTGGCGCCCCATTTAGTTCGGCTTACCCGTGTTCCGCTGCCCGTGCGGCTCTCAATAATCCCCATCGATCTCAGTTCGGCGAACGCGAGGATCACGGTGCTGCGATTCACGCCGAGCTGCTCGGCCAGTTTCCGTTCGGACGGAAGCAGGCTGCCTGGAGGGAACTCGCTATAGGCGATTCTCTTCTCCAGATGATCGGCAATTTGTTCATAGAGCGGTTTTTTGCTCTGACGGTCGGGTTTCCACATGTTTTATCACCTTCAGTTTGTGAATCTTGGCTTATTGTGATTTTTATCATACCACTGATCTTTTGAATTGCAGGGGCTGTTTTTATCACAACCTTGACAATTGTTTTGCGATTCATTGAACATGGATGGGTTCTGAAGTGATAAATTGGTTGGTATATCATGCAAATGACATAAAAAAGGATCGCGTTGGAGGTTGAAATTGTTCTTATGAAACTGGTGTTCCATTTGGAACCTCGTGATCAGGTTTGAGCAGGATCACATCACCATCCTCCGGAACACCGCCTATAACAAGCACCTCCGATTTAAACCCCGCTACCCTCCTTGGAGGAAAGTTGACGACAGCTACGACTTGGCGACCTATGATTGATTCAGGTGCATATCTCCTCGTAATTTGGGCGCTTGAACTTTTGATGCCAAACTCTCCAAAATCAATTTTCATTTTAATGGCTGGTTGACGCGCTTCCGGGAAGTGCTCTGCTTCCACAATTGTACCGATTCGGATATCAAGTTTTAAAAAGTCTTCAATGGTTGCCATCAGTAATCTCCTTCTGGTAAATAAATAGGTTAGTATAACTATAACATTTTGATTGAATAGGCCAAATAAATAAGTACATTCAATTTATAAATGAATGGATGGCTGCACAAACATAAAAGTGGATGGTTACAATTTATGCTCTATTGGATGGTTTATTTTAGTCCACTCTCTTTTATGATAAGGTTCAGGGTTCGATAAGATACGTCCATGTATTGTTGGAATGGATCATAGAGAGGGATGATAAAGTGAGAAATCGGCATGTGAAAGTAGCAGTCATTCAAGCCGCACCGATCTTGTTCGATAAGCAGTCGGCCATGGACAAGATATCTACGATGACGAAGGAAGCAGCTGAACAGGGAGCGGAGCTCATCGTCTTCCCTGAAGTGTTCCTGCCAGGATACCCGCGGGGTCTGAGCTTCGGAGCACGTGTCGGAAGCCGTACACCTGATGGGCGAAAGGATTGGGAACGTTATTGGTCTAGCGCCATCGATGTTCCAGGGGATGAGACGAAGCAGATCGGAGATTTGGCTAAGGAATTGGGGGTTCATCTTGTCATCGGTGTTGTGGAGCGCGATCAGGAGTTCAGTACAGGCACTTTATTCAATACGATGATCTATATCGGGCCTGACGGGGAGCTGCTGGGCAAGCACCGCAAGCTGGTTCCAACCGGTTCCGAGCGACTATTATGGGGGCAAGGTGACGGGAGCACGTTGACCGTGATCGACACTCCCTTTGGCAGAGTAGGAGGGCTAATCTGCTGGGAGAATTATATGCCGTTGGCCCGGACAGCGATGTATGCGCAGGGGATTGATATCTATATAGCCCCGACGGCGGATGCACGGGATTCATGGCAGTCGACGATTCGCCATATTGCCTGCGAAGGCCGCTGTTTTGTCCTCTCCTGCAATCAGTTCGCAACCAAGGAATCCTATCCCGCGGATCTGGCCTATTATCCAGATATCGAGCAGGATCCCGAGGTGCTTAGTAAAGGGGGAAGTGCGATTGTGGGGCAGTTAGGGGACTACATCATAGAGCCGCTTTACAACCAGGAGGGCATTCTCGTGGCGACACTGGATTTGTCCGAGATCGTACAAAGCCGATTTGACTTCGATTCGGTTGGGCATTATAGCCGTCCAGATGTTTTTCAGTTGATCGTGAATGAGACGAAGCAGGACATTGTACAGAGAAAACAGTAGACAACTATAGATTTTTTAAAGCATGAAAAGGGGTTGGAGAGATTGGAAAATAGCTTAAGAGAACGTTTAGAGACCATTCTGCTGACGAATGAGAACATTGCCTCGGCAGAGGAGGAATTGCTGTCGATCATTCCAGAACTCATTGTCTGCAAAGATTGTGAGCAGCATATGCCGGCGCATCGTCTGCCTGTACTTCTTCATACTTACGAGGTTGTAGATGGAGTGAGGAAGGATCTTGCTCTGAAGCTAGCGGCATTGTTCCATGATATCGGCAAGCCGTATACCAAGGTTACACGGGATGGGGTGGATAGCTTCAAGGGGCATGAAGAGATCAGCGTTATTCTGGGAGACTTCATCCTGCAGCGCCTAGGCTTCGACGATACGATTCGGCGGGAGGTCGGTATGCTAGTCAAATACCATGATACTGAATTGTTCCCAGGTCAAGAGAGCATGGACGATATTACCGAGAAAATAGGTATTGACCTGGTGCTGCCATTGCTGGAGCTGCAGCTCTCTGATCTGCTGGCGCATTCCGAGCAGAAGGTAAAGGCCCTCTTGCCGCAAAGAGAGGACACGCTGAAGTATTTCCTGAGAAGTGTAGGCAGCAAGCTGTAGTGATCACTTGGATCTGGAGCTCTAACGAAACACCATAACGCTATTTGTGATCCATTCGATCAAAAAGCTATTCAAGTGGGGAAATAACGATCCCCAGTTTCGTTAAAATTCTCAGCGGCGCTTTTTGGCGCAAATAGCGATCCCCTGTTTCGTTAGAAACGGGATCTAAGATTAAGAAGGGGAGCCCTGATTCGGGCTTCCCTTTGTGTGTAACGCGGCTTATTTCTCAGCCGAAATAATAAGGAACATCGGTCTCCGGAGTTCATCCTTCATATCGGGAATAGTCCTTAACATTTCTTCAGAAGGAACAGGCTCCTGGACCTCCCTTAATATAAATCCGGCATGAATCAAGTCATTCATATAGGTCGAAATCGTTCGATGATATTTGATAACATCTTCATTCAGAAATGTGGTGTTCCGCTGACCCTCGAATTGGTAACGATCCACGGGCCAATGAAGACGATTCCCCTGGTCATCGTAATACCAATCCTGCTCGTTCCGAGAAGTGAAGATAGGATGTTCCACAGAAAACACAAAAGAACCTCCCGGTTTGAGACAAGCATAAACTTTGCTGCAGAGCGCTTCAAAGGACTCAATATAATGAAAAGCCAAAGAACTAATGACAACATCAAATTGCGAAGCGGAGAAGTTCATATCTTCGATGGGCATATTCATGTAAGAAATCGCAGGGTCATCCGTCATTTCACGGGCTTTTTGCAGCATTTTCGCAGATATATCTACTCCGATCACAGAGCTTGCTTGTTGTTCACGAGCATAACGGCAATGCCAACCGAAGCCGCAACCTAAGTCAAGCACCTTTTTATTTTGCAGTCCAGGCAACATTTTTTTAAATACATGCCATTCACCCGCCCCTTCAAGTCCTTTTACAGAGCGGAGCATTTTCCCATAGGCAGAAAAGAAATTTACGTCATCGTATTTATTTTGTCTCATATACATACATCTCCTATAAATTAAGATAGCCTCCTAAAACAATAAACAAATCCATTTCAGGAGGCTATCTATCTCCGTCTGACCATGTCTCTCACCCCAATGTACATAGGTTACGACCATTATTACATAAATGGCTGATGAACTAAAACCGGTCCATTTACGATCTCGGAATATAATGTTATTATCATTTTATAAAATGATAATAATAATTTGAGGGGCAAGACAATGACTAAAAAGGCAGATTTACTACTTCATCCCGTGCGTATGCGCATTGTACAACAATTGCTGCTAGGTAAACCGTTAACGATTGCCCAACTGACCGACGTACTTGGCGATGTTCCTCAGGCCACATTATACCGGCATGTTAATCTTCTGCTTAAGGCCGATTTAATCGTGGTTGCTGACACACAAAAAGTTAAAGGGACGGAGGAGCGGTTATTTTCGGTTAGAGAAGACAACCTGAAGATTCCTGAAACTGAAATCGAATCGACTTCAAATGAAGATCACATCCGTTATTTTTCCGTATTTCATGGTAATTTGCTGCAACTGGCGACCACGTATCTGGCGAATACGCCGCCCAAGAAGTACAAAGAAGAAGGGTTTGGATACTGGTCTACACCGATTCATGTGAGTGACGAAGAATTTATAGAGTTGGTTCAATCCATTAACCAATGCCTAGAGAAAGTACTGGATAACAACCCTTCGCCTGAGCGGAAGACGCGTCTCTTTGCCGGCATGTTCATTCCGCAAAAATTTGAGCAACCGTAAAGAGGAGGAGATAATATGAGTATGCAAGTTGTCTTAGGTGATCGTGAATTGATCGTAAACATTTCAGGATTGGAAGTGGCTGCCATTTTAAAAAAGGAGATTAGGATCCCTTATACTTCAATCGTGGACGTACAACCGGGCAATTTCGAGTTCCCCTGGACGGCGGTAAAAAGAGCAGGGATTACGACAATGAGTTATAAGGCCGGAAGCTTTGTTATCCATGGGGAGAAATACTTCCTATCCTATCACGATGCTCATAAAGTTGTTATTCTCAACCTCGAAGGGGCTGAATTCGATAAAATCGTATTGGAGAGCGAAGCTCCTGAACAACTGGCGAACAATATTAGGGCACGCTGCTTCTCACTTTAATAGAGGTTTGCTTAGGCCAGCTTTAATAGCGCTGCAAAATCCAAATTAAGCAGGGAGGCGTCTAAAGATGAATTATAAAGAATATGGTGATCAGAATGCTTCTCTGCTGCTATTTTTGCATGGTGGAGGAGTGAGCGGCTGGATGTGGGATAACCAGATTCAATCCTTCTCTCACTACCATTGCATCGTCCCAGAGTTGCCCGGACATGGGGAGAGCCATGGTGACATTCTATTCTCTATTCGTGACAGTGCGGAAAGATTCATTGAGTTTATTGAGGAAAAAGTAGCGGGAAAGCCCGCGGGGTGTAAGGTTATCTTGATTGGGTTTTCTTTAGGCGCTCAAGTCATTATTCAAATATTAAGCTTGAAACCGGATTTGGTCGATGCTGCTATCATAAATAGCGCTCTGGTCAGACCAAGTCCCTTTGGCCGCAAACTCATTCAACCTACGATTAGATTATCATATCCATTAATCAGAAATAAGCTCTTCGCTAGGTTGCAAGCTAAGACATTGTATATAACTGAAGAGCAATTTCAGAAATACTATGAAGAGAGCTGTCAAATGAAGCTTGCCACTCTGTTAAGCGTATTAGACGAGAACATGTCGTTTGGAATACCCCAGAGTTTTAGAGAAGCGCATGGAAAGATCCTAGTAACGGTTGGCGCTAAAGAAAAAGCGATTATGAAAAAGTCTGCAAAAGATCTTGTTGAAGCTAACTCCAATTGCACCGGTGTTATCATCCCTGAAATGGGACACGGTGTTCCTATGGCCATGCCCGACTTCTTTAATCAAATGGTTAAGAGTTGGATTCAAGAAGGGGCAGTGCCAAAAGAATGTATAGTGATTCGTTGAATTATGAATTTGCTTCTGCAATGCACTCATATAAAATGTTCAGACCTGTTTCCAACTGTTCGAAGCTGGCGTATGCGTAAGAGAGTCGGATATGATAAAAATCTTTGGCGTCGTAGATATAGCCCGGATTGATAAGTACATTTTGCTTAATCAGCTTGAGAAACAGGGCTTTGTTCACGAGCGGTTCGTAGAGACGAAGCCAAATGTAAAATCCGCCTGCTGGCTTATTCCAAGTCGCTATGCTGTTATAACGACGCTGTAAAATCTCCTCGACGAAATCGGCTCTTCGTTTAAGATGTTCCCGAAGCTGGTTGATATGCTCCTCATAAAGCCCCGATTCAAGCCAATACCTGGCGATTTGCTGAGAAAATGCGCTTGACCCGTAATCCGTTTGCATCTTAATATCCGCCAGCCTGTCGATGACTGGCTCTGGGCCGATCACCCAGCCGATACGAAGGCCGGGGCTTAATGTCTTGGACATGCTGCCGATATAGAGTACTTGACCGTCGGAATCCAGAGATTTGAGTGACGGCGGAATTTCACCAAACGCCAGCTCGTGATACACATCATCTTCGATGATGGGAATTTGCTGGGAAGCGCATATTTGCAGGAGCTTCCGGCGCTCATCCAGGCTCATAATTGAACCAGTTGGATTATGCAATGTCGGAACAGTATAGAATAGGGACTGCTTTTTGCCTTTCATGGATATGATCTGATCCAGCAGTCTATTATCCCGATTCTCCTTGTCCAAGGAGATGATTCTCATTCCGGCAGACTGAAAAGGACGGACCGAATTCAAATAAGAAGGAGATTCCTGAAAAATGGTCGAACCCGGCTCCAGCAAACCTAGCGAAATCAACTGTAGAGCCTGCAACGCGCCCGATACGATCATGATACTATCTGGTGTGGCGTGAATCCCTCTCTTGGTGGCATATCGGCTGAGAGCATAACGCAGCTCTTTGTTCCCCTTCGGTTCAGAGTAACCAATATCCCGGGCGGTAAGCGGGACGTTCTCCAGAGAACGCTGTAGTACAGCCGTTGGCAGCAGGTCTGGGGATAGCTCACCGGTTCCTAGCCGGATGATATCCTCCCGCTGCTCATATTCATTAATAAGCTGGATCGTCTGGAAATTCGGTTCATAGATGCTGGAGGAGATATGCTTCTCCCAATCCGGATGTTTGTCCTTGATCAGAACATTCCAGCTATTGTTCGATACATAGGTTCCATCGCCGACTCTCGTTGATAATATCCCGTCGGCCACCAGTTCTTCGATCGCATTAACGATGGTGCTGCGGTTCACTCCCATATCTGCGGCCAGTTTTCTCTGTGTAGGGAGCTTTGTATGGATCGGCCATTCTCCGCTCTGAATGCGTTGCTTGATCCAATTTACGATCTGCTGGTGTATGGTTAGATGAGAGTGTCGGTTTGGCTTCCATTCCATAGGCTTTGCAACTCCATTCTTCAGATTGGTTGGTTTTTATGCCGTCCAATTGGTCGTTCCTATTATGTATACCATATTTATAATAGAAAGAAAAAGGATGGAGGAAATGAATATTGCAGGCTTTCATACATGGAATGGTGCTCGCCTTCGGTCTTATTTTGCCGCTTGGCGTTCAGAACATCTTCGTATTTACTCAGGGTGCAGAGCAGCCGGAGTTCCGCAGAGCACTGCCAGCGGCGATCACTGCGGCGGTTAGCGATACCTTACTTATTTTACTTGCTGTGCTTGGTCTATCGGTTATGGTTGGAGAGATCGAATGGCTTCGGACTCTTATGATGTGTGGTGGGGCTTTATTTCTTAGTTATATGGGTTATTCCATGTGGAGAGCGAAGGAAGGGACAGGACACAGTCAAAATCGCATCGGACTGTCTATAAAAGAACAGATCGTCTTCGCACTCTCGGTCTCGCTATTAAATCCCCATGCCATTCTTGACACCATCGGCGTGATTGGAACGAGTGCGCTTCGTTATACAGCGGCTGACAAGATATGGTTCACTGCTGCTTGTATCTTGGTATCATGGTGCTGGTTCCTCGCCTTGACTGTTGCCGGGCGCATATTGAAGCAGCTGGATGGAACGGGAAGAATGCTCGTTATAATTAATAAATGCTCAGCCATTTTCGTATGGTTAACAGCAGTCTGGCTATTGCTTGATATCATGGGTTGGAATCCATACTAAGCGTGCTGTGGTGATCATATTATACTAGTGATTCTGAGATCGAAATTTCCTGCTGGATCAGCAAAAATCTGGAAGACAAAATTCAGGAATAATAGAACAAAGCGTAGGAAGAAAACAGCCTGGGCGTTTTGTATGATAGACATATATAGAAGAGATATTCTGGGCTGAATGAGCAGGAGGAGTACGAATATGACTAGAGTAACGGTATGGAATGAATATCGTCATGAGCAGACGGACGCTAAGGTCCGTGAGGTATACCCGGAAGGAATTCACGGACAACTGGCCAGCTTCTTGAAGGAAGCGGGTATGGATGTGAAGACGGCAACATTGGATGAGCCTGAGCACGGCCTGACTGAGGAAGTGCTTAACGATACCGACGTATTGATCTGGTGGGGACATGTCGCCCATCAAGAAGTAAGCGATGAAATTGTAGAACGGGTACATCGCCATGTCCTGCGCGGAATGGGACTTGTCGTACTGCACTCCGCGCATATGTCGAAAATCTTCATCAAGCTGATGGGCACGAGCTGCGACTTGAAATGGCGCGAAGCGAATGAGCGTGAGCGTCTGTGGGTTATGGATCCGAGCCATCCAATTGCGGAAGGCATTGGAGAATATATCGAACTGGAACAGGAAGAAATGTATGGTACTCATTTCGATGTGCCGGCGCCAGATGAGCTGATCTTTGTCGGCTGGTTTGAAGGCGGTAATGTATTCCCGAGCGGTTCGACTTATCGCCGCGGCAACGGGAAGATTTTCTACTTCCAGCCAGGTCATGAGACACATCCGACGTATTACCACCCAGATATTCAGAAGGTTATCATTAACGGAGTTCGTTGGTGTAAACCTGTGAAACGTGATTATCCGGTCTACGGTCATTCCGATGCATTGGAGCAGATCAGCAAGAAGAATTAGTGAGAGAGTAGTACCAAGCCTCTATAATAGAAGAAAATGAAGGACGGGCCTCGTGTGGATAACGGGTGGCCCGTCCTTTTTGCACAGGTTTACAACCTATATCAGATTGTCTAATATAGTCAATGAGATAAGACAACCGAAGACTACGAGGGATGATTGTGAGTATTTATTTGGAACTACCAGAGTTGAATAAGGATTTTTCTTTCAAGAGCTTTGTTAACTCTGGTGCAGGGTTATGTTATCCGCATTGGCACAAAGAAATAGAAATTATATATGTGACGAAGGGCAGCCTGGAGCTGGGAATTAACGATGTTCCAATTCGAATGCATGCCGGACAGATTCAGTTCATTGCCGGCGGGGACGTCCATTATTTCCTGGCTGCTCCGGAGGGTGAGCGGATCGTCATTCAATTTGATCTGAGCTTGTTCTATGATTCGTCTACCGATGCAGAGCGGAAGAAATCAATTAGTGATTCCTTTATGAAAATGGAGCATTCGAGTTGGAAATGGCCTGAGCATGTGATGGAGCGTATGCGTGCCCTGGTGGAGGACATGCACGAGGAGAATGTCTCACGACGGGAAGGCTACATGTATATGGTGAAGGCGCGGTTATTTGAGATGCTGCCGATGATTTTCAGAGACATTCCTCGTAATGAAATGGCCGAGTACGCCAGCAACGGAAATATCCAGTCTCGTGAGACACTGGAGCAGCTGGAGCGGGTCTTCTCCTATGTTGAGGAGCATTATCAGGAATCGGTGACGCTGAAGGAAGTGGCTGAATATATGGGCTTTGATCCTTTCTATTTCAGCAGGCTGTTCAAGAAGAATACCGGGAAGAATTTCATTACGTTTCTGAATGAATACCGCTTGAATAAGGCGAAATGGCTGCTTCTAACCGAGGAAGGCTCGATGGCTGACGTCGCTGAAGCTTCAGGCTTCGGCAGTGTGAAGACTTTCCATCATCTATTCAAAGAGGCGACCGGCCTTTCACCGTTGAAATATAGAAAGACGTTAGCGGGGAAAGAGTGAATCGCTAGAAATAGGTCACATTTCTTGCAGTTCTGTGGTTACCAGCGTCATGTGAAGTCACAAGTGGAGGCACACACGTGGCCAATCTGCGGGATATGGAGCAAATAACGATACCACGTTTCGTTAGAAAATGAAAAGGCGTTATTTTGAGCAAATAGCGATTGTCAGTTTCGTTAGAATTGGGACAGGCCGCGCCAGGGGCTTCGTTGGGGGGCGTTACAGCAGATGCTGCAGAACGCTGTAGATTGCCTTAATAAAACAGGGACAGGCTGATTTTCTCAGTTTGTCCCTGTTTGTCGTTATTTTGAGATCGAGAAAGGAAGCTCTTCTGGCTTGTAGTCGCGGTAAGTTGGAGCTAAGCCGAGACGGAAGTCGAGTGTCTTGCCTTCCAAAATATCTTCGTGAGTAATAAATAGCTTGGTGTAATCCTGTCCAGCCAGCTTGACGCTGGATACGAAGTTGGACTGCGGATTATTGTTATCTGTACGGATTTGCATCTGCTTGCCGTTAGGCAGCTCAATCGTTACCTGATCGAATAAAGGGATACCAAGCACATACTCGTTGCTGCCAGGGGATACTGGGTAGAAGCCCATGGAGCTGAATACATACCAGCCGGCCATACTGCCGTTATCCTCGTCGCCAGGATATCCATTAAAGCCGCTGTTGAACAGATTCGTTACGATCTGTTTGATCACAACCTGCGATGAGGCAGGCTGTCCAACATAGTTGAACAGATATGGAATGTGGAAGCTTGGCTGATTGGAGATGGCCACTTGCCCAAAGTCGATGGCTGCCATTTCACTCATCTCATGAATTTCGAAGCCGTAGCCTAGCACATCAAAATCCGGTGCTTTATTACATAGTTCTGTGATCTTATCGAAGAAGCGTTCCTTCGAACCATAGGCATCGATCAGCCCTTGGAAATCCTGGAATACAGCGAAGCCGTTCTGCCAGGCGCTTCCTTCGGCATAGTCTCGTCCCCAGCTCGTATCGTTGAAGTCTGGACGGAATTGTCCGTTCTGATCTTTTGCCCGCATGAAGCCGATCTCGGAATCAAAGATATTACGGTAATTCAACGCGCTCTCGCGGTATTTGTCAGCGATATCTGACTTGCCCAGCAATTCGGCGACACGGCTGATGCAATAATCACTATAAGCATAGTCCAGCGTATGGTTAACGCTCTCATGATAGTTGCTTGGAACATAGCCGTATTTAATATAGTCCAGTGTGCCTTGGCGACCGTAGCAGGTCTGCTCGCTCTGGGTCGTCGCCGCCTTCAGCATCGCTTCCAATAGCTCAGGCATCATGTTCAATCCGATTCCCTTGGCTGCGGCATCCGCGATAACAGCGTCGATCAAGGTGCCCGGCATCAGTCCGCGCTCATCCGGGGACAGCCATTTCGGCAGGAAACCAGCTTCCCGGTAAGAGTTCAGATAGCCTTCCAGCATCTCTTCATATTCCTGTGGAGCAATGATGGAGTAGAGTGGATAGACCGTCTTGTAAGTATCCCAGAAGCCGTTATTCGTATACAGAACACCCTTCTTCACCGCTCTTGCTGTTGTATCATAATGAACCGGTTCCATATTGGCATCAAGCTCGTAAAATTTCTGCGGGAACAAGAACATGCGATACAGGCAAGTGTAGAAGGTGCGAAGATACTCTTCATTGGAGTGCGACACCTGAATTTTGCTCAAATAGCGGTTCCAGGCCTGTGCGCCTTGCTCCTTTAACTCGTCGATCGACAGATTCAGTTCTCGCTCCAGGTTAAGATCAGCTTGCTCACCGCTAATAAAAGAAGTCGCCAGCTTGACATCAAGGGAATCAGTCTCACAGTCCTTGAAGCGGATAACAAAATGGCGGTCCTTGCCGCTGACTGATGCTTCGCTATAGAGCTTGCCCTCTTCATCGTAGTAGCCGGAGGTGCTTAGATCGATCTCTTTATTGAAGCTCATTGCTACGTACATGCGGAATTGATCGTCATGGCAGCCGGCAAAATTGCTGACATGGCCGGTGAGTCTGCGGTTAGCGGCATCAATATGCCATTCGCTGATGTTCTTCACGTTCAATACAAGCCCGGCCTGACGGCGGGAATTATACTGGATACGCAGTGCAGCCCCGTAGCAAGTCGGAACGAGTTCACTCGTAATATTGTAGCGCTGTTGCTTCACTCTGACGTAGTTCGGTCTGAATACCGCTTCTTCCGGCCGGTAAGAGCTCTGGCAGGTGAAGACGGTGCCTCTTATCTTATCATCTGCAATAGGTGTCATTAGAAAATGGGCGAAATCCCCCATCCAAGGACTTGGTTGGTGGGTAAGTCGGAAGCCCTGAAAGACGCGGTCCAGCGGGTTAAAGAACCAGCTTCCCTCATCATTAGTCTGAACGGCAAAATGATTCATACCGAACGGGACTGATGTATATGGAAGCGTGTTCCCATTCGAATAAGAGTGCTTGTTGTTGGTGCCTTGTCTGGTATCAATATAATGCAGCATATAGACACTCCTTCAATTTTTGAATGATGTAGGCCTTTATAGCCGCTTCACGGTCTGACGCTGGATCAGTTGAACCGGAACGATCACATTGTTCTGTGGCCGCTGCGGGTCTTCGAGCATCCCGATCAGATTCTTTGCAGCCATATAGCCCATTTGTGCAAAATCCTGAGAAATCGTCGTGAGCTTAGGTTCAACGAAGCTGGAAAGATGAATATTGTCGAAGCCTATAATCGAGAAATCATCCGGTATCGATAGCCCGATATCCTTAGCGATTTGCATAATCTCGATTGCGATCAGATCATTCTCCGCTACAATCCCCGTAATCCCGTTGTCCATAACCGCTTGAATGAATTTCTTGTAGTACTCCTTGCCGTTATCATCCTCATGGGATAAATAACGCTCCGTTAGATCATTCACGCTATAATCGATCAGACTGTTGTCGTAGAGCGCTTGCAAATAACCGAAGTAACGCTCTCGGATGGATGAGGACTTCTCGACCCTGGAAGAGGAGAGAAAGGCGATTCTTTTATGATTATTCTCAATCAGATGCTTGCAGGCTTGATATCCGCCGTCAAAATTGTCGGAGACAACGTATGGGAACGAAATACCGTCGATGATCTTATCCATCGTAACCAGTGGAAACTTCGACTGATAATATTGGTACAAAATGCCGAGATCCTCGCTGCTGCTTACCGGATAAATGATCAGACCTGAATTGTTGTTGTGGAGCGCCGTCTCCAGCAGCCTGCGTTGCCCGATCACTGTGTTGGATTGGATATTCAGCGTATAATCGGTCGTCGCTAAATATTCATTAATCCCTTTCTCATAATCACCGAGTCCCGGGTTATGGGTGAATGGCAGAATGAACAAAATTTCTTTGCCGATCCGGGGCAGAGGGCGGAGAGGAGGTAGGTCAGCATGGACGAAGCTGCCTTTACCCTGTACCCGGTAGATCAAATTGGCATTTTCCAGCTCGGTCAGTGCCCGTTTGGACGTAATCCGGCTCACTTTGAACTCTTTGGAGAGCTCCGCTTCGGTAGGGAGTTGGTCCCCAGGCTGAAGTTCCCCAGATGCGATCCTCGCTTTTAATGTGTTGACGATATGTTGATATAGTGGAATCTGTTCCATATTTTTCTCCTCACTAAATTTGGTATATCATTTATTTGCTTGATATGTCAATCAGGAATATGTTAGCGTACAAAAATGCAGTTATTATGTAGAATATACGATAGAACAGGCTTTTCAGCAATACATAGGCCGATACTGTAGTAGTATAACCACTTTAAACAGCTATAAAATAAAAGATGTACATGCTAGACAAATGGTATGGTATATCATAAAATAGACATTGAAGATAATTTGATATATCAACTACCCGTATCAGGGATATGAAATGATGATTTGATAGAGACTAAGGAGGCCAATATTTTGGGATACAATGAAATTCCTGCATCGGTCAAGAGCTTTATGGATCAAATTACAGAGCTATGCGGCCAGGAGCATGCCCGTTGGGCCGAGAACTTCAACGCCTGCTTCGCCAATACGCTGTTAACGACAGTTAAGCGTCAGCCAGACGGTACGACCTTCCTATTGACCGGGGATATTCCGGCAATGTGGCTGCGGGATTCAACAGCCCAGGTAAGACCTTATCTTGTCATCGCCAAGCAGGATGCCGATCTTGAAGAGATGATCGCTGGCCTAGTCGAGCGTCAATTGCAATATATCAACATGGACCCATATGCCAATGCTTTTAATGAAGAGGGAAATCATGCCGGGCATCAGACAGACCATACGGAAATGACGCCATGGATCTGGGAGCGCAAGTATGAGATCGACTCGCTCTGTTATCCGCTCCAGCTTAGTTATCTGTTGTGGAAGTCGACTGGACGTACAGCGCAGTTCAATGATACATTCCAGCAAGCGGTACGGAGCGTCTTGGAAGTATGGGAGACTGAGCAGGATCATAACCGCTCGCCATACTCCTTCGTACGTGATACAACTCGCCTCGAGGATACGCTTGTCAGAGACGGCAAAGGGTCGCCAGTTGCACCTACCGGCATGACCTGGTCTGGCTTCCGTCCGAGCGATGATGCTTGCCGTTACGGCTACCTCGTTCCATCCAATATGTTCGCTGTTGTTGTCCTTGATTATTTGCGGGAAATTTACCAGGATATCCTGAAGGACGACTCCTTGATCGCACGGATCACCAAGCTGCGTGAGGATATTGAACAAGGCTTGCAGAAGCATGCCAAGGTATCCAATGCGGGCGGTGAGACGGTGTACGCTTATGAAGTTGACGGTCTGGGAAATTACAGCATTATGGATGATTCGAACGTACCGAACCTGTTGTCTGCCCCTTACTTGGGCTACTGCGACAGCAATGATCCGTTGTATCTTGCTACCCGTAAGACATTGCTGAGTGCCGAGAATCCGTTCTTCTATGAAGGAAGCTATGCGAAGGGAATCGGCAGCTCGCATACGCCGGAGAATTATGTATGGCCCATCGCGCTGGCGATGGAAGGAATGACGACTGAGGATAAGGCGGAGAAGGAACGCATCCTCAATCTGCTGGTGGAATGTGATGCCGGGACTAAGCTTATGCATGAAGGCTTTGACGTGAATGATCCGACGAAATATACGAGAGAGTGGTTCTCTTGGGCGAATATGATGTTTTGTGAACTAGTCATGGATTATTTCGACATCAGAATCAGCTGCGCTCCTCAGACCCTAGCTTCATCCTACTGAAGCGTTTTGAAAAAACGCACATCGGAAGCATAAGCTTCGGTGCTGAAAACAGGACTTTTTGAACTTTATCAAACTAAGAGGTAGTTCTTGAACAAATAAGAGGTTGCACAAACAAGGGAGACGATCAGAATATGAAAAAAGTATATATTGTATCTCACAGCCACTGGGACCGTGAATGGTATTTGCCTTATGAGCAGCACCATATGCGCTTGATTCAGCTTGTTGATGATTTGCTGGAGCTGTTCGAGACTGATCCGGAATTCAAGAGCTTCCATCTTGACGGACAGACCATTATTCTCGATGACTATGTGCAGGTCCGCCCTGAGAAGAAGCCGCTGCTGGAGAAGTATATCCGCGAAGGACGCTTTAAAATCGGTCCGTTCTATATTTTGCAGGATGATTTCCTGATCAGCAGTGAAGCGAATACACGTAATATGCTAATTGGCTTTGAAGAGAGCAAGAAGTGGGGCGCTCCAGTCAAACTCGGTTATTTCCCGGATACGTTCGGAAATATGGGCCAGACACCGCAAATGATGCGCGAAGCCGGACTGGATGTGGCAGCCTTCGGCCGCGGTGTGAAGCCGACGGGCTTCAACAATGTCGTTATTAATGATGAGAAATATGCTTCGCAATATTCCGAGATGTGGTGGGAAGGTCCGGACGGCTCGAAAATTCTCGGCCTGTTGTTCGCTAACTGGTATAGCAACGGTAACGAAATTCCGGTAGACAAGGAAGAAGCCAAGCTGTTCTGGGACCGCAAGCTTGCGGATGCATCGCAATACGCTTCCACAGGTCATTTGCTGATGATGAATGGTTGTGACCATCAACCTGTACAGAAGGATTTGTCTGCTGCGATTCGTGTTGCGAACGAGCTATACCCGGAGATTGAGTTCGTTCATAGCAGCTTCGAGGAATATATCGCTGCGTTGAAAGCGGACTTGCCGCAAGAATTAAGTACGGTGTCTGGCGAGTTGACAAGTCAAGAGACTGATGGCTGGTACACACTGGCCAACACTTCTTCGGCCCGTGTCTACTTGAAACAGATGAACACCGAAGTAGAGCGCCAGTTGGAAAATATCGCCGAGCCGCTCGCAACGATGGCTTATACAACTGCCGAACAGTATCCGCATGACACTTTGCGTTATGCATGGAAGACGCTGATGCAGAACCATCCGCATGATAGCATTTGTGGCTGCAGCATCGATGAAGTTCACCAGGAGATGGTAACTCGCTTCAAAAAAGCGAAGGAAGTGGGCAAATTCGTAGCTGATGAAGCGGCTGAGGCGTTGATGGCTCAGATCGACACCAGCGCTTTCCCTGAAGGCTCGAAGCCTTTCGTTATCTTCAATACGGCTGGTTCTGCGAAGACGGACGTAGCAGAAGTAACGATCGAATGGACGAGAAAACCATTTGCACAAGGGACGCCTTCCAAGCTCTATTATGAGCTGAAGGAGACGAAGCTTCCGGAACTTGCCGTTGTGAACGCCCAAGGCAAGACAGTTGCTGCTGAAATTATCGATGAAGGTGTTACTTTCGGCTATGATCTTCCTAAGGATAAATTCCGCCAGCCTTATATGGGACGGTATGTGAAGGTACGTATGTTCATGGAGCAAATGCCTGCTATGGCTTGGGAGTCCTTCGCATTGGTAGAAGGTGCAGCCGCAGATTTGCAAGCTGGCGATGCTATTGTCAAGGAACAAGGGCGTCTGCTGGAAAATGAATTCCTGAAGGTGACCATTCAAGAGGATGGTTCGCTGGATGTTCAGAATAAAGAGACAGGCAAGGAATACACAGGCTTGATGGTATTTGAGAATGTTGGGGATATCGCCAATGAGTATATTTTCAAGCAGCCAGTAGGAGATCAAGCGATTCTCTCTTCGGGTAAAAAGGCGACAATTACAGTTCAATCGGCAAATGCCTTCGCCGCAGAAGTGCTGGTAGAGCAGGAACTGGAAATTCCAGTGTCCGCCGATGAGCGTCTGGAAGAAGAAATGAAGGCCGTGATCGAGTTCCGCGATCGCCAAGCTCAGCGCTCCAAGGAGACGGCTATTTTCAAGATTGCAACCAAGATTACGCTACAAAAGGGCAGCAAGCAATTGCAATTCGAGACTTCGTACAACAATCAAATGAAGGATCACCGCTTGCGCGTGTTGTTCCCGACTGGAATCGAGGCGGATTATCATGAAGCCGAGAGCATCTATGAAGTGGTACAGCGTCCTAACAAGGTAGATCGGGCTTGGGAAAATCCAACGAATCCGCAGCATCAGCACTCGTTCGTTAATGTGCATGACGACCAACATGGTGTTACTGTTGCGAACTTTGGATTAAATGAGTACGAAGTATTGTCGGATCGCGGCACGATTGCACTGACCCTGCTTCGCGCAGTAGGCGAGCTTGGCGACTGGGGCTACTTCCCGACACCTGAAGCACAATGCCTTGGCGAACATACGGTTAGATTCGCAATTGCATTCCATGGTGATGAAGCGGATAAGCTGAGAACTTACCATGAGGCGATGAACTTCCAGGTTCCGTTCAGTGTTTACCAGACATCGAAGCATGCCGGACAATATGCTGCAGATCATCAATATATGAAGATCGAAGGGGATGCCTTTGCACTGACTGCATTCAAGCGTAAAGAGCATTCAGATGAGATCGTGACGAGAGGCTTCAACATGACCGGAGCTGAGCAGCCGCTTCGCTTGTCGATCGCCGAGCTTACTCCACAGCGCTGCAATCTGCTGGAAGAGCCAGTAGAGGCTAAAGTGACTGATAAGATCAAGCCGGCCGAGATCGTAAGTTACAGCTGGAGCAAGTAAGTCAGTACGAATAATTTACCGAGTATCATAAAAACAGGTTCCTTAATTGCTGATACAGCAGCTAAGGGGCCTGTTTGCTTTAAATAAAGGGTTATTTATTCTTTGACAGAAAACCATAAGGTCCATGAATCTTTCTCAACAATAGGTGCAGTATGGTCGCTTAATTTATCTTGAATGAATGAGATCAGGTCTCGAAGTTGGTCATCAGTCAATTCATGAAGGATGGATCGTCCAGTTCTTAGAAGTAAATCCTCTCTTAACTCCCCAAACTGACTATATCTCCTTCTTGTTTCCCAAATTGGAACTATTCGATCTATTCGAAATCCATTTGCAAGTAATGCCTGTTGTACTTGATCGGAGTCATATCGACGGGAGACTTCTTTAGTCGCTAGCTTCGGATATTTTTCGAAGAAAAAACCTCTGATGTGATTTTCGTCTCCAGGAAGCAGGCAATCTTCGGGAGTTCTGTCTTGGATGATTAGAACACCATCTTTTTTCATGATGCGGTTAGCTTCTTTGAGACAAGCATTCAAGTCATTCAGATGATGGATTAATGCTCTTTCCAATACGATATCTACCTGTCCTTCCGGCAGGGTGGAATGATAGGCATTGCCTTTTAGAAAAGCCGTGTTAGGAAGCATAGCGCAATTTTTTCTCGCAGCAATAAGCATTTCATCAGAGAAATCTATACCGGTCACGTGACCAGCTCCTAATTCGATCAAAGCTTTGGTATATATACCTCCCCCACAGCCTATGTCCGCAACCTGCTTATTCTTCACATCAACACTTGTTTTGATTAGAGTCATCCAGGATTCATCGGCTTTTCTGGTTGAATAGGAGCTCCTGTTGTTAGGATCATGAAAATTCATCGGCATTTGTATCACCCTTTCGATGTTTCATTATATAAAACTTAGTTTCATTTATTATACAATTGAACTCTAACATGTGCTACATTTCGTTGAATGGTATCACGATTTTGTAATTGCTTAACTATAATCCATGCATTGTATTTGCTAAAATACAGATATCTGATCATGCATAAGTTATTTATAAGAACGGGGGAGGACCATGCGATTAGGATCTATTGAAGGTGGAGGAACAAAGTTTGTGTGCGGAATCGGAAATGAGGAAGGGGAAATTGTAGAACGTATATCTTTTCCGACCACAACGCCTATGGAGACGCTGGACAGAGTGGTAGAGTTCTTCAAGGATAAAGGAGTTCAAGCGATTGGGTTTGGCAGCTTCGGCCCGGTCGATGTGAATAAACAGAGTGATACATATGGCTCGGTGATGAAGACGCCTAAGCCGAATTGGAGCAACTACCAAGTGGTGGGCCATATTAAATGTAGCTTGAACGTACCGATCGGCTTCGATACGGATGTGAATGCCGCAGCGCTGGGAGAAGCAGCTTGGGGAGCAGCCAGAGGATTAGATAGCTGTCTATATATTACCGTCGGTACCGGTATCGGAGCAGGAGCCGTCGCCGAAGGCAAACTGATACATGGATTGGTACATCCTGAAATGGGGCATATTCTAGTCAGACGCCATCCTGATGACCACTATTCAGGCCATTGTCCTTTTCATCGGGATTGTCTGGAAGGACTCGCGGCAGGTCCAGCGATTGAAGCAAGATGGAGCAGACAGGGAAATGAGCTCGATGAGAATCATCCTGCCTGGGAGATGGAGAGCTACTATATTGCACAAGCACTAATGAACTATATCCTTATCCTCTCGCCGAAGAAGGTTGTACTGGGTGGAGGCGTCATGGGCCAAAAGCAATTGTTCCCGTTGATCCGTGAGCAGGTAAGTCAGCTCCTTCATGGATATGTACAGCATTCCGCCCTAAGTTCCGACATAGACGATTACATCGTTCCGCCAGGATTAGGCAGCAATGCCGGCCTGTGTGGAGGCCTGGCATTGGCAAAGCAGGCTTTTGAAGAATAGTACTGAATATGGAGCCATTGCAATAGTGGATGAAAATAACCCTGAAGCCCGGCATATATGCCGGGCTTTTTGTCGAACGCATAAATGAGCCATGGACAGTCATAATAGGAAGGATAGATCTAGGGCTGTCAATTTCGGATAAGGACATCTTAGAAAGGCTGGTTAATTTGGAGCTTAATGAGTGGTTGTTCTATTTCTTTGTATATTCTCTTTGCGGATTTCTGCTTGAGAATGTGTACAGCTGGTTCACGACAGGAGTGTTCTGGAAGGAAGGGTATCTAAAAGGTCCGTTTAAGCCGATGTACGGATTTGCACCATTATTTCTGCTAATTCTGTCCGAAGTTGTACAGAGCAAGCCGATTCTGTGGCTCGCCTGTCTGCTTATACCTACAGTCGTTGAATATGTCAGTGGTCTGCTGCTGCACAAGCTGTTCGGCCGAAGATGGTGGGACTATTCAGATTATCGCATTCAGCTGGACGGCTATATATGTCTGCGCTTCTCTCTGTACTGGGGAGTGTTGTCGTATGTTTTTCTACAGTTCATTCATCCGGTTGTACAGGGGATTTATGACGGAATAGCGGGGTTATGGACGATTGCTGGCCCAATTCTGCTGTTGTTATTCATGATCGATATGCTGCTGACTTATTGGATCCGGCGCAAAGCCTGGAAGCAAGAGTTGATTTGACAAATTTTAATGTGGAGGCGCAGGAAAATGAAGTTCAACAAGGCAAGATGGGGTTTCGTTATGACTCTTACATTGGTAGTAATGATGAGTTCTGTACCAGCCAGTTATGCATCTGGTATTTATGAGGAGTCTAGGAATGGATTGGCTCCATCCGAATTGAAGACGAGCACAGGTGCAGAACAGAGACTAGCGATCATTATTGATGACTTTGGCAACGATATGAAAGGAACGGAAGAGATCCTCAGTCTACCAGTGAAGCTCACCGTAGCGGTCATGCCATTTCTTAGAACGAGTGAGAAGGATGCCCGTATGGCTCACGAGAAGGGACATGATGTGATTATTCATATGCCGATGGAGCCGAAGCAAGGGAACCCGGAGTGGCTGGGCCCAGGTGCGATTCTGTCAAATATGAGCGATGCCGAGATTAGGGAGAAGGTGGAGGCGGCCATAAAGAATGTGCCTTACGCTGTCGGAATCAATAATCATATGGGCTCGAAAATAACCGGTGATAAGCGGATCATGAGTGTAATTCTGGATGTATGCAAGGAACATGGCCTCTTCTTTGTAGATAGCAAGACGAATTATCATTCGATTGTGGGTGAGATATGTGATGAGAAAGGGCTGCCACGGCTTCAGAATGACATTTTTCTCGATGATGTTCATTCGGTAAGTCATGTGACTGGACAGCTAAGGAAGATTCAGGAACGGCTTCAAAAGCAGAATCTCTGTGTCACGATTGGGCATGTCGGGGTTGGCGGACATAAGACCGCAGAGGCATTGAAACGAACAATTCCGGAAATGAAGCAACGGGGAATTCATTTTGTAGGCATGCTGGAGGTGGCCCAGGCAAAAGAAAATCCCGGAAATCCGGGACTCGGGGTTACATTACCGTAAAATATTGAACTATACCGGCGTAAATCGCCTCAGCAATCTTCTGTTGACCGCGTTTGCTAGTAAGCATAGCGCGGTCTTCTCTATTGCTGATAAAACCCGTTTCTACAATAACTGCAGGCGAATCGACATGCTTTAACAAATAGAAAGGTTCGCCAACCTGAGGAAAGCGATGGCTATTGTATAGCGTGTCAAGCGAATTCTGAATGGAGGTGGCCAGGAACGCGCTTCGCCCTTCATTCTGATGAAGCACTAGCGGACCACGTCGCGTTTTGTTGCGTCCCCAATTGACATGCATGCTGACGACAATTGAAGAGGGTACTTGCTCACTAAGCTCCTTGCGCTGGGCAAGGTCCCGAATATGCCGTGAACGGCTTTTCAACCATCGGTTCTCATCACTCAGGGCGTAATCACCGGTTCGGTTCAAAATTGTGCGATACCCGTGACTTCGAAGAAGCATATACAATCTGCGGCTGATGTCAAGATTGATGTCCTTCTCAAGGATGTCTCCATAGGAAGTACCACCATCAATTCCGCCGTGTCCGACATCGATTAGGATCACCGGTTCGGGAAAGGCGTATTTCAAGTCATCAACATCTGCCGAGATCGGGGTGCTGTCGACCCATAAACTGAAGAGCATGAGAGCAGCAGCGAGCAGAACAGGTAGTTTTCTTCTCATGACCTCACCTTTCAAGATTTCCGTTTCTTCTTCTATATTGAGCGTAAATGGGCGAAAAAATGCATCTCCGCCAAATTCGGCACTAAGTTTATTTGACTGGATTATGGAGCAAACTACGTTTAGATAGCTATTACAAAAGGGAGGTGGAATATATGTCCAACAAGGGTGATGAACTGGTGAAATACATTACGGAGCGGGTAGTTGATTATGTAGAGACGCCAAGAGACGTCAGACGAGAACGTTCTCGCGGCAGACAGAGCTGGTCGCAGACCTGGTTCGGAATGATACCATTCTCAATCTCGCTCTGGGTACGTCAAATTCCGTTCCATCGTATACGCGTCAAGGGTAAGGAATGGCGACAGAAAGAATATCGAAGAGACCCATCCTCACGTAATGTGTAGATTATAGAAAATGAAACAAGCTGCCGATTGAATTGGCAGCTTGTTTGCATTCTACCCCTCCCCTACCGAGTGAAATCACGGCAGGGGGGAGGATGGGTGGGTTAGTAAGCCACGAATTTACCTGCGTCGAGCATGGCTTCGAGGGCTATCCAACGTGGTGAGGATGTTGTTCCGCTCTGTACGTAAATGGAAGCTTCGGAGGATGAATATCCGTCGGCGTCGGCCGAAGATTGCTTCCACAGCTGATATCCAAATACAGGCAACGGTACGGAATAAGTGCGGTCCCCGCTGGAGGAGACATATATGAGACGTTTCGTGGCAGTAATAATTCGTTCAAATGATTGTGGGTTTATATCCAGTGCCTTGCTAGTCATCCACATGATATTATCATATGGATCAAAATGGACTGCCGTTTGTATCGCCTGGGCAGCTGGCATCAGATCTGAATTATGATGACTCCCGGCGGCAGAACCGGGAGGTATATATTTGGCAGCCTGCTTGGCGAAGCTCTGCGGTGTCTCCGGTAAATCTTCACCATTCAGCGCATTTAGAAAATGGGAGAAACCTTCTTTGCTGCGGCTTCCAATGCCCCACTCTGCAAGCGTAGGTCCAGCGTAGAGCGGGACGACCGTACGGTTGGGATTGGAGTCGAGCCTAATTCCGATATTGTCCAGACCCGATTGAAGAGCAGATGGCGAGAATATGGAGTCTTCGCCTGTTCCATATTCGATCAACTTGTATTCATCGCGGTCTGTCACGGAAATGATCAGGTATCCGCCTGAAGTCGAGTGGCCTACAGCGGTTTTGCCCTGTTCATCAGTACATATGGTGACAAGCCAACTGTGAGTTCCTGGTCCCAGCGGCTCAATGACCGTTTCGGCGTTCTTCCAGTGAGCGAAGGGCTTCGTAGCTGAGAGACGAAGGATCGTATCTTCGGCAAATTGCCTGAGCCCGACTGGTGCCGCTGCTTGAATAGAGGAGGTCTGAGTTGGTGCGGCCAGCGTTCGGGCGATGAATACCTGAGCTTCGAATCCGGACGGGAGAAGAATACCTGTACATAGCAATATTTTCAACATCAGTGAGATCGGTTTACGAAAGTTTACATGCATCAGACGCGAGTCACCCCTGTCATTAATTTATATCGCTTGTCCTATTGTACAGAAGCTGCTGCAAAAAGAGTGTTGCAACCTGTCAAACAGGCATGAAACGGAATGCTTCTATTTTTGTGACCTTTTAGCGAGAAGCGTCAATTTCTGGCCCTGGCGCCGTCAACGCAGCGAACGTAGGTGAAAGATGCCGTAGTTGATGACGGATACGACAATTCTCGGCTCGTACTGCCAGCGGATTTCACTGCGCCTTGCTTCATATTGTTCAGCAACCTCCTGCTTACGTTCTTCATCAGATTCGTTCAATAGAGGTTGATAATAGGCATCAATGAGCTCAAGCTCCTCTCTCAGCCTGATTGCCGCTGCATCTGCCCAAGACATATCATAGGTGGAAAGTTTATCGTGCATTCTCTGTTCGAGGGCATCTCTACCTTCCGCAAGAGACAGCTCGGATGGCTCGATACTGACATTCTCAGGCAAGCGGGGGACAAGCTGTATACTCGCCAGCCGGTTGGAGAAGAGTTCATCCATTCGGCCGCTTAATAGAGAGATGCCCATAAAGTGCATCTCCTCCCGTTTGATATCGCAGCAAAACTCCAGCTTGAAGCAGACTCCGAGCCATGGCTCATAGGACGCTGGAAAGAGCGTCATGCGCTGTCGTTGTCCAGGGTCTTCAAATAAATATACGCAGCGTCCTCCTTGTCTGGCTGCCATGAAGATTTGCTTGAGCCGTGGACTTCCGAACGTGAGCACTTCCTTCTGAATCCGTCCGGGTCCCAGGATCGGAAGGGGTCGGACGGGTCCGAAGTAGCGTCCAAGAACGCTGTCATCTGCCGATCCGGCAGCAGGCGGCTGCCCGGCGTTATGTGTGGAGCCTAGCTGGGACGGTCCTGAGCCTGCGCCGGGCTTCGCACTGTCCTTGCTATCATTCCGCTCCTGCAGCGCCTCATAAGCCTCGGCATCAAATACAAACGAGAAGCTCATCGTCTCCGGCTCTACGCCGGTACGCTCCACGAATCCCCAGTAGTAGGGGCGATTCGTCAGATCACGATCCGCTTGCGGAGAGAGCTTGACGGTAACATGATACGGGGACTTCTCAAGGATTTGGCATTCTGTAGCGTCCAGATATGTCATGACATACTGTTGTATTTGCTCCTGTGTCATCGTCATATGTCAATTATCCTCCAAGCAGCTGTTCAAAATTTCCATCCTGCTCCCGTTCTGAAGTTTCACGGTCCAGTTCGGATTTAATCGTATTCAGTGAGTTGCCGAGAGAATCCACACCTTTGGCGAGTTCCTCATCGTTGCTCGATTCCAGCAAAATCTTGTAGATGCTCTTCTCGAGCGAGCCCTTCTTCTCGAACCGTTCGAGGATGACATCAAGCTGGCCGATAACCGATTCGAACAGATTGATTTTCTCATGCAGGAGGTTCACGATATGCTCTTCGATTGTTCCTTTGGTCGACAAATTGTATATATTCACATCGTTTTGCTGACCGAGCCGATGCACCCGTCCGATCCGCTGCTCGACCCGCATCGGATTCCAGGGCAGATCGAAGTTGATCATATTGTGGCAGAATTGCAGGTTGATTCCTTCGCCCCCGGCTTCTGTGGCAATCATGACCTGTGCCTTGCCGCGGAACAGATCCATCATCCAGTCCTTTTTGCCACGGTTCATACCGCCGCGGTAAGGAACGGAGACAAGATTGCGTTCGCTGAAATATTTTAATAAATATTCCTGGGTCGCCCGATATTCTGTAAATACGATCACTTTCTCATTCATCTCACGGATCAGTTCCATCGTCTTCTCTGCTTTGCTGTTCGCTTGAATCGTCTTAATAATTCCGACCAGATCCCAGATATCGTCACGCAGTGGAGAATCCGGGGCCAGCTTCTTGGACAGATTGACCAGCGTGACGAAGACGGCATCGCGGCTGCTGCATACTTCCCTCTGTAGGGTGACCAGAGAGAACATACTGCCCATATCACCGCCTGCTGCCCGATATTGGTTCTTGATAAAGGAAGTAACGCCATTGTAGAGGTTCTGCTCCTCGGGGGAGAGCTCGACATGCACATTGCGCACGATCCTCTTCTTGAAGTCCAACTGGCCTTCGCCGCGACGGTTTCGGATCAATACTTTTGACAGCTCGCCCTTGAGGGCCTGCTCGTTCTTGGCAACGCGTTTGTCGAGGACGAAGTTGGCCGCGAAATCGTTCTGACCTCCAAGCTGACCCGGCTTGAGCAAGGTAATCAGATTGAACAGTTCGCTCAGGTCGTTCTGGATCGGCGTAGCGGTCAGGAGTAGACAATATTTTTTACGCAACTGCAGCATGAACTGGTAGTTGGTTGATTTTTTGTTTTTTAATTTATGGGCTTCATCGACAATGACCATATCATATTCATAATCGGTCAGAATTTTCTTATGAGGGTCGCGCTTGGCAGTATCCATTGAAGCGACGACAATATCGTTATGCCAGGAATGTTCTTTCTTCTGGGCTACAGCCGAGATACCGAACTTCTGATTTAATTCTCTCACCCATTGCAGAACCAGCGAGGCTGGAACGAGAATGAGAACCTTCTTGACAAGTCCGCGAATGATATATTCTTTCAGAATCAGTCCAGCTTCGATCGTCTTGCCCAGGCCAACCTCATCGGCAAGAATAGCTCTACCGCGCATCTCGAACATCACCTTCTGTGCCGTGTCAATCTGATGCGGAAGCGGGTCGAATTGATTAAGATGGCCCAGGCATAGCATTTCTTCAAAACTGGTAACGAGCAGGGAAGCTTCGGCCTGGGTGGCCAGATTGAACAATCTCCAATCATCCCAGGGGCCGCCCTTTTTTAATCTCGTATCAAGATCTTCATACCAATTCCGTTCAAATTCGATGGGAACACCGGCTAACATATGCTTCATGTCCGGATTTGGGGGATGAGGGTTCATGATGATGTAACCTCCCTTTTGTCTAACGCTTTCGTTATCTAGTTGCTGTAGGTAGTATGGACGAAAAACAAAAAGGATATAACTTGGGCCAAAATAGATAGGAATTAGGAGCATTCAGAAGTTTGGACAGGAAGGTGTCGCTTTAATAGTCCAAATTAAAATGAAATTCGTTGTGACAACCATATGTAGTGTAGTATAATGAATTGAGCACACTACATATTGAGATTTGTACATATTATTGTAACAATTCTAAGTGTGTAAATGTATAACAGGAACCATGTTTATAGGGTTCAATCTCGTAATTACTGCTTGATTCCGGCTATATTCTTGTCTGCGGTAGCTCCGCTAAGCGGTATTACTTTTTTGAGCTTGTTTTTTTGTGTTTTTGTTGAAATTGGCTAACACTATATCAGTCGTTATTATTTATGATTCGGATGGAATCGGACAAGAACCGGCTGAGAGGTGAAGAACAGTTCTAATAATTAGGAGGGTGTTTTCTTTGAAAACGAAGCAAAATCAGCGCCTGGAAGGGCTAAGCGAGAAAATCTTCTTGGATCGGTATGCTTGGAAGAATCCTGATCCGAGCCATGCCAAGGTTGGGGACGTTGTTCTCGTCTTGACCAAGGATGATCCTAAATTTCCGACGAAGGAAGTTGGCGAAGTGATCGCTCGCGACGGTCAGTCGGTCACTGTCAAGACACGCAGCGGTGCGTTGGTAGAGGCAGATGTCGAGAAGCTGACGTTGAATATCGAGAAGACACCTGAAGAGATGTGGGATCGACTGGCTAATGCGATGGCTTCGGTGGAAGAAACGCCAGAGAAGCAAGCAGAATGGTCGGAGAAGTTCCGTGGTATATTGGAAGATTGGAAGCTCGTACCAGGCGGACGGATTGCCGCAGGGGCAGGAGCCAGCGATGAGTTGACACTGTTCAACTGCTATGTCATTCCTTCTCCGAAGGATAGCCGTGGCGGTATTATGGAGACTTTAAGTGAAATGACGGAGATTATGGCCCGCGGCGGCGGCGTCGGAATCAATCTCAGCTCGCTTCGTCCTCGTCGTGCTATAGTCAAAGGCGTTAACGGTTCATCGAGCGGTGCGGTATCCTGGGGCGGATTGTTCAGCTATACGACGGGTCTGATTGAGCAAGGAGGCAGCCGTCGCGGCGCTTTGATGCTTATGATCAACGACTGGCATCCGGATGTGCTTGATTTCATAACGGTTAAGCAGACGATGGGACAAGTCACGAACGCGAACTTGTCGGTATGCGTAAGCAACGCCTTCATGAAGGCTGTCAAAGAGGATTTAGATTGGGAATTGGTCTTCCCGGACACCACCGATGACGATTACACCGAAGTATGGGATGGCGATCTCGATAAATGGAAAGCTGCCGGACGTAAAGTTGTACATTACCGGACAGTGAAGGCACGAGAAATCTGGCATACGATCATCGAATCGGCCTGGAAATCGGCTGAGCCCGGGGTCGTGTTCATGGAATACTACAATCAAATGTCCAACAGCTGGTACTTTAACCCGATTATCTGCACGAACCCATGCGGAGAGCAAGGTTTGCCTGGCTGGGGCGTATGTAACCTGTCGGCGATTAATTTGTCCAGGTTCTATAATGAAGAGAAGCATGATGTGAATTGGGATGAACTGGCGGTTACGACACGCTATTCTGTGCGTTTCCTGGATAATGTCATTACCAAGACGCCATATCATTTTGAACAAAATGAGCAGAATCAGAAGAAGGAACGCCGCGTAGGTTTGGGAACGATGGGGCTGGCCGAGCTCATGATCAAGCTTCATATTCGATATGGCAGTCCGGAATCGCTGGAATTCCTTGATAAATTGTACGGCTTTATCGCTAAGGAAGCTTATCTGGCATCTGCAGAGATTGCCGCTGAGAAAGGGTCTTTCCCTGCATTTGAAGCGGACAAATACTTGCAGAGCGGCTTCATGAAGGTGATGACTGAGGTATATCCGGAAGTGGAAGAGGCGATCCGTGAGAAAGGGGTACGTAATGTAACCCTGATTACACAGGCTCCGACCGGAAGTACGGGTACGATGGTTGGTACATCAACAGGCATTGAACCCTATTTCGCTTTCAAATATTATCGTCAAAGCCGGCTCGGCTTCGACGAGCAATTCGTGCCCATCGCTCAGGAATGGATGGATGCGCATCCAGGTGTAGAATTGCCGGATTATTATGTGACAGCGATGAGCTTGTCTGCAGAGGATCATATCCGCGTGCAAGCGGCGATCCAACGCTGGGTAGACAGCTCGATCTCCAAGACGGCGAACTGCCCGTCCGATTTCACAGTCGAAGATACGAAGCGCTTGTATGAACTTGCCTTCGATCTCGGTTGTAAAGGGGTTACGATCTATCGCGATGGTAGCCGTGATGTGCAAGTCCTGCAGACCGAGAAGAAGGAAGACAAGGATGCTAGGGAACCTGCTACGAGTGATGCTGTACCGACTGACGAATCAGCAGATGATAAGAACACTAGCATCGCTGTTGGAAAGAAATCGGTTGAAGATAAACAATATAAGAAGCGTCCACAAGTGCTTCGCGGCGCAACGTACAAGATCAATACGCCATTCGGTATGGCCTACATTACGATTAATGATCTGAACGGAATTCCGAGTGAGATCTTCTTGAATGTCGGCAAGGCGGGTTCTGACGTATTCGCGATGGCAGAAGCGCTGGGTCGTGTCTGCTCCCTGTTCCTCCGCTATGGGGATCATGGCGAGAAGGTAGAATTACTGATCAAGCACCTGAAGGGAATCGGCGGCTCCGGTGCGATCGGCTTCGGTCCGAACCGCGTCGAATCCATCGCTGACGCCGTTGCCAAAGCGTTGGAAATTCATGTGCAGAGCGATCATTTCGGCGGAGACCATGATCCGGCTCCGGTTGCTGCGACGGTAGCTCATCACCATGACGAGCAGACCGATGAACATGACCACGGGAATGACCAACGGTATAATGCACCGACCGCATCACGCGACCTGTGCCCATCCTGCGGCTCGGCCTCGCTGATCAATATCGAGGGCTGCAAGACCTGTAGCAACTGTGGTTACAGTAAGTGCGGATAATGAAAGGAAGTTAGTAACGACACACAATAAGGCGCAATTCCATTAGGAATGCGCCTTATTGTGTGTTAACAATATTTGTTAATCCCAGTCGATTTTAGGGGCGATATGTATGGCTGGGTTACTTGATGACGGGGGTATATGGGAGCGATGTTTTATCTTGCTCGAGCATAAGGAAGCTATGAAGCGTCAAAGTCTAGAGGCAACTTGGAAGATAAGGCCGATCCTGTATACTCAAGAGTTGGAACAGATTCAGCTAGCGCTGTCCGAATCATTGCACACACATAAGCGGATAACACCTCGAATGTATGATGATTTTGAAGATGTTGAGATCAGCGGGATCGTGACAGCGATTCAGACTCAGTCGGGAGATTAAACCTACGACCGCCCAGAATGATTGGCAATGGATCAGGATGTCTGATATCATGTCTGCAAATTAAAGAGAAGACCACAGAGGCTTAATGATGTGCCTCGGATCTTTTGGATGGAGCACTTGGTATCCCTGAAATAGTAAAGGTAAGAAGCGTAAGCCAGATGGTAAAATTGTGGAATATTGTTTAGGCAAAATAAGAATGAATCTAGCTGATTAAACCTATCCAAAATTTAAAAAACATAAACACGGGACCCTAAAGTGGGTCCCGTGTTCCTTTATAAAAATTCCTTTAGTATTGTCTTTACTTTCTTTAAATCAGATCGATCGAGTTTCAATAGTAAGTCTATCGTCTCTTGGATGATTGGATCCTGATATTTAAAAACAAAACTCTTTTCAATAAAGAAACATGAAGTTAAAACTGATACGAGTTGAAGATACAATCAATGTTTGGGAAATCACCAAGAGGGTATTATTTAGCGAGGTGAGGTGATACTGTTAATCCGTTTTGCAGAACAATATGATATAGGGATGGCCACTGTCCTGAGTATGAAATAATTTTTGCTGATGAATTGTATAGCAGGTATCAGATCATATGGTGTATGGAAAATTACTATTTTATTTGTCCATAAAGTACCATTGAGTGCCTTAATGATGGGATAGTTTAATTGCTGTTCTACTCAGAGGCTTTCTGGAAGTCCCTGTAATATGGATTCAATACGTCCGTCACGTAATTTTGGATAATAGTTGAGCTACCCCTGATGCTACTTCGCCCAGGACGGAGCGCGCAGCAAGCGATCCACGGAAATTGGTAACTAGATCCTCTCTCTAGTGGTTTCTCATCCCTTTATTAATCAATGCAACAGGATCTAAAATTATTGGGGTAAAACCATTAATTTATATATATAAAGCCCCAGCGAAATTATGTACAATTATGTTATTTATTAGGTGATAACGATTTGACCATAGTTAAAAAATCTTTTCAAGTTTTGTGCTAAAGGAGATTAACGGTAATGAATGAGATGGAAAAGCAATTTATAACTTCAAAATAAATAATTTTAGCCATTGTCTTTCTGGTGCCATTGGGACTATAGCCAAGGATAAGTACCAAACAGACTATAGAGAATCAATTAGTACATACAATCGAAGAACTTAAGGTGGAAATTGGATCGAAGCTAAAAATAAGGAGATAGCATAATGAGGCTTGCAATTGATGGGGGCATTCCGGTTCGAAGTGAAGCGTGGGGGAGTAGCTATATCTGCACAGAAGAAATAAATGAAAAGGAAAAAGAATACGTTCTAAGAGTTTTGGACAAGAAGAGATTGTTTAGATGGGCACCAGAATGCTTAACTGATTCAGAAACATCAAAGCTAGAAAACCTTTATTGTGAAAGATTAGGCGTAACCCATGCGTTGGCGGTCAATTCCGGAACATCTGCCCTATTAGCAACGCTAATTGCTGCAGGAATTGGCCCGGGAGATGAAGTTATAATACCAGCGTTTACATTTATTGCAACCGCTTCCGCTGTTGTTCTAGCTGGTGCAGTACCGGTTATTGTTGATATTGATGAAACTCTAACTATATCGCCCAAATCAATATTAAATGCTCTTACAAAATATACTAAAGCAATCATACCCGTCCACATGAAGGGAGTTCCTTCGCAAATGGATGAGATAATGAAGATTGCAAAGGATAACAAACTTATTGTTATTGAAGATAATGCGCAAGCCAATGGGGGGATGTATAAAGGGAAGCAATTGGGGTCCATCGGAGATGCCGCTTGTTTTAGCTTTCAACAAAACAAGTTGGTTACTAGCGGAGAAGGGGGACTAATTGCAACTAATAATTCAGAAATTTTCTCTAGAGCATGTATATATCATGATGTTGGCTTGTTATTTAGGGATGTGAGTAAAAACACTGTAAATTTTCCCTCTTTTCCTGCTGAAAACTATCGAATGAGTGAATTGAATGCAGCTATCGGTCTAGCTCAATCTGAAAGAATAGATAATTTAGTGGGTAGATTGAGAAAAATTAAACAAAAAATAATAGCTGGTATACAAGATGTTTCACTAATTGAATTACAAAGGGTTCCAGATGTGGAAGGCGATAGTTCGTGCTATGTAATATTCTATTTGCCAAGTCCACAAATCACCATGAGATTCTCAATGGCATTGAAAAAAGAAGGGATCCCAAATAACGTGCTGCGAAGCCGTGGCTTTTCTGATCGACATATATATACGAATTGGGACTTTATTCTTAATAAAAGAGCAATTTACGAAGCCTCTAATCCCTGGAGTAATGGATGGTATAAAGGTGATGTTGAATATTCATTGGAGATGTGTCAAAAAACACTGCAACTTCTATCAAGAGCAATAGCCATTCCCTTACATCAAAATCTCACAACCCGTGATTGTGACGATGCGATTGAGGCGATTCATAAAGTTAGTAATAATTTATTGAATTTATGAAAGGAATAAACTGAATAATGAGGAAGTTACATGTGGCTATAATTGGATGTGGATCTATTGCTAAATCAAGACATATACCTGAGTATATGGCTAATTCAAATACAGAAATTGTCGCGTTTTGCGATGTTCAATTGGAGAGGGCTGAGAAATTAACATCGATTTATAAAGGAAAAGCGTATTCTTCATACAAAGAAATGTTGCATAACGAGAAACCAGATATAGTAAGTATCTGCACACCCCTTGGAACGCATGCAGAAATAGCCATTGACTGTGCAAACAAGGGTGTTCATGTTCTTTGTGAGAAACCAATAGCAACCTCAGAATCTGAAGCATTAGCAATGATTGAAGCGGCGGAACGAAATGATATCCAGCTAATGATAGCGCATAATCAGAGGTTCCTTCCGTGGCATATTAAAGCAAAACAAATTATAAGAGAAGGAAGGCTTGGAAGACCGCTTTCTTTTCGGACATCCTTTTCACATAGCGGGCCAGAAAATTGGAGCGTTGATGGAATTGATTCTTGGTTTTTTGATAAAACTCAGGCTCTCGCTGGTGTTATTGTCGATCTTGGAATACATAAAGTAGATATTATTTGCTGGTTGTTGGAAGATGAAGTAGTCGAAGTTGGGGCAATAATGCAAAACCTATGCAAAAAAAATACAGATATAGACGATAATTCTAACTTAATTCTTCGAATGGAAAATGGGACGATAGGTACTGTGGAGGTAAGTTGGACATATTTTAATGGCGAAAAAAATACTACCGAAATCTATTGCGAAAAAGGGGTTATTAGAATTCAAGATTCTTTCGAGGAGAATGTTGTTGTTGAGCTTACCGATGGAACTGTTGAAAAATACTCACTTAAACAAACAACTATCGGAAAAAGAGGTCAGATCAATAGTATGGTAATAGATAATTTTGTTGACAGCATACTACAACAAAAAAAACCAGCTGTTTCTGGGGAAGAAGGTTTGAGAGCGCTTCAAATCATCCTGGCTGCAATAAGCTCAAGTCAAAGAAAGGAACTAATTCTTATGAATAAGGAGAACTGAATGATTAAATGTGTCGTTTGGGATTTAGATAATACACTTTGGGATGGAATCATAAGTGAAGATTTATCAGTACAACTTCGTCACGATGTACTAACGTTATTAAAGCTTATCAATGAAAAAGGAATAATTCAATCAATAGCAAGCCGTAATGAAAAGACGCCAGTAATGAAAAAAATGGAAGAATTTAATGTCCATCAATATTTTCTTTTACCGCAAATAAGCTGGGATAGTAAAGCTGATGCAATAAAAAGGATCATAAATAGTTTTAATATTAAAGCTAATGATATTTTATTTATTGATGATAGCCAATTTGAAAGGGATCAAGTGAAGCAGATGTACCCGACAATCATGGTCGATGATGGGAGAAATCTGGGGAATATAGTGAAATTGATTAGTCAAAACAATACCTATACCAGTGAAGAGGCAAAGGAACGGATACAATACTATAAAACAGAAGAGATGCGTATTAGTAAAATGGAACAATTCCCAGGAACTGAAATGGACTTTTTGCATTCTTGTGGAATTAAAGTGGAAATGTTGCGAGCAAATGTCGAAGATTTAGAAAGAATTAAAGAGCTGATTGACCGAACAAACCAGATGAATGCGACTGGATTGCGATTGAGTAAAGAAGAGATAATTGAGATGATCAACAGCCCTGACCATGAAATATATATTTCGTTAGTTAATGATAAGTACGGTTCATACGGAAGGTCTGGATTACTGATTGTTTCCAAGGATGATGTATCTAGAGAATATGAAATTATTCAATTGATTGTTTCATGCAGACTTATGGGTAAGGGAATTGCACAAACGTTACTTCACTTTGCATATCAAAAATCAAAAGAAAATAAATACAATTTATTAAGCTGTAGATTTATTAGAAATCAATATAACAGACAAATGATTCTATTATTTGCATCAAACAACTTAACGAATGCTAAAAGTAACGAAAGTACAGCATTTACTAAATACGTATTAGACACAACAATGTTCAACATAAATTTGCCGGACTGGATTACACTAATTGACAATACTAAAGGGGTAAAGTGATATGAATAATCAAGAAATTTACAAACTATTGAGAGACAAACTAGTCGAACTAAGATATTTAAACCCCGATGAAATTTTGAATGAAACGGATAATCTGTTAGACTTGGGCCTCGATTCTATGGGGTTAATAACTATTATTATTGAAATGGAAGCGGAAACTGGGATAGAAGTGCCTGATAGTGAACTTGTACTAGACAATTTTTCTACGATTTCTGCATTTCAGGATTACTTTTTGAGAAATGATTGAAATACTAAGAGAGTTATAGAGAGGTAATAATTACAAAGTGACGATAAGTTTAATTATAACAACTAAAAACAAAGCCAACTATTTGGATTTGACATTATATGGTCTGCAAAGACAATCATATAAAAATTTCGAAACCATTATTGTTAATGATGGGTCTTCTGATGAAACAGACGAAGTCGTTGCAAAATGGTCGAAGATATTGTACCCACTAAAGTATATAAGAAACACTTCCTCTATTGGAGCTGGGAATGCAAGGAATATTGCGCTTGATAAAGTAAGCCGTGATTATGTCTTGTTTTTAGATGATGATCGTCTTCTTGATTTAAACGGAGTGAAGGAACATGTATTAGCTAATAGAGATAATACTACTTCCTTTATATGTGGAAATAGATGGGAAACCTATTCTGGAATTACGCAAAAATCCAGAGATATTTTTTACTCTTTGATGGACAAAGGAGAACTTAGTCGTTATCGAAGACATATTGAACCAATGCCTCGTGTAATGTCAAAAGCCTATCGAGAAAGAGGCCATAGTTGGTCGTTGAAATGGTTTTTAATTTTAACAGGAAATTTGTCCGTGCCCATGTCTATCCTTGAGAAAGTAAATGGTTTTGATGGATCATTAGAAAGATTAGAAGATTTAGAAATGGGCTATAGAGCTTTTAACTTAGGGTATGATGTTCGGTTTATTGACCGCATTGAATCATATCACCTAGCCCACTCCCGTTATAACTACGATAAAGTTATGGCTGGTGTTTATAGTAAACTAAAATTCAAACACTCAAGTTTACAAATACAACTACTCGAACCATTTCTTACTGGAGCGATTTGCCTACATGAGTATGAGTATTTAGTAAATCTTCAACATGAAAAAGAAATGAAATGTAATTGTCATAAAGGCGGGGACTGTGAAAGGATACTGTATTTTACCAATAATAGCACTAATAAAAGAAAGTAGAGCCCTCTGGAGAAAAACATGTCTAAAATTATAGCGTTAAATGTCCCGCAGATAATGGACAGCAAGTTGTATGAAGATCTTCTTACAAAAGTATCAAAAGAAGAAAAAGCGAAAATTGAAAAATTTGCACATAAAGAAGATTCATACCGGTCATTATTAGGGAACATATTAACCCGAGCGGTGATCTGCGTATATTTAGGGATATCAAATGAAAAGATTCAATTTGCTAAAAATCAATTCGGAAAGCCATATCTCCTCAATTCTAATGGTTTCTATTTCAATATCTCTCATTCTGGAGAGTGGGTATTGCTAATTTTCGGTAATAAACCTGTTGGAATAGATATAGAAAAAATTAGAGGCTTTAATATAGAAACAGCGAAGGGATGCCTTTCACAACAAGAATTCTTGCGTCTTCAACAAGTGTCCCAGGAAGAACAACTTGATTATTTCTTTGATCTATGGACTTTAAAAGAAAGTTATATAAAAGCTATTGGAACAGGTCTGTATTTACCGCTAGATTCATTTTCGATTCTTTGTTCTGAAAGTATTATAGCAGTCGAGCCCAATAAAGAAAGATTATTTTTCAAGCAATATTCTTTAGGGAATCAATATAAGGTAGCCGCATGTTCATATGATAGAAACTTTCCCCAAAGGGTCAATGTAGCTCAAATGAATAAGTTGCTAGAAGAGTTGCGTTAAAAATTTCTGCTGACATACTATCGATAAATGAGAGGCGGTATAAAATGAAAGCTTATGTATTTCCCGGCCAAGGATCTCAGAAAAGGGGGATGGGGGAAGACCTCTTTGATGAATTTCCAGATTATCTAAAAATTGCTGATGATATTTTAGGTTATTCGATCAAAGAACTCTGTTTGAATAATCCTAATCAACTACTTAATACGACAAAGTATACACAACCTGCCTTGTTCACTATAAATGCACTCTCATACTATAAATATTTAAGTGAGACAAAAGAAAGCGAACCTGACTTTTTTGCAGGACATAGTCTCGGGGAATATAATGCGCTTTTAGCCGCAGGGGCATTTGGTTTTTCAGACGGATTGAAAATTGTTAAAAAGCGCGCGGAGTTAATGAGTAAAGCTACCAATGGTGGGATGGCAGCTATAGCAGGGCTTGATCAGGAAACAATATCTAAAATTGCCCAAAGTAACTCTCTTTATAGTATCGAAATTGCAAATATTAATTCTTATTCTCAAATTGTAATATCGGGATTCCGTGAGGAGATCGAGAAAATTATGCCTCTACTGAATTCAGAGGGTGCAGTTTTCTGTATTGTTTTACCAGTTAGTGGTGCTTTTCACTCTTCACAGATGTCTGGGTTTAAAAGTGAATTTATAGAGTACTTAAGAGAGTTTAAATTTTGTAAACTAAATAAACCGGTCATTTCCAATGTAACGGCTTGCCCCTACACAGATGAAGATATTCACGGATTGCTCTCTTCTCAATTAGATACCACCGTTAATTGGCTGGGAACAGTAAAGTACCTGCTAAAAAGAGGTGTTGATGATTTTAAAGAGATAGGCCCAGGCGCTGTCCTTAAAAATTTGATAAGAAGCATTATCAATGAGAGCTAATAACGAAAAATTCGAGGTACACCAATGTGCGAAAAGTATTAATTGATTTGATTTGTTTTCCTCATGCAGGAGGTTCATCAGTAAGCTTTAACCATTGGAAAAAAATCATGCCGGAATGGATCAGTATTAACACCGTTGAGTTGCAGGGTAGAGGAAGCAAAATAAAGGAACCGCTATTTAATAATTTTGAAAGCGTGGAGTCCTATATCCTCCGCTCTCTAGGGAACATTATTCGGCCAGATATCCCATTTGCATTTTATGGACACAGCTTGGGGGCATTAATTGCATTTGAATCTGCTAAGAGCATAGGGATGGTTTACGATAGAGAACCCAAGCATGTATTTCTCTCAGGGTGTTTACCTCCTCATTTAGTTCGTAAACAAAAAAAAATAAGTATACTACCGGACGAGCCTTTTTTAAAAACATTAAAGTTATTCGGCGGGTTACCTGAACAGATTCTGGAAAATAAAGATATATTGCAACTGTTTCTACCGATTATTCGTTCCGATTTCGAAGTGTATGATTCATATAATCGTTCTTCGTTAGTTCCGTTAAATATAAATACAACCATTCTATTTGCTAATGAAGATCTATGTACTGGTCAATATAATGTTAATGAATGGAGTAGATATTTCTCTAAAGAAATTCGATACCAGGAATTTGAAGGTGACCATTTTTTTACTGTTAAGGAAGCTGAAAAAGTCGTTAAGTTAATTGAAAATACGCTAAGCACGATATTCTGAAGAAAAATATAACTATGTAGGGATGGTAATGTGGATTCACGATTACAGATGTTGAAGGAAAATACATACATAGATATAGCTAAGGGGTTTGGTTCTCTTATGTTAAGTATGCAGACTGCACCTCGAAATCGTTTGCTCGGGGGAAGTTGTCCCTGAAATCGCAGCGTATCTGTTAAGGACTTTTGAATACTAAACTAAAGTGGGGTAAATATGAACAGTATTTATACGAAGCTTCTTGCAAGTGGGCAGTTATCAAACACTGGTTATCATTATGGAACCTATGCATATAGTGGTCTTTTTTGGAAGTTACTTTTAGCAATAGATGAACTTTTCACCGAACTTGCAAAAGAGGCGTATAACATAATTGAAGAACAGTATCCAACGATATTTCCACTGACTGAACTAAATAACATCAATTATTTTTACAAATTCCCTTCTTTTCCGATTATTAGCTTTCCCTTAAACAAAGACGATCATAAAATCAATCAACAGATTTCTGATGACGCGAAAGCGATGAAGATTGATGACGGTTATTTCAAACATCATCCACATTTCTTTTCTGATGAAAAGTGCTTTGTATATAATCCGTCTACCTGCTATCATACATTTTTAAACAGGAAGAACAGTACTCCGTCTAAGAGACTGACAGTTGTCACAGCAGTTTCACAATGTGCGAGAAACGAAAGATTGGATCCAGCAAATCCAATGAGATTGAGGAATTTCACCATGAGAGAATGTATTTTTATAGGTGATCATGAAAAGGTGGAAGCCCAGGCCAATGCATTCTTCCATAAGTTAGTGGATGAAATTATACAATTGGTTGACACTGTAGATTTGAAATATGCAAGTGATATGTTTTTTGGTGAAGGTCACAAGACAATTGAAGACTTTCAAATTGAGTCAAAAGTAAAATTAGAGATGACTCTGCCAATTCCAAGTGAAACATGTAACACTGATAAAATTGATTTAGCTTGTATGTCAAGAAACCTACATAATAAATTTCTTTGCAAGTCATTCGGAATAAAAAGCGATGAGTTTAGTGTTGAAAGTGCGTGTGTTGCAGTTGGATTAGAGCGTCTGACTTACGCTTTGTTATGTAACTGTGGTTTTGAAATTGAAGAATGGAGAGAATGTCGTTTGAAGGATATTTTGCTTAACAAACTTACTGCTAATTAAAATATTCACGAAAAACTTGGTCTTATTTAAAGGAGATAAATATGGGGCATATATTAGTTACTGGGGGTTCCAGAGGCATTGGAAAGGCAATTGTTGAATCACTAATTACAGAGAACAAATCAATTATTTATACGTATGCGAATGAAAATCCCAACGAAACGCTTTTGAAACAAAAGGCAAAAGACAATGGGGTCACTTGTTTCTCCTATAAGGTGGATCAGAAAGACAGCTCCCAAGTGACTAAATTCTGCAATCAAATAATTTCTGAGTACGATGATATTGAAGCTATTATCCTCAACGCTGGAATATCTCAAAACAGTTTGATATCTAATATAACGGATGAACAATGGCATGAAGTCATTGAAACAAACCTTTATGGTCCGTTTTATTATTTGCGTAATATGTATAATTACTTTATTTCAAAAGGTGAGGGTACGGTAATTACGGTGTCCTCCATGGCGGCAATTAACGGAAGTATCGGTGCTGCAGCGTATGCCGCTTCAAAGGGTGGCATTATCGGACTGGCAAAATCGGCAGGAAAAGAAATGGCTCGCTTTGGAATCAAGAGTTATATTATTGCCCCTGGGTATGTTGAGACAGATATGACAGCGAACTTAAATATGAAAAAAACGGTGAGCAGTATTTTGATGGGCAGACTTGGAACACCTCAAGAGATAGCTGATTTAGTATCATACTTAATTACCAAAAAGAATTTCTTTCAGAATAATATTTTTACTGCTGATGGAGGAAACGTTTGATTATTTTGGATAAGGCAGGTTGATGTAATGAGTAGAACATTGAGTGAACTCAAAGAAGAATTGAGATATATTATTTCGTCTATGTCACAAACTGAGCACCATGAGTTGGAAGGAAATATACCTTTTTCGGATTTTGGTATTGATTCCATGATGATCTCTACATTGATTACTAGATTAGATCAAGAATATGGTGTTGACATTCCAATCAGAGAACTCATGATAGAACTGGATACTATAGATAAACTTTCCAAATATATATCAGACAGAATTGTCACACCTGTAAGCGTCGAACCAACTCATGCTGCTGAAACATCCGATGATCCGGGAGATAGTAATAGTACAGTAAATGTGGTAAATGAGAATTCCCAAGTTTATGTAAACAATATTCTTGAATTCCTAGCTCAGCAGAAGTCAACCATGGAGAGTATTATATCAAAACAGATTGAAGTGGTTGACCGACTTGTGTCTTCGGGAGGAACCAATCAAAAGCATATGGCGAGAAATTCAACAAAGGATATTTCTAGATCGGTCGTAACCTTAACGACTGTTCAACAAAATGAAAAAAATCCTAGCTCGACAAGTCATTTTGTACCATTTGTAAGCAAAGTCCCGGATATATTGACTCAGAATCAAAAGAAATATTTAGTAAACCTACAAGAAAAAATAATTAACAGCACAAAGAACTCTAAGGCAGTTGCACAAGAATATAGGAGTGTACTCGCTGATCCAGATGAGATCGCAGGTTTTTCTCTAGATAGCAAGGAGATTACATACCAGCTCACTGTGGAAAAAGGCATCGGTAGTCATGCTATAGATGTTGATGGAAATCAATATATTGATCTTGCAATGGGGTATGGTTCATTATTATTCGGCCATTCACCGGATTTTCAGACAAAAGCATTAAAAGCTGAAATTGATTCAGGGATTCAGTTGGGATATAGACATCGTCTTGTAGGGAGTGTGTCGGAGAATATCTCCAGACTCACGGGCATGGACAGAGTTGCTTTTTGTACAACAGGCACAGAAGCTGTGATGTCAGCAATTAAAATGGCACGTGCAAGTTCAGGAAAGAACAAAATTGCTATTTTTACAGGATGTTATCATGGTCATAGTGATTTAACGCTAGTAACAAAGTTTGACGAACAGGCGGTAGTGGTTGCCTTAGGTGTGTCAAAAACAATCAGTCAGGATGTAATCGTGCTTAACTATAACGATGCTGAAAGCCTCGATATCATCAGACAAGAAAAAGACAACCTGGCCGCTGTTCTCATTGAACCTATTCAAAGCAGACGTCCTGATGTTCAGCCGGAAAGTTTTCTTAAGGGGTTACGTGAGGTAACAGCCAAGAGTAATGTTTTCCTAATCTTTGATGAAGTAATTACAGGTTTTCGTTGCCACGTTGGTGGAGCAGCAGCACTCTTTAATACAAAGCCTGACATGGTGATTTACGGAAAGACGGTTGCAAATGGTCTTCCGATAGGGGTTATCGCAGGGAAGGCCGAAGTAATGGATGCAGCTGATGGCGGCGCATGGAATTATAGTGATTCTACATTTCCACGCGCTAAACAAACATATTTCGCAGGTACCTTTTTTAAACACCCATTGTCATTAGCATCCGCGAATGCAGTGTTAGAGCAGTTTATACAAAACCCAAATTGGATTCAAGAAACGCTTACAGCTAAGACGGAAAAACTAGTTTCAGAAATCAATCGAATTTTCGACAAATATAAAGCACCACTTTATGTAAGAAACTTCTCATCATTGTTTAAATTCTTTTGCACCGATTCAAATTCACTTTTAGAAATTTTCTTTTTAGCACTTCGTCTTAATGGCATTTATATCTGGAGTGGAAGAACTTGCTTTTTGTCAACAGCTCACACAGAGCAAGATTTAACTAATATCATCCAAACAATTGATGTAGTCATCAGAGATATGCACGATAACCAATTGTATTCAATAAAGGATGGAGTTATCGTAACGTAATTTGATTTTTTAAAACTAAAAAATGAATGTGAGGAAGAGACAATGGGACAAAACGAAATTTTAAAAGTACTTGGAGAAATTGCAGAGGTAGAAGAAGAGATCGTATTGGAAATGGATTTAAAGCACGATTTGGGATTTGATTCACTAATGTACATTGATTTGGCAGTAAAAATTAAAAAAATGACTGGGAGAGAAATATCCGCATTTGAGTTGTCTAATTTCAATCAAGTGAGAAATCTAGTTGAATTTGTTGAATCATTATAAAAATAAGAGGAGTTTACATTTAAATGCGGAGAGTTTATCTAACCTGCATGGACTCAAGTGTCGATTACGCCCAAGAATTAGCATATTCATGCGCTAATCTAGAGGGCTTAGTCAAAACAAAAAAATTACTGGGTGCAGATACTTTAACCAAAGTCAGCAGATCTTTGGCCAAGCATAATGAAAAATATATCTCTGGCTCAACTGAAACCCTTGGTCTTATTTATGCCACTGAATACGGCAACTTGAATTCCATGATAACATTAAGTACTTTGGCGCTATCCGATGAGGAATTATCCACTCGTGTGTTTCCGAATGCCACTATTTGCTCCGCTTCCATCGCAACATCAATGATTATTCAATCCCATGGATTGAACATGACATTGAATGGCGGTTATCTTGGGTATGGGAATGCCTTAGAAATAGCATATATGTATATATTATCAGGGAAATTAGACACATGTTTAGTGATGACTGGGGATGATTATAATGATTTGTCAACTATCGACATACTTAAGTTTGCACCCAGTACCAAAAATCCATTATCAAATGTGACTTTAACGATCCTATCAAGCAATAAATATGTTTCTGGTGAAAAAAGCAAATGCTATTTTATTGAGCATATTAAATTTAAAAATACTGATATGGCTGAAAATAAAGATATATATATCGACAGCATGTATGGAAATAGTACGGCAAAGGGATTAAATGGGATGTCCAGCAAGTTGAGAGAAAATAAGGTTTATGCTGCTAGTTCATTTCCATTCTTTTTGTTGAGAGACAGTATATCGGCTGCAGATTCGGCTGAAAGGATCTCTATCTCTTTTGGGCTTTATGGTCAGAATGAATTTGTGGCTACTCTAAAAAGTGAGGATTAAATTTGGATAATCGTTTATTCTTACGTCCCGATTTCAATATTTTTAAATATCATTTTCCAAGCAAACAACTATTCCCTGGTGGACTAATGATTGATTTGTGCATAGAAATGATAAAAGAGACGTTACCTTTTTCGAAGTCTTTTACTTGTTCTTTTAAATCTCCATGTTTACCTGATAATTCCATTGAGTTTGATACTAAAGTTGTTAGCGACGTTCAAAAGGTTAAAATACTATCGGACTCTCAAGTCAAGGCCCTTATCTCGATCAGCCAGTCTCATGATTTCGCATCCGAATTGCCATATATCAATCCAGATCCCATAACGAACAATAATTTTGGATTTATTCATGCAAAAGAAATTACTTTTTTAGATCAGTATCTGCTAACTTCAAGAAAACAGAATCAAATAAATGCAGCTGGAAAATACATTGCAGGGGATAATAGAAAATACTTCGCTACGGAATTTTCTGCGAATCCTAATTTCGGCATATTTTTTGAATTGATAGAATTTATGGGTCTTACATGTCTTGCGGCAAATCATGAAGCGGGAATATTGAGCCCAAAAGATTTATATGGTTTTGTGAAAATTACGGGTTTTCAAATAAAGAGGCCGATTAGAGAAAAGGAATTGTTAACATGCTTTATCACTAGCGACAAAGATGATATCGCATTATCTTGGAGTGGATATATCACTAGCGGATGCGAGGTAATCGCAATCGTTGAAAATGTGCTGAGTATCTTGATAAAGGAGAACTGAACTTGGAAAGAGTGTTTGTATCGGGAGTTGGTGCAGTATCACCTATTGGTATTGACTGCGATTCCATTTATGAGAATCTCACTCACAACAGATATTTGTTTAAACCTGAGAAACGGGCAATTAAAAATCATGGATACGGAAAATTGTCTTCCCAAGTCTCGGATGACGATAAAGAGACAATAAGACAACATATTTTTCAAAAGGGGAATGAAGGAACATCATTGCCACAAGCAACACAATACAGCATCTACGCCACGAAAATGGCATTAGAGGACGCCGGAATCAATGTGGCAGAAATAGAAGATCTTCGTATCGCGATAATACTCGGAAATAATGAGTCTGAAAGCGAAGTTTTTGATACCTATTTGGCAACTAAGGATGAGACCTTTCCGTTTTACGCAAGTTATAAAATTCCTGAAGCAATTGCAAAATTCTATGGCTTAAAAAACGTCAGAAATTTATGCATACATAACACGTGTGCTTCATCGAATTTGGCAATGGAGATCGGGTTGAATCTCCTTAGAACGGACCAGTGTGAACTGGCGATTGTAGGTGGTACAGATTGTTTTTCACAGAAGGTACATGCTGGATTCGACAGTCTTTTCTCAATTTCAAAGCAAGGAAGTAAACCTTTTTCAGAAGGAAGAGATGGCATCACCATTGGTGAAGGTTCGAGCGTCCTGATCTTGGAAAGGGAATCTTTCGCGGCGAAACGTGGATTTACAACTCCGTACTGCGAAGTAGTAGCGGTTTCTAGTAGCAACGATGCAAAATCTTTAACTGCTCCTGATGTTGACGGTATTCTGCTGGCATATAAGAAAGTTCTTCGCGAAGGCAACATTGCTTTTGGAGACATTGATTATGTCATGAGTCATGGTACAGGTACGAATTTAAATGACAGTGTTGAAGCAACTGTTATCAATGTATTAGCTAACGGTGGAAGAAATCCGGAGGTTTGCTCCATAAAAGGAATTGTAGGTCATATGATGGCAGTAGCAGGCAGCTTTGCCAGCGTGATAATCTGTATGATTTTTCGTAAGGGAATAATTCCAGGTAGCCCGCAGTGCTTGCCGAAAGATAAAGAGTGTGCAATAGATATTATCACCGATACCAAAGTTGATATGGAATGTAACATTTGGAGTAACCATTCTTTTGGGTTTGGCGGAAATAATTCTATCGCACTGTTTAGGAGAGTTATTTAGATGATTGTATTGGGATATAGCGGATTACATAATGCTATGAATTATGTCAAAACAAACCGGGCAGAAAGACCCGGTGAAGAAAAAATAGTTCAGGGATTGGATAGTGCTGCGGCTCTAATTATTGACGGCAAAATTGTTGCATGCGCTGAGGAAGAAAGATTCAATTATGAAAAGCAAACATGCGACTTCCCAATAAACGCTATTTCTTACTGTATTAAGGAAGCGGGCATTGGAATAGAGGATGTAGACATCATCGCTCATGGATTTGATTACGAACCCTTTAAAGACATTTTTGCGCAATATGATAAGGAAATGTTTGATGAAATTTATAGTATAGAAAATCAAAAAAAACTATGGCATAACCATTTCGGTGTTACATTGAATGAGACGAACTTCGTCCCTGTGAATCACCATCTCGCTCATGCTGCCAGTTCTTATTTCCCATCAGGATTTAAGAAGAGTTTATGTTTTGTATGTGATGCTATGGGAGAAAATAAATCATCAACCATGTTCATGGTTGATGATGGTAATTTCAAAAAATTGTCTACTCATTCGATAAAGAACTCTATTGGCATTCTTTATTCAATCGTTACCTACCATTTAGGGTATGAGTTTAACGCTGATGAGTATAAAGTTATGGGATTGGCTTCCTACGGAAACCCAGAGCAATTCCGTGATTTTTTTGATACACTTATTCACTACCACGAATACGGAAAAATTGAAATTGACTGGGAACAGTTTGGTGTCGATGTCAGTGAGGATCCTTTCCACAGAGCAAAATTGGAATATCTAGAGAAAAATATTGTGCACCGTGGTAATGGTGAGTACATGGATGATTTATTAATTAATTTTGCTGCATCTGCCCAAGAGGCTGTAGAAAAGGTGTTTACCCATATTCTGTCATACTGGAAAGGTAAAACTGGAATAAATGACATTTGTATGGCAGGTGGAGTTTTACTGAATTGTAAGAACAATGGTAAAATAATCAACTCGCAACTTTTTGAAAATATCTATGTACAGCCTGCTGCAGGAGATAATGGAACTGCTCTTGGTGCTGCTTTATATGTCTCCAATCTTAATAATATTAAAATCAGTAAAGATAATCAAAATGAAATTCCTTTCTATGGCCCTTCTTACAACGACAGCGACTACATGAATGCTATTTCAAAATTCAACAATGGAATTTTATGGACGAAGTTTGATAACTTTGAACTTACCTGTAAGGATGCGGCATCAGAAGTCGCTAGTGATAGCGTTATCGGGTGGTTTCAAGGCAGAATGGAATACGGCCCACGGGCTCTTGGTGCACGTTCTATTGTGGCGAACCCCATATCACGCGACATTAAACAACGTCTTAATTCAATAGTGAAATTTAGAGAAAGTTATAGACCCTTTGCGCCTATATCTTTAAAAGATGAAGCAGAGAAATATTTTGAATTTAATCATAGTCGTATTTTCGATTATATGCTTGCGACTTGTATGGTCAAACCGGAATATCGCGATAAATTAATCGGAATTACCCATGTTGACGGGTCAGCACGGTTACAATTGATTGATAAGGAGAATAAGTATTTCTATGATTTATTAAAAAGTTTTGGTGAAATCACAGGATGCGCTTGTATGATAAATACCTCATTTAATGTGAAGGGTCAACCTATTATCTGTTCTCCAGAATTAGCTATTGAAACATTCTTGAGAATCGATATGAATGCATTGTATATCGGTAATTACAAGATAACCAAAAAATGTGAGGTCAGATATGATTCCTAATAAAAATGATATAGCTATTATTGGTATATCCACACAACTTCCTGGTTGCAACAACATCGAAGAGTTTTGGAGAATGCTTCAAAGTGGTTCTGAGGGTATAAGAAAAATTGAAGAAGGACCCATTAATCATACTAATTTTGTCAATAGCGTTTCCGCTTGTAAAGGATATGACAGATTTGATGCAAAGTTTTTTGGATATTCCTCACACGAAGCTATGATAATGGACCCGCAGCAAAGAATATTTTTGCAAAACTGCTGGCATGCTTTGGAACACGCAGGTTATAGTCCACTGGATATGAAAGTGAACGTAGGTGTTTTTGGCTCTTGTGCGTACAATACCTATCTTTTGTCCTGTCTAAAGGAAAATCCTAAATTATTGGAATCATATAATTATCCTGAAATCATGGTTGGAAACGACAATGGATATTTAACAACGAGAGTGTCCTATAAACTAAATCTGACAGGGCCTAGTGTCACGGTGCAGACCGCTTGTTCCTCTACTTTGACAGCACTTAGTTTGGCTTGTGACAGTATATTGAATAAGGATTGTGAAGTTTGCCTTGTAGGAGGCGCCTCTGTTCAGTTCCCGTACTTAAAAGGCTATGATTATCTGTCGGGGTTCATTAATTCTAAAGATGGTCATTGCCGACCTTTTGATGAGAGTTCTTCAGGAACACTGTTTGGCACGGGTGCTGCGGTAATCGTTATAAAAAGATTAGAGGATGCGATTAGAGATCATGACACTATTTATTCTGTAATAAAATCATTTGCAATCAATAATGATGGTGCAGACAAAATGAGTTATTCTGCTCCAAGTCAGAGAGGACAGGCCGCGGTGATTAAAACCGCACTAAAAAAGGGGAACATAGATCCTAAATCTATTGTATATATCGAAGCCCACGGGACAGGTACGACTTTGGGAGATCCTATTGAAATTGCTGCAATTATTGATGCATATGAGTTAAATAAGGCGAACAAAGAGCATCGTTGTGCGATTGGTTCTGTCAAATCTAACTTTGGTCATTTAGACGCGGTCGCAGGTATTGTTGGGCTGATAAAAACCACAATGTGTTTATATCATAGGAAACTTATCCCATCGCTTCATTTTGAAAAGTGGAATCCCAATATCGACCTTGAGGGTTCAAAAATGTATGTCAATACCAAACTTGTCGAATTACCTCCTGAGGAATCATTTTGTATGTCGGTAAGTGCCTTTGGTGTGGGCGGCACAAATGCGCATTTTATTTTATCCACGCCACCATTACTCAAGAACACAGTGGATTCCAGGTGTACTGATTTCATATATAAAGTTTCTGCTCAAACTCTTCCCGCGTTGAAAGAAAGCCTTTCAACGTTACCTTCATGGATAATGAAATCAGATGATTTGCATTCGCTTTCATTTACACTGAATAACGGAAGAGCCGAGTTTGGTTATCGCGCATTTATGATAAGTTCCTCTACCGAAATAGTCTATACATCTTCAGAGCATTCCCTTGTGAATAATAACAATAAACTACCACTATTTTTGTGTGCCAAAACAGATAAGGCTGCTCTTCATGCTGCATCTATTATGGCATATAACAGTGCACATTTCAGAGAAGTATTGATGAATGTTATGGCTGAGAGACTTAGTAACATTAATCAATTGGTTGCAAGCAATATTGACATAATCATAGATAATCTGAAAGGTTCAAGTGACATTAAATCATTGGTAAATACAGCAATGATAAGGTTTCTTCGCCAGATGATGAGGTCCTCTTTTTACTTGCAGCTGGATAAATTGGAGAATTTTGAGGTCGGAGTACCTAAGGAAGACATCAAAGGACAAATTAGTGATGAGGCTCTTGATTCCGATAGAGTTTTTTTTGTGGAGTTTAATGACGGAGAAATGAAATATAGTATATGTAGTTCCGTTAATAGATCACAATTAATTCTTATTGACTGGAACGGTCCTTCTGGAAATAGTGGCCTTTTTTCGTATTTTGATTTTCTAAAAGGAATTGGCGAGGTTTGGCAAAATGGGGGAGATGTCCTTTGGGAGTGCATCACAGATTCAGAAGGATGGAGAATTCCAGCACCGCTATATCCTTTTCAGGGAGAAAGGTTCTGGTTTTCCGAAAGTGACGGGCACAAATCTGAAGAAGGTTTAATTTGGTTCCCAAAATGGACGTTGTCTGAACAAATCTTTAATGAGAATAAAGGCGGATTTTTCATACACTTAAAAAGAAAAAATGAAGATGGCGTTTTAACTCGTTTTGATACAAATTATAACGTAATAGAATTTAATGAAAATGAAATTTCAGCTGAATGGCTTCAAAATAAACTTATTCCGTATGAATCATTAGAATCAGTGTCAATGATTATCGAATGGGAAAGTTTGAAGTCAGAACCAGATGAAAATTTCCGTAATTTTTATGCCCTGATTAAGAGCATCAATGCATGCTTAAAAGTTGTAAATATTAAAAAAATATTTGTTATTGAGTTGAATCTTACTTCCCCGGAAGAGTGTGTATCTTCTGTAATTACCGGTCTTGTTCCGTCTGTAATGCTTGAATATCCAAGCGTACAGTTGAAATTGATTCAGACTGACGATATTAAAAACATCCATTCAATTGTCCAAAATGAACTTTCAAGCTTGGAACAGCATGTTAAATATTATAGAAATAACAGATATAGATATACATTTTCCTATAATGATGAACTGCCAAAACAAAAGCGAAGCTATAACAGCGGTGCTTATCTAATCACAGGTGGTACGGGAAATGTAGGTCTTCTTATTGGAAATATGCTTGCAGATACCAATTCAGATCTCTATTTTATTTCGAAAGTCTATGATAATACTATATTTCAGGAAAGTATTGACAGTAAAACGGAAGTAATAGTTGAGAATATAAAAAAAATACAAAAAAAGGGTTCCCGAGTACATATTATTAAAGCAGATATTGGTGATCCATTTGAGACTAAAGCTGTCCTGGAAATGATTATCGAAAAACATGGTTTTATTGAAGGCATTTTCCATTGCGCGGGAAAACCCGGTAAAGCCAAAAACTATCTGGAGACAATTGATATTAATGATTGTAAGGACTTTTTTTACGCAAAAATAAATGGAACGTTGAATATTAGAAATTCAATTTCTGATGACAAGTTTGGTTTTTGTTATCTTATCTCATCAAATACTTCTTTTTTAGGTGGTATTGGTGACAGTATATACAGTACTGTTAATAGTTTTTGCAATTTGTTGGCTGAAAAAGAAAGTCATAAGTGGAAGGCAATATGCTTTGATTATTTACCAAGAATCTTTGAAGACAGTGTTGAAGTCGATAATTATGGTAAATCATTGATTAGGAATATGTTGAATATAATTGAATTCAATGCTGCTTTGGCTGCCTTACATGAGATACAGGAAGCAGTACTCATTGTCTCAAAGAGCGAATACAACAACAGATACAATGAGGTAGTTAAAGCGATTGAAACGACTCCTGTACGGAATCTGCCGACTCTAGTTACTTTAGACGAGCATGAGATTCGTACATCGTTACAAAAAATGTGGTTTTCTGCATTGAGTGAAAATCTTGAAAATGACGACAATTTTTTTGATTTTGGGGGAGATTCTTATGCCGCAATAAAAATTGTTGCTGACATTTCATCCACGTACAACATTGAATTTTCAGTTGCTGAATTTATGAACAATTCTACAATTACGAAATTAACCAATAAAATTCAGGGTCTGCTTAAGGAAAAAGAACAATTAGCCTTACAGAAAAGAGAGGCGCATGCACTTGAGCTTGATAAAACAAGTAGCGACAATGATGATGATCTTATAGCTGTGATTGGTATGTCCGGTCGATATCCAGGTTGTAAAGATATAAATGAATTTTGGGAGAAAATTAAAAACAACCAAAATTGTTTGGATAATTTTCAATTTGAAGGTTGTTTCTCGGAGAAAAGCGGAAAAGGTGAAAAAGAAGTTTTCGTAAGAGGGATTCTTGACGAAGAAGATGTTAGAAATTTCGACCACAAACTATTTAACATCTCCTATTACGAAGCATGCCTTATGGATCCGCAGCAGCGTATATTTCTTCAGTGTGCATGGGAAGCTCTTGAGGATGCAGGAATTTCAATTGATGGGTCAGTAAGAAATATCGGCGTATTTGCCTCGGCGTGTCCCAGCTCTTATTTATATGAGAACATTATTCCATATGAAGAAAAATATAATGAAAAAAGTGACCTGAAATACATTTTTAATAGTGCTGATTCACTTGCAACAATGGTGTCTTATAAACTTAATTTTAACGGACCAAGTAAGTCTGTACAGACATTTTGTTCAAGTTCATTGGTGGCTATTTATGACGGTATGCGCAGTATTCTAAACGATGAGTGTAAAATTGCCATGGCGGGCGGTGTCAATATTATCACTCCCCAGAAGAAACCCTATCTTTATCGACAAGGCTCGATTTTATCTCCTACAGGGCACTTAAGGCCGTTTGATGACCGTGCTGATGGAACTGTTTTCAGCAACGGTGCAGGTGTTGTTATATTAAAGAAGCTTTCAGAGGCTATGAAAGATGGGGATTATATCTATGGTGTTATCTCTGGGGCTTCGATCAATAACGATGGCTCATCAAAAGCAGGTTATATGGCCCCAAGTGAAGAAGGGCAAATAAAATGTATTATGGATGCTTATCACAAGTCTGGAATTCAACCGGAGTCAGTTTGCTATGTTGAAACCCATGGCACAGGGACACGGATTGGTGATGCGATCGAAGCCTCTGCACTAATACAGGCATTTTCTAGTTATACCAATAAGAAGAGCTATTGTGTGCTTGGTTCTGTCAAAGGAAACATTGGGCACACAGACAGAGCCGCAGGAGTATTGTCGTTTATTAAATGTATGCTTATGTTATCACACAGAGAAATGCCTCCAATTTTCAATCCGGATTCTATCGAGAACAAATCGATTGCTTTTCATAATTCACCATTTTATCTGAATAGAGAGCTTTTAAAAGTAGATACTTCCCAGAAGTTTATTATCGGTTTGTCTGGTATGGGGGTAGGCGGAACCAATGTTCATTTGATTTTAAGTGAGGTTCCTTCCAAAAAGATCAGTGGTTTCGACCAACAATCAAGATACTTGGTAAAGGTTACAGGAAAGAATTCTAGTGCTCTTGCACGAAACTGTTTAAGATTATCTCAGTTTCTTGGGGAAAATCCGGATCGTAATCTGTGCGATGTAGCATACACTCTTTTGAAACGTTCTGATTTAAATCAAAGGGCATGTTTTTCGGCTGCTACAATTGAGGAATTAAGATATAAATTGGAAAATTATGAGGTTGGCAAAGATATACCAACTGAAAAAAAGATATTGATTATAAAAAAAGGTAAACTTAGGGAGATAATAAATACCGTAGCTCAGTATCATCATGAATTCAAGCAAATTCTGAACAATCACAAAGATGATTTTGATAGAGAATTACTTGCTTTAAAAGAATTTACAGAACGGTTGTTTTATTATAATACAATTTTCTCCGTCCAGGAAGGCGATCAAAGCAGTTTTGAAACCCTTGGTAATAAAAATTATATGTACGTTGATGACTATTCTACGTATCTTGATTTTTTGGCATATCATTATCGATTGGGCATGATGATGGATTGGAACACCTTCTTGATGGGAAGTTCCGGGAATATGATATCCCTTCCATTTTATTCATTTGAAAAGAAATGCTGTTGGTTGGAGGTAGAGAAGGCATCGAGCGTAACTGCCGAAGACAAAATTAACGTACTCAAGGTTCAAAATCGCACCTTGGAGGAAAAGTTCCTTGGTGATCTTGAAAACTTATTAAAAACTTTCTAGGGGAAGTTAAGCCAATAATAGGTTAGGAGATTGTCATGCTAAATAACAGTCTAAATCAAGTTAAGTATCAAAATCTGTTTTATTTGGACAGAAATGACGAAGTATGTAAGTTTACTATTAATTACGGCTGTGATCAACTATTCACGTCAGCTAATTTCGACAATAGAGCAGAAAAGTTAAAAGCAGCATATAACCAACAGGCTTTATGGTACGAAGAGAAAAGAAATCCTAACACTTGGAATCTATTCAATATCAAAGCCATAAAGCTTAAAGGGATATGTGACAGCAATGAAGTAGAGAACATTATAAGGAAGTTAATAGATCGGCACGAAGCCTTACAACTATGTTTTTACGAATATGAAAATCAGTTGTATTTTGATTTCGAAAAGAACCGTTATACATTTTTCAATTATTCAAACATTGCTGCCAAAGCAGAAGTTGAGAAGAGAGATATTATTCAGAAAACTGCCCATACACTATTTGACTTGGAAAAGCCATTATTCCGTGCGCACTTATTCAGAACTGCTTCAGATGAAAATATTCTAATGTTTGTTATCCACCATCTTATTTCAGATGCTTGTTCAGTTCAGATCTTGTTAAATGAATTCGTCATGGAATATCAAGGAATTAAGCAGATTGATAAGCTTGAACCTGTATGGGGGCAATATTTTAATTTTATCAGAGCAGAACAGACAGGGGCGCTTGATCAGCTTTACACCACAGAGTATCAATACTGGAAGAATGAGATTGACTTGAACAACAAAAGCAGTGAATTGGATATTGCGGAACAAAAAATCAGCGAAGGGTATAAGCAAGGTCGGTTGTTGCATTTTTTTGACCAGGAACAGAGTGAATTTATTAAGAATGCCAGTTCAGATTTATCATGTAGTGCATATGCATTGTTCTTATCGGCACTTTGCTTAATAATGAAGAATTTTACAAATTCTGATAATGTTAGTTTGGGTGTGTATGGTCTTAACAGATACATTCAGAATAAAAATTATAACAGTATCGTCGGTTATTTTGCTAATCCCTTAGTTTTTCAGACCAAGGTGGATACGTCACAAAGAATTACAGACTTTATTGCTCATATCAATAAGAAGATTTATGCCATTATCGAGCATCAAATGTATCCGTATTCTCTCCTTGTAAAAAAGCTCAATCCTACAAGAAGAGCAGAAAGTAGTTTTTTTAACATTGCTTTCGATTCACTGATTATGCCGCGATCTTCAACAAAGTATTTGAATAAATTTGAAACCTATGAAGTGATTCAGGGAACTGGTGAAATTGATATTCTAATCTGGCTTGGAATAGAAGAAGGGAGATTCTACCTCGACTTTAGATTTAATGAACATAAATATATGCAATACCACATACAAGAGCTTGCAGCGTGCTTTGTAAAAGCAGTTCAAGGTTTGACCTCCCATCAAACAGAACACTTAGAAGCGGTGGAATGTCTATCTAATTTTTATAATGAATACAATAACACCGAGATGCACTTTGAATTTGATAGCATCAATTCATGTATTCTTTTTAACAGTTTTTTTAACCCAGACAAAACTGCAATTGTTTACAAAGATAAAAAACTGTCTTTTTTGGAAGTCTCTGACCTCGTCAAGAACTTTTCCTATCAGTTAAAAAGCAAGGGGGTCAAAAAAGGAAGTAAAGTTGTAGTGAGTGTCGATAAGAATGAATATTTTCTACCATTAGCATTGGCTATTCTGTATGTTGGAGCAATATATGTGCCTATAAATCCTGCTTTTCCGTATCACAAGAAAAAATCAATGTGTTCTTATGTCCAGCCCGATTTATTGGTAGCCACCGCGGACTTGGAATCCTCGTGCGGTGAGTATACCTCATTGACAGCCCTGATAGATAATTTTGATAGAGATCAATTCTGTGAAGAGCCTGAGGAAATACATAAAGAGGACATTGCGTATATTATTTTCACCTCGGGTACAACTGGAGATCCTAAAGGCGTTCAAATTAGGCATGGTTCTTTAATAAACCTTCTTCAATCCATAAAAAACAACATTGGAATTGATATAGATGACTGCCTCTGTTTTAGTGCATCTATATCGTTTGATATGTCTATTTTGGAGATGTTTATGCCGGTGTTTTGCTGCTTAAAGCTAGTAGTGATAGATGATGATATAAAAATTGATGGTGAACAGCTATTACATACCTTATATGAAAATGGAGTAACCGTACTTCAAGCGACTCCAACGATGTTGAGAATGATGAGTATGTTCTACGAACTAGATCATCCGATATTTAGAACAGTCTTGTGTGGAGGGGAAGCTTATAGTATTGATACAGTCAGAAAAATTGAACTTATGAGTCGTAATATTTACAATATGTATGGACCTGCGGAGACCACTGTTTGGGTTACATTCCAAAAAATAGATGGTAAATTTAGCAATATACCATTGGGAAAACCGTTATATAATACTACAATTTTGCTTTTCAACGAACAAAAGCAATTAGTACCTAAAGGTATTTGCGGAGAAATCTGGGTGGGGGGAGAAAATGTATCGCAGGGTTATTATAACAATCCTGATTTAACCAAATTGCAATACCCAATATGTCATAGTAAGGACATTTATTATAAGACTGGAGATTGGGCTTATATAAATGAGACAGATAATATCATTTTCTTAGGTAGAAAAGATGAACAGATAAAAATAAGAGGATTTCGTGTAAATATACAGGAGATCGAAGCGGTCATTAATAAGTATGTTGGCGTTCAAAATGTGGTCATATTAAATAGCACTAGGGATGCTCTAGTAGCGTTTTGCAAGAACGATAACACCATAGAATTGTTGGAAATTAAACGAGAGATATCTAAACACTTACCAGATTATATGGTTCCGGCATATATATGGAATATTGATTCATTCCCTATGAGTACCAGTAATAAAATTGATAAGCGGGCATTGATGGAAACCCATGATAAGAGGTTGACACGATTGGATAATCAAGAAGATATGAGCAACAAAAATATAATTGAAAAACAACTGGTTCAAATATGGTCAGATATATTGCAGCATTCTGTAAACAATCTAGACCAAACCTTTTTTGATTCAGGTGGAGATAGCTTCGCACTGAGCAGACTTCGTGTGGCTCTTGAAAGTGCGTTCGAAATTAAAATCAAAATTACTGATTTGTTTCTATACCCATCAATTAAAACATCTGCAAAGTACTTGCATGAGATTATAAAAAATAAAGGTGGCATACAGGATAAGATATGAAAAACGAGATTAGAGGTAGCAATCTAAGTAATATTAAATTTCTCATTCAGTATGCATGGAAGCATGATAAGATAGTGTTTTTTCAATTTATCATATATACGATTATGGCACCGGCCTTACCATTTATCGGCTTGTTGGTAACCAAGTTTGTCCTCGATGAACTGACCGGGAGCCTCCGATGGAGTTACTTAGTAGAAATTATAGTAGTCAGTTTTGTTTTATCTTCAATAATCTATTTTATTGTAAATTATGTTCGTGAGATATACTTTCCACGGATGGTCAGACTGCGTTTTCAATTGTTTGAAGAGATACAAAGAAAGTGTTTGGAGATAGACTACAATCATTTAGAAGATCCGGAAATGTTGGACAAGATTCAATTATCATTTCAGGCAGTTGATAACTGCTTCGTTGGGGTTGAAGGAACACTACATAAGTTGTTCCAGACTCCGGCTAAGTTCGTGATCTTAATATTCAACTCGATATTTATATTTAATTTAAGTCCAATTGTTTTTGTTGTTTTATGTACTAGCGTGCTAGTCAGCCATTTTCTATACCGCAAAATTTCAAAATATTCGTTTAGTAAAGCACACGAACTTTCGCGGTTAGACCGAAAAACAAATTACTATTACAATACAACATCCGACTTTTCCTTTGGCAAGGACATACGAATCTTTCAGATACAAGATTTGTTGAGACAAAAGTTTAAACAATCTATTGAAGAAAAAGTTGCCGTGAACCGGGAAATTCAAAATTATACCCTGTTTATTAAAACATTTTGCAATATCGCTTCTGTTTTAGGAGAAGGCGTAGCTTATATTTATCTGGTTTTCAGCTATGTTAATGGGTCTATGAGCGTAGGGGATTTCTTTCTCTATTTTGGACTAATTACTATTTTCAGTAGCAGTCTTGTTGATATTGTGACTGATATTGCATTTGTTAATTCTGAAAGTTTAAAAGTCCGATATTTCAGAATTTTCTTAAGCTTTGAAGATGATGGGGATAAAAGCAACCTGAAAAGCATTGAAAAGTCAAGCGAGTATAGCATAGATTTTAGGAATGTATCTTTTAAGTACCCTAAGAGTGATAATTGGGTATGCAGAAACTTATCATTTACCATTGAGTCAGGACAGTCCATAGCAATAGTGGGATATAACGGGGCTGGAAAGTCAACCATTATAAAATTACTAATGAGGCTCTACGATCCTATTGAAGGTGCAATCTTTATAAATGGAATTAATATAAAAGAATTCGATAGGAAGGAATATTACAAGCTGTTTTCAGTAATATTTCAAGATATTAAGATATTCGCTGCATCTGTGGAACAAAATATTGCAATGAGTTTAGGAGAAAGTGTTTCTAAGGAAAAGGTTAAAAATAGTGCTAAAATAGCGAACATCGACCAGAAAATAAGCTCCCTTCAGAACGGTTATAATACAAATCTATTGAAAGTCATTGACGAAGACGGAACTGAATTGTCGGGGGGGCAGAATCAAAGAATTGCATTAGCACGTGCAATTTACAAGGATGGACCATTTTTCATACTGGACGAGCCAACATCAGCTATGGATCCAATGGCCGAATACCAATTTTATATGAATTTCAGGAACATAGTACGTGGAAAAACTGCGATCTATATTTCACACCGACTGGCCAGTACGAAGTTTTGTGATAAAATATTCTGTTTTGAGAAGGGATGTTTAATTGAGGAGGGTACTCATGAGGAACTATTGCAATTAAACGGAACTTATGCAAAATTATATCGGATTCAATCAGAAAAGTTTCAATCAGTTTAGTAGGTTTGTAGTAACCTAAAGAAATGAGGTATGTTCGATTGGTAAGTACAGCGCTTCAAGGATTAAAAAATGATATTATTATAGCGAAGCATTTCTTGGCTTTGGTGACTAAAATTTCAAAGCTTTATACTGCTTATATTACATTGTACGCGATCGTTAATTGCTTTGACACATTTCTCATTATAATGGCACCCAAATTTATTATTGATGAACTTTTAGGAGAACAACGTTTAACGGTTATTTTGACTATTATTGCAGCAATTATAGGTTTGAAATTTTTTCTAGTCTGTATCAAGGATTTTTTAGACAGTAAAATCAATGTTGAAAACTTAAGAATTAAAGAAGGCTTTAATCTCCATATTGGAAATATCATCATGGACATGCCAATTGAAAACATCGAAGATCCGAAAATCCTAACACTGAAGAAAAAAGCGATGTTTCCAATTCATGATCAAGACGCAATTAAACGAATGTTGGATGGACTTTTTAGAATTCTTCAGCAGTTTATTGTACTTATTACCATAGCGGGTTTGTTGTCAATATTAAATCCTCTGTTGATGCTTGCTTTGTTAGTAATCGTACTTTTAAATGTGAGGTTACTAAAAAATAACCAGAAAAATCTATATGATTTTAACAGTGCTTTGGCTGAATTTGATAAAAAGTTTGATTATTATCAGAATACCACAACGGATTATTCTTTTGGCAAAGATGTTCGTTTGTATGATGCGAGTAATCTTGTAATTGGCAAAATCCATTCATGTGTCAAAAGTAGTATTGCTGCATTTTTTAAACTAGATAGGATACAAGGTAGAAATAATGGCTTAATAAATGTGAATTTACAGATTCAGACTTTAATAGTTTATCTTTATTTAGCATATAAGGTAGTGACTAAAAGTATTAGTATCGCAGATTTTACAATGTATATGAATGCAGCGAATAAATTCAGCAGTGGTCTATCTGATATTTTGAGTTCCTATAACGAAATCCGGCAAATGTGCAGGTACCTTGAAAACTATATGAAGCTTGAAAGCATTCCTGCACAGAAGTGTAGTGAAAGTAGTTCTCTCGATATGAAGAGGGAACCTGTAATTGAAGTTCGTAATGTTTGGTTTAAATATCCCCGTAGCCATGATTATATTCTGAAAAATATAAGTATTACGATGAATCCTGGTGAAAAAATTTCAATTGTAGGATTGAATGGTGCTGGAAAGACAACATTTATCAAACTATTATTAGGATTTTATGAACCTTCTAAAGGGGAGATATATGTAGCGGGTAAGCCAATTAAAGAATATAACTTTGAAGAGTATGTTCGGTTGTTTTCGGTGGTATTTCAAGATTCGAAACTTTTTTCATTTTCCATAAAGGAAAATTTGCTTCTGAATGATCATTATCATGCTGGTAGTAATCAAGTTGTAGGCGATATTTTGAAACGTGTAAGCATGTACGATTATGTAAATTCATTGAATAATGGTGCAGATAGCTTAATGTTCAAGATGCTTGACGATGGTGGTGTTGAATTCTCCGGTGGGCAGAATCAAAAACTTGTGGTGGGAAGGGCGTTACATAAAAATGCATCGATCCTAATTTTGGATGAAGCCACATCGGCATTGGACCCCGTCTCGGAGAAGGAAATTGATGATATTATAGATGCGAATACACAAGATAAACTAGTAATTTTTATCTCACATAAGTTGTCCAGTTGCCAGAAAGCCGATAAAGTTTTATTCTTTCAAGATGGAGAGATTGCAGAATCTGGAAATCATAAAGAGTTAATGGAACTAAATCGGGAATATGCCGCTTTATATAGGCTTCAGATGGAAAATTATATCGCTTAATTTTGGAGTATGGAATGGAATTAATACATACCTTTCCAAAGGTTTAAACTTATTGCTGCCAGCTCATCTGCCAAGAATCACTTGAAAACTAGCCATACCCTTGGACGATTGAAGCATAATTTTTTCTTGGAGATAATCCTTATCTGTAAAAACGGAGATTTATTAACTTAACGAATTTCAACTCGGACTGACATCCAAAGGAATATTGATTTAACCAAAAATAATGATAATCGCATAAAAGTATGAAACATTTACTAAGGTTGGTGGGTTATGGGCTTTGATCAAAAAAAACTGTTTATAGATAATAATAGTTTTTGTTTGCTTGGTGTGATTGGTGCTGTTGCACGTTATAAGTACGATGTAAGTAATATTAACAAATTGTATTTTAGTCACACATATCAATATGAGAAACAAGAAGATAAAATCAGGTTTCAAAAAAACTCAGATTTACTGAACATTAACTTTTCAAGACAAATAATATTAAATAAAGAAGAATGTATTAAAAGATTAAGGGGTTATTACGGAATTGAAATAGTATACAAAGAATATAAATTATTTGATGAATTAATGATTGATATAGAATACTTTAGCAGTATAGGTGAACTAATATTAACAGAAATAGACATGTTTTATGTGAGCAAAGACAGAAGTTACCACGAAGTGAATGATCAGCACGTGATGATCATTCATAATATAGACAAGCATAAAGGACTAATAAATGTTATGGACAACAAATATGGTTTTTTTGATTTGCCTATAGTTGACTATAAGGATTTTTTTGTAGAGGTAACTGAACGTATAAAAAGGCCGCTTTATCTAATGTTGGTTAAAAGGGATCGACTAAAATATAATATAATCAATAAAAATGAATTATTTAAGGACATTAGTCTGACTATACAAAATAGGAAAAATGAAAACAAAAAATATGGGGTTAAAGCATTAAGTATTTTTTTCGAAGACTATTTAGAATTTTTGACCTGGAATAATGAAACATTAAGGAAGGAATTCAGTATTCCTGGTTTGTGGACAATTAATGCGGACCTGAGAAACAACTCACAGTTTCTTGATGAGTTCGCAAAGGAAAATGTTGTTTTTAATAATGTGTTATTGTCGGACATTAAAAGAAACTTATCTTTATTAATTAAGAATTGGTCTATTTTTAATAGAACAATATATATCTACAAACCTACTAAAGATTATATTGAAAATACCAAATCAATTTTTAATGAGATTATTCGACTTGAAGGTGAGATGGATAATTTGCTCGATAACTTTAAACATATGATTGAAAGACAATTTTGTGATGAAGAGCTACCCTTAAGCAAGGAAAATTTAAGGGGCTTCATTTCAGGGGTGCCGGATAAAGTGTACTATGACTAGTAAAATTATTTACACTATTCGTATTTTAATTCCTATTAATTTAGAGGTGTTTGGATGGAATTTCATCATATTGGGTTGGCGGTTGAAAATATAAAAGACTATTATAATAAATATCTTAAGCTATTTGGATTCAATGAATTAACGCCAATTAAAATATTAGAAACACAGAAAGTACAAATAGCATATGCTATAAATGCTTCCGGAGTAAAAATTGAACTAATAGAAGCCTTAGATGAAACTAGCCCATCAACGAAAGTTTTAAAGAGGAAAAACGGAGGGCTTTATCATTTGGGTTTTACATCACAAGAATTTATGAAGGATGTAGAATTGTTAAAGAATAGGGGATTTAGAGTGATCTCACTAGGAGAGGATGTAGCTTTTTTGCTTGCCCCAACAATGGAATTGTATGAAATAATAGAAGATTAAAATTAGATCCTAAAGTGAGGTTAAGCTTATGATTAATATAAACATGGACAATAAGACATTGAGTTTTGTGACTTCTGATGGAGTCTTTTCTCCAAAATCAATAGATAAAGGCACTATTGCAATGATTTCACAAGTAGAGTTCCAGAGTACTGATAAAGTGCTTGATTTAGGCTGCGGTTATGGATTTGTGGGGATTTATGCATCTAAGATTGCAGGTGTGGAGAAGGTTGTTATGGTTGATGTTCAAGATGAAGCGCTTGAATTAGCACAACAAAATATTGAAATTAATAATACAACAAATGTTACTTTGATTAAAAGCGATGGATTCAATAACATGTTCGAAACTGGTTTTACCTTAATTCTATCAAACCCACCATATCATGTTGATTTTTCTGTGCCGAGAAATTTTATTGAAAAAGGGTTTAATCGCTTAACAATAGGCGGAAAAATGTACATGGTTACAAAACGAAAGGAATGGTATAAAAAGAAATTCATTTCTATTTTTGGTGGGGTTAAGATTTGGGAAATTGATGGTTATTATATTTTTATGGGAATCAAGAACAGCATGAAATATGCCAGTAAAAAAAAATAATGCAGTTATCGCAATTATCGGTTTGATAAAAAGCCAGTATATATAACTAAGTCGAAAAGAAAAATTACTCATAATGCACGAACCAACCAAAATGAGTGGGGGAATTTGTCTGATACTACAATTATCTGACCCAGTTATTAAGTCATACTCATTATATACTAACCCGCTTTCAATAATATTACATGAAGAAAAAAGTTGGAATTGGTTTTATAGTAATTTTCTATTACTTTGCACTTTTGATCATGATACTGATGAAAGCATTAATGACTTGGCGCTTATGTATGCTCCTTTGGAAATAAAGCATATTTGTCCATGGATAGAATACCAGAGGATTAATAAAGATGTATTGGCATTTAATGGCGAATCGATAATAAAATTTCTGATTAATTGTTTGAACCAAGGTTATTATATACATTGTCATGTTGATCACTATTACATAAGTCAATCTGATAAAAATGATGCACATGAATTTTTTATTTATGGATATTGCAATGAAAGCGATTTATTTTATGCTGCTGATACTTGTTTAAATGATAAATATTCAAAAATAACTTGTACATTTGAAGAATTTGAAAAAGCATATTCAAGTAATAAAAGATTTTATGGCAAAGAGAAGTACATAGAACTTCTTTGCTTTGATAAATATAGGGACATTTATGATTTTTCTTTTATTTCATTTACTACACAATTAACCGATTACTTAGAATCAAAATGTTCTGACCCAAATAATACGCAAAAAATGACATTTGGCCTTAAGAATTATCAAAAGATTAAAAAATTTCTATCTTATGTTATTAATGATAATCCTGGAACTGATACTGATATTCGCCCATTTTTTGTACTGTATGAATATAAAAAGGTAATGGTTATGCGTTTGAATCATATGAAAAAAAATAAGCTTTTTAGCAAGAATATAGATCATATTATTGATGGATATGATGAATTAAAAACAATTAGTGAGTCACATCTCAATAGCATGATAAAATATTCGATAACTAAAAATACAAAATTAGTTGAAAATGTATTACAACAAATTGACTATGTTGAATGTTGCGAAAGAGAGCTTATTAATCAAATGCTCAGTTTTTGTCCAGTATAGTAGGTATACGTGGCAGATCCGATTAGACCATGGTTCAGACAGTATGAATAGGAATGAAGTTGAAAGAATCGGGTGGCATATTCCTCCATTCAGAAAAGTGAGGGTTTCATGAATAATTCACGAAAAGCAGTAGCGATAGAGTTGAAAAAAATTCTGGATCGCTATCAATATCATTCTTTGATTTTCATGTTGACAGACGGACGTTCTATGCAGGAGCCATGGACTGAAATTCCGGAGTATCGACTTTCTAAGCTTCCACAAGAACTTCAAAAGGTCGTACGTTTTTTCTATCAGGGGAAAGCTGTTGAGCTGTCTTCAGATTATAGTCAGTTGCTTAGTTCTCTTGAAAATGCTGGATTGGCAGACCAATTGTCTGGAACATGGAAGTTAAAAGAATTAAGAATCGTTCCCATTCAAGGTCTATACTTAATAGTTGATCTGTGGAGTCCAGGAAATCACTCAGATCAACTTCAAGTATGGCTGGGTCGAGATTCGATGTTTTTAGGACAGATCGTGCAATTTATTAGTAAACGCAAACGAGTGCTTGATTTGTGCACGGGAACTGGAATCCATGCTTTAATCAATGCTTCAGCTTATGATGCGGAAACCGTAGAAGCGGTCGATATCAACCCAAGGTCTGTGTTCTTAACAGAATGGAATGCACTTATTAACCAGTTGGAGCATAAATTACGCGTACATCATGGGGATTTGTTCGAACCTTTTAAGGGTAAGTCATTCGACTTCATTATTGCAAACCCTCCGTTCCTTCCAATTTCTGAAGATTCGCAGAACATGATCTCTTTTGCAAACGGAGGAAACGATGGACTTGCTGTGTTACGGCGAATTCTGAATGAGTGCTCTGATTATTTAAAAAAAGATGGGGTTATGGTTATTTTTTGCGGTGGGTTTGGAGATGACTACCAGCCTTCTTTCTCGCGTGAATTGGATTTATTAACGAAGGAAAAAGGTTGGAGTACTCAACTATATTCTGTCTCCAAGGATCCGGTGAAATTCATATTAAATAATATGGGAAGTGAATTCCCAAGCATGCAAGAGGGGATTACCATGATGCTGAATGATATATCCTCAGACATTACAAGCTATTATAACTTTCTAATATGTATACGTAATGGTACTGATCCAGTATTTCAAGCAATAGATTGTAGTTTTTCCGTGAAGGAAAGAATGGATCAGTCTAGGAGGCATAAGAAGCTATCCCAGTAATGAAGTAGTGGGAGGTATATCAATGATTATTGAAGCTGCTAATCAGCTTTTTGGTGACCCCATATGGTGATCATAGGTACATGCAAATGTTGTTAGCTTTATGATGTTACAATTTAGTTGGAAAGTGACACTGACAATAGAGGTGTGACATTTTTACAGTATAAAAAGCTTCCGAAATAACTTATTTTAATGACAAAACAAGTTAGCGGACATTTATTGAATGTTGTAATTAGAACTGTTACCCATTGAAAGATGATTCGTCACCAGGTTTGAATATGTATGACTGTCCCCAACCCTTCAAGGGTTGGGGCTTTTTTATAGGTTTAGTGTCATTATTGTAATCCTAACCGACTATATCAATTAACTTTTTGATAAGGTACTTCAACTCCTTCATCGATAAATAATTGATTCTCAACATCTACATAACTCATCGTATTGCGTACGCGATACCGTCGATTGTGCTGTATATTCTTTCTGTCTAAAGGGTTCAGCATGCAAGGGGGGACGAAGGGGTAATAAGTGGGGAGGCGGCCTTTGTCCTGAATTCATGGACTGAGGCCTTTTTGTTTTGCTTGTAGTCGTTCATAATTGAACAATGAAAATAGTTATCTTGGGACATATGTCCTTCCCCGGATGCTTCGATTTGATTTTAAATAATAGCATAGTGAATCGATATCGAAGTGTTAGGGGAGCGGAATGATGGTAGGAATCTTATTTGCATTGTTGGGCGGGGCATTTATTACGCTGCAAGGCGTGGCGAATTCCCGAATCAGTCAAGATATTGGCACTTGGCAAGCGGCGGCGATTACCCAGTTCACCGGATTTGTGCTGGCTTCCCTCCTTCTGCTCATCGTCCGTGACGGGCGGTGGAGGAAGGTGGGGCAAGTGAAGCCGCTCTATTTAACGGGTGGAGCCTTAGCGGCAATCATAATTTCTAGCAATATTACGGCCATTCATCACATCGGCGTTACCTTGACGATAGCCATCGTGTTGATTGCTCAGTTAGGTATAACCTTTATGATCGACAGCAGGGGATGGTTCGGTGTAGCGAAGCAGAAGATGAAGCTGGCGCAGTTCATCGGCATTGGGATGATGATCGCCGGAGTGGTCATAATGAAGATGTAATTTCGCTTGAGAGGTGAAGGCATGCTATGAAAGAGATTAAGGATCGTGAACAACTGGCTCACTATTTAGAGATGCATCAGATTACATCGATATTCAATGCGAACATTATGCCGCATTTGGCACTTTACAGCTATGAGCAGGGTGAACGCATCTGTTCTCAGGGCGATCCTGCGGAGTACTTGTACATTCTTGTGAAAGGGAAGGTGAAGGTTTCTAACACCTCAGCGGAAGGCAAGGCGCTGATCATATCATTCAAAACGGCGCTAGAGGCGATCGGGGACATTGAATATGTGCAAGGGATCGACTTTATGAACTCGGTCGAGGCTGCATCACCCGTTCATTTGATTGGAGTCCATAATCGCTGGCTGCATCAATATGGAGCAAGTGACGCGGAATTGCTTCGTTTTCTGCTCAGGATCATTACGACGAAGTTTTGCATGAAATCCGACGCATTAAGCTTTAATCTGATGAATCCGGTGGAGGCACGCTTGGCGAGTTATCTCTTATCCATTTCGTATGACGAATCGGATCCACGATTTAACGGTCAGCTCAGTGCAGTCAGTTTACGGGATGTGGCGAACCTTATCGGCACTAGCTACAGGCACCTAAACCGGGTCATTCATAAATTTTGCGAAGAGGACTTGGTCGAACGCAGTCGTGGGTTCATTTGCGTAAAGGATCGGGAGCGATTGCGTGCATTGGCAGGTCATAATATATATGAGACATGAGAGGAGACGCATATGATTACAGGCTTGGTATTGGCACTCCTTGCTGGCTCGCTGGTAGGCATTCAAAATGTATTCAACAACAAAGTGAATGAGGGTGTGGGAACGTGGACGACGACGGCAATCGTGCTTGCCATGGGATTTATGGCTTCCTTCTGCATTGGCCTAGCTATAGAGGGCAGGCAGATGTTCGATTTGTCTAATATGAAGACGTGGTTCTGGTTCAGCGGCGTCATTGGGGTAGGCGTGGTTCTTTCTGTGGTGCAGGGAGTGAAGCGGCTTGGTCCGACGTATGCGATCTCGATCGTAATGGCGTCCCAGATCGGATTTGCTCTGGTGTTCGACTCATTGGGACTGCTTGGCCTAAATAAGGTTCCTTTTACGGGAAAACAAGCTATCGGGGTATTGGTCATTGTTGGCGGCATTATCGTGTTTAAGACAGGCGGCAAGCGCAGAGATACCCGCAAGTCGGTTCAGAGCCAGCGAACTGCTTAGAAAGTATATAAGAACAGATGGGTCGTGAGAGATAGGAATAAAAAAGAGCGCGAAAAGGAGTGATTCCAAATCGCGCTCTTATTGCTGATCAGTCGCACAGGCAGGCCGTGTCAGGGCTTTTGTGATTCATAGAGAAGTCTACCTCTTTCCTTCACTAACAATCTATGTTATTATATTACCGACAGGCAGTCGGTCTATAAAGTCCAATCAGGGAGGTGCAGCAATGAGAGTTGTCAAAGATGCCGAGGAGCGCAGGAATGAAATTCTTGATGCGGCGAATGAACTGTTTGCGCAGAAGGGCTTTGACGGCACAAGTACGAACGATATTCTCGAGAAGGTTGGGATCGCTCGGGGAACGCTATATTATCATTTTAAGTCAAAGGAAGATATTATGGACGCGCTGATTGAGCGATATAGCGTACGTCTAATTGGGGCGGCGCAAGAAATTGCCGTGGACAAGAGCACTCCCGTTGTCGAGCGTATTATCCGTGTGATCATGGCATTGAATATCAGCGATGGGAGCAGTCAGGAGATTATGGAGCATATTCATAAGCCGCAGAACGCGCTGATGCATCAGAAAATACAGAAGGTGCTGATTAACGGTGTTACACCGATCCTGGCGGATATTATCCGCGAAGGCATCACGCAGGGACTGTTCAACACGCCGTTTCCGTATGAATGCATGGAGATGGTCATGATTTATGCCAATACGATCTTTGATGATGATATGGTTCCGATGACGAACGAGGAGCTCGCTCATCGGGCACAGGCGCTCGTATACAACATTGAGAGGCTGCTGGGCGCTGAGAGCGGAAGTCTTATGCAGGTCATGCAGATGTTTGGCAGCTAATATGGAGGCAGGAATGGACAATTCAAAAAGGCTTTTTGGAAAATTTCTTATTTTGTGGTCAGGGCAATTTATTTCTTCAATCGGCAACGGGCTTACTTCATTCGGACTGGGCATTTATGTGTTCCAGCTGACCGGAAAGGCATCCGCCATGGGTCTGGTCACCTTGCTAGCGTTCATGCCCTCGCTACTATTAAGCGCCTTTGCCGGTGTACTCGCTGATCGTTATGACCGCAGACTGCTTATGGTGTTAGGCGATAGCCTCTCTGCTATAGGCCTTGTATTCATCTTGATTTGTATGCTTCGCGGAGAGGCGCAGCTCTGGCAGATTTGCGTGGGGGTAACGATAAGCTCGGTATTCTCGTCGCTGCTTGATCCGGCGTATAAGGCTACAGTTACAGATTTGCTAACGAAGGAGCAGTACACGAAGGCAAGCGGTCTAGTCCAGATAGCGAGCACGTCTAAATTTTTGATCTCACCGATCATTGCCGGATATTTGCTCGTGATCTCGGACATCAAGCTGCTGCTGATCATCGATATTTTCACTTTTTTTGTTACAGTCACGACAACACTTGTAGTTCGCAGTGGTCTTGCTTCCAAGACCTATGAGCGGGCAAATTCGTTCATTCGGGACTTCAAGGACGGATGGAGCGCCATATCCGGGAATAGAGGGGTGCTTGTCCTTATCATCATGACCTCATTGCTTACCTTTCTGCTAGGAATCATTGAGACCCTTTCAATTCCGATGCTGCTGGCATTTTCGAACAGCTCTGTAATCGGAACGGTCGAGACCATTGTAGCTTCAGGCATGCTCGTAACGAGTGTAGTCATCGGATTTCTTCCGATCAAGAAGGATTATGTGAAAATATTATCGTTCTCCATGTTCCTGGTAGGGATATTTATGACTATGTTCGGATTACGTGAAAATATTGTGTTGATATGTGTTGCGGGGTTTCTCTTTTTTGCCATGATTCCTTTTGCTAATGTAAGTATGGATTATCTTATCCGTACGAATATTGATAATTCCGCTCAAGGAAGGGCATGGGCGTTGATCGGTGTTATTACTCAGTTCGGTTATGTGGCCGCTTATGCACTTGCTGGTCTGATGGCGGATTACCTATTCACTCCTTTATTAGTGGAAGGGGGAGCGCTTGCTGGCAGTGTTGGGAGGATCATAGGCACGGGAAGCGGCAGGGGAACAGGCTTCCTCATTATTGTCGCCGGGATCGTGTTAAGTGTAGTTTCGATTGTTCTATATAACATGAAATCAGTTAGAAAGCTAGAACACAAGGGGGACTTATGTATTCAAGAATAATCCGCAATGACATCTCGAAGAGCAAGCTCGTTACACTGACAACCACCATATTTATTGCTGCCGCGGCTATGCTTGTATCACTTGCGGCGATCCTCATCGTCAATCTGTCAGGTGCGCTGGATTCAATGATGACCCAAGCCAGAACTCCGCACTTTTTGCAGATGCACTCCGGGGATATCGATATTGCACGATTGGAGTCATTTGCGAATCAGAATGGCAATGTTGATGAATTTCAAGTGCTGGAATTTCTGAATATGGACGGTTCGCAATTTCGGTTCGGCGATTACTCGCTAACAGACAGTGTTCAGGATAATGGCATCATCGTACAGAGCGAGAAGTTTGATTATCTACTCAATCTTAATGGCAAAGTCATTAATGTATTGGACGGAGAGATTTATGTTCCGGTCAACTATATGAAGGACGAGACAATTAAGGTTGGCGACAAGGCCGTTATTGGCGGTAAGGAATTTCAGGTTGCGGGTTTTCTTCGAGATTCCCAGATGAATTCCATGCTAGCCTCTTCCAAAAGATTTCTAATTAGCAAGCATGATTTCGAACAGTTAAAAGATATGGGCAGTATAGAGTATTTGATTGAGTTCAGATTGAAGAATTTGGCGAAGCTCGGTGAATTTGAGACAGCCTATGCTTCCGCAGGGTTGGAAGCGAACGGGCCGGCAATTACATATCCGCTTTTTAAAATGATTAACGCCCTCTCCGACGGGATGATGATTGGGGTCATTCTTCTGGTGAGCATACTTGTCGTCGCTATAGCATTGATGTGCATCCGCTTCACGCTGCTTGCCAAAATGGAAGACGACTACCGTGAAATCGGTGTGATGAAGGCTATAGGACTACGCATCTCGGACATCAAGAAAATCTATCTTGCGAAATATGCGGTACTAGCGGCGGTAGGCTGCATGATCGGCTATGCTCTGTCCTTGGTCTTCAAAGGCATGCTGCTTGAGAACATCCGACTATATATGGGAGAAAGCGAAAGTTCTTCTGTTGCTGCCGCTGTAGGAATCTTTGGTGTACTACTCGTGTTTCTGGCAATTATCGGTTATGTAAATGGTGTACTAAGACGCTTCCGGAAGATCTCTGCAGCAGAAGCTATCCGCCAGGGGACTTCCCAGGACAAAGCGCCTGGCTCCAAGCATTTTCGTCTAAGTGGGAACAGGCTGCTGAACACGAATGTTTTTCTCGGGATCAAGGATGTACTCGCCCGAAAAAAACTGTACACGACGATGCTTGTCGTGCTGATCATTTCCGTGTTCATTATGGTAGTTCCGCAGAACCTGTACAACACGATTTCCTCCAAGAGCTTCATTCAGTATATGGGGATTGGAAACTACGATATGCGCATCGACATTCAGCAGACGGATCATATGTCTGAGAGAGCTGCTGAAATGATAGACACGCTTCGCAATGACAGCACCATCTCAAAGTATGCTGTGCTAGCAACAAAGACCTTCAAAGTAAAGATGGAAGGCGGATCGGAAGAAAACATTAAAGTCGAGCTCGGCGACCATACGATCTTCCCAATTCAATATTCTCAGGGCAGAGCGCCTGCGGATGAAGATGAAATTGCACTATCCGTTTTAAATGCGGATGAATTGGGCAAGAAGATTGGCGATCCGATGACGCTGATGATAGAGGGACGAGAGAGGAATTTTACCATCAGCGGAATTTATTCTGATATCACTAACGGAGGCAAAACCGCCAAGGCTGGATTTACTGATCACTCAGCTGAGGTCATGTGGTACGTGATCTGCGCGGACCTATCCAACCCATCGCTGATCGGCGAGACAACGTCACAATATGCAGACAGGTTTAGTTATGCCAAGGTCTCAGATATTGATGGATTTGTAGCTCAAACCTTCGGATCGACGATTAGCTCCGTCAAGAAGGCTTCCCATGCTTCAATTCTCGTTGCTCTGATTATTGTAGTATTGGTTGCCTTGTTATTCATGAAAATGCTTGTAGCAAAAGATAGATACTCAATTGCTGTAATGAAAGTGTTCGGATTTACAACCTCAGATATCAGGACACAGTATCTCGCGCGATCCGGGTTCGTTCTGTTCGTTGGGATTGTTCTTGGTACGTTACTGGCCAATACACTTGGAGGGATGCTTGCGGGTGCGGCGATCTCTTCCTTTGGAGCGGCGACGTTCCATTTTACGATTAATCCGCTGTCTGCGTATCTATTTAGCCCGCTTCTGTTGATCGCCTCGGTACTCATCGCCACGATGATCGGTACAGCGGGCGCGAGACGAATACAAATTTCCGAGAATATAAAGGAGTAGACAGATGAAGAAGATCATAATCGGCGAACATATCGTAAAATCCTTCGGTGAGGGCAAGGAGAAGCGCAATGTTCTTGATGGTGTGTCCGTTGAAATTACAGAGGGCGAGTTCGCTTCGGTGATGGGCCCCTCGGGTTCGGGAAAATCAACGTTAATGTTCGCACTGAGCGGAACAGACGGGATTGATAACGGAAAGGTTATTTTCGATAGCAAGGATTTATCAGCGGCCTCGGAGAATGAACTCTCGGATCTGCGCAGGACGACAATGGGCTTTGTCTTCCAGCAGCCGACGATGTTGAAGAATCTGAATATTCTCGATAACATCATTCTCCCATCGATGCGCGGTAATCGAAAAAGTACGGTAGAAATTACGGAGAAGGCGCGAGCACTTATGAAAAGGGTAGGTATCGCCGAGCTGGAAAAGCGCGACATTACACAGGTCTCGGGTGGTCAGCTCCAGCGTGCGGGTATATGCCGCGCCCTGATGAACAGTCCAAGGATCATCTTTGGTGACGAACCAACGGGTGCGCTTAACTCAAAATCCGCGCAGGAGATTATGGATCTCCTGGCCGAGATCAACGCAGATGGCACTGCAGTGATGCTGGTCACCCATGATGTTATGGTCGCCGCGCGTACCGAACGTATTATGTTTATGCGCGATGGCAAAATCGTCAGTGAGCTGAGGCTCTCCAAGTTTGACGGGACCGATATGGATGATAGAGTCAGGAAGGTTACCGTGAAAATGCGGGAGATCGGAATATGATCTAAGAGTATAGTAGTAAAAGGCTGCCCTGAGTCTGTTGGCTTTAGAGGCAGCCTTTAATGTATTAGAACAACTCTATCATTTCTCTACGATCATTATTGGACGAAGCATAGATGGCATCGAGAATGCCCATGGAATAGGCGGCGTCCTGCAAGGAGGAATAGCTGCCTAGATGGCCGGCCAAAGTTTGATAGAATTGATCGATCAACTTGGCGTGGCCGCTGCCCCAATAAGCTTTGCCGATGGAAGACTTGCTGCATTGCATGTCATCAGCTAGAATCTGTTCCTCACCGTTACTCTTCAGTATGAGCTTATTATCAATATAACGCAGCACACCCTGTTCTAGATGCATCTCGATAAAGAAGGGACTGTCCTCGGAATAGCCGTTCGTCGCGTACAACCATCCGCGCTTGCCATCCTTATAATAGAAGGTTGCTTCCGCCGTATCCTCGACTTCAATAACCTCCTGAAGAACCCTTGTGTCGATGTGACCCTTCACGGCTTCAACCTCACCGCCGAGATAATACAGCAAGTCGAGCATATGGACAGCTTGGTTGATTAACAAACCGCCTCCTTCGGTAGCCCATTTGCCGCGCCAGTCGGCTGAAACGTAATATTCTGCCGTACGCTTCCAGGTCAGGAAGGCTTTAATCCCTAACAGCTTGCCATATGATCCATCATCAATCAGACTCTTAGCTGCTTCGATACAAGGGTTCAAGCGATTCTGTAAAATCGCGCAGCAGCTGACTCCAGCAGTGCGGACCGCGTTACTTACGGCACGGGCTTCTAAGACATTCATCGCAATCGGCTTCTCTAGTAAGATCTGCTTGCCAGCCGCAGCAGCTTGCACAGCCATTTCGGCATGCAAGTAATGCGGGGTGCATATGTGGACACTATGCACGGCCTCATCGGCCAGCACCTGTGCGTAGCTGGTGAAAGCCCGGCAGCCGTAACGTAGAGCCAGCGCTTCAGCACGCTCAGGAAGAACATCGCATACGCCATATAGATGAGCAGCGTCTGAATTCGTGATCGCCTCGGCATGGATCGGGCCGATGGCGCCACAGCCGATAATTACTGCATTCATCTGGCTCATCTTATTCATACCCCAGCTTTCTCAGATGATCATAGCTGATCTTCAAGCTGTCAAAGGCATCGGTCGGGCCGTCATCTCGCTCGATCAGATACCATTTTACGGCGGATTCCTCACAGGCTTGCAGAATATCGAGCCAATCCAGATTGCCTTCCATAACCTCAGCCATGATCTGCTGTGAATCAATAATCACCAGATCCTTCAGATGAATCGCCTCGATCCGGTTCTTCAGCTTGCGGATCCAGTTGCTCGGATTACCACCACCAACCTGTACCCAGTAAGTATCGATCGTAAACAAGAAGTTGTCGGGATTCGTCTGTTCCATAAGAATATCCAAGCCGAGCTGCCCGTCATATTTCTGAAATTCAAAATGATGGTTGTGGTAGCTGAACTTCAATCCGTTCCGTGCCAGCTCATCGGCGATGATCGAGAATTTCTTGGAGAAGGCATAATATCCGTCCTTACTCTGATATTCCCTTGGTAGACCGCCTAATCCCGCCAAGCCGCAGCCGAGCTTGTGATGATCACGAATCACACCGTCCAGATCATCGATAAAGCGTTCATACGGAGTATGCGTGATGACAATCTGCAGCCCATGGCTGGCCGCAATCGCTGCGATCTCATCGACAGACAGATGCCACATGGCCGATACTTGAACCGTCCGGTAACCCATCGCTTTGATCCTGCTCAAGGACTGGTCGAGCTCTTCAGGAGTGGCGGCGTAATTCCGGATTGTATACAGCTGAGCACCTAATATTTTGGACATGAATCTGGCCTCCTCTTAATGTGAACCTCTAACATCGCTAACCTTCTGACTGACATTCTTCTGCACGGTAGAGTTATTAATCCTCTCTTGCAGCAATTCATAGAAATGATCGTGATCGAAGCTGTCCAGTACGGCCCAGTCATCTTTCCAGGTAGAGTAATGAATCGCATTTGAGATTAGAAGACCGTTAATGCCCTCCTCACCGGGAGCAAGTAACTTATCACCGTGTAATATGGCATTTGCAAAATTCTTCAGAATTCCGATATGCTGCTCTCCGCTGTCTGTTGCAACCGGAATGTCCACATGCCAGCTCTCGGGCGCTTTGAACGCTTCGGTGTTGATGCGGTTGTGCTCCCGCTCCGAGATCCGGTTGCGGTCGAAGCTGATTCGGTTGTTTTCCACGACGATTCGACCCATATCGCCCGAGATCTCCAGCCGGTTCGTACCCGGGGCTTCACCGGTAGAGGTAATATATACTCCGCTGGCTCCATTCGGATATTCCAGATAGGCGGTTACATCATCCTCGACTTCGATATCGTAATATTTGCCGAAGCTGCAGAAGGAGCGAATCCGGCTTGGCATGCCTAACATCCACTGCAGCAGATCGAGATTATGCGGGTTCTGGTTAATGAGTGTACCGCCACCTTCTCCCTTCCAGGTTGAACGCCAGGAGCCGGAGTCGTGATAAGCCTGCGGGCGGTACCAGTTCGTAATGATCCAGACGACGCGTTTGAGTGCGCCGAGTTCACCACTCTGCATGAGCTCTCTGACCTTCTGATAGACAGGATTCGTGCGCTGATTATACATAATGCCAAATACTTTGCCGGATTGTTCCGCTGCGGCATTCATCTCCAGAACCTGCTTTGTATATACTCCAGCCGGTTTCTCGACAAGCACATGTAGACCGTTGGCAAACGCAAGGGCAGCGAGCGCAGGATGATCGTAGTGAGGGACGGCAATCAGCACCGCATCGATCAGACCGCTCCGGTACATATCCGCAGCCTGCTCGAACACCGCCACGCCGGGCAAATGCTCCTTGGCCCAAGCCCGCCGCTCCTCGCTAATATCGCAGATAGCACTTAGAACCATTCCTTGCACTTTATGATCAGCATGAATGTGCAGGCTATGAGCTGTACCTATATTGCCGATCCCGATAATACCTAAGCGAACGTTTTCCATTCAGTTATAACCTCCCTATTAGATACATAAATACATGTTCAAAAGGATCGCTTTCCAGCATTAAATGCGATTTAATATTTGCAGCAGGGAAGAGTGCGCCAGCCTGAAGCTATGCAGTCCGCTGGCCTCAAGCGTATCCGGCATTGAGGCATTCTCCAGTTCATGCAGCCCGGTGAAGCTGCCCAGATGAGGCTCCAGAGACAGGAAGCCGTTATACCCGTTCACCTTCAAGTCCTGCAGTACTTCTTCAATTCGTCCAGCTCCCATGCCTGCGGGCACATTCCGCCCATCTTCTGCAAGGGCATCCTTGATATGCACATATTTGATGTAATGCTTCAGCAACTCATAGGCCGCTGGATATGCTTCGCTACCACACTGAACAAAGTTAGCCGGGTCAAAAGCACAGGCAAAATGGGGGGAGCCAAACGTCTTAAGCAGATCGAGACAGCGTTCCGGGATATCCCCGTAGATTTCTTTTTCGTTCTCGTGGAGGATCGTTAGTCCGCTACCCTTAGCGGCATCCACAATTGCGCCCATGCGCTCCATAACTTCGTTCCGGTATAGGGCTGCATCGCTGCCTTGCGGGATGTAGAAGCTGAATATACGAACGAACGGACTGTTCAAGGTGCGAGCGGTTTCAAAAATGCGCTTTGCCATATCCAAATGGGCGCCAAAGTCGTCTTGAAGCGTTATTTTTCCAATAGGAGAGCCGATGGAAGATACACTAATACCGTAATCCTTCAGTTTGTTTTGAACCTCACGGATCTCTGGCGGGGTCAGGTTGGATATGTTCTTTCCATTTACGCCCCGAATCTCTATAAATCGAATATTTAGACTACTAAGCCCTTTCAACTGAGTCTCAAAATTCTCGTCAATCTCGTCTGCAAAACCTGTAATAGTAAATTCGGATGCTGGCATTGGCTGATCACCTCTTTTAAATTGTTATCTTCTTGAATGTAACATTAATATTGTCATAGTTCCTCGCTAAAATTGTTTGAAACTATGCCATTCTTGCTGTATGTTGAGATGGAGGTGAATGTTATGTCAGAACACGGGGCAGTAAATCTTCATTACACTGCGGAGGATCATTCTTTTTGGTATCATCATGTCCGGGACGAGCATCCAAATCCGCTGCATTATAAGCCACATTATGAGAAGGGCTATGAGATTTTTATGTTCATCAGCGGTTCAGGCAGCTTCACCATCGAAGGTAGTAAATATGAGCTGGAGCCTTATTCGATCTTGATGATGAATTCCAACGAGCTTCATGTCGTTAATATAGCAGAGGATCAGCCCTATGAACGGGCGGTGCTGACGCTTGACGGAAACTTCATGGCTCCGTTCATGTCCAGCGGAGTCGACCTGTTCCGGACGATTAAATACCGCAGACTAGGTCAAGATAACCAGCTCAACGCCAAGACGGTGAAGGAGAGTGGCTTGTTAGAGTTGTTTAGTGAACTCCGGCGGGCGCTCAATCAGGGCAGTGCTGAACATGAGATTGTCGCTAAATGCATCATTGTACAAATCGCCTCGATGATCAATGATTTGGCCCAGAATCACTCACCAAGCAGCAGCAAGAGGGGAGAGCCGAAGGTCACAGCGGTGCTTGAATATATCAATAATAATCTTGATGAATCCCTTACGCTGGACCTTCTAGCCGAACAGTTTTTTATTACTAAATATTATTTATGCCATATTTTCAAAGAAACGACGGGGTACACGATCAATCAGTACATCACTCACAAGAGAATTCTGAAGGCAGACGAACTGATGAGGCAGGGCTTCACCGCTACCCAGGCCTGCTTCGCGGCGGGCTTCACCAGCTATTCGAGCTTCTACAAATCGTACCGCAAGCTAACGGGCAGAACACCGAGGAGCGGGAGATAAGGGAAGAAATAATTCATAATGATATTGTTCTACGGCAGTGAATTGATTTAGAATGAATGGATAAATCGAAGTGAAGTCATAGTCATGAGGTGAATGTTAATGATTAAATATCCATCTTTACCTTTGGGAGCTACGATTGGTGTGACAGCACCTTCGTCAGGCGTTCCTGCTGAGTTACATGAATTACTCAGACAAGCTCGCAACCGTATGGAAGCGGAGGGATACGCTATGGTCTTTGGCGATACGGCCTGGACACAGGATAAAGCGAAGTCGGCTCCAGCCCGGGTGCGTGCTGACGAATTCAACAAAATGATCGGCGATGAGCAAATAGATTTGATCATTCCTCCCTGGGGTGGAGAACTACTAATAGAAATACTAGAACTTATAGATTTCGGAAAGATTCAGAACAAATGGATCTTGGGTTATTCGGACATCAGTGTGTTGCTGCTGGCAGTGACATTGAAGACCGGCATCGCCACTGCACACGGCACGAATCTAGTTGATCTTCGAGGGGAGTACTCCGATGAGACAACGGCGATGTGGGAGACCGTCCTAAGAACGAAGCCAGGAGAAGAGGTTCTACAGCATTCTTCGCCGTATTATCAGAAGGAATGGAAGCATGATGAACCTTCTCCTTGTGTCTATCACTTGACGGAACCGACCTGCTGGAAGACGGTTTCCGGGCAGAAGGTTAGGCTGGAAGGAAGATTGCTGGGCGGCTGCATCGACGTAATCAGGCATCTGATCGGTACCCCGTTCGGGGATATCCGTCATTATCAGGAATCTTATATCCATAATGAGCCAATACTCTGGTACTTCGAAAATTGTGAACTGAATACGGCCGATTTACGCAGATCATTGGTTCATATGAAGTTAGCTGGTTGGTTTGATAAATGTTCCGGTATTATGTTTGGTCGAAGCGGCGCTAATCAGCCAATCGACCATTATACGGTCGAGGATCTATATCAAGAGCTTGCTGATGAATTAGAGCTGCCGATTATTTATGATATGGACTTTGGCCATGTTCCGCCGCAGGTCACGCTGATTAACGGAGCCTATGCGGAAGTTGAGGTGGAGAACGGGAAGGGAACAATCAAACAAGTTTTTAAGGTGTAGAAGAATCTTTCTGAGGTTATTTAAGGATAGTAACTGTATCTATCAAAAAAAGCGGTGAAAGGCAGCCGATGGCCGTCTGTGCACCGCTTTTCTTCTATAAATGCGTGTTCAAAAAGGCTGGTTTTCAGCACCGAGAAGGTTGAATGAAGCTAGGGACTGAGGAGCGGAGCACCTGAGATGTTTCCGTAGGAAACATGACTTCGTAAGCATTTGCTTAGGCCCGGCTGAATTCAAGATTCGATGTCGAATTTACTTACTGATTCACTTCGTGATCAAAAGCGGACTTTTTGAACAACCTCTATAATTATTGCTTGCCAAACTCATTATAGCTTACAAATTCTCCGACTGGCTTGCGGTAGCCTCGTGGACGCTGGCTGGAAGGATCGGCCTTGCCGATGGTAATCATCATCGTAGGAATATAATTGTCAGGAATGTTCAGCAGCTCTTGTACCGCGTCTGGATCGAAACCGATCATTGGGCAAGTATCCCAGCCTCTATCTTTGGCAACGTACATGAATAACTGTGCCGATAGACTAGAGTTGCGGATCGCCTCGTCGCGCATAAATTGCTGGCCGCCTCCCTCATAGAAGCCAGTGACGGATTCAACCTCCATGTCATATTCCTGTTTGCTAAGGACCCCCAGATTCAAGAAGCCTTCATTGATCCGTGCTACATCCTTATAGGCCTCCAAATTGCCCAGGACAAGGACAACCGCGGAAGCGGTAAGTACCTTGTATTGCTTATTGGCTGCAACATACAACTTTTCAATCATGTCGCGGTCATTGACAACAACGTATTGCGCATGCTGAAGATTGAACGCAGACGGGGCTAATTTCACCAGCTTGAATATTTCTTCCAATTCTTCGACCGGTATTTGAACACCTTTAATAAATTTATTCGCCGAACGGCGATTTTCAATAATTGAGACAAAGTCACCCATGAGTAGCACTCCTTATGTATAATAATAATTCACGATGCGTTATTTCTTTAATTCATAATATTATTATATGTTATTTGCTTACTTTTTGAAAGTGAATTTTCTATGAATAGTACTATTATTTCTAAATTTGTTTTCGGTCCGCCTAGGAAACATGATAAGATGAAAAAAATGCATCAGTCAGGATTATTTTGGAATAGGGGATTGCAGAATGGAAATCGTATATAAACTACTGGATTTGCAAGCTGGGCAAGAGGTTCCGTATGAGCTGCTGCTGCTCGCTGATCCTTCCAAGTCGATGGTAGATGATTATATAGCAAGGGGAAAATGTTATCTCGCTTATATCAATGATGAGCTTGTTGGTGAATTTGTTCTGATTCCAACACACCCGAGAACGATGGAAATTGTGAATATTGCTGTTGCAGAGCAGCATCATGGACGCGGGATCGGTAAGAGGCTAGTTTTGCAGGCCATCGAGGAAGCTCGGCGCTTGCATGCGCACACTGTAGAAATAGGCACGGGTAATTCAAGTCTACTTCAACTGAAATTATACCAACGATGCGGTTTTCGGATTACGGGAGTAGACCGGGATTTCTTCGTCAGACACTATGAGGAAGAGATCATAGAAGATGGACTTCCATGTCGTGATATGATCCGGCTTCGCCTGGATTTGTAGTGAACTAAGGAGGAGACGCGTATGAATCAGTTGATTGAATGCCCTTGGTGCCATCATGAGATTCAGATTGTTCGCGGACGCTGTCCTGAATGCCATAACCAGCTCTATGAAGTAACGGAAGCCGATTTTCAGGAGGCAAATGGGGAAGAGCCCGTCGCCGTGCTTGGTTCAAATCTAGATGAAGTTATAACAATGATTGAGGATCGGTACAAATGTGTTAAATGCTCGGGTGGGGAATGCAGGGTGAAGGAGATCGCCATGACCGGATCAGGAGTTAGCAGGTTGCTTGATGTCCAGCATCATCTCTATCTTGCTGTCTCGTGTATAGACTGCGGATTCTCTGAATTGTACGATGCGGATGTTTTGTTGGGGAAGAAGGCCGGGATGCTGGGATCGGTGTTAGATTTAATATTTGGCAGGTAGATGTACACGAGACAATAATTAATGTTTTAATGATGAAAATAGTGCGTTAAAAGACCAAAAATGTTCCCCATTTGGAGCATTTTTCACATATAATAGGGCCAGAGCAATGTACGTAAATGATAACATTACTAGAGTGGGGGGAATTATTCGTGAAACTTCATTTTGAGGGGGATATTGCTGACCTATTGCCAGGGATTGAGGCATTATCTCAGGAGCTTTCATTTACTTTGTCTGATGACGGAGGGAAAGTTAAGGTAGGGCCTTCAACAGCCGAAGATGTGCTTGAGGTCGGACTTGAAGAAGGGAATGCTTACATTCGCTATGGCCAGAAACATCAATTCTTCCGCGGACTTGGCTTACTGATTCAGCAGGGGCAAACGGGAAGACCTTTTCATATTCAGGAGAATCAACAGTTTGGCACAATCGGCCCGATGTTCGATCTGTCACGTAATGGTGTGCTTACCGTGGACAGCTTCAAATTTTTCCTTCGTAAGATGGCCCTAATGGGCTTGAACACCGTGATGCTGTATATGGAGGATACCTATGAAATTTCCGGAGAGCCGTACTTCGGCTATATGCGTGGCCGCTATAGTGCGGCTGAATTGAAGGAAATTGACGACTATGCAGATCAGTTCGGGATCGAGGCATTTCCAAGCATTCAGACCTTAGCGCATTTGGAAGAGTTCCTGAAGTGGGAATCCGTAGCTGCTTACAAGGATACCAAGGGAGCCCTACTGGTGGGTGACGAGAAGGTAGATCGATTAGTAGAGAATATGCTGGAGAGCGTAAGCGCACCTTTTAGAAGCAAGCGAATCCACATCGGCATGGATGAGGCCGAAGAACTTGGACGCGGTAAATATTTGGACCGGAATGGCTACCAAGCGCGGTTCGATATCATGATCGGTCATTTGGAGAAGATCTTGAAGGTAACATCTCGTCTAGGTCTAGAGCCGATGATGTGGAGTGATATGTTCCTGAAGCTGGCTTCCGAGGATGGCCGAGATTATTACAACTCAGAAGCGGGAATTCCGGAAGAAATGGCTAAGCGTATTCCGAAAAATGTGGAAATGGTGTACTGGGACTACTATCACACGGAGATGGAGGATTATGAGAAGCAGATTGCTAAACATCGTCCGCTTGGATGTAACTTGGCATTTGCGGGAGCCGTCTGGGTGTTCAACACATTCGGTGTCAATTATGGCTTGTCCTTGCGCGCTACAGATTCAGCGCTGAAGGTATGCAAGCGAGAAGGCATTCGTGACATCTATGCCACGATGTGGGGCGATGACGGGAATGAGAGCAACCCGGTCGCTGCTTTGCTTGGTCTTCAGTTATATGCTGAGCATGCATATACGGAGGGAAGTCTGGCTTGGGAACAAGTGACGGAAAGGGTGCAATTCTGCACGGGGATCGAGGCAGAGGCTTTCCTCAAGTTCAAGGATCTGGACGAGGTTCCGGGCTCCGCACCGAATAATACGAGACAGAGCAATCCATCGAAATTTCTATTATATCAGGACGTATTGCTCGGCTTGTTCGATAAACAGATCGAAGGACTGGAGCTTAACGAGCATTATGCGGCCCTGGAGCAGGCATTGCGTGATGTCCGTGACCCTAAGGCGGAGCTTGATTACATCTTTGAGGTGCCGGAGAAATTATCCGGTGTATTGAAACAGAAGAGCGAGATCGGCATTCAGCTTAAACAAGCGTATGATTCGGGAAATACTGAAGTACTGCGGCATATCGCGGCCCAGGTGCTTCCAGCAATCTCTGCTTCTGTTCAGGAACTGCGCCGTGCTCATCGTAGACAGTGGATGCGCATCTTCAAGCCGTTCGGCTGGGAAGTGATCGATATTCGCTACGGCGGTGTGATCAGCCGACTGGATACCGCTTCTGAGAGGCTGATGGATTACGTGGAAGGTCGACTGGAGCGGATCGAGGAGCTAGAACAAGAGCGTCTCATTTACAGCTTCAACAATCGTTTCAATAATATGGGCGTCGGCTGGTGCAGCTATTATTACCGAATGGCGTCTCCGAACGTATTTTTTCATGTATTGAATCCACTATAAACCGATTACGGCTCCGCCTCAAACTCGAGGACGGGGCCGTTTCTTTTCGCAAATAAACAAACGGAATTAAGCAGCAAATGGGGATTGTCTTTTTTAATAAATCCAACTATGATTATGGTTATATTTCCCATCAGGGAATACATATACTAGCTCGTTAGCAACTATGAATACGAAGATACAAATAGTAGGTTAAAGGGGCTGAGCGGCATGGCGATTAATTTAACGATTGTATTCGTGTTGACGATGATTATCCATGCGTCTGAGACGTTGTCCTATTCGATTCGCTATGCCGGGGTGAAGCTGAACAAAATCGCGGTCGCCCTCTCATTAACTGGCATGATTGTACTTGTATCGAGAACGGCGAACATGATTCAGGCTCCGCTTACTGCTAAATTTATCGATTATGCGAGAGTAGATGCTTCATTTGATGTATTGTGGTGTCTGCGGATTATTCTGTTCGCGGCTTCTGCCGGTACGCTGGTAGCCTTATTTTTGTTCCCGACTTTTGTGAACGTCTTTGAGCGGATTATCGCCAAATTTGAGGTCGTAGGATCATTGCCCCGATTAATTGCCAGCGTAACGATCGGGCAGATCAAAAATTCCCGGCATTATTTGCAAAAGCCGCGGTTCAATTTTCGTCATTTTCGAATTTTAGGTATCCCGAAGCGTTTTATGCTACTCAATACAATAGTCACGGGAATTTATACAGTTGGAGTATTGTCATCGCTCTATGCGGCTTATCTCTCACCAGCATTTAGTACGACGGCCTCTCAGGCTTCAGGCATCATCAACGGGGTAGCGACGATCATCTTGACCATATTTATTGATCCGCAGCTTGGTTTAATCACTGATCGAGCCATCCATGATGAAGGTTCCAAGCACCAGCTTGGCAAAATATATGTTATGCTGATGTTATCAAGGTTTCTAGGTACATTATTGGCACAGCTATTCATTGTTCCGGCGGCTTATCTCATAGCTTGGCTAGTGCAGGTGATTTAATAGAATCCAGGCAGATCGAGAGATTGTAGGGATTAGATATAACCGGGCATGATCAGAACTGTATATTATGGAGCTTGAAACCTATTTATCAGGAGGGAGAACGATGAACAAGCAAGCCTTTATATTCGATATGGATGGAGTCATTATTGACAGTGAACCGCTTCATTTTGCCGTAGATATAGAGACGATGGAGCATTTTGGACATCCTCTTAGCAAGGAACAATTTGAGAGGTATGTAGGCATGACCAATCCTGAAATGTGGGCGGATATCAAGCGAGAATACGGAATTGGTCAGACTGTGGAAGAATTGATCGAGTATCAGTTGGCACAGAAGATTCAGGCGATTCGAAATATGGATGCGGAGCCAATAGACGGAATCAGGCCATTCATTGCCGAACTCAAGCGTCGTGGCATTGCGATTGGACTTGCCTCTTCCTCGCCAAGAGTGTTTATCGAGGCTGTTCTATCCCGGTTTGAGATGCTAAATGATTTCGGTAGTATCGTAAGCGGTGAAGAGGTCCCTCAGGGCAAACCGGCCCCCGACGTCTACCTGGAAGCGGCCAGGCAATTGGGAGTCGATCCCGAGTGCTGCGTTGTCCTTGAGGATGCGAGACACGGGGTTGCAGCAGCAAAAGCAGCGGGGATGAGTTGTATTGGTTTCCTGAATCCGAACTCCGGGGCACAGGATCTGTCACAGGCAGATCTAATCGTTGATCACGTTGGAGTTATTCAATTGGATGATTTTTTTACATAGTTTAGATAGGGAATAGGGGGTCAATCTATTATGCCGCATCTTATTGGGGATCGTATTGTGTTAAGAGAATATCGGAAGGAGGATTTGCCCAGCATTCGTAATTGGGTGAATGATCCGGATATTACAGGGACACTGAGTACGATCTTTACATTTCCGCAGTCCGAATATGATAGTGAATCTTTTTTGAATATGATGATCGAAGGCAAATCTGATAGTATACGAGGGTTCGTGATTGCGGATAAAGATACGCTGGACTATATTGGTCAGATTGATCTGATCAGAATCGATTGGCAGAATCGTACTGCCTCGCTCGGCATCGTGATCGGCCGCAAGGATCTGCTAGGGCAAGGAATTGGCCGGGAAGCTATTCATTTGCTCAAGCAATTTGTATTCCAGTCCTTGAATTTGAATCGATTAGAGCTAGAAGTATACGATTATAACGAGAGGGCCTATCGCTGCTATCGCAGCTGCGGCTTCCAGGAAGAAGGCAGGCTGCGGAAGAAAATATTCAAAAATGGCAGCTATCACGATATCATTATTATGAGCGTGCTGGCTGATGAGAATTAAGTTAACGTAATGAGCCGCTTTTTGTAAGAAAACTGCAAAAGCAATTCACTCTTCAAAAGGGTAAACGTATTCAAAGCCTGCATTTTTGCAGGCTTTTTTATCTGGGTTAGTTTATCTGGCCTATAGTTTCTATATAGTTCATACAGATTAGAGCACACCGTGTTTAGCAATATACGCTCTGACGCAATTCTCACAGACACAGGCTTTGCGGCGGAACCGATCGGGAATCTGCTCTAGCAGTGGCTTGGGAACGGATAAGTTGTTGCACCAGCAGGTCGTATGTGGTTGTCCGGCAGCGTAGGCACAATGATTAGGCTGCCCGCATAACGGACAGCGCAAGGGGTCAATCTCTGGAATTTTGGGGTTAGAATTGTTCGTACTCATTCAATGCACCTGCTCTTGTAAGTTGATTGGAACCAGATGATGGCGCTCGTTCAGATTGTTCTTGCGAAATGTGCTAGGAGTACAGCCCGCCCAGGCAGTGAACTGCCGACTGAAGCTCTGTACATTCTCGTATCCGATTTTGTGGGCAATACGTTCGATCGAATCGCTGCTAGTCACAAGCATCTGCATCGCTTCCTGCTGCTTCAGCACCATCAAATATTCGCGTGGGGGAATTCCAAAGGCTTGCCTGAACAACCGGTGGCAATGCCGCCTGCTCACCCCAAGCTTGCGCGATATCTCTTCAAGCCAGTCACTATTTGCATCCTTATCTGTCGTTACCCCAGCTACAGCCTCCTCGCTATTCCTTAGAACGAGCGCTTGAATTTCCTTAGCCACCTGATTAGACAATTCTGCATCGAAGGACAGTGGGCCTATATCGTGCTGTACGGAGAAATATTGCTCCATCTCGTCGAGAATGGTATAAACCTCGCGCATCAAAGACATCTTAGCCCCGCCATGATGGAATAAGGTGTCGATAATACGCTCAACAGAAGACTTAATCTGCTGGTTCAACGGATGACCCGACGGATAGAAGCCATGGTTGTTGGCGCCGATGAGATGGAGAATTTCCGTGTCCTCGATATGAATATGCATGGTGAAGAAGGATACTCTCTCCGACACCCTTACCTGAAAATCATGCACCATCATAGGCGAGACAATGATGATATCTCCGGCCTGCTGACTGAATTCGTTGCAGCCGAGAATCGTGGTTAGAGTTCCTTCAACTACGAGCAGTATTTCAAGCATAGTATGGTGAACATGCCGCCCGCAGACCCAGCCGTTCTCGACAGTTCTCGTATGAGGGGAGAATAAGCAGGCCTCCGAACGATAATGGGGGAAGTAAATTTCCGGGTAATCGGGGGTCATGTTAGATACACTCCTTGATGTCCGATTTGGTTAAACAATCCATGAAAAACAGACCGATCATGTTATAGAGATCAGGTAACAGGAGTTCTATACTAATCACTGATGTTATCCCTGGTTCAAATGGTCCGAATCCATTACTAACTATCATAATCTAAAAAGCAGGTGAATCCTATGGCAAGACCAGAGATTTCTCTGGATTATTCTAAAGTATTCGAAAATGAACAAGGAACTAAAATCAAACCGTTTAGTTTACTTGCGCGTCTATATCGTAATCATGTGGGAAAAGTGGCCTTATCGGCTCTTTTCTATACGATTAAAAATTCACCAACCTGGGTGCTGTCCATCGTCACAGCAAACATCATTAACATTGTAAGTTATCCTGAACGCCATACGATGAATGAGTTCTGGATCAATATGATTCTGGTCGTCATCGTCATCGCGCAGAATATCCCGACGCATACGCTTCATGTAAGCTATATTAGTAAAGCGGTTCGTCATGTAGAGGCAGGACTGCGCAGTACGCTCGTTCGGAAAATGCAGCAGCTCTCATTAAGCTATCACGGGGATATGAATGCGGGGAAATTGCAGTCCAAGGTACTACGCGATGTTGAAGCGGTCGACTTCCTGTCGCGGCAAATGCTCATGACGATCATTCCTGCCGCGATCAACCTGGCGATTGTCGTCGTGCTCACGTTATACAACAGCTGGATCGTTGCTCTATTCTTCCTGCTCATGGGACCAACGGCGATCTATCTGGTTCGCTTCTTCAATACTAAAATGTCGCAGCGTAACCGTGAAGTTCGGAAGAACATTGAGGAGATGTCAGGGAAAGTATCCGAGACCGTAGAGATGATTCCGGTAACACGGGCCCACGGCCTTGAAGAAGTGGAAATCCGCAAGGTTGATGCCGCTCTGGAGAATATCCGGGACCGTGGACATCGCCTGGACGTACTGGAAGCTTATTTTGGCTCCTCCAGCTGGGTTATTTTCCAACTGTTCCAGGTTGGCTGCTTATTCTTTACAGCTTATCTCTCCTACCAAGGCTATATGGAGATTGGCGATATCGTGATGTACCAGAGCTTCTTCAATATGATGATCGGTTCGGTGACATCGATCCTTAACGTATACCCGAACCTGGTCAAGGGCTTCGAGTCGCTTCATTCTGTAACCGAGGTTTTGTTATCTGATGAGACGGAGGAGTACAAAGGGAAGGTCAAACCTGAGAAATTCAGCGGCGGCTACCAGTTCAAAGGAGTCAGCTTCAGCTATAAGGATTCGGATCGGCATGTGCTGGATGATTTCAGCCTGGATGTGAAGCCTGGGGAGACAATCGCCTTTGTCGGCGAGTCAGGTTCAGGTAAATCTACCATTCTGAACTTGATTATCGGCTTCTACAAACCGCAATCCGGCAGCATTTTGATTGATGGAATGCCGATGAGTGAGCTCAGCATGTCGCGCTATCGTCAGTCACTAGCCATCGTACTACAGAACAATATCCTATTCTCCGGATCGATTCGGGAGAACATCACCTACGGTCTGCCTCATATTTCCGAAGAGAAATTACAGCGGGCTGTATGGATGGCTAATTTGCAAGATGTGATTGACAGTCTGCCGGAAGGTCTGGATACTTCGGTTGGAGAACATGGCGGCAGACTATCTGGTGGGCAAAGACAGAGGATCGCCATAGCCCGTGCATTGGTTCGTGATCCGAAGATTATTATTCTCGATGAGGCTACTTCTGCACTGGACAATGCCTCCGAACGACATGTCCAGAATGCGATGGAGCAGTTGATGCAAGGAAGAACAACGTTTATCGTGGCTCACCGTCTCTCTACCGTTAAGAACGCTGATCGTATCATCGTGCTTAAGAAAGGTAAGATCGTCGAAACAGGCACTTACGAGCAATTGCTGGATAGGAAAGGCGAGTTCTATAAGCTAAAAAATATGTAAGATTTATCATTCCCCTAGCCCCAGTTCATTCATTGGACTGGGGCTTATGCTATCCAAGGGAGACTTAAGTTGGCCCGGGAATATTTGCGCAACATTCCACATTATTCCTCCGTCAAGATTGATAAGGTCGGTCTTAATGAAGTTGATATAGAGATTTGACTGGACCGAACTATTAAAAGAATATGGGGGCATGTTTATGCGTAAATGGGGGGAATGGAAAGCGGCAGCATTGCTTCTGCTATCGCTGTTGTTACTAAGTGGATGCGGGAGCGCCAGCGTTTCGCAAAACGATTCAATGGCGAGGAGTGATGCCGACTTCGCTGTAGCGGATAAGGCGACCAGCATGAACACTATTGCTGCTGAGTCAGTCTCACAGAGTGAAGGCGGAGACCAGCAGTCTACTCCGAAAGGTTCTGGGGATACAGGAAGCTCCGGGTTTCAAGGCGTAGATATGTTGGCGGGCATGAACAAGAAATTGATTTACACGGCGAATGTCGTGATGCAGGTGGATGACTATAGCAAGGCGCAATCGGAAATCCGAAATCAGGTTACTTTGGCTGGCGGATATATCGTTGATTTTTCAGAGAATCGCTCCCTTGAGGAGCAGGGGGGAACCATTACGATCAAGGTTCCTTCTACAGGCTTCTCCTCCTTCTTGGAACAACTTGAGAAGTTAGACCATAAATCTTTGCAGCGCAGCATTCAAGGGCAGGATGTATCCGAAGAATATGTAGACCTGGAATCCCGCCTGAAGGTAAAGGAAGCGATGGAAGCCAGGTATCTCAAGTTCATAGATGAGGCAACGAAGACCAGCCAGCTTGTAGAGTATGTCAATGAACTTGAGCGGATTCAGACTGAGATTGAACAGATCAAAGGGCGGATGCGATATCTCGACAGCAATGTCTCTTTCTCCACCGTTGAAATCCGTTTGTATCAGCCCGATGTGAAATCTTTGCAAAATGCTAGCCAAGAGAAGTCCCCATTGCTGGAAAGAGCGGGGAAATCGCTAAACGGCAGCATTCAAGTGGTCTCGGCTATGTTGGAATGGCTAGTTGTTGTTCTTGCAGGTGCGGTTCCTGTAATTGTGATCGCAGGGATTATTTTTGCCATCGTATGGTTGTTACAAAGAGCGATAAGAACTAGAGCAAGGCACAGCAGAAACTACGCTCATCGAGCGATTCCAACTTCAGATGAGCAGGAAACACATGCACATCAACCGGAAGCAGCGGGGTCTCTGCCGGAAAATCAACAATCTTCAGTTACTGAAAAGAATCATTCTGTTAAGCGGATCTCCGAGCCTGATGAAGACGAAGATACGAAGTAAATATAATCTGTGTTGAGAATTTGTATAGCTGCTGTAAGTAATATAATGTTGTCGCCGTATGATCAGTGTGGGCCAGAAGTAGTGCAGCTATTGAGAGCATAGAAACATAGATGTCGATGGTTCCATTGCTAGAAAAAGGTTAGAAATATGGACTCGGCAACCGGATGCCAAAGCAATCATGCTGCGAACATATCTGATGGAAGGACTTAGGGTTAGTTGCTTCATTAAGGCAGCTGGTTTTCAGCATTGGAATTTGGGGATCGCCTTAAGCGTAGTCAACTAAACGAATAGTCCTGCTGATCGAAGCGAACACAGGGGTAATTGGATATTTGACCTCAGCGTTATACCTTTTCTTCTATTTTACTCCCAAGGTAGATGAGAAGGTATAACCATTCCACTAACCAGATTCGAGCAGAGGAGTGAAGGGGGATGCGCAAGCTATGGTGGTTATTTATTGTGCTTGGCGTAATGGTGATTGCGGCGCCGAGAGTTATAGAGTGGTATGCTGACCGCGAACAGGAGCGATTGCTGCAGGCCGCGGAGCACCAGGAAGCCCGACTTGATCCGAGTCTAATTTCCAGCTATGAACAGCTGTCAGGCTTCTTAGAGGAAGGATCAGCATCAGAGGACGATGGGACTGAAGTAAGTGCGCTTTCTGTTCCTGATGAGGAAGGATTGCTTGGAATTATTGAGATTACGTCAATCGATGTGAAGCTGCCGATTCTGGAAGGGGCGACGAAGGAGAATATGCGAGCTTCTGCCGTACATTTATCTGATACGGCTTCGCTCGGTTCACTCGGCAATGCCGCGATCGCGGCTCATCGCGCCAGGACGACCGGACGATTGTTCAATCGCCTTGATGAGGTTCAGCTTGGAGATAAGATCATTACTCATACCAAGGACAAGGTATATACTTATGAGGTTTATAATACTTTAGTTGTTGAGCCAACCGATGTATCTGTGTTAAACAGCGATGGGAAAGAGAGCCTATTAACTCTGATTACATGCACTCCGTTGAATGTATCGACCCATCGGCTTATCATACAGGCTAAATTGATATCATGAAGTGAAATTGTTGCTGCGGGAAACGCCTATCCAGGCGTTTTTTGTCTTTTTTGTGCAACTTTCAGACACATTTAGCGTTAATATGAAGTATATCCGTCCATCTCGATATTAGCGATTAAGCTTCATATGATATACTTTTTGATAGAATACCGTTAATTCAACCAGTAAGGAGCATGATCCTACCATGAGAATGATCCTCGTGGATGATGAGAAGCTGGCCCTGGAATTTCTCGAGCGGCAATTATCTAAAGTGGGCGATATCGAAATCGTCGGCAAATACACGGATCCATTGATCGCCCGTGATGAGATTTTGCATCGGGATGTTGATGCCGTATTTTTGGATATTAGTCTTCCAGAGCTCGATGGGATTCGATTGGCTGACCAGCTGCTAGAGAAGAAACCGAATTTAAATATTATTTTTGTTACTGCATATAATGAATATGCCGTACAAGCCTTTGACTTGAATGCGCTTGATTACATCGTGAAGCCGGTACAGACGGAGCGATTGGTCAAGACGCTGGACAGAATCAGGCAGCGGATGAACCTCCGGGCGAATATGCATGTGATACATAGCGGAGATATTTATCTGAATGTCTTCCGTCAGGTGAGTGTGGGTGAGATCGGCAATATGTCTTTGTTGCAATGGCGTACCTCTAAAGCGCAGGAATTATTTCTTTATTTATTGCAGCATCGTGAACAACTGGTCCGCAAGTCGGTACTGATCGATCTTCTGTGGCAAGATCACGATTCTGAGAAAATCTATTCCCAGTTGTATACTACGGTATATCATATACGCAAAGCTCTAGAGCCCTATAAAGATCGTTTTCAAATTGCCAATACCACCGATGGTTATGTCCTGCGTTTGAATCAAATCGTTCTGGACATTAACGAGTGGGATCGTAGAATAGGTACTCTTCCGCCATTAACCGCGGATTCGATAGATACATATCAAGAGCTGATTAAGCTGTATACCGGGGATTACTTGCAAGAATACGATTATTGGTGGGCGGAAAGTGAACGGCAACGCTACAAGAGCCAATGGCTTAAACTTAGCTATGATATAGGGGATTGGTACTATCAGAATGGCGCTTTGGAACAAGCAGCTGCCAGTTATCTGAATATTATCTTTCATGATACTCTTGAAGAGAGGGCGTATTACCAACTGATGGTCATCTATTCCGAGCAGCAACCGGCCATGGTGCATCGTCAATATCAATCGTTGCAATCGGTGCTGGAGGAAGAGCTTGGTGAGGCGCCGAGCGATTACATAACGGAATGGTATCAGATGTGGCAGGAGAGCAATCAAATAGTGAAACACTAGGCGGGTCAGGCGGCTAGAACAACAGCGAGGTTCCTATATTTGAGGAGTGAGCCTCGCTGTTTTTTTATCTGCTCCATATGTGTTCAGAAATTGTATAGTCGTAGATTATATACTTCTGACAGTGGGGCTCGCGGGAGTGAACAATTGCATATTTGAGGAGGAGAGTCCACGAGTATGAATATCATCAGAAATTTCAGAGATGAGTCTATAGGCCTTGATCTTGACTCTCTGACAGAAATTAAATTGTACAAAAGCATGAGCAGAACTACCATTCATTACTGCAGAGGGTTCTATATCAACTGTCAAGGCAATCTGGTTGGTGTTGTTGCCACTTCGGGAGGGCCAGCCTTTTTTTATAATCTGGATATTTATTTTTTACGTGAAAGGCCATTTCGATTTACCCTAGAGTCCGATCAATCCAACAACACTGTACATTTCTCAAGTGACGGGCGGCAAAAGATGCAAATTACTTATATGCGGGAACCCTGCCTACAGGGAGGAGACTGGGCCGATGACGAACTGCATGACTTCTTCCACTGGTTAATCAGGGCGGTAAATAATCGCAAGTTCTATGGGTTCTACACGTTAAATAGTGATCAGCCACTGGCTTGCAGCTTGGCTGACCGTGGGGGAATGAGTATGTCTACTACTGAACACAACTCTCTAGATTCAGTTAGCCTTGATGATGCGATCAAAAGAGCGGATGAAATCCTCGACAATCTGGATGAGGCGACAAATCAGCAGATTGAAGAAGTGTGCAAGCAGTTGGCAGCCATCTGTAAAGAGATTGTCAGCTTGGATAAGGAAAAAGTCTAAGTTGTATGATGTAAGTTCGTAAATAGGTGAAGGGGCTGAAGGGCAAAGTGGACGCTTTTTCCGGGCTTTGATCGAAGATCAGACTGCTTGGCGGTCTGGAAGGGTCAAGGTATGGAACAGGCGTCTTTTCTATTCGTAGAGAAATTGTAGAGCCTTGTTGTGTACGCTTAAGATTATGGTTTATCCTACTGATGTCTTAAGTCTTTAAGAGTATGAACCGTGCTAATATAACTACACGGAAAAGTTGTTATCCTATGAAGTTAACGAAAAAGTATAGAATTTGTTGCAATTCACCCTCGATATACGGACACAATAACGTCTTTTGCAACAATTGCTTGAGTTGGATCGTTCTTACTTGTATATTTAGAAAGTGCAGTTCGGAAATACGGATATTACATACCGTGAGTGGAAAATAGATTTGGTTGGTGATGAACGAATGAGTACATTATTTGATAGTATTCCAAGCTGGGCGTACATCGTTAACGTTGTCGTCTTAATCCTAATAGGCATCGCCTTACATGCTACCTTCAGCGAACGCTCCAGGTTGAAGCGTCTTGCTTATCGTGATACGGTCACCGGTCTATATAATCGCAATGGGTTGGATCGCTTCTGGAAGAAGTATAATGGCAAGGGGAACCTGGCGGTCATGAGCCTTGATCTCGACTATTTCAAGGAAGTGAATGATACATATGGCCATCATACGGGGGATATGCTGCTTCGCGCAGTCGGCAAAGATTTGAGAAGGGTAACGAATAAGCATCAACAAGCTTATCGGGTTGGCGGTGATGAATTCCTAATTATCCTCAAAAATTGCGAGCAGGATACGATCGAAATTCTTGCTGGATTGATATTAGGCAAAATATGCCGGCCTTACTATATCGAAGGGCGGGATATCGCAATTACCGGAAGCATCGGTATCAGCATGGCGGACGGACAGCATGCCGAACAGCGCCGTATGCAGGAGGAAGCGGATATTGCCATGTATCGGGCTAAGCGAATGGGCAAGAATCGTTATACTGTCTATAAGAGCGGTGAGATCAGAGAGATAAGCAAGGTAGAGTCGATCCGATTGCCTAAGAAGAAGAGTAGCGCGAATTGAACATATGACATCTATGCATTGCTGGAGCGGATTACGAGCCAATTCCCGCATGCATTGTTCGAGAGCTGTTCCCCGGCGGTGGGGGACGCTTTGACCATGGTATGCTCTACTATATGCCACAGACCTGGACCAGTGATGATACGGATGCTGTTGAACGTCCATTTGCACGGATGTTAACAATTAGAAAGGGCCTCATTCCCATCGGGAGTGAGACCCTTATTGTTATTAAAATTTGAAAATATGTATTGTCTTCTGTAACTGGAATACTGAATTTTTCATTTCCTCAATGTCCTTCGCCAGTGCTTGAACGGAATTGATCTGTTCATTCATCGAGGCAGATACTTGTTCCGTCCCTGCGGCAGACTGCTGAGTAATAGCCGAGATGTTCTGAATCGAGGATGAGATATTGTGAGCACTTTCCAGCATGGATTCGCTCTCTTGTGTGAAGGCAGCGATCTGTTCAGAAATGTATTGAACACTTCGCACGATCTGTTGGAAGATCTGCTCTGCTTCACGGATCATCTCGCTCTGTTGATGTACGACTTCCTCATTGATCTTGATATTCTGGCTTGCGCGCTGAACGTCCTGCTCAATGCTTCTAACGAGGTTGAATACTTCCTTCGTAGAAGTAGTCGATTCTTCCGCTAGTTTGCGTACTTCCTGTGCAACTACGGCAAAGCCTGCACCATGTTCCCCAGCTCTCGCTGCTTCGATAGAAGCATTGAGTGAGAGCAGGTTCGTCTGCTCGGCGATCTCGGAGATCGTTGCCGTAATTTTGGTGATGCCTTTGGCATTGCGGGCCAGCGCATCGATGGATTCGGCCACCTTCTCGGTAGCATCGATGTTCTTCTTCATTCCCTCGGCCTGCATGGCGACAGAATCACGGCCTTTCTCCACAAGCTTCAGCATCTCAGAGGAACGCTCGTTCATTACATGGGTCGACTCCGCATAATTGCTCACCTTCGTCTCGATTTCACCAATAGAGTCCTTCATACCGCCTACGTCTTCGGATATTTCGTTCGCTCCAAGGGCAAGTTCATTAGACGAAAGAGCTACCTGGCTCATTACCTCAACGAGTTCCTCATTACGGTCCGAGATGGATCGGCTGGAGTCCATAACCTTGCGGGTGATGTCCGAAGTTTCCTGGAGGATCTTGCGCAGCTTGTCCACCATACTGTTAAAGGAACGAGTAAGGTTCTCCATTCCCCCCGATTCCATGATTCGGCTCGTGAAATCTCCTTTGGCAATCCTCGCCGAAGCATTCGAGATATCGTCGAAGGAGCTAGTAAGCGCGGTCTGCAGATAGCGAGTAAAGGGATAAGTAAGTCCCGCTAAGACAGCGATTACACAAATTCCGACTATAATTTTGCCAACCAAAATAAAGGCGATAAGCGTTGGAACGGCAAAAAGTGCGGCCACAAGATAACATGCTGCTGTAATCTTCTGATTAAGGGGTAGTCTGTTGAACCATGACATAGGGATAATGACCTCCTTGTAAATTAGGATAATCCTACCACAATTATATCATCGAGTTGTGAAAGGGGATACAACGAATTATATGATTTCTCCTAAACTTTGAAACGTTCGGATTATTATGGAATATCACAATAGAACCTGAGCCGCATACGCGAATTATGGGAATGAAAATGAGTCTGACCGCAGATCTGTAATATTATGTATTACCGAGAAAGGAAAGGAAGTAAAGCATTTAACGAAATTGAAATATACAAGGGCTGTTTCAGGCATTATAGATATATTAGGCGAGAATGACTTGAATCAGATTTTGGATACTCAACGAAGAATTATAGAAATTTTTGACAACATGAGAGAAGGAGCCACTGATGAGCAATAAAGAACAGACAGCAGGAATATCATTCAAAAGATGGCCGATTGTGATGGCGCTGATGATCGGGGCGTTTGTCGCTATTTTAAATCAAACCTTGATGAATGTGGCCTTGCCGAAAATGATGGCCGATCTTAATGTAACGACGACAACAATTCAATGGTTGACGACAGGATTTATGTTAGTTAACGGGGTATTGATTCCGGTGAGTGCCTATTTAATGGAGCGGTTCACGACCCGAGCACTGTTTATTTCGGCGATGAGTTTATTTGCATTAGGAACGGTCGTGTGCGGAATAGGTTCAAGTTTTGCCATGGTATTAGTCGGACGTCTTATTCAGGCTGCTGGTGCAGGTATTTTAATGCCTATGATGGTCGTTGTGTTCTTGACAATATTCCCGATTGAGAAGCGTGGACAAGCTATGGGGACGATGGGGATCGCGATGAACTTCGCTCCGGCCTTTGGACCGACGCTGTCCGGGTGGGTGATTCAGCACCAATCCTGGCATACGCTGTTCTGGATCATTTTACCTTTTGCACTTTTGTCCATCATTTTGGGTATTATATTTATGAAGAATGTGACGGAGGTCTCACGGTCTAAGCTGGATAAGCTGTCGGTAATACTGTCCACGATCGGCTTCGGTGGCGTATTGTATGGCTTCAGTGAAGCAGGGAGCAAGGGCTGGGGTTCCAGCGTAGTAGTTACCACTTTGGCTGTTGGTGTTGTTGCTCTGGTGCTGTTTATGATACGTCAACTTCGAAGCGAGCATCCTATGCTTGAATTCAGAGTGTTTAAATACGATATGTTCGCCTTGACGACAGTTATCAATGTGGTAGTGACGATGGCGCTATATGCCGCAATGATATTGCTGCCGATTTACCTGCAGAACATTCGCGGTTTTACGCCGCTGCAGGCAGGTCTGTTGCTAATGCCGGGAGCTTTACTGATGGGGATCATGTCACCGATCACGGGTATGATCTTTGACAAGATCGGAGCTAGGTTGCTTGCCGTCGTCGGTTTAGGAATCACGATCGTAACAACCTGGGAATTCAGTCATTTGACGGACAGTACAAGCTATGTTCATCTGCTGCTGATGTATACTGCGCGGATGTTCGGGATGTCGCTCCTGATGATGCCGATTCAGACAGCGGGCTTGAATCAGCTTCCTGCCAAGCTTAACGCGCATGGTACGGCGATGTCCAACACATTGCGGACGATTGCGGGGGCCTTAGGTACGGCACTGCTCGTATCGGTAATGACGACACGAACGAAGAGCCAGGCGGCGGCGCTAATCATCGCCGCTGGCATTAATCCAAAGGATCCGGCAAATGCTCAGCAATTGGCGCATATTACGAAGGAAGCAACGATTAATGGGATCGATTATGCCTTCGTCATTGCTACAGGGATTACAGCCGTTGCCTTCATTTTGTCTTTCTTCATTCGCAAGGTGAGGATCGATCGCGGAGAGAAGGGCGCTGAGGAGATTGCCGTCAAGCCGGCAAGAGCATAAATTTTTAGACTAAGCTAAGCCCCTGGCTGTAATTGAACAACCAGGGGCTTTTTTCAGATTTTCATGTGTTACTCCGTATACTGCAGCATTCTTAAGATCATAATGACGGCTTCTGCACGGGTAGCATTTTCCTTTGGAGCAAACGCTTGATTGCTCCTGCCTTGGATGATGCCTGCATGATAAGCTGCAGCTACGTACGGACTGGCCCATGCTGGAATCGTGTTTGCGTCGGAGAAGGGCGGAGCTGTCTTCGAATTAGGTTCTATGCCTAATGCCCTAACGATCATAGCGGCCATCTCCGCCCGGTTAATCTGTTGATCCGGTCTGAAGGTATGATCCTGATATCCGTTGATGATGCCGGATTCTAGCACTCTGGCGATGTGAGGTCTTGCCCAGGCAGCGATTTTGTCGGCATCTGCAAAGGTGACATCCGTTCCGTTGCCTTCTAGCTTCAATGCCCGGCTGAGCATTACAGCAAATTGTTCGCGATTCACGGGTTGATTTGGCCTGAATGTCCCATCGTTGTAACCATTAATCCATTTTTGCTGAACGGCCTGTTGAATGGATATCTCGGCCCAGTGACCGGAAATATCGGATAAGGTTACGTTTGAGGGCTTCTCAGAGCCATCCACGTTTGGATCTTGGTTATTGTCCTTATCCTCAGCAGGCGGATCTGTTGGTGGTTTCGTGGATGGTGGTGTTGACGGAGTGCTGCCTGAACCCCCACCCGATCCGCCCCCTCCAGTACCGCCGCCCGGATTGTCTCCGCCACCTGTGCTGCTGCTTAAGACCGTCAGTTCATATACAGCGGATAATGATTGATATTTTGCTGTAAGTGTTGTTTTGCCCGCGGCAATGGCTTTGGCGAGTCCGTGATTGTCAATCGTTGCTATTCCCGGATTGCTGCTTGAGAATTCCATCTGATCGTTGATTGCCAATTGTTCTGTTCTGTCCTTGTATATCGCTTTAATTGACACTTGATGGCTATTGCCTGTGTAGAGCGCTGGTATTTTATCAAATTCGATGGCTTGGATTGGTTCCAGTTCCTTCGCCTCGACAGTAACATGCTGAGTCGAATCGCTTTCCTGATGTGCACGGTTGAACGATGTAATCGTATAGGTGTAGGTCTTGCCTTGCTCTACAGAATGATCGATAAATAGTTGATGATTGCCGGAGATCTTTCGTACTTCATCATAAATATTAGCCGGATTACTGATGTCTGGAGCCTGATCTCCAACACTCCGGTAGATCACATAATAGGCGACTTCATCCTGTGGATCCTGCCAATCGAGCTGAATTCCTGATGCCCTCGCTGCCCCTGTCATATCAGTGGGCGCAGCGGGCTTGCTCTGCCCAAGCCAGTTCATCTCTGGTACGAGAGCAGGATAGGCGTACAAATCTTGCTGCAGCCTGTCATTGAAGCCTAGTGGATTGTCACGAAGACTCTGGGTTGAGAAGAAAATGCTTCCCTTAACGTTGTTAAAATTCCGGTTGAACAGGATCTGATTTGGCATCTGATCGGGATCAAGCCAGTTCGGATCATCCGATCCGATTCGATAAGCGCCATGTCCAATGTACAAGTGAACCTTCTTGCCATTCACTTGCTTCGCCCACCAATCAATCATAAGCGGCCGGACCATAATTGAAGTACCAGTAAATCTGCGGGGCGATATAATCAATCCATTCTTCCTGTACCCATTTACGGGTATCCGCATAGATCGCGTTGTAGCTCTCGGTACCTCTAGTATCCGAACCTTGCGGGTCGGAATCGATGTTCTTCCAGATGCCGAATGGGCTGATGCCGAATTGAACATAAGGCTTCTCGGCTTTGATTGCTTTTGATAGATTTTGAATTAATGTATCCACATTGTGTCTGCGCCAATCCTCTCGGTCCATCCCATTTCCATATTTACTATAGGAGGCATCGTCCGGGAAGTTCACTCCTGCGACCGGATAAGGATAGAAGTAGTCGTCGAAGTGTACTGCATCAATATCATAATTTTGTACGACCTCCATAATACTGTCGATAATATATTGTTGGGTATCAGGGATACCCGGGTCCATGATCAGCCTGCCACCATAGGTAAGCAGCCAATCCTCGTGCTGGCGAAGAGGATGCTCCGGAATCAAGCTGTTGACATCCGGCTCCATACTTGCGCGGTAAGGATTAAACCAGGCATGGAACTCCAGATTCCGCTTATGCGCCTCCTCAATCATGAAGGCGAGAGGATCGTAACCTGGATCTTTGCCTTGCTCTCCGGTCAGCCATTTGGACCATGGGGCGAATTTTGAAGGATAGAAAGCATCGGCCGTCGGCTTAACCTGCATGACGATCGCGTTCATTCCAGCCTCTTTCAATCCATCAAGAATAGCAATGAAATTGGCTCTTTGTTGTTCGGCATTGAATGGTCCTTTTGCCGGCCAGTCGATATTTTCCACTGTAGCAATCCAGGCAGCTCTAAGCTCCCGCTTAGGGATCATTTCCTCTCCATTAACTACGAGTACATAACTATGTGATTTTCCTTGATAAATTGCTGTTAACATTGTCGCTCCTATACTTTTCGCCGTAACGATTCCTTGGGCATTAATGTCTGCAACCGTCGGTTTACTGCTTTTATAGATGGAGTCTGCAGTTACATCCTTGTCTAAGTCCTCGCGGTATTGGTCTAGAACGTTGTATTTAGCTGTTACCTTGGCCTGTTGCTGCTCGCCCAATTTCATCGTTTTCAGTTCGGATAAGACGATCTTATCAAGCACAGACTTCGCCTCAATAATTTCCAAGGAATAATGTGCTTGTTGTCCGTTATACTCGGCGGTAATAGTTACCGTACCTGTGTTATGTCCTGTAATTTCTCCGCTACCTACAATGCTGGCAATGGAAGAGTCTGAGCTGGTGAACGTCGCCGTATTTGTCACATCGATCGTATCAGGATAGTTGGCGTACCGGGCTAGGACTTTGACGTAATCTGTTCGACCTTGCTCAATGCTTTCGGGTCCGTAAATCCCGATCGATTCCAGTGGCGGTTCATCTTCGGAGACAGTAAGCTCGAACAGAGCCGGTTGTCCGGTACCATACAGCGCAACAATAGTAGTCTGACCCGTACGGTGGGCCTGAACCATTCCATTGCTATCAACGGAGGCTACTTCCGGATGACTGCTCAGGAAGGTTGCTCCGTTCTGAACAAGTTCCGGTGCAGTGCTGTTATTTTTCGTGATATAGACTTCGGCCTGCTTGGATTCGTGTACTTTCATAGGTGTTAGACCCTCCAGATCAATGCCTAGTATATCTGTATTCGAATAGAAGACACTGAGTCGGTCAAAATACAGAACACCTGCATTCTTATTCTCATTCTTCGTCTCCACGAGGTACAGATCACTGATCTTGAACGGACCAGTAAGGTCCGTCGGCATGGGCGCCGTAACATACTTCCATCCCGACCAAGTAAAGTTGGAAGATGTGGTGAAATCGATCGTTTTTAAGACGTTCGCCCCATCACGGAGCCTAGCCCGGAACCAATGGGCGCTCTGATCTCCATAGACCCAGACCCCCAGCTTGGTCGGATAACCTTCGAGCGGCCTATAATATTCTCCGGTATCCAGATTGTGCAGGCTGACATAGGCGGCGGAAGTTCCCGATGTGCCTGACATGTCGTATGTAAACTTCGCTGCATGCTCTCCATACATAACGGGCTCAGGACGGCTGGATAATTCGACCTTGGACGACGTACTATTAATCAGGCCCGCTGACAATACAGAGGTTCCGTTATGCTTCATGGACTCGAATTCCTCAATAACGACAGAGATCTTGCCAACGAGGACGAGGGCTTGTGCAGACAATTCACCATAGCTTGCTGTTACGTAACCGTATTTGACCTCGCCTATCATGCTATTCGCGGTAAATAGACCATTGGTGTCGATCCGGCCGATAATTGGATCAGCAGACCATTCGAGTCCATTCGTTACACTTACTTCCTGACCTTTCTCGTCATAGAAACTTACAGTAAATTGCTGACTTGTTCCTGATTCCATCATGAGATGATCGGACTGGATTTCCAGGCTGCTAACTTCGGCCAGGCGTTCAGCAGGCTCATCTAGTTTGTTCCCATCCTCAGCGGTCTCGGTTTCTGTGGGCAGGGAAGGGTCCTCTGGTGTTTCTATCTCTGGAGCAGGACTATCTATGCCGGAGTCTGAGTTATCCGGACTTGTTCCTGTGTCTGGCTCCTCTGTTATGGGAGGTTCATTATCCGTGTTTCCGGGAGGTGTCATTTGATCAGCAGGTTCTGTTTTATCTGAATCGGAAGGTTTGCTTTTAGATACTATGGGGGAATAGTTTCGTGAAACAAAATTCGACTCATTTTGTGAAGCGCTTACAAAAATATTAGTGCATAAACTCAGCAGCAGCAAAAGAACGATGACCGTAGCCAACTTACGTTTCACACTTGAATAATTGATCAATTAACTCTCTCCTTCAAATGATCAGATAACTGAAACCGAGCACTGTAAGCTAGAGATCACCCCCTTGCCATAGTGATAGATGTTCAATCCAAACGCAGAGGAGAAGCAGATCGATAGTGTGTCAAAGTTGTGTAAGTTAATTTCATTCCGAAATATTATGTCGAAAATATATTGTATGATGAAATTTCATTTCAGATTATAACAGATGGATTATTTCTCTTCAATATGAATTTCAAATTTTTATGGAAAAATGAAGAAACCTGCATTTCTGCAGGTTTCTCTACTCCGCCCAAGATTGACGAGGTTACAAATACAATTCATCGTTATGGCTACCCATCACAACACTGACCTTATGAACAGCACCATCTCCAGCAGGGGGGATAATATTTCCTTCGATAGACTGACCGTCTATAGAAATGCTCTTCACGCCTTTGGATACATGCTCAGGGTTAAGGATCTCAATCTCATAAGTGTCACCGCGGAACGCGCGAGTAATCTTGAAGCTGTCCCAGTCAGCAGGAATGCATGGGTCGATCTTCAAGCCAGTGAAGTCGGCCTGAATTCCGAGAATCGCTTGTGTAATCGCCACATAGTTCCAGGCAGCCGTACCTGTTAGCCAGGAGTTCTTCGCTTCACCATGGCGGACGGCATCTTTGCCAGCAATCATTTGCGAATAAACATAAGGCTCGGTCCGATGAATGTCGCTGATGTCCTCCAGATATGCCGGAGCGATCTTGGAATAGACCTCGAATGCCCGATCCCCATGACCCAGCACGGTCTCTGCGATCATAATCCATGGATTGTTATGGCAGAAAATACCGGCATTCTCCTTATATCCTGGAGGATAGCTCGAGATTTCTCCAAGATTGATATAGTATTTGGAATAAGGTGGCTGCTGCAATACGATACCATATTTCGTATCGAGTCGTTGTTCCACCGAACGTAGCGCCTTCTCCGCCTGGCCGCCTTCAACACCAATTCTGGCCATGACGCACATACCTTGCGGCTCGATGAAGATTTGTCCTTCCTCATTATCTTTGCTGCCGACTTTGTCGCCGTAGTGGTCATAGGCACGCAGGAACCAGTCGCCATCAAACCCATGTTCCAGCGTAAAAGCCCGCATCGTGTCGATATGCTTCACGGCTTCAGCCGCTTCTTCAGTCAGACCCCGACTGCGGCATAATTCCACAAAATCTGGGCCTACGAATACGAATAAGCCAGCGATAAAGACGGATTCCGCGACACGGCCTTCAATGTTGGCTGTTGTCTGGAATGATTCACCTGGTTCTTTGGAGAAGCAGTTCAGGTTAAGACAATCATTCCAGTCTGCGCGGCCAATGAGCGGCAATTGGTGCGGGCCAAGATTGTTCACGACATGATAGAAGGAGCGCTTCAAATGCTCGAACAACGTAGCCGTATTATCCGGATTGGAATCGAACGGCACTTGTTCATCGAGAATACTGAAATCGCCGGTCTCCTTAATATAAGCGGATGTTCCTGAGATCAACCAGAGCGGGTCGTCGTTAAATCCGCTGCCGATCTCATTGTTGCCTTTCTTGGTCAGCGGCTGGTACTGATGATAGGCGCTGCCATCTTCGAACTGGGTCGCGGCGATATCAAGAATCCGTTCTCTGGCTCTCTCCGGAATCTGATGCACGAAGCCCAGCAGATCCTGGTTGGAGTCGCGGAAGCCCATGCCGCGGCCGATCCCAGATTCAAAGTAAGATGCGGACCTTGACATATTGAAGGTCACCATACATTGATACGGGTTCCAAATGTTGACCATCCGGTTCAGCTTATCATCATGGCTCTCGATTTGGTACTTGCTGAGCAGCCCATCCCAGTATGCAGCCAGATTATCCATCGCCTGATCGACAGCGGCATTGGTGGAGAATTGGGCGATCATAGCCTCAGCTGGCTTCTTGTTAATAACGCTTGGGGCTTCCCATTTCTCATCTTCAGGAACCTCAACATAGCCAAGAATGAAGATCAGGCTCTGCTCTTCACCGGCAGCCAGGGTCAGCTTGATTTGATGGGAGCCGACCGGGGACCAGCCGCTTGCTATCGAGTTGTTCGATTTACCTGCTATAACCGCTTGTGGTTCATGAAGCCCATTGTACAGGCCGACAAACGATTCACGGTCCGTATCGAAGCCATCGATGCTGCGATTGACTGAGTAGAAAGCATAGTGGTCGCGGCGTTCGCGATATTCTGTCTTGTGGTAGATAACGGAATCCTTCACCTCAACTTCACCCGTACTGAAATTGCGCTGGAAGTTCGTCATATCATCCTGTGCATTCCAGAGACAGAATTCGGCAAAAGAGAAGAGGGAGACGGTCTTGCTTCTATCGCTAGTGTTGCTGACAGTCAAGCGATGAACCTCGCCGTTATATCCGAGCGGGACGAAAGCAAGCTGATTGACGGAGATGCCGCCGCGTTCACCCGTGATTGACGTATAGCCAAGACCGTGACGGCATTCGTAGAAATCTAGCTCCCGCTTGACCGGCATCCACCCGGGCGTCCAGAAGTCTTCATTGTCATGATCACGTAGATAGTAGTAACGTCCGCCAATATCGACAGGGACGTTATTATAGCGATAACGTGTAATTCTGCGCAGGCGGGCATCGCGATAGAATGTATAGCCTCCAGCCGTATTGGAGATAAGTCCGAAAAACTGCTCATTGCCCAAGTAATTAATCCATGGGTAAGGGGTTTGCGGCGTGTTGATTACGTATTCTTTGCGGGTATCGTCGAAATGTCCAAATTTCATAACAATGTCTCCCTTCAATTTATGAACGCGCGTTAATAACACACAAAAAATATCTTCCTCTTCATTTCAAGATGCCTATTGTCTTCAATAGGGAAGAGGAAGAAATCCGCATGAACAACGAACTAGCCCGTTTTATCAAACGATAAGCTTGCAGGAATCCCGAATGACGAGCCTGGTCGGAAAGCTTACATTGCTGAAGCTAGCTTCTTCGTTATTGCAGAGTCCGATGACCTTCTCCACGGCACTCTTAGCCATATCATCGATAGGCAGCCGGACTGAGGTCAGCTTAGGACTAATCGTGGAAGCGAGTTGCGTGTCGTCGAAGCCGATGATCGAGATGTCGTTCGGAATATGAATCCCATGTTTTGCGAACGCTTCCATTGCGGCGATGGCCATATCATCATTGGAACAGAACAGTGCGGTTGGCAGTTTGCCACGCTTGATGAGCTTTTCGGTTTCAACATAGGCAGTTTCCTTCAGAAATTCGCCTTCGAGAACGTAATCTTGCCGAAGTGTAAGGCCATGGTTGAGCAGTGTACTCTCAAACGCAGCATAGCGCTCCCGTCCCGAGAAGGTGCTCATTCTTCCTTTGAGGATTCCAATCTCTTGGTGTCCCAGGCTAATAAGGTACTCGATCGCTTCGGCAGTCCCCTCATAGTCCATCGAGTTAATAATTGCCAAATGGTTCTTGTTCAGCCGTTCAGCTATAACCTCTGAAACGTCATAGTCAATCAGAACAAGGGGGGCGTCTTGACTCACCAGTTCGCGCACAAGCTCGATATCCTTCTGGGTGCCTACCAGGATCCCGCCGTCAATACGCTTTTGCAAGAATGCCTGCTTGATCTTTTGGAAGTCCCCCGGGGAGTACACCGTATGAATGAGCACGTAGAAGCCGCGTGCGTTGGCGGTATCGACAACCAGATCGACGATCGGAGCAAAATAACTATTCTGATAAATGCGGGTTGCATTCTCCTTCTCGTTCATACTGATCGCAAACAGTCCAATGGTGTCCGTCCGTTTGCCAGCAAGCGCACGGGCGAAGCTGTTCGGCTCATACTGATACTGCTCAATCACTCTTAGTACCTTGGCTTTGGTTGTCTCTGGAACGTTGGGATAGTTGTTGATCACCCGTGATACAGTACTGCGGGAAACCCCAGCTAATTTGGCTATATCTTCGCTGCGCATTAGTGATCCCTACTTTCTATAAACGCGCGTTTATAACGTTATTTTAGTTGAAGAATGGCTGCAAATCAATCTCGTATTTTACCTTAGCATAAAAATATCCCGAAGTCGGAAATTTTTGTGACTTCGGGATGTTAGCAAGTAATTATTTTGTTGTGGCTTCCTGTAAATAACGCTCTATGAAATGAATCGCTTTATCATGATTTTCCGAGCCTCCTCGGAGACCTACGATCATCTGCTGCTTGCCGAGCGGAAGTTGGTCGGCGAGCTTGCTGTCTGTAATGTCAATCGCATACACATGGTCCTCGGTATCTTCCTCACCACGGCCGATAATTTTGTTGTTTTCATTTAATAACGGTTTTAGAATGCCGTTAGCCTCTTCATCCAGCTTTTCTAGAACACCGCTACCGCCGATCCAGTCATAGGAGGCCTGATCGAGAATATAGATATCTGGCTTCTCCGTAGCCAGAATGGCCATCGCTTTTTGCTGGTAAGCCAGATCTGCTCCCCCCATAGCTTGATCGGATGGAGGCAAGTAAGTCATTGTCAGCTTGAGACGCTTCCATTCCGGGAATTGTTCCAGCATCGCCTGTTCTAGGCCTGCATCACCGCCGTTATCCATATCACTCATAAAGTTGCCAAGATACATGATCGACAGGTCGATCGGAGGCAGCGCAGCCAGGCGCTTCTGCTCCTGACGATGATTGACAAAGGTGACAGTGGCAATTGTAAGAACAATGACAGCTATAATTCCAACGATAACATGGGTTCTGTAGATCCGGAAGAAATCTTCGACCTTCTCTGCAGTACCGGCAAATCTACCCCATTTCTGATACCGTTCGCGGCTCTTCTCTTCAATCTTCCGGCGGTCTTCTAAATCGGTAATCAGCTTATAAGCCTTCAATTTCATCTCGAAGTCTTGCTCATTAGATTTGGCGCGCGATTTCCTTAATTCGATATCAAAGACCCGCTCAACTTCTTCCCGCGAGGCATTTTCGGGGAGACCCAGCAATTCATAGGCTTTCTTCAAATCACTCATGTTTATCTCCTCTGATTATGAACTATGATTATGTAAATACGAGATTAACTCTATTAATTATTATACTGTGAATTGTGCCTGAATGGAAATGCTGGTCATAATTTATTCTGTCTCCATCAATAAAAGAGCCAGGGGTCTATGATCCATAAGGCCCCCGGCGTATGCAAAAAATGATGAAATTATGATCTAGGAAATCTTGCGCATCGACAGCAAATGATCTTTCCAGTATCCACTATCGACGGAGCTGATCTGCACACCGGGATCTCCCCAAGTATGAATCATCTCGCCGCCCCCGATATATATGCCCACATGTCCGACGATTTTATCATTCTCGAATCGCCCAGGTACGCTGAAGAAGATAAGATCGCCCTTCTGCAATTCGTTGCGAGTGACTGATGTACCGAGCTGAGCTTGGTCTCTGGCTAGCCTTGGCAATGATTCTCCAAATTGTTTGAATACGTGCTGGGTGAAGGAGGAGCAGTCGAATTTCTTCGATTGTTCATAGGGCTTCGCCCCAAATTCGTAAGGAACCCCTATAAATTTCTTGGCATAAGCAACGAGTTCATCTCTGTTTCCGTCGACGCTAAAAATATTGAAACGGTTTATTCTCTCTGGCTCTCCCGTACCTGTTGAACGAGGAACCGGAGCGACGCTGCTTAAAGGTCCGAGCCTGACGTGACGACCATCTCGCCCATCGGTCTGCACCTTTGTACCAAGCAGCTTGGATAGTGAGTTTGCTGTAACGTAAATATTCCCATTCTGGCGTATAGGCGCATCAGGGAGGATGATCTTTTTGCCGTAAGAGAGGGCCTTGGAGTGATCTGGCATCAATTCGTACATGGCATCCGTATAGCCAAGCTTGACTTTTCCATCCTTCTCTTTGATTCGCAGGCCAAGATCCTTGGCAACGGATTGCAGTGGAATCCAATTGATTCCGTTCGTATCCTTGACCAGATCGGCCCGAATCAGATGTTCATCGGCAGCTTGGTTCGGAACAGAGGAGACCTTAGGTCCCGCAGGCTGTCTAGAGCAGCCTATACAGGCAGCAAGCAGAAGCAATGCCGCAGCACAGAGAAGAGCTTTTTGACTAGCAGGTCTGATCATTAGCTGTGTAACACTCCGTTTCTGAAAGTATTTTTTGTAACAGACCGTCATTTGAGCAAGGTAATATTTCTGTCATTTGAAGTATGTAATTATTAGTGACTTTTATGCGCATTGAGGGTGACTTTTATGGCCCGATTCTGTATAATCCTTACCAAGTTAGACAAGTTGGCAGGGAAGGGAGATTTCGTATAAATGATGAATAATCAAGCCTATAAAGGGGAATTTCATGGAGAGCCTGCAGTATGGCTTAGATATGGCAACTATGAAGCGGCTTTATTACCGGAAATCGGCGGCAACTTAATTGCATTTCGAGATTTAGAAAACGGTTACCGTTTCTTGCGCGAGCCTGAGGAGGCGGAGATGGAGGAGTTCAAGAGCAATCCGGGTGTTCACGGAATTCCGGTGCTTTATCCACCGAATCGCTATGAGGATGGCAAGTTTCCTTGGAAAGGGAAGGTACACCAGCTTCCAATCAATGAGCCGGCAACAGGCAATCATCTGCATGGATATTTACATACCAGCGCTTGGGAAGTTGTGGACCTGGGTCAGACCTCCGAGGAGAGCTATGTTGTTGTTAAGGTGACGATCGATGAACATCATATGATGTATCAATATTTGCCGTTTAAATTTACGGTGAAACTGAGATATTCTTTGAGCGGGGAAGGGCTGTCGCAGCAGTTGTTCGTGAAGAATGATGGGGAGATGGAGATGCCTTGTCTGTTCGCTTTCCATACTGCCGTAAACGCGCCATTTGCGCCGGACAGCACCGAGGAAGATTGCCATTTGAAGCTGACGATTGGAGAGCGCTGGGAACTGAATGAACGTCAATTGCCAACCGGCAAATATCAGGCACTCTCAGAAGGCGAGCTGAAGATGAAGAGCAGCGGCGTATCGCCTTATTTTATGCCCATGGATAACCATTACACGGCTGTGCCGCAAAACGGAAGGAACCGGATGGAACTTACCGATACGAAGCTGGGTGCTACGCTGGTATATGATGTAGGCGCCTCCTATAAGCAATGGATGATCTGGAATAATGGAGCCTCAGGCAAGTTCTTCTGTCCTGAGCCACAGATTAATCTGGTAAACGCTCCGAATATGGATCTTCCTGCTGATGAAGTCGGCTTGTTCAGTCTCGCCCCAGGCGAGATTTGGGAAGAGACAGCAAGAATCTATTTGAAGGCTACTGCCCAATAAGTACTTTATCATTGGAAATATTAGCGGCAAAATAACAAACAGCCGGAGCGTCATTGCGACGCCTTCCGGCTGTTTGTTATTTTGCGCTTTGCTTCTCGGTGCCTTAGAACAAGAGTCACTATCCAACCCGATGGATCGGGTCGATTTGGGCGTCTCTGTTGTGAGGAAGCAAGCGCCGGATTTGTTCCAAATTTCTACGTGGAACAGTGATGGTCTTAATTCCATGGATTTCATCCCGGAATAAGAGCATGTTGTCCCGAATTTCAGAAATTTTGAACAGGTTCACATAGCAGTTCGTACTAATCCGATAAAACGAAGTATCCGAGATCATTGTTGAGGTTTGCTCGGCAGAGAGTCTCTTTTTTATACTGTAATTTCTGCCATGAAAACAAACTAGGCCATGACCTCCAATTTTGAAGAAATACGTGTCATGTGGATCAAGATCCTCATAAACATCCCGTTCCTCTAGTCCGACAGTCATCATTCTAAAACCCCCTTCAGAAGATGTTGTGGAAGCGCTTACAGTATATCATATTTTATGAATTTTGAACAGGGGATTTTTTGCTTTTATAGGATTTTAGCTTTATTTTTTGGGGTTTCATCCTAATGAAGTTGCATCGATATGAGCATTGAAAGTGGACTTTTTGAGCGATCTTGGAGCAAACCGGGGATAGGGCTGGACTTTTTGATAAAAGTGAGAAAAAATAAGAAGACGTATGTAATGACGTTATTGTTTGAAGAAGGAGTGTATCTTATGTCAGAGAAATTGATGTTATTCGTCGGTTCTTATGCCGAGTCAACCGATCCTGGAATATATATGTATGAGCTGGATTTGGCCACTGGGGAGATGAAATGTCTGGACAGTGCGTCTGGGTTGAAGAATCCAACCTTTGTAACTGTGGACAAGCAAGGGAAGAAGCTCTATGCGATTGCGGAGACGAAGAATGAGAATGAAGAGAGAATTGGGGAAGTGGTCTCTTACTCCATTGATCCAATGTTGGGCAAGCTGACAGAACTTAATCGTGGGTTTACGATCCAGCCTTCCAGTTCTCATATTCAGATCGATCATAGCAGCAGCTATTTGGCTGTATCAGGCTATCATGGTGGTAATGTAGGCTTGGTCAAAATAGCGGCGGATGGCACAGTAGGCAGATTGTCCGATGTACAGCAGCATACAGGTCATGGAGCAGATCCAGAACGGCAGGATCGCCCACATCCGCATTCCGTTCAATTCAGCCCGAATAACCGCTTTGCCCTGGTTGCTGACCTGGGACTTGATCGAATTAAAGTATATGAGCTAGATCAAGCGCAAGACAAGCTGGTGTACCGAAGTGAAGCCGTGATGCAGCCGGCTAGTGGTCCGCGTCATATGGCGTTCCATCCGAATGGGAAGTGGCTTTATTCTATTAATGAGGTAGGGTCCTCTCTCACGGCGTTTAACTTTGATGCGGAGAGCGGAAGCTTAACTGAACTGGAGACATTATCGACATTGCCAGCCGATTTCGAAGGAGAGAACACGACGGCTGAAGTAGCAATTTCACAGGATGGCCGCTTCTTGTATGGTTCTAACCGCGGTCATGACAGCATCGTTCAATTTGCTATTGATGCGGAGACCGGGAAATTAACGCTGGTTGAATTCGTCTCTTCAGAGGGAGGACATCCACGTCACTTTGCTATTACGCCGGACGGTGAGCATTTGCTTGCCGCTAATCGTGATTCTAACAATTTGGTTCTGTTCAGAATCGATCGTAGCAGCGGCAAGCTCTCGTTCACCGGGCATACGGCTGAAGTATCCAAGCCAGTCTGCGTAAAACCGTCCGCTTTTGATCACTAGTTTCATCCAACTAAAGCGTTTTGAAAAAACGCACATCGGAAGCATAAGCTTCGGTGCTGAAAATCGGACTTTTTGTACACGTATCTCGGACGCTTATTTTGTGTATAAGCCAGATTGCTGGATTCCTTCCCATAACTGCTGGAATTGTGGAATGTCAAGCTGCTGAGCGGCATCGGACAGAGCGGTCTGCGGATCGGGGTGTACCTCGACCATGATACCGTCTGCACCGGCCGCCAGTGCTGCTTTGGCGCATGGAAGCAGAATATCCTTGCGTCCTGTGGAGTGAGTCACATCGACGAGCACCGGTAGGTGAGTCTCTTGCTTAAGCAGCGGAACAGCGGAAATGTCCAGGGTGTTGCGAGTCCATTTCTCGTAAGTACGGATACCGCGTTCAATCAGCATAACCTGGGTGTTGCCCTTAACAGCAATATATTCGGCTGCATGTACGAATTCTTCCAGCGTGGCCGCGAGACCTCTCTTGAGCAGAACCGGGATTTTAGCTTCGCCAGCTGCCTTCAGCAGTTCGAAGTTTTGCATATTGCGAGCACCGATCTGAATCACGTCGATGTATTGTTCAGCGAGCTCGATGTGTCCAGGATGAACAATTTCGCTGATTGTCGCCAGACCGAACTCATCGGCAACCTCTTTCAGCATCTTCAGGCCTTCAACGCCTAAGCCTTGGAAGTCGTAAGGGGAAGTTCTTGGTTTAAACGCGCCGCCCCGCATCACTTTGATGCCAGTTTCTTTTAATGCTGCAGCAACAGTACGCAATTGCTCGTAAGATTCTACGGAGCAAGGACCGGCGATCATCACCTGTGCTGAGCCGCCGATCAGATTGCCTTTAACATCGATAATGGTGTTCTCGGGCTTTTTCTTACGGCTGACAAGCAATTGCCGCTTGTGGTCTTCCTCTTGTAAATTCAGAGAAGCTTTGAATATTTCCTTGAAAATATGCTTGATCGAAGCATCTCTAAAAGGTCCAGGGTTAAGAGCAGTTAGTTCGTCCAGCATTTTTCTTTCGCGTACCGGATCGAATTTAGGCACGCCTTGCTTCTCCTTGATCTCCCCAATGGCTTGAACGACTTCGGCACGTTCGTTAAGCAATCTCAGCAGTTCCTTGTTGACAGTATCTAGTTTGGTACGCAATTCCTCTAAATTAGCGTTCATTTTCAACACTCCTCATTTTCTTATTTTTAAAATTTGGTTCTTTACTTGGAGTACTCTGATGAATTATTGAAACACTTCTCTAAACAAAAAAAGGTAGTCCATCAAGGGACGGATTTCTCCGCGGTACCACCCTTGTTAGACAACCTTCTTGTTTCTCAGCTCTAGACACAGATAACGGTGTGCGACCGGAATTCCCTACCTGCCATTGCGGCGCTCAGGAACCAACTCCGGAGTGAACTTCAGCAGCGCGGCTCCCGCGGGGTGCTCTCAATCTTCGGCACCGCCGTCCCTGTCAGGACGCATCCACTTACTTATCTCCATCATTGTCATGGTTAACAGTATTTTCAAAAGTTATTTACGAAATTATATGCTTGAGATTATAAAATGGCAAGTATCCACGGAGACGCGTTATAACGTTAGCGCACTAATGTAAAGTATTAACAATATGTAAAATTACAGCTTGGTTCTTGCTTTGTAGCAGGCGCTGGCTTAAGATAAATCTATATTTTGCTTTAGTCCATTGATGAAGGAGCAGGTCGCTTATAATGACATTCTTTAAAGAGTTGTTTCAAATGCCTGGATTCCGCAGGGTACTGGCACTGCTGGTCGCCATCTTCGTGCTCTACGTATCCCGCAGTATGCTTAACATGATTCTAATTACATTTATTCTCACCTATTTGATTAATCGCCTGCATCGGTTCATAACGAGACATGTGGACAAATTGTTTAAGATTAATCGGAAAATTACCGTATTATTAATATACGTGCTCATGGTAGGCGGGCTGGCAACTTCGATCTATTATTACTTGCCTGTCTTTGTTGAGGAGCTTACCGATCTTGTCAATCAGGTGCTCTCTTTTTACAGTAACCCTCCAACTAATCTACCGGACAATATTATTCTTAATTTCCTGGTGGAATCGATCCAGGACATCGACATTACGAAGTATCTCGGTCAGGGCTTTGATTTCCTGCTCAAGACCGCTACGGATATCGGCCAATGGAGCTTGAATTTGTTCATCGCGATCATCTTAAGCTTGTTCTTCCTGCTTGAAAAAGAAAAGGTGACGAATTTTACGTCCAAATTCAAAGAGAGTCGCTTGTCTGGACTTTTCGTGGAATTGGAGTATTTCGGGAAGAAGTTTGTTCATTCCTTCGGTAAAGTTATTGAAGTGCAATTTCTGATTGCGTTAGTTAACTCACTGATTTCTACAATATTTCTATGGATTTTCGGTTTCCCGAATTTGTTCGCCCTCGGCATTATGATCTTCTTGCTCGGTCTTATTCCGGTTTTGGGGGTTATTATTTCTTTGATTCCGCTATGTGCGATTGCTTTCAAAATTGGCGGACTGGTCAAGATCATATATGTACTGATCATGATTGCTATCGTACATGCGGCGGAGACTTATGTATTGAATCCGAAGTTTATGTCCAATAAGACACATTTACCGATTTTCTACACATTTTTAATTCTGCTTGTATCCGAACACTTCTTTGGAGTCTGGGGACTCATCGTTGGTGTACCGGTCTTCATGTTCTTGCTGGATGTGTTAGAGGTTCCTGTAGAGGATATTTCGCCGAAGAGGCTCAGAAGCAAAGTTGCCAAGACAGAATAAATTAGAAATGAAATGCAGCATTATAAAAGGAGTGCCGATGAGAAGATCGACACTCCTTTTTTTTGCTTAAGCCTGTGGCGGGATCCAGTTAATTTTGTTATTCTGAAAATCTGTAGTTGGCTGGCTGCGAGGCTTATCTTTCCAAGTACGGTTTACGGCCTTCTTCAATCGTTCTGGAAGACCGGCTTTCAGTTTATCCGCTTTAGCCTGATCTATCTTGCCCTGTGCAAGGGCCTGATCAATATGAAGCGTCGCGGACTCCGTCAGTCTCTTGATGAATTCCTGTTCATTCCAGCCTTTATTCGCCTGGGCAATTTGGAGTAGTGTCTTGCCCTGCTTTAATTGTTGGACAAGGCTTTTGGGCTCTATACCAAGCAGTTTGGCGGAGTCGCCAAGAATATGTCCGCCATGGCAGCCGTGGCGATGGCCATGCTTGCCGTGATCCTGCGAGTTCTGCGTCGTACTCGGTTCGGCAGTGCCTTCCGCGGATGCGGCGGATGCCGGAGGTACAGAAGCGCTGAATAACAGCAGCATGCTTGTCAGTCCGCTTAACACTAAGGTAAGCAGTTGTTTCATAGACTTTTCTCATCCCTTCGTATAGAATATTTTGGGCCTTACTATTGTTCAGTCTTGACAAAAAATCTGATTGATATCTGAAGGAAAGCTTAATATCAACTAAAAAATTGCCGCAAACTAAATAACAACGATGAAATTTGTCGAATTAAACGTTTATGATGAAAGCGGATATTGCAATCGTTGGGAGGAATGTAAATGACATTTGGCGCAAGAATGCTAAAAACAGGACTCGCAGTCACGCTCGCGCTTTACGCCGTAATGTGGCTGAATTTATCCCCGCCTTTGATGGCTGGGATCGCGGCTATTTTTGCGATGCAGCCGTCGATTTATCGCTCCTGGCGCTATCTAATCGATCAACTGCAGACGAACGTGCTCGGCGCAGTATTAGCGATGCTGGGTGGGATGCTGTTCTCCAATGAACCGATTGCGGTTGGGCTCGTATGCATTATCGTGATCATGATCTGTCTCAAGCTGAAAATGGGTGAGACCATCGGTGTCACCTTGGTAACAGTAATATCCGTGATGGAGGCCTCGGGACAATGGGTGTTTGCACTTAATCGTCTGTCGCTCAGCTTGATCGGTATCTTATCGGCTTTTATTATCAATATCATTATTATTCCGCCGAAGCCTCAGGTCCAATATGAAGGGCTGATTAGGAAGGCATTCGAGCAGCTCTCTCTACTGCTTCGAACAGCGGTCTCGGATGAGATCAAGGAGACAGTGATTCATCAGGAGAAGCGCTCCCTGGAGGATGCGATCAACTCGCTGAGCGAGAAATATAAGCTGATGGAAGAAGACCAGAAGAGGCTGCGAAAGCCCAAGTTCAGTGAGAGTCGACAAATGGTAATCTACAAGCAAATGCTGAGGACACTCCATAAAGGTTATGAAGTGCTGGACGCGATTGAGCAGCATTACTTCCAGGCTGTTCGCTCTGCCGAGTTGAACAAGGCGTTCGATGCACACCTGGAACAGATGATTAAATTCCATGAGCATATCATGCTGAAATTTGACAACAAATTAAAGCCTAATACGTGGGAAGCGAAGGAATTCGCTGAGAATAATGATCGATTCCTATCAGAAATGCTAGAGAGATACGCGGAGCGAATTGACGGGGCATTGCGGTTATCGATTGTATCAGCCGAAATTTACGAATATGGTTACCAGTTGGAGAGGCTGAACCGTCTTGCCGATCATTCGGGTTCCCCTGAGGTTCAGGGAGAAGAGTAGCCAACTTATTTCAGTTTTACCCTCTAGTTATTCGCATAATTGCGAACTAGGGGGTATTTTTTTAGTCAAATATGTTTTTCTTCAGTCAAAATAAGCAATTACATTAGAGGATCACCAAATCTATAATATCCAATCAATATGGTCAACGAATTTAATATCATAGGCTTTCTTATGTTTACACTTGAGCTAGTTGGATATTTAATCTTGCACAAAGAAGTTGAATGTTGGAAAGGTGGGGTGATATGGGTTTTATAAGACGAAAACCAACCGGGATTATTTGGTTTACCGCTGTATTTCTAATAGTTCTTGCAATCTTGATAGTGATTTTAACGAACAAAAAAGATGTATTGCCTGAAAATTGGTTGTTTACGGTGGATGGATACGCCGTGACAGATGAAGAATTCCAATTTTATATCAACGAGCAGAGGGCTGTAACCGTAGATTATTTCTACAGAACCTATGGTGCCGAAGTAGACGAAGGCTTCTGGGGACGTCAATACGGCGAAAATAACGAAACGCCATATGAGCACGCCAAAAAAGCTGCAATGACCGCGTTGATAAGGACCAAAGAGGAGCAAATTATAGCTGACGAACGGAATATTGCCCAGTACAAGAGTTTCGATGAGCTGAAGTCTGACATGGAAGACGAAAACATGAAGCGGGCCGGCATGGAAGACACAGGGGAGACATACTATGGTTTGCCCGAATTCGATCTATACCAATACATGCAATATTTAAGCAGCGCCCGCTGGCCGGATTTGGTCGATACCCAGGTCAAAAAGACAAAAATGAGCGATGCTGAGTTGCAAGATGAATATGCTTCAAAGAGCGGAGAATATGTTCGTACAGCGGATGAATTAACGGTCATGTTTGCAATAAATGGACAGGCCATGGAGCAGAAAACATTAAATCGGTTGGATATATCCAAAGAGGATATTGAATCTCTTCGTTTCTGGGAGTCATTGGCGGCGGTTTCTGTAGGTGAGACGGTAATCGGTAAATATATGGGCGAGGATGCCATTGCTACTTTGCTCACAAAGCCGGAAATAACCAAGCTTGCACCAGAAGAAGTGAAAGACTCCATAATTTACGGACGGGCAGAATCTGACTTGCGAACGCTAATTGCAACAAGAGCTGATAAGGCGAAGATCGTGTATAACGGCAATCATTTCAGAGAATTAGTTATGAAATAGAATCCTTATGTCCTTTCTTTATATAATTCTGTGTCTATTATTTTGTAATCATAGATGCGGATTGATTATATAAATATTAAATTTAAGAAAGGGAGATTGCCAAATGAGACGATCAAAATGGAGGCAAAAGGCACTATCAATAGTTACTGCAGTAACTTTGACATTCTCTGGTCTGCTCGGCTTGGTGCCTACCTCTGGAGTTTCAGCTGCAGAAGGATCAGTAGAATCATTTGACTCTGTTGTACTAGAACTGACACAAGGGACAGATCATGCAGGTAGAGTAAACCTTACTTATAAAGGTGCACCATTAAGCAATCTTGTCAAAGGACCGGTAATTGATGAGTTTAGTTATGACTCAAGCAATTCGACCTTGCTAACTGTTGATGATAACGGAAACGTGACATTAGCTAGCGGTTATACATTCGCGGCGCCGGGTGATCCGGGCATTCCTGTAACGATAACAGCCACAACGAGTTATTACCATGACTCAGATGTGTTGTTCATGGAGGACTTCGAGAACAACAATGGTCCGCTGTCGTCAACGAGCAAGCTAGGATCGTCATTTGCATTATCCGATACTCAGTCTCGTTCCGGTTTGAAAGCGATTACACCTGCGAGTACAACCAATACTGAAAATGTAAACCAAGACGTGGCTTTGCCTGCCGGAAGCAATTATAAAATGACGGCATGGTATTACGACCCTTATCCGGATGAGGAAAAAACAGCGACTGCCAGAACCCAATTTGGAATTCTGGATGGCAAAAATGCCGCCTATGCCGGGACATTCTATCAAAGTTCACAGGCTGACGTTATTCATAACCCGACGAAATATACTTGGGCCTATGCACCATCAACAGCCGGATCAGCAGCGAAACGTTGGAAAGACAGCGGAGTCGAACGCTCCACAGGCTGGCATAAATTTGAGTGGCTTATTACACCGAATGGTGCGACCTTGGAAATTGACGGTAATATAATATCCGAATCAGCACAGTATGATATTTACAAAGCGATGAAGAGCGGTACAACCATTCAACCTAAAATAGCTGGAGGGTGGAATAACCAATCAGGTAACAATTCTTATATTAATAACAAGCATCTTATTGACGATTTTTACGTTGTCAAAGACGTTGCTACAGTTACAGGTACAAGGACGCTCACATTGAATTTAATACCACCAGGTGGATTGTCAGATTTGGAAATTATCTCTCAGCCAACAGCGGCAAAAGTGAATCAAGGCGAGACGGCAACCTTTAGCGTTACCGTAACAGCTGCTGCAGCATCATACCAATGGTATGTGTCTAATGACGAGACAGGTTTGAATGGGACGGAAGTTGTGGGAGGCGATAATGCGGTATTAACGCTGCCAAATGTTAACTCAACTGTACAGCAAGGTAAGTTTTATTATTGCCAAGTATCTTCGTCTGAGGGAGTTGTGGTGAAGTCCCACGCTGCACCGTTGTTGATTAACACAAATACACAGGTGAATGCACCAATTAACCCGGCGCTAGACCCGGACACAGGTATTTATACAGGCGGATCCAATTACGGTGATACCCTTGTAACACTGTTCAAAGACGGTGGACCCGTTGGATATTATTTATCTAAAAATGGGGGGCCCGATCAGCTTAACAATCATGAAAGGCATCATGTTCTACCCTATGCAAGGGCAATGGGGGCGGGCAACTACACCGTTACAGCCATTGTTATAAATGCGGAAGGAAATATCAGTGAAGAAGTTGAAGCATCCGGAACATTGACGATCGAGAACTTATCTGTACCGGTAAATGTTAAGTGGAACGGTACCTATGCTATCTGGGATAGCGTCGCTAACGCGTCTGCGTATTCGGTTCAGCTCGTCAGCAACGGAGTGCCTAATGGAAGCCCTATTGCCGCGACAGGAAATGATGTGGCTCTATCTCCGAGCTTAAATGATACGTTTAAAGTTAAGGCGATTGGCAGCGCAACTACACGCTTCCTGGATTCTGTTGAATCAGAGGAGAGTGCAGCCTATTCAGCCAATATTGCGCTAGTACGTCAGAATGAAACTTTGCGGGCAGGAGAGAGTGCGCGGCTAATCGTTGATACGGCCGATGTCTTCGTTGCTGATAACATCAGCTTCAGTCCGGCAGATCAAGACAAAGATAAAATTGAAGTGGATGATGCCGGATTCGTTACGGTTAAGAAAGGCTATGTTCCGAAAGAGAACGAAGAGGTCACCGTTAATGTCAGCGTTGATTATTTCCATAAGGCTGACATGATGTTTTACGATGGATTTGAAGGGGATAAGAAATTTACAACTGGTGCGAATGGGTACGTTCAAAGCGGCTTGATGTCCCGCACCGGAGCAAAGGCAGCGACAACGAGTGGTACTGGCGACGTGGCTACTGTCCCAGGTACCTATAATTATGCCCCTTCTGAAGGGAAGACAACGGTCGTTACTGCCTGGTACTACGATGATGGAGGAGTGGCCTCCGGTGATCACGCAGTATTTGGCTTCACTCCGTCGGCCAATGAGCATATCGTAATTAATTATGGCAATGCGGATGGCAATTGGACGGAGAACATGACCTATTATTCCGTCAGGTTCGGATCAGGCGGAAGATTCTATCCCGTAGACGCCAAGCGTAGTAAAGGCTGGCATAAATTCCAGTGGTTCATCACATGGGCGGGAACAACCTATAAAATTGATGGAAAAGTAATTCAAAGACAAACAGTAGAAGGTGGCCCATTCGATACAGGTGTAGCGAGCAGTATAAAAAATATAAATGCTTTGCAGCTTGCTACGAATTGGGGCAATAAAGCCGGAACGATCAAGGATATGCAGAACAAGCATTTTATTGATGACGTATATGTTATGGATAGTGATGTGACAGCCCGGACGACAACCGCATCGGTTACATTAAAGCTCTTGCCTAAAGTATACACTCACTCAGAGAACAGCACCTATGTTATTGGTCTGGATGACTATAAAGTTGCTGTAAACCCTGATCTAGCAGATCTAGCGGGTGTAAAAATTGGAGATGTGACCCTTGAGCGAGCAGTGGATTATACGGTCAATGGCAATGTGTTGACGATTAAAAAGGATGCGTTTGCAAGAAACAACATTGTGCCAGGAAAATATATCATTAGACTTGACTTGAACCCTGCTGAAATCACATTCGAGTTGAGCATTACACCTCGTGAAGTTCGTGATTTTTATTTCTCCAATAACGGTGATGATCATGCCGATGGACGAACACCGGAGACAGCATGGAGATCAATCTCGAAAATAAATGAATATGTGTTTTTACCGGGTTCTACTATTTATTTGGATGCAAACAGTATATGGAATGAACAAATCAGGCTGCGCGGCAACGGTGAAGAAGGGAATCCGATTACGCTTACTAAATATAATACGACCGATCCTAACCAACGGCCGATTATTAATGGTGGAGGAACAGCATCAAGCCCATCAGGAATTTCCGTTAACGGAGCCATTGAGTTGTATGACGTTAATTATTGGGTGGTCAGCGGTATTGAAGTAACGAACATCGGGAATACAGCAGGTGACGGCCGTTCCGGTATCGCTGTAATGTCGCGCATTTCCAAGTTGGGACAAGGCCAGTTTAATATTCAGGATTATGCGGATGCCCGTATGAAAGGAATCGTCATTCGCGATAACTATGTTCATGATGTGAATGGGCTGCACCAGGCAAACGGAGCAAGCAAGGTATCCGGCGGCATTATTATTAATGGTTATGTGGATGTATTGGTTGAAGGCAACAAGACCCTTCGCTGCGATAACGAAGGGATTCGCAACAATGCCTACGGGCCAAGCAGTCCAGGGAATAATAACACAGGCATCACCTGGAGCAACTCAAGCTATCCTTGGGCATCTAACGCTGTGTTTAGAAATAACTGGGTTTCTAGTTCGGTTGGAGATGGTATTGTCATGTCCGGCGGGAACAACTCCCTGGTGGAACGGAATGTGGTCACAGACTGCGGATATAGCTATTTGAGCGATAAGAGCGGTAATCTGGTATCGAACTGGGGACCCAATAATACGTCACCAACATATCTGGGTTCGCAGAACTATGCCGCAGCGTGGATTATGGCAAGTAAAGGCACGATCTTCCGCTATAACGAATCTGTAGATAATCCTTATCATGCAAGTAATGATGGTATGGCTTGGGATATTGATAATTACTGCCAAGATAATGTCTATGAATACAACTATAGCCGAAATAACTACGGCGGCTGGTATTTGCAGATGAATGCTGCCAAGGGCAACGTTATTCGTTATAATGTCAGCGTGAACGACGGACGCAGCCCGGATTTTAACAAAAGCTACAACAGTCTTCTATTACTTGCGGGGGGTTCTTCTACTAGCGAAGAGTCAAGCGGATTATTCTATAACAATGTCATCGTGTCCCCCTTGAAAAATAGCAGCTCGCTAGTATTTGATCCAACCGCCACGAATTTGCATATTTATTTCCAAAATAATATTTTTGCCTATACGGGGGCTAACAGCAATATCGGCCTGAAAGGCGGAGGAACCTCTGCTCCATTTATTGCCGGACGGTTTACGAACAACATAGTTTATCCAGCAAATCTGTTTGGCAGCCTGAATGCAGGTGGGGGCGGGTATCTTGGCGCAGGTGTAACAGCAGCGGACAATCGCTATGTCACGGAGGAGGAACTGAATTCAATATTAAATGATTATAAGTCAGCGCCGCAGCATTGGGTTGCCAACAGCGGAACCGCTGCCGCAACGCTTGATTACAGCGCAATGAGCGGCTTCCGTCTTGCTGATGGTAATAACCTGGCCTATGGTGCGGGTGTCGAAGTGGTAAGCCCCTTTGTTGATCGTGTGAATGCTCTGCCTCATATGACTGAGAGAACAGACTTCTTCGGCAATCCACTAGTTGGCAGGAGCCTATCGATCGGTGTACACAACCCTTATGCCGTAGCTTTTGATTCGGGCGGAGGCAGTGAAGTGGCGATGATGTTCGCTGACAGGGGCGGTACCATTACCGAGCCGATAGCCCCGACAAAAGGTGACGCCGTGTTCGGCGGCTGGTACCGGGATGCAGAGTTAAACAACGCGTGGGATTTCGCTACTGATCTTGTAACAAGCGATACCGTATTATATGCAAAATGGATTGAAGATGAACAAGGTACCGCGCCAACGATTTTGACGGATTTACTTGAGAATGGCCATGTTGGACAAACCTATTCAGCAGCTCTGATCGCAGCAGGTGATACGCCAATCAAATGGGCGGTTACAGATGGTGAATTGCCAACGGGCTTGAGCTTGGACGAGGAGACAGGTATTATTTCTGGCACACCAGAACAGAGGGGACAATTTACATTCAAAGTTCAAGCAAACAATGATGCAGGCAGCGACTCAAAGACATTAAGCATAGTAATCACTCAAGATGTACCCGAGAGCACTGCCCCAGAGATTATTACCAAGAATCTGCCAAGTGGTAAAGTTGGCCAAGTATATACGGTCACACTGGCGGTGTATGGTAGTGATCCGATTACTTGGGAGGTCCGTGAAGGAGACTTGCCAGTAGGTTTGAATCTAGATGAAGCAACGGGCATGATCGCGGGTACGCCTCAAGAGGCGGGAAATTACGAATTCACTGTTGCAGCTACGAATGATTATGATAGCGATGAGCAATTACTAGGTATAGAGATTACAGAGGATGCCCCAGTCGGTATAGCGCCAACGATTACAACCATAACTTTGAAAACCGGCAAAGTAAATCAGAGCTATCAAGCGGCGCTTACAGCAAATGGAGATGCTCCAGTTACTTGGACGGTGGACGATGGTTATTTACCATTTGGGCTGAAATTAGCAGAAACAACGGGTGTTATTTGGGGTACTCCAACTCAAGCGGGAACTTACAAATTCACTGTAATGGCCTCCAATAAGATCGGTATAGATATGAGAGAGTTGACTATCGTTATTGCGGGCAATGGCAACGGTGGAAATAATGGCAATGAAAACAATAACGGCAATAACAACAATAACAGTAATCAAGGAAATGGTGGAAATTCAGGGGACAGCCGCAACACGACACCGGCCGTGGATCGTATTGATAACGCCATCAAAGAGCAGTTGAAGCAAGGGAATTCCCTTCTACTCACAATGTCACCTGAAACGGATGAGCTTGAACTTCACAGCGGTACGATTGATTCCATTATAAAAGCTGATAAACCGTTAATCGTTTTGAATGGCACCGTTTCAATTGAATTGTCTTCTGATTTATTGAAGCAACTGAATACAGGCAAGAGGATGAGGATTGCCATTAAGGCAGTAGACGAGGGAAATGGTAGCCTGGGACGGGGATACGATATAAAAATCTTTGTCGATGACCAGGTAATAACGGATTATACAGGGATTATTCCAGTAACCTTCGATCTGTCCCAGGAGCAACTGCAATCTAGCGATATTAGCAAGCTTTGCGGCATCATGCTTCTCGCAGACGGTCACAAGGAACGTTTAGGTGGCAACTATGATCGTAAGTCTGGTAAATTCACCTTCACAGCAAAAGGGTTAGGTTATGCCTTCGTCACAACCAAGTCTGAACCTGTTGAATTGAAACTTACCCTTGGTAAGACAGACTATACATTGAACGGAATCCAATCGAGTATGAACGTTGCACCGATGGTAGTTAAAGGCAGAACTATGGTGCCGCTGCGTCTTATTGCTGAGAGCTTAGGCGCTGATGTAAGCTGGGATAACATCACAAAAACCGTAACGATTACCTTAGATGATCAGATCCTGTCCATGAAGATCGGAGAACTTGAGCTGGAAATGGACGCAGCAGCCGTGCTTGTTAAGGGACGCACCATGCTCCCACTACGTTTCATTGCCGAGTATTTTGGCGCAGATGTAATCTTCGATAATACTACAAAAACGATTAGTATCATAAAGTAGTATTCGTATAACTTACATCACTAACTAGGAATGAAGCCCCCTAATATACCCTGTAGTCAAGTGGTATGTCAGGGGGCTTCTTGTTTTGAAATGGTAAGAAGAGTCGAACAAACTAAAAAAAGTCCTGCTATTTGCTTGAACCGGTAACGGTAATGCAAATGGACAGGGCTCCTATCTAAAAAAGAACATAAGATTGAATTTGCGACATATCAGTGTTACAATTAAGAACGGTCCTAATTTGGAATAAGAGAACAAATATTGATCAACTTGATTTTACCACATTGAATTGTGTTTGTCAATAGATTTTTTTAGGTGTGTCTTGAGTAAGTTATAGCTTTGTATTAATTCACAAAGGGGCGACTATTTTGAGTAATCATGACAAGGAGCGACAGGCGGAGCAGCGACGGGTAGAATATGTTGAGGATCAGATCGAAACGCGTATCTCTCGCCTGGAATCAGAAGTTGGTACCATTCGTGGTGATGTCGTATCTATGCGGAAGGACTTTTGGGATGAGGTTACGGTCAACTTCAGCGAGGCGGATGATGTAGGGGAGACTTCAACCAGTTTAAGACAACAATCCGAAGTGTTGTCCGAACGTGAGAAGCGCCACCAGCTTGCCTATAATTCGCTCGTGAAGCTTAGACGTCTGCAGCAATCACCTTATTTTGGACGCATCGACTTCGCCGAACAAGGAGAAAATGGCGAAGCAATTTATCTAGGGATAGCTTCGTTGCTTGAAGAAGATGATGAGACATTTCTGATTTATGACTGGCGTGCACCGATTTCGAATTTATATTACGATAGCGTCCCTGGCCCGGCCTCATACGAGACGCCTTCCGGCAAGATCGAAGGAGAGATGACGCTCAAACGGCAGTTCGTCATCCGCGGGCGCGACTTGAAGGTGATGTTCGATACTGGTGTGACGATTGGCGATGAATTGCTGCAGCAAGTGCTCGGGAGAAGCTCAGATGCGCAGATGAAGAGTATTGTGGCAACGATCCAGAAGGAGCAGAACCGCATCATCCGCAATGATACTTCACGTATGCTGATTGTCCAAGGTGCGGCAGGCAGCGGTAAGACTTCAGCTGCACTGCAGCGTGTGGCCTATTTGCTATACAAACATCGTGACACGCTTCGTGCCGACCAGATGATCCTGTTCTCTCCAAATCCGATGTTCAATAGCTATGTATCCACGGTATTGCCGGAACTCGGGGAAGAGAATATGCTGCAGACGACATTCCAGGAGTATCTGGAGCGACGTCTTGGCAGGGAATTCCAGCTGGAGGACCCGTTCGTCCAGATTGAATATGTATTATCCGGCGAAGAGGATGAATCTTATCAGGCCCGTATGAACGGAATTCGCTACAAGTCCTCACTTCTGTTCTTCGAGGCGGTTGGCAGATACAAAGCGCTGCTTGAGAAGAAGGGCATGAAATTCAAACCGCTGCGCTTTATGGGACGGGAAGTCGTTGGGGCCGAGGCTATCTCGGAACGCTTCTATGCATATGACCCGGCGATAACCCTGGCCAATCGTTGTGAACTGCTTAAGGAATGGCTGCTTAAGGAGATTGCCGCCTTCGGTAAGGAGGAGGTTAACCAGCCTTGGGTTGATGAGCAAATCCAGCTTCTTGATACCGAGGATTATCAGCGCGCTTACCAGCGGATGCGCCGTCAACAACAGAAGAGCAATAGTCAATTCAGCGAATATGAAGAAGAGAGAACCATCCTGGGAAAAATGGTTGTCAGCGAACGTCTGAAGCCGCTGCGTAAATGGATCAAATCGCTGCGCTTTGTCGACGTAACCAAGCTGTATTGTCAATTATTCGAGCAGTCGGAGATCGCAGGGGAGGTTCATATGGATGCTTTGCCAGAGGACTGGTCTCTCATTTGCGGGCGCACCATTTCTAAGATCAAGGCCGGAGAGTTATTCTATGAGGACATTACGCCATTCCTCTATCTGAAAGAGATGATCCTGGGCTTCCACTCCAACCACGCGATCCGTCATGTCATTATTGACGAGGCTCAGGATTATTCACCATTTCAATTATTCTTCCTGAAGAGATTGTTCCCACGTGCACGGATGACAGCTCTCGGTGATCTCAATCAGGCAATTTATGCTCATTCCTCAGTACTACAGCAGTCGTCTGTGCTGACCGATTTATATGGATCGGATAACAGCGAGCAGATCGTATTGCAGCAGAGCTACCGCTCGACCAGGGAGATCGTTGAGTTTACGCGCGGTATGCTGCCGGGAGGAGAGGCGATCATTCCGTTCAATCGTGCTGGCGAGAAACCTGAAGTGATTGTTGTACAAGGTCAGGATGATCTATACGCACAGATCAAGCAGGATGTTGCAGTACTGCGGAATGAGGGCTATGAATCGATTGCTGTCATTTGCAAGACGGCGGAGGAGAGCAAAGAAGTTCACGAACATCTTGCCAAGGATCTGGAGGCCAGACTAATTAAGAAAACGACGCTTTCTTTCGAGAAGGGGGTACACATTATCCCGGCTTATCTAGCTAAGGGAGTGGAATTCGACGCCGTGCTTATTTTCGATGGCTCGAACGATAAGTATACCCGCGAATCGGAGCGCAAGCTGTTCTACACTGCTTGTACAAGGGCTATGCATTTACTGCATGTATACTCGGCAGGTGATCCAAGTCGATTTATTACGGAGACGGATACACAATCCTTTGTAAGAAAATAAGGTAACAAATGCATTCGGAATATTTTGTGGAATATTCTCCACACTAACCATGATTGTTGTTTACATGAATGGAAAGGGTGTCCGAATGATGGGTAACAAGAAGGGGGATCTGGCGGCGTTGGCGTCCATTCCGCTAATCATGACTTTGGGCAACTCCATGCTGATCCCGATATTGCCACAGATTTCGCGAGAATTGCATATTTCTTCATTTCAAGTCAGTATGTTAATCACGGTTTATGCCGTTGTGGCCATCTTACTGATTCCGATTGCAGGTTACTTGTCGGATAAGGTCGGGCGCAAGGCAGTGATTATTCCGAGTCTCATCATAGCAGGGATTGGCGGAGGGGTCTGCGGCGCAGCCCCCTGGTTTGCTAATGGAATGATGCTGTACTGGATTATTATTGCCGGCAGGTTTCTGCAGGGGATCGGGGCAGCGGGGGCATTTCCAACCGTTCTGCCGCTTGTTGGGGACATGTTTGACGATGATAAGGAGGTCAGCAAAAGCCTAGGTATTATCGAGACTTCCAACACATTTGGCAAGGTGCTTAGTCCGATTCTTGGTGCACTGCTGGGCGCATGGATTTGGTATATGCCTTTTCTGGCCATTCCTGTACTATGCTTATGTTCCTTACTTCTCGTGATCTTCCTGGTCAAGGAGCCTGAGCGCAAGAGCAAACCGAAGCCATTTAAGCAGTTTTGGAAGTCGGTTAAGGGCGTCTTCGCTACGCAGGGACGGTGGTTGTATGCCATATTTATCATTGGCGGGATTTCGATGTTTCTGCTATTTGCCGTACTTTTTTATTTGTCGGAGCAATTAGAGAAGAGGCATGGCCTGGATGGTGTCCTCAAGGGCTTTGTACTGGCGATCCCGCTTGCATCCTTATGCCTCGCTTCTTACTTCACAGGCAAGAAGATTGGCAAGAACAAAGTGCTGATGAAATGGTGCGGTGTAATCGGACTCCTTCTGTCTACAGGGGCGCTATTCGGGGTCGGTTTTTTCAACAATATCTATTTTGTTCTCGCCTGTCTCATCGTTTGCGGCGCGGGGATCGGCATGGTCCTGCCTAGCTCGGATGCGCTCATTACCGAAGGGATTGAGAAGGAACTGCGTGGCACGATTACTTCCATCTACAGCAGTATGCGATTTATCGGAGTGTCGCTGGGGCCTCCGGTAGTGTCCTTGCTCGTCAAGTCAGGTCATATGACCTTGTTCTTCGTGATTGCTGGCATTTCTCTGGTGGCTATGATTCTGATCTTAGTGATGGTCAAACCAGAATCGAAGGAAGGCAAGGGAGGCTTGTCTGAAGCCTTGCGTCCACAGCATTAGAATACGTTTTCAAAATAATGGTAATATACGCTGATGAAATGTGACATTTCTCCTAGTTATTTACCTCCAAAACTCATACAATCAGCACAAAATATTACTATTTTGTGTCCTAGGAGGAAGAATATGAGAAGTAAGAAATGGGGATTGTGGGCATTAATCGGTGTAGCAGTGCTGCTAGTTGCTGTACTCGTGTTCATTCGCATCAACGAGAAGAACTCGCAAAAAGCCGAATTCCCGGATCTGGAGCAGGTGGAGGCGGGACAAGTCCCCGATAGCTTTGACGAGGCTAATCAGCCCTATGTGGGGAATCCTGAAGCAGCTGTGAAGATCGTGGAATTCGCGGATTACAAATGCCCGGCTTGCAAGCAATGGACACAAGAGATCTTCCCTAAGCTTAAGAGCGAATATTTAGACACAGGCAAAGCCGTATATTATTATGTCGATTTCCCATTCCTGGCTCCTGACTCTAACCTGGCTGCACTCGCTGGCGAGACTTTATTTCAACAGGATCAGCAATATTTCTGGACCTATTATGATCTCATGATGGAGAATCAGGGGAGTAAGGAGACAGCCTGGGCCAACAAGAGGTTTATTGTGAATTTAATTAAAAAGAATATTTCTGGGGTTGACCTGGAGCAGTTTGAACGGGATTTGGATGACCGAACATATATCGCCAACATCAAGCGCGACCTTCTCATCGGAGAGAAGCAAGGCGTAGACGGAACGCCATTCGTGTTTGTGAACGGACAAGCTGTCGATGATATTTCCTGGGAAGGAATACAGGCGGCAATCGGGCAATAGCAACATATGGAGAACGGTTGGCCTATAGCTTGCGGAACAGCAAAGCGAAGGCTAGCCGTTCTTTGCTTTTTGCAGTTTTTTTACGGATGCTGAAGTGTTTTTCTTGTCGTTTTTTGATATGATATAAGCTGATTCGCCTGACAGGACAAGGCTACATATGATATTTGCCGCTCGGTTCGTTCAATGCCCATTCCAGCATCATAATCATGTTAGCATGGATAAGGAAGCAGGAAGAAACCGAGCTTGAGAATGTAAGTGAAATATTTAGAGCTTCATACCATTTAGGAGGGATACGCAATGAACGCGAAGCAAGCAGCAGGGTACCGAGCAGCAGAATGGGTAGAAGATGGAATGATCGTCGGACTGGGAACCGGATCGACGGCGTATTATGCGATAGAGAAGATCGGACAGCGCGTAGCACAAGGTTTGAAAATAAAAGCAATTGCCACTTCAAACGCTTCAGAGGAACTAGCGAAGAAATATAATATTCCGCTGATTCGCGCTGCGGAAGTAGAGCGCCTTGATCTGGCTATCGATGGGGCAGATGAGGTGGACACTAACATGGCACTGACTAAGGGCGGTGGCGGCGCTTTGCTGCGTGAGAAGCTGGTCGCCATCAACAGTGAGCGCTTCATCGTTATTGCCGATCATAGTAAAATGGTACCGCATCTTGGCAGCTTCAAGCTGCCGATTGAAATTGTCCCGTTCTGCTATGAGTGGACCTTCGGGCAATTGCAACGAATCTACAATGTGCCTATTGAGATGCGAACTCGTGACGGAGAACTCTATGTAACCGATAATGGCAATTACATTGCCGATGCTTCATTTGGCGTCATCTCCGATCCAGGTAAACTTAGCCATGAGCTGAAGGCCATGACCGGGGTTGTCGAGCATGGTTTGTTTGTTGATATTGCCCATACGGTTGTGGTCGGATATGAAGACGGACGCACCGAGGTTATCGAGAAGAGGTAGTTGAGGAGGACCGAAGGATGCTTATAAATTTGACAGACAGCCATTGGGATCATGAAGTTCGCGAGCTACTGGAAGATACGTTCTATTATAATCCGTCCGAGGTGGACAAGGTGATGGATCAGTATCGAGCTTCGGGCTCACAAGAGTTGTACGTATTTGAAGACCAGGAGGAATTCATCGGGATCATCGGCTTTACGATGGATGAGCAGAATCAGCTTGTGATTGCAGAGCTAGTCATTCATCCCCAGGAACGCCTGAAAGGATATGGACGCGGAATTATTTTAGAGACGATTGTGTTGAAAAATCCTAGCCGTATCATCACGATTACAGATGAGGACGGTGCAGATTTCTTCCGCAATATCGGCTTCCAGATTACGGGCCTGCCCGCAAACGAAGAGGGTATGGAACAATTCCGCTGTACTTATGAAGTGGAAATTGATGCTGAAGAGGAATAAAAGAAATCCTTGCGAGAATAAGCATAGACGACAGAATGATCTGTCGGCTGTGCTTTTTTTGTATAACAGAAGGGATACAAGCCGATACGGGAATAACGAATGATTGGGAGTTGATTTTTCAGATGCCATGATATATAGTTCTTATATCGAATAGTTCTATTGTAGAACTATTCGATATAAGAACTATTCTTGTGTAGAACAGTTTAGGGCATGACCTAAAATAACGGAGGATGATATGAACGAGATGAACGAGAAGAACTATGAATTACGGCAATTAGTTGAACGCTACATGGCAGCATATTTCGTACTATTCAAAAAGCTGAATGTACAAATCGGAGAGATGATTCAGGATGAGGCTACGCTTGATCAGTATCAAATCATCGATTACATCGCCACGCATGAGAACGGAACATCTACGGAGCTCGCTGATGCTTTTTCTGTAGGTAAAAGCTCAATAACGGCCATTATTACCAGGTTGGTAGACAGGGGGATTATAGAGAGGACGAGAGACGTTCAGGATCGGCGCGTTGTGTATTTATCGTTAACTGAACGGGGGAGAATGCTCTATTCCAAGATGCAAGGATCAATTATAGATATGCTGTCTACGTACATGGGTCATTTTACTAAAGAGGAAATTGACAGTTTTATTAAACCATTCGAGAAATTAGCGAAGCTGGTTGAGGAGGGGAATCCTGGAATATGAAGTATATCTTAAAGGCAAAGTGGGGGCTTTTGGTACTATGGCTCGCTGCAGCGGTGCTACTGGTCTTGACGGCGCCATCTATGACGGATCTGGTACGGGAGAAAGGTGAAATAGTCGTTCCCCAAGGGTATTCATCTGAATTTGCCACCCGCATATTGAATACTGCAGCAGAAGAGGAAGGGGACGGTAAATTAAGCGATATGGCTGTTGTCTTCCATCGGGACAGCGGAATTACCGCAGAGGATAAGAAAGATATTGAACATGCCCTGTCCAGCTTGCGCTCTTCGATGGACCAGATCGGGATCAGTTCCATGGTCGACCCGTTTGATATGCCGGAGGCAGAAGATAAATTGATCTCCGTAGATGGCAAGACGCTGCTCGCTCAACTAAGCGTCCAAATGGATAAGCGGCCATTGACGGAAATTGAGCAGGATATTCGGACCGAACTCTCGACGCTTAAGGTAGACCATTACTTGACAGGCGAGCAGCAGATTAATAATGACGTGATTCTGAGCTCGGAACAAGGGCTTAAGAAATCGGAGTATTTTACAATTATCTTTATTCTAGTTATTTTGTTCATCGTTTTCCGTTCGGCAGCAGCTCCATTTATACCGCTGCTGACGGTAGGGATCAGCTATCTGATCTCTCAATCTATTCTGGCGTTCCTTATCGATCGCTTTAACTTCCCAGTCTCCACATATTCACAAATCTTTATGGTTGCGATTATGTTCGGGATCGGCACGGACTACTGTATTCTGCTGATCAGTCGCTTCAAGGAAGAACTGCAGCTTGCAGATAACATCAATGAGGCTATTATCCAGACCTACCGCAAAGCAGGGAAGACCGTATTCTTCTCCGGGCTGGCTGTACTGGTTGGGTTCACAGCGATCGGCTTCTCTAAATTCGTGCTTTATCGTTCGGCGGTAGCTGTAGCCATTGGCATAGCGGTCATGCTACTTGCACTTGTTACTATTGTACCGTTCTTTATGTCCATACTGGGTAAAAGACTGTTCTGGCCAATGAAGGGATCTATTGAGCATAAGGACAACAGGTTCTGGGGAGCCATTGGCGGTTTCTCTGTGAAGAAGCCGTGGGCCGCAGCGCTATTTGTTGCTGTCATTACGATTCCTCTTGTCATCGCCCACAGCGGTAACGTATCCTACGACAGTATGGAGGAGATCGGCGAGCAGTATGATTCGGTGAAGGCATACAATCTTATTGCGGACAGCTTCGAACCTGGTGAATCCTTACCGACGACGATTGTCATCAAGGGCGATACGACGATGGACAATCCGGAGGATATGGTGCTGGCTGAGAAGATCAGCCGCGCTGTAATGGAGGTCGATGGAGTTGCCAGCGTACGCGGCTTAAGTCGTCCAACAGGTGAGATTCAGAAGGATTTTGAAATTACAAATCAAGTCAAAACGGTTGGTGACGGGCTTGGAGAAGGAACTGAAGGCTTGTCGAAGATTCAGAATGGGCTCGCTGAAGCGAGTAATGAGCTGAATAAGAATGAGCCAAAGCTAGCGGAAGCTGCGGCGAGCACCGGTAAGTTAGTTGCGGGAACCGCCGAAATGAAAAACGGGATCTCCGCACTGTCGAACGGCTTATCGGAGATTCAGAAGGGGGTCATGGACAGCTCCAAGGGGGCCGGCGGTCTGAAAGAGGGGTTGAAGCAGCTCAAGAAGAGCGCGGAGGAACTGGCTGGGGCTAATGACAAGTTGTTGCAATCCTATCAATCAATTGCTGGAGGACTCGGTTCACTTGGCGATGGATATCATCAAATTCAGCAGCAATTGGGTGAGATTACGAAGGGCTTCTCGCAGTTGGACGCCTCATTCACTAGTCTGGAACAGAAATATCCTGAGCTGGCTGGAGATAAGGATTATTTGACGATACGCGGTACAGTTACGGCATCCAGTCAAGGCCTAGAGCAGCTTGCAGCCGGTCTTGGAAATGCTACAGGTCAGCTTGAGCAAGTGAAGGCAGGATTGGATCAGGCGAATTCAGGTTTTAGTGAGGCTGCCACAGGAAGTAAGCAATTGGCTGACGGATTGGATCAGTTTATTTCCGGATTGTCACAGCTTGAACAGGGCCTGGATAAGGCAGGAAATGGTCAAGGTCAAATCGTGAAAAAGCTGCCTGAGATCGTGAGCGGTCTGACGCTAATCCAGAATGGCCAGGAGCAGATACAAACTGGCTTCTCGCAATTCTCTGGTCAGATTACACAGCTTACAGACGGATTGGATCAGAGTGTAAAAGGATTGGGTAAAGTGACCGGGGGCCTGGATACAGCTAAGGAGTATTTAAGTGAGATTGGCGGTAGTGATAATGGCCTGAGCGGTTATTATGTACCGCAGGAAGCATTGGATCATGAGGAGATAAATCAACTCTTTGATACTTATCTGTCGGCAGACCGCAAAGTGATGACATTGGACGTCGTCTTCTCCAGCAATCCATATGGAAGCGACGCAATCAATCAGATCGATCAGGTGAAGACCGCTGTAGACAAAGTGGTTGTGGGAACGAAGCTTGAGCATTCGGAGATTGCGATCGGCGGTGTAACCAGCACATTTAATGACCTCAAGACAATTTCTGGAGAGGATTATACGCGTACTGTTATTTTCATGCTTGCAGGTATCTTTATTGTGCTGCTTCTGCTACTTCGTTCTGTAGTGATGCCAATCTATATTATTGCTTCATTAGTATTAACGTTCTTCGCATCGGTCGGTTTAACCGAGATTATCTTCGTTAATATCCTCGGATATTCTGGTGTGAGCTGGGCGACGCCATTCTTCGGATTTGTTATTCTGGTAGCTCTTGGCGTGGACTACAGTATCTTTCTCATGGACCGCTTCAATGAACATAATGATTTGAATGTCTCAGAGGCGATCGTGTATTCGATGAAGAAGATGGGGACCGTGATCTTGTCGGCCGCCGTTATTCTAGGCGGTACGATGGCATCGATGTATCCGTCAGGGGTACTGTCGATGCTGCAGATATCAACACTCGTTCTGACAGGATTATTCCTGTATGCTGTGGTGGTGCTTCCGTTCCTGATTCCGGTATTTGTTAGAATATTCGGCAAAGCGAATTGGTGGCCGTTCTTGCGAGGGCGTGGTAAGTCTACGGATCACGGTGTTGATGCATAGCAATAATCAGTCTCGTTAGAGATGTATTCAATAAAAAAAGGACGGCCAACTCCGTAATTTTAGCGGGAGTGGTCGTCCTTTTACTGTAGGCTTAAGTTAACTTAGAGAAAATTCCGCTTAATTGCGCTTCGCAGCGCCCATCCACGTTCATGCCGTTTCTTATATTTCGGGAGCGAACGGTAAATGGAGATGGATTCCCCAAGTGCTTGCCTTGCTTCGTCCTTGCGACCCAGCGATTGGTACAGGGAACCAAGCAAATAATAAGCTTCACTGGAGGAAGATTGGATTTCGCCGAACTTCGAGGCATAGTCCAGCGCTTTTTGCGGGTCCTTATCCTTGAAGGCGGTAGCCAGCTGTAAATAGGGCTGTCCGTATTTAACGCGTTCATTCAGACGGAGTGCTTGCAGTATTTGCTGCTCTCCGTCCTGGAGTTGCTGTAATCCGATGGATGCAGCCCCAAGATCACTCCAGTACTCTGCGGAATCCTCGGAGGCTTCCTTGGCCTCTTCAAGCAATTTATAAGCCTCGGCATATTTCTTCGACTCGATCAGGAGTCTGGCTAGCTCACGTTTGGAAGAGACATCGAACGGACTGGATGCGAGCTGGGTTCGCAGCTTTCTAATTTTGCCGGAGCGCCGGAATGGCTTGGCAATGCTGGGCATGACGCCGACATAACGTCGATCCAGAAAGTAGACAACAGCGAGGATGATAATAATGGCAATTAGAGGGTTTCCGGTAACCCAAGATAATAAAAAGAACAGTAATATGGACAATTTACTCATTTTGTAGGCCCACCATCCGTTAATAATGATTACCAATTATATCATATTCATGATATTAATGTAGATAGGCAGAAATTTAGAGCGAAGAGGGGGAGATCCTATGAATCAAGGTGATAGGCTTCAGAGGCAAATCAAATTTATTAAAGAAATAGATAAGTTGAAGCATATACTGCGGCAGACGGTACTGATGGATGGATCGAGACAAGAGAATGATGCCGAGCATACCTGGCATTTGGCTATGATGGCCATGGTTCTGCTGGAGCATACGCCAGAGCCGCGTCCGAATTTGTCAAAAGTACTTAACATGCTGCTCGTTCACGATATCGTGGAAATTGATGCAGGCGACACATTTGCGTATGATACTGCCGGGTATGAGGATAAACAGGAGCGGGAGATGAAGGCAGCTGAGCGGATATTCGGCTTACTGCCGGAAGATCAGAAGCAGGAGCTAACATCTTTATGGCTTGAGTTTGAGGAGCGTCAGAGCCTGGAGGCGAAGTATGCAGCGGCAATTGATCGTATTCAACCGTTGTTGCATAATTATTATACAGGCGGTTTATCCTGGAAGAAGCATAACGTTAGAAGCTCCCAGGTGTTGGATCGTATATCCGGTGTAGCAGATATTGCACCTTCTCTACATGAGCTGGTAACCGGGCTGATCCGGGATGCGGTCCAGAAAGGTTATTTACAGGAATAGATGGTAGAAACGGACGGATCGGCAGTATAGCTGAAAGATTATGATTGGAAGGAGTGTTAACGATGTATCAATTAGTATTGGTCAGACACGGAGAGAGTGAGTGGAACAAGTTCAACCTGTTTACTGGATGGACAGATGTGGGGCTGTCTGAGAAGGGCGTGCAAGAAGCGGAAGAAGCTGGGAAATTGCTTAAAGCAGCAAATTTCAAATTCGATATTGCCTATACTTCTTACTTAAAACGGGCGATTAAGACGCTTTATCATATTTTGGATGAGATGGAGCTGTTGTGGATTCCGGTTCATAAGACGTGGCAGTTGAATGAACGTCATTATGGAGCGCTACAAGGCCTCAGCAAGTCGGATACTGCGGAGAAATACGGGGATGAACAGGTGCTGCTCTGGAGAAGAAGCTATGATGTTCTGCCGCCTGCACTAACTAAGGAAGATGATCGTTATCCTCGCCATGACGCTAAATATAATGAGCTCACCGATGCCGAGCTTCCGTTGACAGAGAGCCTCAAGGAGACAGTCGTTCGCGTTGAAGACTATTGGGAGCGGGAGATCAAGCCGCAGATCATCCAAGGCAAGCAGGTCATCATTGCAGCGCACGGCAACAGTCTGCGTGCCTTGATCAAATATTTGGAGCGGCTTAGTAAAGACCAGATTGTGGATGTGAACATCCCGACGGGTACACCGCTCGTGTACACGCTGGACGAGCAATTCAAGCCGATAGAGAAATATTATCTGGGACGTCAAGGGAAGATTGAGCAAAAAATCGAGACCGTTGCTAATCCGGATACGATTATGGAGTAATTATCTGCGTTCGCTTGAAAGGTCAAAATTTTACTCGTGGAAGGTCATAATTCGTCCTTGGTTCTCTGTGGCTTGCTAAGTATGATGAAAGCAACCATCAGTTATTTTGGAAGGAGCATGTCTCATATGCACAAGCAGAATCAGAGCAAACAAAATCGAGGGCGTCTCACAATCCCTACCGACCTTGATGTCGTAGGAGAAACACTGAAAACGATGGAACTATGGGGCGCTGATGCTGTACGCGATGCAGACGGCACAACATTCCCGCAAGAGTTAGTAGATTGTGGAGCGAAAATATACGCTACTTATTATACGACCCGTAAAGACAATAATTGGGCAAAAGCAAACCCTGACGAAGTGCAGCAATGCTATATTTCTACGAAATTTGTGGCTGCTACAGATGCGACTCTCTCTATTCGGTTATTGGAAGGGATTAGCGAAGATTTATTGCTTGTAAACAACCGTGATGATATCTACCGTTGGTGGGAAGTGATTGATCGTACCACTGGCGAGGTCGTACCGACAAATTACTGGAGTTATGATGAAGCTAGTGGCTGTGTAATTATTAATAACACGACACCTTATCATGAGTATAGCGTCAGCTTCTTAACCTATCTGATTTGGGATCCTGTTCATATGTACAATGCGGTCGTTAATGATTGGAAAGATTTCGAACGACAAATTACGTTTGACGTACGTCAGCCTAAGACACGGGAATACTCTAAAGGCAGACTGCGTGAATTTTTGCGCGAAAAGTCTTATGTCAATGTAGTACGATTCACGACGTTCTTCCACCAGTTCACGCTCATATTCGATGAACTACGTCGGGAGAAATACGTGGACTGGTACGGCTATTCCGCAAGCGTCAGCCCGTATATTCTCGACCAGTTCGAACGTGAAGTTGGTTATAAGTTCCGTCCGGAATATATTATTGACGAGGGTTACTACAACAATCAGTATCGGATTCCATCCAAACAATACTTGGACTTTATGGCCTTCCAACGCCGCGAGGTGGCGGGGCTAGCGAAAGAGCTCGTTGATATTACCCATGAAGAAGGTCGCGAAGCGATGATGTTTTTAGGTGACCACTTTATTGGTACGGAACCTTATATGGATGAGTTCAAATCCATCGGGCTAGATGCAGTCGTCGGTAGCGTGGGCAATGGTTCGACACTGCGGCTAATTAGCGATATTCCTGGGGTGAAATATACGGAAGGGCGCTTCTTACCATACTTCTTCCCTGATACGTTCCATCCTGGCGGCAATCCAACGGCAGAAGCTCAAGAGAACTGGTTAACGGCAAGACGAGCTATTTTGCGTAAGCCTGTAGATCGTATTGGTTATGGCGGTTACTTGAAGCTGGCGCTGGACTTCCCGGACTTTGTGGATTATGTAACGAAAGTTGCGGATGAATTCCGCGATTTATATGAAAAGGCTCGCACGAAGCCGCTATGCCTTGCTAAAGTCGCTGTTCTGAACTGCTGGGGTAAAATGCGCTCTTGGGGCTGCCATATGGTGCATCATGCACTGTACCAGAAACAAAACTATAGCTATGCGGGCATTATTGAAATTTTAAGTGGTGCTCCATTCGATGTATCCTTCATTAGCTTTGATGACATTCGTGAGCAGCCGCAACTGTTAAATGATATCGACGTCATCATTAACATCGGTGACGCTGACACCGCGCATACCGGCGGCGATAACTGGAAGGACCCGTATATTGTTGAGCAGATCCGTGCATTTATTGCTCGCGGAGGCGGCTTTATCGGGGTAGGCGAACCTTCTGCTGTTCAACATCAAGGTCGCTTCTTCCAACTAGGCGATGCTCTTGGCGTAGAACTGGAGCGCGGCTTTACCCTCGGCTACGATAAATACAATTGGGACGTGAAGTCGTCTCATTTTATTACCGCCGATATGGATGGTGAAATCAATTTTGGTGAAGGCAAGAAAAATGTATATGCAACAAGCGCTGATATTTTAGCTTGCAATGATAAAGAAGTGCAGTTTGCAGTTAATAATTACTTTGATGGTCGATCTGTCTATATTGGTGGATTACCGTATAGTGCGGAGAACGCTCGCTTGCTGCATCGTGCAATATTATGGTCATGCAGTAAAGATAACGAATTGCACAATTGGTTTAGTTCAGATGCGCATACGGAGATCCATGTCTATCCTGAGACAGGCACGTATTGCGTTGTCAATAATACCGCCGAGCCGCGCAACACGACAGTTTACGCTAATGGCAAGAGCTTCGATTTGGAGCTCAAGGGCGGCGAATTGCGTTGGTTTAACATGTAAGCTAGTGTCGGAGCCTACAACGAAGTATTAATTAGAATCCCCCTGAAGTGGCAGTAATGAGTCACATTTCAGGGGGATTTTAGTGTGCAAGTATGGACAATGGACTGGATAATTACCCTTGATAGGAACATTGCATAATACGAGAAAAGATTCTAGCTGCCAATGATATGCAGGAGATCGTGGAGGTGATAATTTAACATAAAAAAAGTCAGGGCCCCCTTACGAGGGCCCCAATCATGGGAGAGGAGAAACCGGACGAAGAGCTTATGGGGAAACGTAAGTCTTCTCCGCGGTTGTCTACGACATTTGGTGATGTCGATAGTTCAAGTTTGCCCGGGCCTCGGCGATTTATACATGTATATCCTTAAAAAGTAATTCGAAATTACATTTTTCATTCTATGCAGGATTATGGTACGATATCGACAGGCATTTTTTGAAGCCTGAAAATTTATATAATTGCTCTATATAGATTGTGTTCAAACAGTCCGGTTTTCAGTGGACTTATTGAATACCTTTTAATAGAGCGGCATTGTGCAAGGGTGTGTGAACTAGCATGAGAGTCATATCGGGCAGTGCCCGGGGCAGGACACTGAAGGCAGTTCCTGGGATGGGAACAAGACCGACAACAGACAAAGTGAAGGAAGCCGTGTTTAGCATGATCGGGCCGTATTTTGACGGCGGTGCCGTGCTTGATCTATTCGCGGGGACGGGCGGACTAGGAATTGAAGCGCTCAGTCGCGGTATGGACAAGGCGGTATTCGTGGATCTCGATTACAAGAGCGTTGAAGTTGTACGTGCCAATTTGAAGACCGCCGGCTTGGCGGAACGTGCAGAGGTTTATAAGAATGATGCGGAAAGAGCACTGAAGGTGCTGGCTAAGCGCGAAGCAGCATTTGAGCTGGTGTTCCTTGATCCGCCGTATCGGCTTAAGTTTGGGGAAAAGCTGATGCAAGCGATGGACGAGCTTAAGCTGCTTGAAGATCGCGCGACGGTTGTGTTGGAGTATGATTCTTCCTATGTCTATCCGAGCTGCTTCGGCAATTTTACAGAGCTGCGCAAAGCGGAATACGGAGAAACTGCCGTATCCATATACAGGTATGAGCCGTAGAAGTTCAGACTAGGACACCCCCGTCATATAAGGAGGAAAACAGTACTTATGGAACAGCAAAAAGCACCGCGGATCGCCGTATATCCTGGCAGCTTTGATCCTATTACCAATGGACATATGGACATTATTCAGCGGGCTTCCCGTCAGTTTGACAAGCTCATCGTGGCTGTGTTGAACAATCTGAGCAAGAAACCGCTCTTTACGGTTGAGGAGCGTAAAGAGCTAATCTCTTCAGTAACGGGCCATTTGCCTAATGTTGAGGTAGACAGCTTCCGTGATCTGCTCGTTAATTATGTGGATTATCGCAAAGCGGATGTCATCGTTAGAGGGATCCGCTCGGTTACGGATTTTGAATATGAGTTACAACTCGCTTCATTGAATCACCAACTTAATCATAATGTCGAGACGATCTTTATGATGACGAACCCCAAATATTCTTATCTTAGCTCAAGCGTAGTCAAGGAAATTGCCTACTTCAAAGGTGAGCTTGGGGATCTGGTTCCGGTTGAGATTGAGCAAGCATTAAGAAAGAAATACGAAGATATGCCAAAGCCACAATGACCGAGTAGAATCTTACTGTTGGCTGCTTCTTCTCCATGTGAGCGAGATAGCAACAAAGAAGATGATGAGTAAGACCAATAACCACATAGAAATACGTAGCGAGCCAGCCGCAAGCTGCCAGTTCGGAAGCGCTGCTTCCATCCGGCCTGTTAGCGGGTGGTTCATTTCCTTATAGGCGGGAAGAGCGCCAGGCAGTAAGATGATTAGTGGTCGCCATAGTATTAAAGTCAACACATAGGCATAGGCCCCGTGAAGAATACGCTGCAGAATAAATCTGCGACCGCCGATTCCGACAGGCTTCAGTACGGCCTGTACTTGAAGGAAGGAGCAAATTCCACTCCATCCTAACGCAGCGCCAAGCAGGGCGGCCAGCATGGGCTGTGATAGAGTAAGCTTCGTGATCGCGTGCGTCCCCAGATGAATTTCCGATGCTCCAGCAACGAGAGACGATAGGGCAGATGTCGGGAGAAAAGAATTGACGACGTGAATAATGACGGCAAAGATCAACATGTAGCCGCCAATTGTCATCATGGTCTGTACTCCGTTAGTGACGGAATCGCCCAGCAGCTTGCCGAAGCTCCGGCCATCCTCTTGCCTCGCTTGCTCCATTTTCCGTAGTGCCATTCTTAGTCCAGGCTGTGAGCTGGATTGGGCTGCCTTGCTCAAAGGGTTCTCCTGCCCTATCTGGCGTTTCTCGTTGTTGCTGGGTGCTGTATTACGTGTATTACGCCAGAAATGGTTTAACGTAAATGCAGCTGCGAAGCCGGAGAGCCAATGGATGCAGAGCAGCAGCAAGCCAAGGTCCGGATTATTCAAGTAACCAGCTCCGATGACGACCATGATTAGCATCGGGCTGGCGAAATGAGCGGTGGCTGTCATTCTTTCGGCTTCGTCCGCTGTGATTCTCCTCTGCTTATATAGGGTTGCTGCTGCGGCGGCAGACGCTGGAAATCCGGCGGTCATCCCAAGTGGAAGAATCCAGCCGAAGGAGCCAGGAAGCTTGAGGATTCTGCGCGTGAAGGGCTCCAGAATAACGCCGAGCCCCTGCGGAAATCCGCCGGCGATGAGCATTTCAGATAGAACGAGAAAAGGCAAAATAGCCGGGAATACAACTCTCCACCAGAGAGACAGACCTTGCCCAGAGGCTTGAAAGGCCGGACCAGGGGCAGCGACAATACAGATTACAAGTAGTATAGCAATAGCAGCAAACAGTATGGTTGAAGACATCCTGCCTGTGGTTCCCTGTTCGCGTTGCATAAGCGTTCACCTTCTTCATATGTATATGGAAATGGACGGCTAGTACTATGCATATGCTGGACAAGGGAGCGGAAGACCAATGATATATCAACCGTACCCGGAGGGGGGATTACAAATGCGATCCAATAAATCGGTAGTCATCAAAGTAACTCTATACTTGATAACCCTGGTCGTTCTCGTATATGTAATGGTATATATGCCGACGCCCTATATGATTAACCAGCCTGGACTTGCGGAGGAGATCAAGCCGATGGTAAGTATTCCTGCCGCTGATCCGGAAGAAAAGGGCACATTCATGCTTACGACCGTGTCTGTCAGTTATGCGAATCTGGCGATGTTGGCGACCGCGCAATTTAATCGCAATGCCGAGGTTGTGCGCAAGGAGCCGGATCGTAATGAAGAGGAATACGAGACGCAGCAGAAGTACTATATGAGCAGTTCGCAATCAAGTGCTATTATGGCGGCTTATCATTTAGCAAATATCGATTATGATATCGTTCCAGAATATGTGTTCATTGTCGGCCTGTACAAGGCTGTTGCCCCTAAGGGTGATTTCCACCCCGGGGATATAATCCGCAAGGTTGACGGCCAGTCGATTGGCAAATTCGAGGATTTGTCAGCTTTAATGGCCGGGAAGAAACCGGGGGATCAGGTGAGCATCCAGTTAGAGCGTAAGAATAAGACTTTGGACGAACAGGTAGAGCTTATTGATATATCCGAGAACAAGGATGGGAGCAAAGCGGGTCTTGGCGTATCCATCGGCGAGGTGCGCAAGGTTGACCCTGCTGTTGAGGATCAGGAGGTCAAATTCATCGATACCCGCATTGGCGGCCCTTCTGCAGGCTTAATGTTCACCCTGGAGATATATAACCAGCTTACGCCTGGAGACTTATCCAAGGGCTATCGGATTGCCGGTACGGGAACGATTGCCGAGGACGGCACCGTTGGGGAGATCGGGGGAGTTCAGTTCAAGATCGTTGCCGCCGAGAAGCAGCATGCCGACATCTTCTTCGTGCCGGTGAACAATTATGAAGTTGCCAAAGCGAAGGCCGATCAGATCGGCAGTAAAATGAAGCTGGTCAAAGTACAGACAGCTCAAGAAGCACTGGAGTATTTGCAGCAGCTTGATCCTAAGGCTTGATTCTAAATGCCTAATAATAACTGACTTTTTTGAACCACCTAAGTTAGATGAGGGTTCAAAAAAGCCAGTTTTTTGCTTCAAGAAGGCTGGATAAATATAGGCGTGAGGAGCGGAGCGTACGAAGTTTGTACGTGAGCACCGGAAGACCCGGTTGAATTCAAGATTCGACGCCGAATTCGCTTCATCGATTAACCTTCGTGTTAGATATAGAATTTATACGTTATCAGCGGAGCTGATGAAATTCTATATCGCAAGAAAACCTACCTCTGAAGCGCGGTCGCTCATCCATGAATTGCTTCGATAGGTTTTCTTATCAAAAGTGGCTTTTTGAACTACCTAAGTTAGATGAAGGTTCAAAAAGCCAGTTTTCAGCACCGAGAAGGTTGAATGAAACTAGGGTCAGAGGAGCGGAGCGTACGAAGTTTGTACGTGAGCACCGGAAGACCCGGTTGAATTCAAGATTCGACGCCGAATTCGCTTCATCGATTAACCTTCGTGATCAAAAGTGGCTTTTTGAACTACGTCTTAAAGTCTGATTGGGGGTTGGCGGTAGTCGCGGAACAGGTCAACCCCCATCCGCTCCGGCATAGCATTAGCATAGACGGCTGAAGCTCTAATATCGGCATCGAGCTGTGGATGTGACAGATCGGCAGCACGAGTGATGATCGGGAGCTTGGCCGTCTTTTTCATCTGCTTCAGCAGCCGCTGGCCACGCTCGTTGAAGCCGAGAACTCGTAAGTAATGCGGTCCGGCGGATAAGACCTCGCGCGAGCCCATTAGCCGTGAATGTCCAAGGAGTGTGTGCATGAGTGTGCGCTGAAGCTTGGTATGGGTGTAACGTTTGGTCTTTAATAGCTCTATCAGTTCGGTTGCAGATGCTTGCTCCAGCTTGGGCAAGATTTTGTGGATGCGGTACTCCAGCCCTTCGTTCATCTCCAGATGACCGGCCAGCTCCTCTGGCGTGGCCGAGAGGAGGCGGCTGAATAAGGGCTGGGAGAAGCGGTCCCAATCCATCGGACCGCGGCCTGCCGCGAATTCACGCTGCAGAATCTCCAGCGTGAAGGGCGGCAGGTAGGCGGCGGCAGCGGCGAGTGAGCCGCCGCCAGCGATGAGCCGGCGCACGGCAGTCGCGCTGGCAATGCTGGCATCGCGCGGACTCTCGTCGCGATAGCCGGCCCCCTGGCGCTGCAAGGTGAGCGGCGTGATGCCGCTCTGAAGCCGCCGCAGCGCGATCAGGTAATGCAGCCCAAGCGAGTTGTTGGGCTGCTCCAGCAGCAGGCGGGCGGCGTCCACGTCGCCACCCAGGCCGCCTGCGGCGGCGAAGGCGCGCGCGGCAGCAGCCGCGTAGGCGCGCGGGTAGCTCGCCCCGGTGGCGAGCTCCTCCGCGACCGCGGCCTTGAGCGCGCCGCTCTCACTGGCGAGCAGCGCCGCCAGCTCGGCCAGCACCGGCAGCTCGCCCGACTCGCTGCCGAAGCACAGATGCGACACGACCCCTGTCGCATCCAGCAGCGCCGCCGCTCCGTGCGCGAACCACTCCGCGGGCTGCACAGCATACGACACTGGCAGCTCAAGCACCAGGTCGATGCCAAGGTGCAGCGCCATTTCGGTCCGCGCCCATTTGTTCACGATCGCGGGCTCGCCGCGCTGCAGGAAATCGCCGCTCATTACCGCGACCGTCGTATCGGCGTGTGCCAACCGCTTGGCTTCACGAAAATGATAGGCATGTCCGTTATGCAGTGGATTATATTCAACAATTAGTCCTACAGTATTCAAAGCAATCACCTTTTAGGTTAGAATAAGTGTTATCTTCTTAACTTTAAGTTTATTGGTTTAAATGTTATTCAATTAATAAAGAATATAACATATAGCCCCCCGCAGTGTGCTTCTTAAGGATAAGCAATGGTGAGGATCCTGCATTTTTGCCAGTCAGAAGCTTGAATCCATGAGGGCAAGCCATATGAATTGAAGTTAAGGGAATACGGGATTACAGTTGACAAAACTTAGCCTGGATCGGTATAATTATTTTTGTTTGTTTGGAGTGATACTCATGATTATTAATTTTCGTCAGATCTCTTCATCCGAAGCTCCGGTGGAGTTCCACCAGACATTGGATGTCGGTCATGTAGTTCAGGGACGGAAGGACATTGCGGGGATTTCCCCAATGCAAGCTGATCTGCAGGCTGAGCCGGCAGGAGGCGGTGTTGTTCGCGTTACCGGAAGCTTATCGACGGAATTGGACATGTCCTGTTCCAGATGTTTGAAGCCACTCAAGTATCGCGTGGATGTTCAATTTGAAGAAGCCTTCAAACAAAGCGACGAGGATAGCGTAGAGCTGGATGAAGGAGAAGAGGATTTGGTGCTTGTATCTGGAGAACGTCTGGATCTAACGCCTTATCTGGAGGAAGCGTTGTTGCTTGATCTTCCTTTTTCCGCCGTTTGTAAGGATGCCTGTAAGGGACTATGTCCATCCTGCGGGACTGATTTGAATGAACGGCAATGCGATTGCAACACGGAGCGGATTGATCCGCGACTGGCTGCACTAGGCGATTTTTTCAAGAAGTAAGCAGGTAGAAAGTACGTCGTTAGACGTTTTTCTTATAATTTCCAGGAGAGATGATAGCCATCTCACAGGTTACCGTTTCTACTTGAAAGTGACATTATGAAAACACCGATGCAGGGTTTATTTGATAAGGAGGTGGAGAACCATGGCAGTACCTCAACGGAGAACGTCCAAGACGCGTCGCGACAAACGCCGTACGCATTTCAAATTGGCTGTGCCGGGCATGGTAAAATGTGAACAATGCGGAGAATTGAAGCTTGCTCACCACGTATGCAAAGTATGCGGAACATACAAATCGAGAGAAATTATTAACCAATAAAACTTGATTTCGTTAACGCAAAGTAGTACTTCATTTTGATGAAGTGCTACTTTTTTTGTTATTATAAAATCAACTCATGATCTGCAGATCCGTCCTTGAATTCTAACGAAACCTGGGATCGTTATTTGCTCGAAAAATGCATCTCAAAAATTCTAACGAAACAGGGTATCGCTATTCGTTTCAAAGAGTGCGTTTGGAGAAGGATTTTGCTTGAATAACGATGGGTCGTTTCGTAAGAATCTAAAAGCCTGTATTTTTGGCATGATAACGCTTCTGAGTTTCGTTAGAAGGTAAGTTAAAAGAGGCAGAGCATTGAATAACCTTACATAATAGCAAAGCTAGTAAGTCCCGCTCTGAAAACAACGGCTAAGCCGGGCGGAATTACCTCTGCTTGGAATTCTACTTTCTTTTTGCGGTAAGTTGATTTATACTATTTTAGTACCAGGTTCTAAAAAAGAGCGGATCTATTAGTGCGTGTTCAAAAAGGCCAGTTTTCAAGTGCCTATTTACGTACTTTAATATAATATTGTAGCCATTTTGTAGGGGGGATATCCAATCGAACGTTTGCCGAAAAAAGCGAGACAGCAGCAGCTCATTAAAATAATTGAAGAGAATCCTTTCGTTACGGATCAGGAACTGACTCGGAAGTTGAAGGTCAGCATTCAGACGATTCGCTTGGATCGGATGGAGCTAGGTATTCCCGAACTTAGGGAACGGATGAAGCAGATGGCTGAACGTTCTTACGACCAGGTTCGTTCATTGCCACTGCATGAGGTGATCGGGGAAATCGTTGATCTGCAGCTGGACAAGAGTGGGATTTCCATCTTCGAGATCCGTGATGAACATGTATTCTCAAGAACCGGCATCGCGCGCGGCCACCATGTGTTTGCTCAAGCGAATTCTCTGGCTGTCGCGGTCATCAATGATGAGATCGCCTTGACCTTTTCGGCGGACATAAGGTTTATCAGATCGGTTCATTTGGGAGAGAAGTGCATCGCCAAGGCTTACGTCCGTCCTTCTTCCGGGAATAAGGCAAAAGCCAAGGTTGAAGTGTTTACTTATGTCGGTGAGGAAATGGTATTCCAAGGCAACTTCGTCATTTACCGCTCGACTGGGGATGACAATCATGAAGGGGGAAACATACATGCGGATCGCCATTGATGCAATGGGCGGCGACTTTGCACCGGATAGTACTGTGAAGGGGGCAATGGACGCGGCCCGCGAATGGAGCGATACCCAGATTATACTTGTTGGGCATCAGGATCGTCTCAGACCGTTAATGACGGATGCTCCAGCTAATCTTATTCTTCATCATGCGGAAGATGTTATTGAAGCGGAGGACGAGCCGGTAAGAGCGGTTCGCCGGAAGAAGGATTCGTCCATGGTCGTAGCGGGACGTCTTGTTCATGATAAAGAAGCTGATGCGATGATCTCCGCGGGAAATACTGGCGCGTTAATGACGACGGGATTGCTCGTTGTCGGCAGAATGGAAGGAATCGAGCGTCCGGCGCTCGCTCCGATTATACCGACGATGGACGGCCGCGGTGTTCTAGCACTGGATCTGGGCGCGAATATGGACGCCAAACCAGAGCATCTGGCCCAGTATGCCTTGATGGGTAGTATTTATCGTGAGAAGGTGGCTGGAATCGCCAAGCCGCGTGTAGGCCTGCTTAATGTCGGAACCGAAGCGAAGAAGGGCAACGAGTTAACCAAAGCGGCTTATCCGCTTCTAGAAGAGTTGCCGATCAACTTTATCGGTAATGTAGAGGCTCGGGATGTGCTGACTGGCGCCTGCGATGTGCTTGTCTGCGATGGGTTTGCTGGAAATATCCTGCTGAAATCCCTTGAAGGAACAGCTGGAGCGATGTTCTCTGTCTTGAAGCAAGAATTCACGAAGTCCCTGAAGAACAAGCTGGCAGCTGCTGTGCTCATGCCTTCCTTGCGTGGAATAAAACAAATGATGGATTATAAGCAGCATGGAGGCGCGCCGTTGCTAGGGTTAAGCGGGCTTGTTGTAAAGAGCCACGGCTCCTCGGATAGCGAAGCCATCAAGAATGGAGTTCGGCAAGCGCGGCTAGCGATTGAGAGCCGGTTAACGGAGAGCATATCAGAAGAAATTAGCGGGAAGAGAGTGGAGAGTATATGAAAATGCGTTCCGTAGGCATTATTGGAACCGGCAAATATGTTCCAGAGCGAGTGTTAACGAATGCCGATTTGGAGAAAATGGTGGATACCAACGACGAATGGATCGTATCCCGTACCGGGATTCGCGAACGCCACATTGCGGCACCGGAGCAAGCGACATCTGATTTGGCTTATGAAGCAGCGGTACGTGCGCTGGAGTCGGCGGGAATGACCGCTGACCAGCTTGAATTGATCATCGTTGCCACGATTACACCGGATACATCTTTTCCGTCGACAGCTTGCATTTTGCAGGATAAACTGGGTGCCAAGAATGCAGCTGCTTTTGACTTATCCGCGGCTTGCTCTGGATTCGTATACAGTATGGCGACCGCTAATGGCTTTATTCAAACAGGAATGTATAACAATGCACTCGTGATTGGGGCGGACACCTTGTCCCGAATTACGGATTATACGGACCGCAACACCTGCGTCTTGTTCGGAGACGGAGCGGGTGCGGTCATCGTTGGAGAGGTGCCTGAAGGGCGTGGCTTCTTGTCGTTTGACCTTGGTGCCGAAGGAACTGGGGGCGACCTGTTGAAGCTTGCTGCAGGTGGTTCTCGCTTGCCTGCTTCCGAAGCCACCGTACAGGGTAAGCAGCACTATATTTATATGAACGGGCGTGAAGTATTCAAATTTGCCGTTCGGGTAATGGGATCTGCAACCGAAGAAGTACTGCGCAAAGCAGGCAAGACGAAGGAAGATATCGATTTATTCGTTCCGCATCAGGCGAATATCCGGATCATTCAATCCGCGATGCAGCGGCTTGATCTGCCCGAAGAAAAATGCGTAATCAACGTCGACAAGTATGCCAATACATCGGCAGCTTCCATTCCTCTGGCGCTTGTAGAAGCAGCTGAGGAAGGCCGGATCAAGGAAGGCGACACGGTTCTTCTCGTCGGCTTCGGCGGCGGCTTGACCTGGGGAGCGTCTGTCCTCGTCTGGTAATGCAAGCGTAGGTGCAAACTTTAAAAAGACTGGTTTTCAGCACCGAAGCTTATGCTTCCGATGTGCGTTTTTTCAAAACGCTTCAGTTGAATGAAGCTAGGGCGTGAGGAGCGGAAGTACGTAGTTTGTACGTGAGCACCTGAGGTGTTTCCGTAGGTGACTTCGTAAGCATCTGCTTAGGCCCGGGTGAATTCAAGATTCGATGTCGAATTAACTTTCAGTGTTACTTCGTGTTAGATATAGAATTTATTCGTTATCAGCTATGCTGATGAAATTCTATATCGCAAGAAAACCTACCGCTGAATCGCGGTCGCTCATCCTTGAATGACCTCGATCGGTTTTCCTTATCAAAAGCGGGCTTTTTGAACAACCTCTAAGAGCGAATAATAAGGAGTGCAGATTAATAAAATGGGAAAAATAGCGTTTGTTTTTCCGGGACAAGGTTCCCAGAGTGTCGGCATGGGTAAAGATCTGTTCGATCAATCCCCGGATGCAAGACGATTATTCGAGCTGGCGGATGCGAAGCTTGGCTTCTCGCTTAGCGAACTGATCTTTGAAGGTCCTGAGGATGAACTGAAGCAGACAGCCAATACGCAGCCTGCCCTGCTCACCACAAGTGTCGTCATGTATGAGGCCCTTGCCGCTAGAGGGATTAAGCCGGATTTTGTAGCCGGTCATAGCCTGGGGGAATACAGTGCGCTTACAGCTGCTGGTGTATTGTCTTTTGAAGATGCCGTATCTATCGTCCGCGCCCGCGGCCAATTTATGGAACAGGCTGTACCAGGTGGACAAGGTGCAATGGCGGCTGTGCTTGGAGGAGAACGCAAGAGCCTAGAGGAGCTATGTGCTGAAATTAGCAATGGCGGTCACCTGGTTGAGTTGGCCAACGTCAATTGTCCGGGACAGATCGTTGTATCTGGCAGCAAAGAAGGCGTTGGACAAGTTCTAGAACGTGTGAAGGAAATAGGCGCGAAAAGGGCGATACCGCTCGAAGTAAGCGGTCCGTTCCATTCTTCTCTCATGCGAGAGGCGGCAGAGCGTCTTAACGGCAAGCTGGATAGTGTATCCTTCCAGGATGCTCATGTACCGGTTGTCGCTAACGTAACGGCACGTCCGGTGCAACAGTCTGAAGAGATTAAGCAACTGCTCGTGGAGCAAGTGTATTCTCCTGTTCTGTGGTCTGACAGTATAGCCTGGCTGATCGAACAAGGTGTGGACACCTTTGTTGAATTGGGGCCAGGAAGCGTTCTGACCGGTTTGATTAAGAAAATCGACAAGACGGTTGCTTCATACAATGTGAAAGACTTAGAAACGCTGGAGAAGACGATAGAGGCACTGGGCTAATAGATTATTGGCGTTGATAATCAGGAATAATATGCATATATTATAAAAAAATATTTGTTTTACAATATTTTAGTTGATTTCTGGCGGCAAAGATCGTATCATAGTTTCTCGTACTACGAGGAACCGTCCCGGAATGATCTGTTTTATCCTAGGAAAGGAGATGGATGTATGAGCAAATTGCTTGAAGGACAAACTGCACTTGTTACGGGCGCATCACGCGGGATCGGGCGCAGCATCGCTCTTGCTCTTGCTGGCGCCGGCGCCAATATCGCCGTGAATTATGCGGGCAACGAGGAAGCGGCAGCTAAAGTCGTAGCTGAGATTGAAGCGCTTGGGGTTAAGGCGTATGCGGTTAAAGGCCATGTCGGCGATAGCGAGCAATTCGATGCCATGGTGAAAGGCGTTGTCGAAGCCTGGGGTCGAATTGATATTCTGGTGAATAATGCTGGAATTACTAGAGATAATTTGATCATGCGCATGAAGGAAGAAGAGTTCGATGAAGTGATCGCTACGAATCTCAAGGGTGTCTTCAACGGTATTAAATCCGTAACTCGTCCGATGATGAAGCAGCGCTCAGGCCGGATTATTAATATTTCCTCCGTAGTCGGCGTGCTAGGCAATGCTGGTCAGGCGAACTACGTGGCAGCTAAGGCTGGCGTAATCGGATTGACCAAGTCGGCGGCACGCGAGCTGGCTTCGCGCAATATTACCGTGAACTGTATCGCACCAGGGTTCATTGAGACCGATATGACGGATCAATTGCCGGAAGAGGTGCGGCAGGGCATGCTAGGGAATATTCCGCTGGCACGTCTTGGACAGCCAGAGGAGATTGCTAAGGTGGCTTTGTTCCTCGCTTCGGACAGCGCATCCTATATGACAGGACAGACGCTGCACGTAGATGGCGGAATGTATATGTAATTTGCTTCTTCCTTCTATGGCTTTTTAACTTAGATTCTCGTATAATACCAAAGAGGAGGTGAACCGGATGTCCGATGTATTTGATCGCGTAAAACGCATTGTAGTGGATCGCCTCGGCGCTGATGAAGCCGAAGTAACGCTTGAAGCGTCTTTCAAAGATGACCTGGGTGCTGATTCCCTTGATGTGGTTGAACTTGTTATGGAATTAGAAGATGAGTTCGATCTGGAAATTTCAGACGAAGATGCAGAGAAGATTACGACTGTAGGTGAAGTTGTTAACTACATACAATCTCATACCTAATGTCATGACAAAGTCCCGTACCTCCTTTCAAGCAGGCGGGACTTCTCCTCTTCTATTGTTATTTTACGACCGTATTCGAACATGTAAATTGAATTTACACATGAAGTCTATATGAGGTGAGTGTGTTTGAAACATAGAGTAGTCATAACCGGTATGGGCTCTGTTACAGCCCTTGGCAGCGATTTGGATACGCTCTGGAATAACTTGATTCAAGGTAAATCCGGGGTGTCGCAAATTGAGTCTTTTGATGTCAGTGAATATACGACGCGAATTGCCGCTTCGGTTAAGGATTTCAATCCTGAGGATTATATGGATCGCAAGGATGCGCGCAAGATGGACCGTTTCGTCCAATTTGCCGTTGCTGCTGCTAGCCGTGCGCTGGCCGACAGTGGTCTGAACATTGCGGAAGATACGGACCCGGAACGGGTTGGTGTCATGATCGGTTCAGGGATCGGCGGCCTGGGAACTTGGGAAGATCAACATTCCATTTTGCTGGAGAAAGGTCCTAAGCGGGTTAGCCCGTTCTTCATTCCGATGATGATTGCGAATATGGCTTCCGGCCAGGTATCGATCATGTTCGGCGCGAAGGGACCTAACAGCACTGCGGTGACTGCGTGCGCGACCGGAACTCATTCCATCGGCGATTCGTACAAGATGATCAAATACGGCGATGCTGATGTGATGATTTGCGGCGGCGCGGAAGCAACGATCCGTCCAACTGGACTTGCAGGATTCTGTTCAATGCGGGCGATGTCAACCCGTAATGATGATCCTACGAGAGCGAGCCGGCCGTTTGATGCTGAGCGCGATGGTTTTGTTATGGGTGAAGGGTCCGGCGTATTGATCCTAGAATCACTGGAGCATGCTCAGAAGCGCGGAGCCAAAATTTACGGCGAGGTCATCGGCTACGGCCTGAGCGGAGACGCTTACCATATGACCGAACCGAACCCGGAGGGTCCGGAGCGTTGTATGAAGATGGCGATTCGTGATGCTGATATCGATCCGAGCGAAATTGATTATATTAACGCACATGGTACTTCTACCCCTGTCGGCGATAAGTCGGAGACGACCGCTATCAAGCGTGCGCTTGGCGATCATGCTTACAAAGTGGCAATCAGCTCGACCAAATCGATGACAGGCCATCTGCTCGGTGCGGCAGGCGGTGTGGAAGCGGTAATCTGCGGATTAACGCTTCAGCATGGATTGATCGCGCCAACTATTAATTTAGAGCATCCGGATCCGGAATGTGATCTGGACTACGTCCCTAATGAAGCAAGACAGGCGGATGTTAGAATTGCTATGTCTAACTCTTTCGGATTTGGCGGTCATAATGCCACCATTATTCTGAAGAAATTCGAAGCATAAGGGGTCAGTCAGTTGAGTGGAGATTTAAAGCAATTACAGCACAAACTTCAACTGGTATTTCACAATAAGCAGTTACTAAGACAGGCTTTTACCCATGCATCTTATGTGAATGAGCATCGCTTCAATCAGCATGAGGACAACGAACGCCTGGAGTTTCTAGGCGACGCTGTCCTTGAGCTAACGGTGTCGGAGCATTTATATCACTTGTTTCCGGACCGTCCTGAAGGCGAGCTTACGAAGCTTCGGGCAGCCATTGTCTGCGAACCGTCGTTAGTACGGTTTGCAGAGCGCCTGGAGTTCGGGAAATACGTGTTGCTTGGCAAAGGGGAGGAAATGACGGGCGGACGAACCCGTCCTGCTCTGCTGGCAGACGTATTTGAATCTTTTGTAGGAGCTCTGTATTTGGATCAGGGCCTGGAGGCGGTCACCGCTTTTTTGCATCGCTACATTTTCTCGCAAATCGTGTTTGACGGGAAGCTTCAGACCACCGACTATAAAACGGAGCTTCAGGAATTAACCCAGCATCATAATATGGGAGCCTTGGAGTACCGGATTGTTGAAGAGAGAGGCCCGGCGCATGAACGCGAATTCGTCTCTGAAGTCTGGATGGACGGACGCAGTTTAGGGCGCGGGACCGGTAGGTCGAAGAAGGAGGCCGAACAGCAGGCAGCGCAAGTCGCGCTAGAGCAGCTTCGGCAGGCTTAACTCGAATATAAAAAAATAAGAATAAGAGTTCGAAGGGGCTTCCTATTACCATCTTTATGGCAATGGAAAGCCCTATTCTTTTGAATCTGATATATATTTTGTCCAGCGACTTTACCTGACTCGGTTAACCCGCGATTAATTGGCGAATATCTCTCATCATCGTTAGTGTATCCACACCGCCATGATTACCGAGCAGAATAATTGTGATTCCCCCGCCCACTTCGCGAGATATACCGGTTGAATATCCGGTGCCGCTGCCGTTGTGGAATACAATCTTATGGTCAGCTGTCAGATCGATCATCCAGCCGTATCCATAATTCTTATAAGAATAGGGTGTGAACAGCTTATCAAGCGAATCCTGATTCAGTAGATCGGTCGTATTTAAGGCGGCGTCCCATTTCAATAGATCATCAACAGTGGAGTATAACCCTCCAGAGCCGGGCTGTGTATAGTATGAGCCGGCAAGCGTCCACTGATCGGATTTGGATACATAGCCTTTGATCACCTTCGTGTGTTGATCCGCGATCCCGCTCTCTGTCATGTGAAGAGGAACTATGAAGTGACTCTGGATGAAATCGGCGTAGCTCATGCCGGATACGATTTCGACGATACGACCAAGCAGCATATAACCACTGTTGCTGTACTTAAAATCCGCACCCGGGGTAAAGGCGAGTGGCTTGCTTTTGATTGCCTCAATGGTCTGTTCTAATGTTAAGCCCGCGGTACGAGGGAAATTGGAGGCCAGGCCAGACGTATGCGATAGCAGCATATGTAGCGTGATCTCGTCTCCTTGCGGAAACCCAGGGATATACGATTCCAGTGTATCATCCAGCTGCAGCTTGCCGTCCTCAGCCAGCTTCATAACCGCTGCGGCCGTGAAGGCTTTGGTTAAAGAAGCGATTCTTGTCTGGTCATCCGGCGTGATCAGCTTGTCAGGGCCGTTGAGGCCGTAGCCTTTACGAAGCAGAACTTGACCATGATCAGCAACGAGTGCTATACCTGAAAATTGCTGGCGTATTAAGTATTCATCGGCGCTATTCGCAGCATCCATGATGATCGTACTATGATCCGCAAGCAGATTTATCTGGCGAATCGGATTGGAAGAGGTAGTAACATTTGCCCCAAGCGCCGCTGCAAGTGTTCGCAACGGGACCATAGTAGCGCCATTATGTAATAGTGAAGCGGCTGGCGCCTGTAACTGAGTATAGCCATTAATAGTGAAATAACGAGTCTCCGGACGATGATCAATGATATTCCCGTGAATCAGCATTTCGGTGGCTCGTTTGTTCTTGTTCCACTTGACCTCAGCGCCCAATTGCTCGGCTGCCTCCCGAAGCGGAACATAGGTAGTTCCTTTGTAGACGAATGGACCAGAGCTCGTCCAAGCTAATGGGCTGCCATTCAGCAGGATGTCTGGGGCTGCCGTCGTTTTCGTTACCACGCTGTTCTGGGCGTAGGCAGGAGAAGAGAATCCGGCCAGCGAACCGATAAGGAGCGAAGAGATTACAAATGGAAGCAGAATAGCAGGTCTTAAAGACTTATTCATTGGGTGTCTCCTTTGTACAAATCTAGGTTGTCTATCAGACTAGCAAACCTGCTGGAAGATTTCAAGATGAACTGGAATCTCATATTCTTTTAGATAGACATAAAATGTATAGTTGATCTTGCTGCGCTGAGCCTGTCCCCATGCCTTTTATCCTTCTGTCCCAGGGACTGTGTGTGTGTTACAATAGTCGTTAGAGGTGATCGTGAACGTATGTTTTTGAAACGGATTGAATTAGCAGGTTTTAAATCATTTGCCGACAAGACGGAGATGGAATTCGTCCGCGGCATTACCGCTGTAGTAGGACCGAATGGCAGCGGGAAGAGTAATATCTCCGACGGGATTCGCTGGGTGCTGGGAGAGCAAAGCGCCAAATCCCTGCGTGGCGGTAAGATGGAGGATATCATCTTTGCCGGGAGTGATGCGCGCAAAGCAGTGAATTATGGCGAGGTTTCCCTGACGCTGGACAATGGCGACCATGCCTTGCCGCTGGATTTCAGTGAGGTTACCGTAACGCGGAGGGTCCACCGCAGTGGAGAAAGTGAATATTTGATCAATAAGCAATCCTGCCGGTTGAAAGATATTACCGAGTTGTTCATGGATACCGGGATCGGGAAGGAAGCCTATTCGATTATCGGGCAAGGACGGATCGAGGAGATTCTGAGTACGCGCTCTGAGGATCGCCGCGGTATCTTCGAGGAGGCCTCCGGAATTGTTAAGTATAAGAACCGCAAGCGTGATGCGAAGCGGAAATTGGATGATACCGAGCAGAACCTGCTAAGAATTCACGATCTGGTCAGTGAACTGGAGGATCAAATCGGACCGCTGAAGGAGCAATCCGAGAAGGCATTAAAATATAAACAATTACGCGATTCGCTTAAAAATATAGAAATTTCCTTATATGTACATCAAATCGAGCAAATTCATGAATCGTGGAGCGTTACAAATGATAGATTGGGTGAGTTAAAAGAGGAAGAGCTTGCCCTATCTACAGTCGTATCGGCCCATGATGCGAAGCTTGAGAGCGATCGACTGGCGCTGCGCCAGGTTGAGGACAAGATTGAGATTTTGCAGAATCAGTTGCTTGAAAATAGTGAAAAATACGAGAAGAGTGAAGGCTTTGGCGAAGTTCTGAAAGAACGAGCCAAGAACTTGACACAGAATCGGGAGCAGCTTGAGCAATCCCTGGCTGCAAGCGAGGAGCGTTATGCACAGCGCGAATCTGAAATGAAGCAGTTGGCTGAGAAATTTGCCGCGGCAGAGCAGCAGTTGACAGAGCTTCGTGATGAGCTGCAGTCTGAGGAAGTGAAGCTGATCGGGGTCACCGGCGGGATAAGCCAAGAGCAGGAGGAAGGCCTGAAAGGCCAATTGCTCGAGATCATGAACCAGATGGCCGGGATGCGTAATGAGATTCGCTATAACGATCAGCAGAAGGAAGCTGTGCAGCGTAGAATGCAGCGCTCGGAAGAAGAAGGAACCAAGTGGAGCGAGCAACTGGAGCAGCTCAAGGGCAAGAAGACTCTATTGGAGAATACGCTTCAGCAATTAGGGGTAGAAATCGCTGATTTACGCGGCAAGTACATTACAGAAAGTGAACGATGCCAGTCTCTGCACCGGCTGGTTGAGGAGAGCCAGAACGGAATCCGCAAATGGGAGCAGAAGCGTGAAGGACTCGTCTCGCGCCGCGATACGATGAAGGAGATGGAGGAGGACTTTGACGGCTTCGCCCTCGGGGTTAAGGAAGTACTCAAGGCCTCGCGCAAATCGGTGCTTCATGGGGTACATGGCGCGGTAGCCGAATTAATCCGCGTGCCAGAGAAGCTGGAGATTGCCGTGGAGACGGCGCTTGGAGCAGCGATGCAGCATATCGTCATGGAAAATGAAGCTGTATCACGTCAGGCCATTGCATTCTTGAAGCAGCGCCAACTGGGTAGAGCGACATTCCTGCCGCTCGATGTTATCCGCCCAAGGCAGATCTCAGCGGCGGACAAGCGGTTAATGGAGGACGCTGAGGGATTTGTAGGCATCGGAGCTGAATTGGTAGGCTACGATTCAGAGTATAACAATATTGTTGGCAGCTTGCTCGGCAATGTAGTGTTCGCCAGTGATCTGGAGCGGGCCAATAAGATGGCGGCTCGCTGCCAATATCGCTTCCGGATCGTTACGCTGGAAGGCGACGTCGTAAATGCAGGCGGTTCGATGACCGGGGGCAGCCAGCACCGTAAGAACAGCAACCTGCTGGGACGCAAGCGTCAACTCGATCAGCTTGCTACCGACATTCGTGAAGCGGATGAAATGCTGGATAAGCTGCGCAAAGGGCTGGCTGATGTGCGTGAACAGGTGGTTGCGTCGGAGCAATCGCTCGAGAAGCTGCGTGAGGCTGGAGATCATAAGCGGACTGAGGAGCAATCCGTTGCCAGCGATATGAAGCAAATTGAGCATGAATGGAGACATGTGTCCGAGCAATTCGAGCTGTATGGCCAGGAGAAAGGCCATTATCTGAAAGAGATCGAAGAGCTGGAGCAGGCCAAAGTTCAGGCGGAAGCGAAGCTGGTTGAGCTGGAGAAGGAAGAGCAGCGTGTGCAGCAATCGATCCAGGCGGCTGAGTATGCCCGCAAAGCAAATGAATCAGCGAAGGAAGAACTGCAGGACCGCTTGACGGGATTGAAGGTTCGTGAAGGCAAGCTGGATCAGGAATGCTTCTCTATAAGAGAGCAATTGCGCCGTTCTGAGGAAGATTGCAGCATTCTCAAGCGTGAGTTGGAGCAGAACCGCAGTATTTTGCAGTCGATTGTGGCAGACTTAGAGAAGAATATACATCAGAGCTCTACGCAGCGTGAAGAGCTGAATGAGTATAAATTAAAGAAGGAACGCGCCGGAGAACAGCTTGAGTTGGAGAGAGCGTCACGGGTTGTGCTCGTCAAGAAGCTGTCCGATGGGGAGAATGAGACAAAAGAACAGCGCCTGGCATTGAAGGCCGTTGAAGAGAAGCTGCGTCAAACGGAAATTCAGGCCAACCGGCTCGATGTTGAGCTGGAGAATATTCTGAGCAAGCTGAGTGATGATTATGAACTGAGCTACGAGATGGCGAAGCAACGTTATCCGATTCCGGAGGATGTTCCAGCGGCGCAGGCCGAGGCGAAGGAATTAAAGCGGCAGATCACCTTGCTTGGAGAGGTTAGCCTCGGGGCGATTGAAGAATATAATCGCGTCAATGAGCGTTATCAGTTCCTCACCGAGCAGAAGAATGACCTGGTTGAAGCGAAGGCGACCTTGTATCAAGTCATCCAGGAGATGGATGAAGAGATGTCGAAGCGCTTCAAGATGACCTTTGATGCAATCAGACGCGAATTCGGCACCGTGTTCACGAAGCTGTTCGGCGGTGGCCGTGCGGATTTGCAGCTGCTGGACCCGAGCAATCTGCTCGAGACGGGCATCGATATTGTAGCTCAGCCTCCAGGCAAGAAGCTGCAGAATTTGCAACTCCTATCCGGGGGGGAGAGGGCGCTTACGGCGATGGCGCTGTTGTTTGCTATTTTACAGGTTAAGCCGGTTCCATTCTGCGTGCTCGATGAGGTTGAGGCTGCGCTGGATGAAGCTAACGTCATTCGTTTCGCTCAATATTTGCGTGAATTTTCCGAGCAGACCCAGTTTATCGTCGTGACGCACCGCAAGGGGACGATGGAAGAAGCAGACGTGCTCTACGGCGTGACGATGGAGGAAGGCGGCGTATCCAAACTCGTCTCCGTGAAGCTGGATGATGAGGATACCGTAGAAATCGCCTGATATACTCTCAAGGATTTTCGTAAATCGTAATCTAGGTTAATATACAAATGAACTTTTTTTGAAGAAGAATGAGGAGGCAGCATATGAGTTTCTTTAAAAAACTAAAAGAGAGCATCTCTTCAAAAACCGAATCCGTAACGAAGCAGTTCAAGGACGGTCTGGAAAAGACGCGGAAAGGCTTCGTGGAGAAGGTTGCCGAACTGGTGACCCGCCGCAAGAAGATCGATGAAGAATTCTTCGAGGAATTGGAAGAAATATTGATCGGCGCCGATGTAGGCGTGAATACAGTACTGGAATTGATCGATGATCTGCGTGACGAAGTGAAGAAGCGCAAGATCGAAGATGCAGCAGATCTGCAGCCGATTATGTCGGAGAAGCTGATTGGGTTGCTGCGTGGGGATGAGGATAATGAGATAAAGCTCAATCCAGACGGAATTACTGTTATCCTATTCGTCGGTGTCAACGGAGTTGGTAAGACAACCACGATTGGTAAGCTGGCGCACTACTATAAGCAGCAAGGTAAAAGAGTGCTGATGGCCGCAGGCGATACGTTCCGCGCAGGAGCGATCGAGCAGCTGGAAGTATGGGGAGAACGCGCCGGCGTTGAAGTCATCAAGCAGAGTGCCGGCTCAGACCCGGCAGCCGTCATGTTCGATGCGGTTCAAGCCGCCAAGCAGCGCGGTGTAGATATTCTGCTCTGCGATACGGCGGGTCGTCTGCAGAACAAATCGAATCTGATGGAGGAATTGAACAAAATATTCCGCGTCATCAAGCGTGAAATTCCCGGAGCTCCGCATGAGGTGCTGATGGTGCTTGATGCAACGACGGGTCAAAATGCGCTTGCTCAAGCTAAGCTGTTCGGTGAGAAGAGCGGGGTTACCGGCCTTGTGCTGACCAAGCTCGATGGCACTGCCAAAGGCGGCATCGTCATCGCCATTCGTCAGGAATTGAGTCTGCCGGTGAAGTTGGTCGGACTGGGTGAGAAGATGGAAGATTTGCAGAAATTTGACTCCGAGCAGTTCGTACACGGTTTGTTCGCCGGATTGATTCAAGAGGAAGAAGAGACGGCGAATATTGAGCAGTAAGAATGATAGGTCAACAGGGTCAAGGAACCTTTATGGGCTAGCGCCCATATTCTAACGATAGAAATAAAGATCTAGAGTTAAACATGATTAGATAAGGAGGCGGCAAGATGGCGAATACTCATACCTACCCACGCCGTGAAGAAGTTGCCAATGCAATTACCCATGGCATTGGTGCGATGCTCAGCCTGGCCGGGCTTGTGCTGCTCATCGTCTTCTCCAGCTTAAAAGGTACAGCCTGGCATATCGTCAGTTTTACCATTTATGGAGTCAGCATGCTGCTGCTCTATGTTTGTTCCACTTTGGTGCATAGCTTCAAGGAGGGCAAGGTCAAGGATCTGTTCGAATTCTTTGATCATTCCTCGATCTACCTGTTCATTGCCGGTACCTATACTCCATTATTATTGGTAGCCATTCGCGGTCCGCTCGGCTGGAGCTTGTTCGGAATCGTATGGGGGATCGCCTTGCTGGGCGTTCTATTCAAGGCATTCTTCGTGAAGCGATTCCTGTTTATGTCGACGATCTTCTATTTGATTATGGGCTGGCTGATTATTATCGCCTGGGGGCCGCTAACAGCGGCAATTCCGCAGCCGGGAATCGTACTGATTGTAACCGGCGGTATTCTGTATTCACTGGGAACGATCTTTTACGTATGGCGTATATTTCCGTATCATCATGCGATTTGGCATCTATTCGTACTGGCAGGTAGCGTAACGCATTTCTTTGCGATTTTACTCTATCTTTTGCCGCACCATTAATTTTCTGAGCTTGTAAATCTTCATCTAAAAAATCTTTTGGCCGCTATCAGCAAGCTGACAGGCGGCCATTTGTATTACAAGAGAAGGTTCAATTTTGCTCATACCAGATCGATGTTACACATGTTAAGGAATTTCGCTTGACAACCTTTTGCTGATTCGTTATTATAGTGAATGTTGATGCGCTGTAAAGTGTTTTTCCTTGACGGAGGGGGTGCCCAGATGAGTCAAGAGAATAAGCTTGAGAAGACGAACCGGATCAACCTGTTATTCGATTTCTACGAAACGCTGCTCACCGAAAAGCAGCAGACGTTTCTTAAATATTATTTTTTGGATGACTTCTCCCTTGGGGAGATCGCAAGCGAATTCGGTATTAGCCGGCAAGCGGTGTATGAGCATATCAAGCGTGCCGAAGAAGTACTCGAAGCTTACGAAGAGAAGCTTGGGCTGTTGCGCAAGGATGAAGAGCGCGTCAGGATGGTAGCCGAATTGAAGCGATTGATGGAACAGAGCGAGATGTCTCCGTTACATAAAGAGACGATCTTGGATTTGCTTAAGCAAGTGGAGCGATTGTAAAATTGAAGTTAAGCTAATGAGATAGATGCTTCGTGATCAAAGATTGAACTTTGTACCAAAGAATGAATGGAGGTGACGGGACAATGGCATTTGAAGGATTGACAAGCCGATTGCAGAGTGTATTCAGTAAGCTTCGCGGCAAAGGCAAGGTTTCGGAAGATGATGTAAATGAAGCGATGCGTGAAGTTCGACTCGCTTTGCTGGAAGCGGACGTTAACTTTAAAGTCGTTAAGGAATTCATCGCCAAGGTGAAGGAAAAGGCCGTTGGTAGTGAGGTGATGGAGAGCTTCACTCCGGGGATGGTCATCATCGATATCGTTAACAAGGAATTGACGGAATTGATGGGGGGGACCCAATCGAAGCTGGCCAAGAGCAATCGCCCGCCAACCGTTATCATGATGGCAGGTTTGCAAGGGGCAGGTAAGACGACAACCTCGGCCAAGCTGGCCAAGCTGTTGCTTAAGGGGAATCACCGTCCACTGCTTGTTGCTGGGGATATTTACCGCCCGGCTGCGATCAAGCAGCTGCAAGTACTTGGCGAACAGATCAAGGTGCCGGTATTTACGCTGCCAGCTGGCAACAGCCCGGTAGAGATTGCTCGTCAGGCGTTGCAGCATGCTAAGGATAACGGCAACGATTATCTGTTGATCGATACTGCAGGTCGGCTGCATATTGACGAGGAACTGATGGAGGAGCTCCGTCAGATCCATGAGGTGACGAAGCCGGATGAAGTGCTGCTCGTTGTTGATGCAATGACTGGGCAGGACGCGGTCAACGTAGCCGAGAGCTTCAATAAGCAATTAGAGCTGACAGGTGTCGTACTGACGAAGCTGGATGGCGACACACGTGGCGGTGCAGCGTTGTCGGTCAAGGCGGTTACCGGCTGTCCGATCAAATTTGCGGCGCTGGGGGAGAAGATCGATGCGCTTGAGCCGTTCCATCCGGAACGGATGGCGTCTAGAATTCTCGGAATGGGTGACATGCTCTCCCTGATCGAGAAGGCCCAATCCAATATCGATACTGAGAAAGCGAAGGAAATGGAACGGAAAATGCGCAATGCGGAATTTACGTTCGATGACTTCCTTGAACAGATGGATCAAGTGAAGAAGCTCGGTCCAATCGATCAGATCCTGGACATGATTCCGGGGATGGGCAAGATGAAGCAAATGAAGGACATCAAGGTTGACGAGAAGCAGATGGGCCGGGTAGAGGCAATCGTGCACTCGATGACCACAGAAGAGAAGCAGAATCCTGATCTCATCAATCACAGCAGACGTAAGCGGATCGCTACGGGTAGCGGTACGAGCCTGGCTGATGTGAATCGCTTAATCAAGCAGTTCGATGAGATGCGCAGAGTGATGAAGCAGTTCTCGGATATGATGGGCCCTAAAGGCAAAGGCAATAAAATGATGAAACAGCTCAGCAAAGCGGGCAAAGGAATGAAATTTCCGTTCCGGTAATTTCTAACGAAACTACAGAGCGTTATTTTCGCAAAAACAGCAGTACAAAAATTTTAACGAAACACTATATCGTTATTCAGAGGAAATCCGGTCTTGGACACCCAATTTGCTCTAATAGCGATACCCAGTTTCGTTAGAATTAAGAGCAGCCCTTTTTGCTGCAAATAGCGTTACCATGTTTCGTTAGAATCGATCCGGTTATCTATAGCAGCAGGTAATCTTTAAAGGAGGTGAAATTGGTGGCAGTTCGTATTCGTTTGAAACGCATGGGTGCTCATAAAGCTCCTTTCTACCGTATCGTGGTATCGGATTCCCGTTCCCCACGTGATGGTCGCTTTATCGAAGAAATCGGTTATTACAACCCGGTTGCACAACCGGCAGTAGTAAACATCGACGAAGAAAAAGCGTTGCAATGGTTGCAAAATGGTGCTCAAGCATCTGATACAGTTCGCAATTTGCTTAGCAATGCAGGCGTAATGAAGAAATTCCATGAGTCTAAGTTGCAAAAATAGTTGCTGATTCTGGAGGGTCCATATGGAACAATTAGTCGGCGTTATTGCGAAGGCTCTTGTTGATCATCCGGACGATGTCCGTGTGGAGGTCGTTGAGAAGGAACACCTGATTGTATATGAATTATCCGTACATCCTGATGATGTGGGGAAAGTGATTGGCAAACAGGGGAGAATCGCCAAGGCGCTCCGCACGGTTGTGGCATCGGCAGCCGTTAAGATGGATAAACGGGTTACCGTAGATATCATGTCTTAAACATATACGAAAGCGGGTTAGGAGATCCATCCTAGCCCGCTTTCGTACATGCAGCAAGCATGTATGAAACGGGCAGCTCTTGATGAATATAATCTTGATCCATTCAGATCAGGCATATTGGGATATAGTATTTTTGCATTTGGGAGGATGTTATGTCGGATACTTTGTTGATGGTAGGGAAGATTGTTAACACTCACGGAATTCGCGGGGAGTTGAAAATACTGCCGCACACCGATTTCCCTGAGGTCAGATTTGCTCCGAAGAGTAAGCTGAAGATTGTAAACCCGGATAGTGGCGTGATAACTGATGTGACGGTAGCATCTGCGCGTCCGGTTAAGCAGATGTATGTCGTTAGGTTCGAAGGTTACGACAATATTAACCTGGTTGAGAAATACAAAGGCTGTGAGCTGAAGGTTACCAAGGAAGAGTCGGTCGAATTGCCGGATAATGAATATTATTTCTACGAAATTATCGGCTGCCGGGTCGTCAGTGATGAAGGCGAAGAGCTTGGGGTTATTGAAGAAATCCTCCGTCCAGGGGCCAATGATGTATGGGTTGTTAAAATGCCCTCCCGCAAGCAGCTGTTACTTCCAGTGATCGATGATGTTGTGCTTGATGTCGACGTGAAATCGAAGCTGGTGAAAGTTCATCTGCTGGAAGGATTGTTGTAAATGATGAGAATGGACGTTCTGACCTTATTCCCGGAAATGTTCGAGGGCGTATTCCAGAGCAGTATTCTCGGCAAGGCCAGGGATAAAGGGCTTGTAGCATTAAATGCGATCAATTTCCGCGAGTACGCCGGCAACAAGCACGGCACGGTAGACGATACTCCATATGGCGGTGGCGGGGGGATGGTGCTGAAGCCCGATCCCATCTTTCACGCTGTGGAGGATTTGCTGGGTAGAAAAGGGATAGAGGCAACCGGAAAAGCGCCACGTATCATTCTGATGTGTCCGCAAGGGGAGACATTCACCCAGCGCAAAGCGGAAGAGCTTGCTCAGGAGGAACATTTGATCTTTATTTGCGGTCATTACGAAGGCTATGACGAACGCATCCGCGAGCATCTAGTGACTGACGAATTATCGATCGGTGACTACGTGCTGACCGGGGGAGAAATTCCGGCGATGACGGTAATCGATAGTGTTACGCGGTTATTGCCTGGAGTTCTTGGCAATGAGACGAGCGCAGTAACGGATTCCTTTAGCACCGGGCTGCTTGAGTACCCTCATTATACACGGCCTGTGGAATTCAGGGGCTGGAAGGTGCCTGATATTCTGCTCAGTGGTCATCATGCTAATATTGAACTGTGGCGCCGCAGAGAAGCGTTGCGCCGTACCTGGTTGCGAAGGCCGGATCTGCTTGAGTATCTGGAGCTATCCAAGGAAGATATAGCCTGGCTCAAGAAGTTGGAGAATGAAGCTGAACAATAAGAAGAACCCTCAAGTTCCACGTCCAGTGGGCCTGAGGGTTCTTGTGGTTGGAACTTGTTAATAGGAAGAGTTCAAGTTTAGCGCATCCTGAGGTGTGACCTTATGCTGCAGCAGCTCTGGCAAGTTGGTCTTCGAGGTAACGGTCAACCGGTTCAATTTGATCAGAGGGTCGCCTGGCTTTACGAATCCTTGGCGAACTGTGAATGCCATACGATAACCATTCTTCTTCAAATCATAGATCATTTGCCGCGATTTCTCACCGAAGGGATATGCGAAATAAGGAGTGTCGATCCCGGCAGCTTTGATTGTTTGAATATCCTTTTGCAGAAGAGTAGTATCAAGTGCTAGTGATTTGGTATCACCACATTTAGGGAATCCTTTACGGTGCAGATCATATGTATGGCTATGATATTCGAATACATCCTTGGAAGCTTCTATTTCTGCGCGGGACAGGAAACTCTTTTTGTTAGGATCAAACGCCACAGTCTGCTCTTCAATCTTGCTGCCAATCATAAAGATGGTGGCATGGAAATCATACTTCTTCAGAATCGGATAAGCGTAAATATAGTTGTTCTGATAACCGTCATCGAAGGTTAATACGATCGATTTCTCTGGCAACGATATTTCGCCGAGGACGTACTGTTCAAGCTCTTCCAAAGTTGCGGTATAGTACCCTTCATCATGGAGGTATTCCATATTTTCTTCAAAGGCTTCAAGATTGATGACCGATTTGTTTCCCGGTTCTCGATTGTTAGCCTTCGGGGTAATATAATGATACATCAGAACGGGGACTTCTTTGGCTGTACCGGGTTTTACTGTGAAGCCAACGGGAAGTTCATTCGACTTGGATCCCTTGAATCCGTAGTGGGTGATCATGAATGACTTGTCCTTAACCATTTCCCAAGAGGTACAGGCCTTGTGGGATAATGCATTGGTTGGGTGAGTAACTGCGAAAAAATAAACGATGATGAATACAGCTAAAATGAATGAACCTACTTTTACGAATCGTACCATTTTTCTCTCCTACGTCTATATTTATCTATTTTTACTTCATAATTATAATCGACACGCCCTATAATAAAGTTACAAAATTGGAATGAGAATTTATGAATGGATAACGAATCGAATAAAACACAAAAAAACGGCGCAAGCTCACGGAATGAATCCGTTCAGCTTACGCCATTTTTTTGGTTTGAATGATAATTAGTTTACCGTCTGATGTACGCCTGACTCCTGTCTTATACTTCGGGTGTGGAGAACATCTGCTAACCAGATGCTGGCGCCAAATACCACGATTGGGATCGCAAGGATAAAGGAGGCGGTTATAATCATGCTAAGCACCCTTCCGTTTTTTACATATCATATCATACGTTGCACAATCGCGACAATCCTTTAACGCGTTGAGGGGGTGTTAATTATTTCTTAGGCACACCCTTGCAGGGGCACGAGGCATTGGCTTATAATCGACTTATCACAGATGACGAGCACAGACTTTCGTAGAGAAAACCTTATATGACGGTTTCATGCATACCATATCGGGGTATGGCGCAGTCAGGTAGCGCGCGCCCTTGGGGTGTCCTCGACATTTATCGCGTA
>NZ_BAAACX010000003.1:0-73396 GCF_039521865.1 Paenibacillus motobuensis | reverse complement strand
GGCCTGAGGTGGAAGTGCAGCAATGTATGGAGCTGACAGGTACTAATCGGTCGAGGGCTTATCCACAAGTTTTAAAATGCAAATGAAGTTTCGTATCCAGTTTTCAGGGAGCAAACCTGTATATTGAGTGATTCAAGTGATTACTTGATAGAAGATTGCTTTCAGCATTTGGCGATGCTGATACCTGAACCAAGCTGCATAACCTTCTAGTAAGGAGTTGCAGGATTTCGAGAAGCAAAAGCTTTGACAAATCACGTTTGGTGGCGATGGCGGAGGGGTTCCACACGTACCCATCCCGAACACGACCGTTAAGCCCTCTAGCGCCGATGGTACTTGGACCGAAGGGTCCTGGGAGAGTAGGAAGCCGCCAAGCAATAAGAACCACTACCGATAACCGGTGGTGGTTTTTTTATCCCCAAGTGGATAACTGGCGATGGGGATCATCGCAAATCTATGGTTATCCTCAAATTGTACACAGTTGTTCACACTTTCCTCTGTACAGATATGATATTCATCAGCCTAAATGCGAAATATATCAATTTAGCATGAACTATGCACAGTCTTATTCACATATTCAGTTGATATATCATCGATATATATATCTATCCACAAAATAATTCAATATCAACTCGCACTACAAATTTATTATCCACAGTTAACGAATCGGCGTTTTGGTTCGATGATCTTGATATATACATATCCACAGATTATTCATTCTCATTCCCTTGCAGGTGTTTTAACCGCAATAATAGCTCTGACGGATGGACTATTTCGGGTTTGTATCGATCGGAATTAGGTGCCTGAGCAAACATCGGTATTCACGAAGAACGAATTGATGCAAATATGCAGTTTTCTGCTCGGATAACGGGTAACGGAGCCACAATTCCCGCAAAAATACAGTTTTTTTCTCCTCATAGGGTTAGAGATACAAGTTAACTACTAGAATTACTGCATATCTGCAGTTATTTTACTAAATTCAGATGTTTTACTGATAAAAGGATGCGTTTTTGCATCTTTTTATTATTTTTCTCTTGATATATAGCTTTTTCATTATTTAACTAGCCATAAATACATTTTCCCATATTGCTTACCTTATCCATCATTCCTCGGGACTTGCTATTCCTTATTCTAACTTAGCTCCCAGTCCTTATCCCGTCCCCACTTCTTTCCTTTAACGCTCCACTGACTCTCATCCGATTCAGCTTTACTTTGAATTTTTATAAAAACAAGTTGAATACGTCAAAAGACCTGCGAGGCAGCTTTCCTTATGATAGAGATAGGAAGACAAATAGCGATGGAAAAGGGGCGTATCTATTGATGAGAAAGGGACTATCGTTGTTGATTGTAACCGCTTTAATTATGGTTCTGGCAGCGTGCGGGAACAGCGGAGAGGGCAAGAGCAGTAGCGGAAAGAACGGGACGATCGGGATTGCGATGCCGTCCAAGACATTGGAGCGCTGGGTAAGCGATGGCGCCAACATGAAGAAGGAATTCGAGAATATCGGCTACGGCGTCGATTTGCAGTATGCCGAGGATGTTGTTGAGAATCAGGTCTCCCAAATCGAGAACATGATTACCAAAGGTGTTAAGGTCATTGTTATTGCTCCGATCGATGGAGAATCATTGACCGATGTATTGGATAAAGCAGCTGAGGCAAATATCGATGTCATTGCTTATGATCGGCTGATCAAGAAGAGCAAGCATGTAAGCTTCTACGCTACATTCGACAATTTCAAAGTAGGCGAGCTGCAAGCGAACTATATTGTAGACAAACTGGGTCTTAAGGATGGCAAAGGTCCGTTCAACATCGAGTTGTTCGGGGGCTCGCCGGACGATAACAATGCTTACTTCTTCTACGATGGAGCGATGTCCGTACTGCAGCCTTATATCGATAGCGGCAAGCTTGTTGTTCGCAGCGGCCAGACCACAATGGATAAAATTGCCACAATGCGCTGGGATGGTGCTACAGCCCAAGCGCGGATGGATAATCTACTGAGCGCCAACTATGCAGATGCTGCGGTAGATGCTGTTCTGGCACCGAATGATGCAATCAGCATTGGGGTCATCTCTTCCCTGAAGGGCGTGGGCTATGGTTCAGCGAATAAGCCAATGCCGATTCTGACGGGTCAAGACGCAGAGCTTGCCTCTGTAAAATCAATCATCGCTGGCGAGCAGACGTCGACTGTCTTTAAGGATACACGCGCATTAGCGAAGAAGGTCGTCACAATGGTACAGAGCATCATGGAAGGCGAAGAGGCAGAAGTCAACGATACAACGACGTATGACAATGGCGAGAAGATTGTTCCTTCCTATCTGCTGGAACCAGTTATCGTAGACAAAGATAACTATAAAGAAGTTTTGGTTGATTCGGGCTACTACACCGAAGATCAACTAAAGTAAGTAACCCAATGATTTAGTGGCGGCCTGCTTCATGGCTGTCGCTAAATCATTTATGACGATATTTCCGAAAGCGGGGTGCAGCATCATTGACGACAGCAATTTTGGAAATGAGGAAGATTACGAAGACCTTTCCCGGTGTTAAAGCGCTCGAGAATGTGAACCTTCGTGTGCAAGAGGGTGAGATACACGCGCTGATCGGTGAGAATGGCGCCGGCAAGTCGACACTGATGAAGGTATTGAGTGGTGTATATCCACATGGCACTTATGAGGGTGACATCCTATTCAAAGATGAGGTATGCGAATTCAAGGATATTAAGCAGAGTGAGAATAAAGGGATCGTCATCATCCATCAAGAGTTGGCGCTAGTACCTCAATTAACGATTGCAGAAAATATATTTCTCGGAAATGAGCAGGCAAGAAGAGGGATCATCAATTGGAACGAGACGATCGTCCGAACGAGAGAGCTGCTGCAGCTTGTCGGTCTGAATGAATCGCCGAATACGCCAATCGCGGAGATCGGAGTCGGGAAACAACAACTGGTGGAGATCGCCAAGGCCATCTCCAAGCAGGTGAAGCTTCTCATCCTGGATGAGCCGACGGCAGCGCTGAATGAGGATGACAGCGAGAATCTATTGAACCTGCTGCTGGAATTCAAGAAGCAGGGAATTACCTCGGTACTGATCTCTCATAAACTCAATGAAATTACGAGGGTCGCTGACTCAATCACGATTCTGAGGGACGGCAAATCGATAGAGACATTGGATATGAAGAAGGACAACGTGACAGAGGATCGGATTATCAAAGGAATGGTTGGACGCGAGCTGACGAATCGATATCCAGAGCATACCCCGAGGCTGGGCGATCTATTTTTCGAGGTGAACAATTGGAACGTATACCATCCCGTGCTTGCGGATCGTAAAGTGATCGATAACTGCAGCTTTGAAGTGCGCCGCGGCGAGATCGTAGGTATTGCCGGTTTGATGGGATCGGGGCGAACGGAACTGGCGATGAGCCTGTTCGGGCAATCGTATGGCCGGCGTATTAGCGGCGAGATTCGAAAAGATGGGAAGCAGCTTCACTTGAAGAGTATTACCCAAGCCATCAAGGAAGGCATTGCCTATGTGACAGAGGACCGAAAGGAATACGGCCTGATTCTGAATGAAGATATCAAGCGCAATACGACACTCGCGGCAATGAACAAGATCTCCAAATGGTTTGTCATTAACGATAACCAGGAAATCATCGTGGCTGAGGATTTTCGCAAGAAACTGAACATTAAGGCACCGAGCATTCTGCAGAAGACCGGCAATTTGAGCGGGGGCAATCAGCAGAAGGTAGTGCTTAGCAAATGGATATTCTCGGGGCCAGACCTGCTGATCCTGGATGAGCCTACGCGAGGGATTGATGTAGGCGCGAAATATGAGATTTATTCGATTATCAATGAACTTGCCGATTCCGGCAAAGGCATCCTGATGATATCCTCCGAATTGCCAGAGCTGCTCGGTATGTGCGACCGGATCTATGTGATGAGCGAAGGAAGATTTACCGGGGAGATTGAAAGAGAGAATGCAACGCAGGAAGCATTGATGAGATTGATGACCAAGAGTAGGGGGAAGATCCAAGATGAGCACCATAACTAAACTGCTGCGCAACAACGTCCGACAATATGGAATGTTCCTGGTCCTTGTGTTAATTATGGGACTATTTCAAATTTTGTCAGATGGTACTTTGCTTAAGCCTCTGAATATTACGAACCTGGTACTGCAGAACAGCTACATTCTGATTCTAGTCATCGGCATGCTGCTGGTGATCATCACGGGGCATATCGACCTGTCTGTTGGCTCGATCGCAGCCTTCATCGGGGCCATGGCGGCCGTCATGATGGTCAATTACCACATGCCCTTCCCGCTTGCCATGCTGTTATGTCTGTTGATGGGAGCGCTGATCGGCGCATGGCAGGGCTTCTGGGTTGCCGCGGTCGGCATTCCGTCCTTTATCGTCACACTGGCAGGGATGTTGCTGTTCCGCGGTCTTACGATGCTAGTGCTTGGGGGTCAATCCATCGGTCCATTCCCGGGCGGGTTCCGCAGCATTAGTTCGGGCTTCATTCCGGATATTCCCGGCAATTGGAATGTTCATATGCTGACCCTGCTGCTGGGCGCTGTGCTGTCGCTACTGTATATCTTTATGGAGTGGAGAGGTCGGATTACTCAGTCACGCTACAAATTTGAAGTGCTGTCACTGCCTTTATTTATCGCTAAAGTAGCTTTTATAGTTATCATTATAAATTTATTCACCTTCGTACTATCCGCGTATAACGGAATTCCGAATGTACTTGTTATCCTGTTCGCTTTGGTTGCGTTATACACCTTCGTTATGCGTAAGACGGTTATGGGACGCCATATCTATGCCGTGGGTGGCAATGAGAAGGCAGCCAGACTGTCAGGCGTAAAGACGAAGAAGATGACTTTCTGGGTATTCGTCAATATGGGTGTCATGGCTGCTCTAGCCGGGTTGATCTTTACTGCGCGCTTGAATGCGGCTACTCCTAAGGCGGGCGTCAATTTCGAGCTTGATGCGATTGCGGCCTGCTTTATCGGCGGGGCATCGGCATCGGGCGGTGTCGGTACCGTGATCGGTGCGATGATCGGTGGCCTCGTCATGGGCGTGATGAACAACGGGATGTCGTTGATCGGACTTGGTATCGATTATCAACAAGGAATTAAGGGGCTTGTTCTGCTGCTGGCCGTAGCCTTTGATATTTACAATAAAAATAAAACAGCGGCATAACCGATGCAAAATATAGTTATCACCGTACCACGATCATTGACCTGATTGAGGGTGCGGTTTTTCTCTTCCATAAAAAGATAGCGCTTTATTTCTGGCGGAACGAAGTATAATTGAGAGGGGTCAAGCCAACTGGTGAACCGACTACCTTGATAGCACCGGAGGGGGAAGTAGTGAAGAAACTAGTTATTCTATATTTTGTTCTGATCAGTCTTTTCTTGATCTATTTGTACTCGGCTTATACCCGTGGAGCAGCCGATCCGATGGAATCGGCCGTTGGACTTCGGGGAGAATCGGATGAGAAGTATGTGATGGTGAACTACCTTGCTGGCAACGAATATTGGAAAAATACGCTGAAGGGCTTCGAGGATGCGGCGGAGGCGTTGGGCGTAACCGTGGAATACCGCGGAGCTACTCAATATGACGAGCATGAGGAAGTCACCGTGCTTGAACAGGTCATTGCCAAGAAACCTGCTGGAATCGCCGTCTCGGCCATTAATTCCGAGGCGCTGATTAACGTCATCGATAAAGCAGTATCTTCAGGTATACCGGTTGTGCTGTTCGATTCCAATGTCCCTAATAGCAAGGCATACTCTTTTTTGAGTACGGATAACTATAATGCGGGGGTTGTAGCAGCCCATAAGATGGATGAACTGATTGGAGAGTCGGGGACCGTAGCCATCCTTACCCAACAGAATCAATTGAATCAACAACAACGTGTCACCGGGTTCACCGAGACCCTCAAGGATCAGCATCCCCATCTTAAGGTCGTAGAGATCGTTGAGGACAAGGGGGATCAGGTCGTCTCCGAGAACAGGACAGAGGAACTGTTGTTAAGATATCCTGATCTGAAGGGAATCTTCGTCACGGAAGCCGTTGGGGGGATCGGCGTAGGTAATGCGCTGATTAATAACAATCGTAGCGATATCCAGGTTATCAGCTTTGATACCAATAAAGGGACGCTGGATTTGATCAAAAAAGGCGTTATATCCGCGACGATGGCTCAGGGCACCTGGAACATGGGTTACTGGGCACTAATGCAGCTGTTCCATCTGAACAATTCGCTGGTCGAGCCGGTTGCGGATTGGCAGCAGGCACAGGTTCCTCCGCTCCCGACCTATGTGGATACCGGAATATCCGTTGTAACCAAATCCAATGTCGAACATTTCTATGCTAAATAACCGCTGCGTCGTCATTTGGGATTGGGAGGGGAACAAGCATGCGAACCAAATGGCTGCAATTTGATAACTGGTCGATTCGCGACAAACTGATCCTGCATATTTTGCTGATTAGCATTTTTCCGGCTCTATGCCTTGGGCTGTTAATTTCATGGGCAACCAGCTACACCATCGAAGAGCAAGTAAACGGGCAGACATCCCAGTTGATTGGCAATGTGAATAAATCTCTCGATTATCATGCTAGTAATATGCAGAACGTATCGTATCTAATTTCCTTTAATCCGGAGATAGGGAAGTTCTTTGCTGAAGGCGCCTCGGCTTTTCCCGGAGAACAGGAGCGCTATAACACGCTGAAATTCCTCCAGGGTTTCACGACACTTCACTCCGAGATTGCTGGGATTATGGTCGTTAACCATAAGGGAGAGTATTTAAGCAACGAGATGTATGCTCGAACCAGCCGGAACTTGACGGAAGAGAACTGGTATCAGGATGCCGTAAAGGCGAAGGGGATCTTCAAGCTTGTCGGACATCCGGTCAAAAGAAATGTAACGAGTCACGCTAATTATAAGGATGAGGAGGTTGTCTCCTTCGTTCGTGCAGTGCTTGATCCGGAGACCCAGTCCGTGCAGGGCGTCGTGCTGATCGACTTCAAATCGAGGCTGATCGCTGAGGTGGTCCGCGATGTCAGACTCGGCAAATCGGGGTACCTTATCGTAATGGATGACAAGGGAGACGCACTCTATGCTCCTAAAAATTCCATCGTTGACCAGCTTGACCGGGAACGAATCTTAACGGACAATGCGGGGGATTTTGCGGAAAAGGTAGATGGCAAGCCGATACAGTATATCTATCAAAAATCATCCTTTACGAGCTGGACTACGGTCGGCGTCTTTCCGATGCAGGATAGAATTCAGGGGATCAATGAGATTAATCTGTATATCGTCTCTTTTGTATTTCTCGTCAGCTTGCTGGGAATCGCGGCATCCTATTATTTGTCCTATTCGATCTCCCGTCCGATTATCCAGCTCTCGTCGTTTATGCACAAAGTTGAGAATGGCAATATGAGCATTCGCTATAACGGCAAACGCCGTGATGAAATCGGCATGCTTGGCAATAGCTTCAACCAGATGCTTGCGCAGATCAAGCGCCTGTTAAGGCAGGTCAATGAGGAGCAGCGCTTGAAGCGGGAGGCGGAGCTGCGCAGTTTGCAGGCTCATATCCAACCGCATTTTCTCTATAATACGCTGGATACGATCCAGTGGCTGGCTAGAAAAGACGGAGCCTATGAGGCAACAGAAGTGGTTGAATCCTTGTCGCGTCTATTTCGGATCGGGCTCAGTCGGGGGAAAGAGATTATTCCGCTTGCCGATGAATTTGAACATATCCGAAGTTATCTGATGATTCAGAAGACTCGCTATAAAGACAAGTTGAACTACAGTATTGATATTGAGCCGGAATTAATGAATCTGTTCGTCATCAAGCTGATCCTGCAGCCTGTCGTAGAGAATGCCATCTATCACGGCATTAAGGAGCGGCGCGGGCCAGGCTTCATATCGATCCGTGCAACCGCTGAGGAAGGAATGGTTGTCATTAGGATTGAGGATGACGGCAACGGTATGACTGAGGATAAGTTGAGTCTGCTGCGCACCCAGCTAGATCAGGTCGGCAAGACCGATTACATGCAGCCTGCACCGCAAGAGAAAGGCGAGGAAGAGAGAGGACCTCTTAAGAGCTATGGACTTAGAAATGTGCAGGAGCGGATTCGCCTTAGCTACGGAGAGCCTTATGGAATATCAATTGATAGTCAATGGAAGAGCGGGACGGTAGTGACGATTCGTCATCCTATTATGCATCGGGAGGAGTAGAGCGATGAATCAGAAGTGGAAGGTCATTATAGCTGATGATGAGTTTATTATCCGCGAGGGAATTAGGAGTTCGATAGATTGGGATAGACTGAATCTGCAGGTTGTCGGTGAAGCGGAGGACGGAGAAGAAGCGTTGGAGTTGGCATTGAAGGAGCAGGTAAATATCCTTATCGTGGACCTCAGCATGCCGATTATGGACGGCCTGACATTGATCAGCGAGCTTCGCGTTCAGCTTCCTGGTTGTAAAGTAATCATTATTACCGGGCATGATGAATTTGCTTACGCCAAGAGAGCGATCAAGCTCAGCGTTGACGACTATATCTTGAAGCCTGTTAATCCGGGGCAATTAATGGAGGTACTAGCGGGCGTTTCCAGGAAGCTGGAGGTAGAGTCTACCAATGAGAAAATACTCGATATTGCCTCGAAGCAGCTTGACAAGAATGTGTCGCTGCTGCGGGAACGCTTCTGCCTGGAATGGATCGAAGGCGATGTAAGCGAGGATGAGATTGCAGGACAACTGGCCTTCCTGCAAATGCCGGAGAGGCTGCCCGATATGGTTGGGATCGTCCGCTGGCCGGAACAGTCCAAGGGGAAGGCGTTCATGTCCGAGAAGGACCGGCAGCTCTTGCTGTTTGCAATCGAGAACGTGATTGAGGAGTTGATTGGGGAGACAAGCGATGCCGAGGATTACGTCCATTTCCGTGATCAGACCGGGATGATCGTCGTATTGGTCTGGGGAAGCAGAGACACTACGATTGGCACTCGAATTAGTGAAGCCTGTGAGAAATATTTGGATTTGGCCGTTCTTGTCAGTTTTCAGCTGAACGAAGGAAATGTAAATTTACCGGAGCTGTACATTGCAGCCAAGACGATGGTCAACCGGGAAGCGCGCATGTCTGATTTCGTCAGAAAAGCGCGGGAAATGATTGAGCAGCGGTACAGCGATCCCGAGCTGACTTTAGAGTTCGTGGCGGATGAGCTGGGCGTGTCATCCGTGTACTTGAGTCGGATTTTTAAGCAGGAGTCAGGCCAGTCCTTCATTGGCATGCTAACCCATGTTCGAACGACGATGGCAATTCGCCTGCTGGTCGGGACGAAGCTGACGATGCATGAGATCGCTGAGAAGACAGGCTACGATTCACAGCATTATTTCAGCACCTCCTTCAAGAAGGTCGTCGGCATGCCGCCGAATCTTTACCGTAAGAGCTTTCTTGAGGGATAACAGACGATGGTTGTAAGTCTAAGAATATGTTTAAGATTCCTTATGCCAAGGGCACTTCATACTGGAGTGTCCTTTTTAAATAGGGATCGCCTGAACACCCCATTGGCAAATTCAAAAATTGTGCTATAATAAAATCAAAGTCAAAGAAAGTCAAAGTCAACATACGGCTAGTTCTGTTTATAATGAGGTTCAAAAAGGCCGGTTTTCAGCACTGAAGCTTTTTAGACTACCTTTAAGGCCTTTGGTATTAAATTGGAAGCACCCTCTGATATTCAAACCGAAGAGTACGGTTAATAATAGGTATATGGGTTATCCAATATTGGCTGTATGTTGGAGTAATGAGCAATGGAGGATGGGTGATGCGTAATATTTCCGATATTATCGAGAAGCACCTTAAGAGCATTTTGCAAGAGAGTCCGGAGGGCGCTGTAGAGATACAGCGTAATGATCTGGCAGACAGATTCTCCTGTGTTCCATCGCAGATTAACTATGTCATCAGCACGCGCTTTACGCTGGAGAAGGGTTATCTGGTGGAGAGCAAGAGGGGCGGAGGAGGTTATATTCGCATCCGTCGCATCGAGCTCCCCGGCCCGATCAGCTTGCATACTCATCTGCAGCATACGATCGGAGATGAGATGGGCCAGACGGCGGCAGAGGGACTGATCTATCAACTGGAGGAATCACGGTTCCTCACCCGAAGGGAAGCAGCGCTAATGAAGGCGGCTATATCTCGGGAAGTGTTGATGGTGAAGCTGCCGTACCGCGATCAGATCCGGGCGCAAATGATGAAGGCAATGTTGATTTCTTTGTTAGGATAATGAGTCTATCCAGTTAAGGAGGGATTCCAATCATGCAATGTCAAGAATGCGGTAAACGTCCTGCTACACTCCATTTCACGAAAATCGTGAATGGTGAGAAGACAGAATTTCATATTTGTGAAGCATGTGCCCGCGAGAAGGGAGAATTAATTCCTGGAACGGCGGGAGGCTTCTCGATTCATAACCTGTTATCCGGTCTGCTCGATTTCAGTCCTGCGACTTCTAGCCAGGCCTCGGGCGTCAAGCCTGCGGAGAACCTGCGCTGTGAGAAATGCGGGTTGACCTATTCTCAATTCAGCAAGCTGGGCCGGTTCGGGTGCAGCTCCTGCTATAAATATTTCAATGATCGTCTGGACCCTCTATTAAGAAGAGTTCATGGCAATACGACACATGTCGGTAAAGTGCCAAGACGGGTTGGCGGGCATATCCATATGAAGCGTAAGCTGGATGATCTCCGCCGGGAGCTGCAATACCGGGTTCTTCACGAACAGTTCGAAGAAGCAGCGGCACTGCGCGATCAGATCCGTGAACTCGAGAAGAACATTTCCGCAGAGTAAGGAGGAATTGCGATGGGAAATCTTCAATTTACAGAGCAGCCGCTTAGCGAGTGGATGAATCGTGACGGAAATGAATCGAATATCGTAATCAGCACCCGGGTGCGGATCGCTCGCAACCTGGCTGAATTTCCTTTTCCTATATTGGCTACGAACCAGCAATCGGAAGAGGTGTTGAGCCAGTTCGAACAGGTGCTCAGCGATGAACGAATGCAGCCGTTCGGACAGCTTCATCCCATTGAGCTTGATGATCTGGACGATCTGGATAAGCAGGTTCTGGTGGAGAAGCATCTGATTAGCCCGAGCTTGGTTACTGAATCAAGGAATGGTGCGGCATTCATAAGCGATGATGAGAGCTTGAGCATTATGGTGAATGAAGAGGATCACTTGAGGATTCAATGTCTGTATCCGGGACTTCAGGTCAAAGAGGCCTGGGAGAAAGCGTCGGCCGTTGACGATATTTTCGAGGATCATGTCGATTATGCGTTTGACGACAAGCGTGGTTACTTAACCAGCTGTCCGACGAATGTCGGTACAGGGCTGAGAGCTTCCGTAATGATCCACCTGCCTGCGCTGGCTCTTACGAGTCAGATCGGGCGGATTCTGTCAGCTGTGACTCAGGTTGGCCTGGCTGTGCGTGGGATTTATGGCGAAGGCAGCGAGACCGTCGGCAACCTGTTCCAGATCTCTAATCAGATTACGCTGGGACAGAACGAATCTGAGATTATTGACAACTTGTATGGTGTCGTAGTACAAATTATTGAACATGAAAAAGCAGCCAGAGAAAAATTGCTTTCTGACTCGCGAATCCGTATTATGGATCGTATAATGCGTTCATATGGAATATTATGCTATTCCGAAATCATCGATTCGAAGGAAGCTGCGCAGCGTCTTTCAGACGTTCGGCTCGGTGTGGATCTTGGTTTCGTGAACGTACCATTCCATGCTTTAAATGAATTGAACGTCATGACGCAGCCAGGCTTCTTGCAGAAGAGGCAGGGGGGGAATATGTCGCCAGGAGAGCGGGATATATACCGCGCCAAGGTGATACGCGAGCATTTGAAGGATAATTTGCAATAAAGTGTGTGTTACTTCGTGATCAAAATCGGATTGGAATAGATTTAATTTTGGAGGTGTATTGGAATATGATGTTTGGTAGATTTACAGAACGCGCCCAGAAGGTGCTGGCACTCGCTCAGGATGAGGCGGTCAGACTTGGGCATAACAATATCGGAACGGAGCATATTCTACTGGGATTAATCCGTGAAGGCGAAGGCATTGCAGCCAAAGCTCTTATCGGTCTTGGTCTTGGTTTGGAGAAAATACAAGATGAAGTTGAGACTTTAATTGGACGCGGTCAGGAACAGCCGATTAATATTGCCTATACGCCGCGTGCAAAGAAAGTTATCGAGCTGTCGATGGATGAAGCACGTAAGTTAGGCCACACCTATGTGGGTACCGAGCATATCCTGCTGGGATTGATCCGTGAAGGCGAAGGCGTAGCTGCACGCGTACTTAACAATCTAGGTATCAGCTTGAACAAAGCCCGTCAGCAAGTGTTGCAACTGCTGGGCAGCAGCGAAGCCGTATCCAGCCATCATGGCGCACCCGTTAATGTGAATACGCCAACGCTGGATAGCCTTGCCCGCGACTTGACCGCTACCGCCAAAGAGGGTAACCTCGACCCGGTAATCGGACGTAGTAAGGAGATCGAACGCGTTATCCAAGTATTGAGCCGGCGGACGAAGAACAATCCGGTACTCATCGGTGAACCTGGTGTTGGTAAGACCGCGGTTGCCGAAGGGTTGGCTCAGAAGATCGTAAATAATGAAATTCCTGAGACATTGCGCGACAAGCGCGTTATGACTCTTGATATGGGTTCTGTCGTAGCGGGTACGAAATACCGCGGCGAATTTGAGGACCGCTTGAAGAAGATTATGGATGAGATTCGCCAAGCTGGTAATATCATCTTGTTCATTGACGAATTGCACACTCTGATTGGTGCTGGCGGAGCCGAAGGCGCTATCGATGCTTCCAACATTCTGAAGCCAGCGTTGGCCCGTGGTGAGCTGCAATGCATCGGGGCAACTACGCTGGACGAATACCGCAAGTATATCGAGAAGGACGCGGCTCTGGAACGCCGTTTTCAACCGATTACGGTCGATGAGCCATCTGCGGATGAGACGATTCAGATTTTGCATGGCCTTCGCGATCGTTACGAAGCGCATCACCGTGTAAAAATTACGGATGAAGCTATCGAGCAAGCCGTTAAATTGTCCGATCGTTACATTCAGGACCGCTTCTTACCGGACAAAGCGATCGACTTGATCGATGAGGCGGGCTCCAAGGTAAGACTGAGCACATATACGGTACCGCCTAATTTGAAGCAACTGGAGAGCCGTCTGGAGGATATTCGCAAGGAGAAGGACGCAGCTGTACAAAGTCAGGAATTTGAGAAAGCGGCTGCCCTGCGCGATACCGAACAGAAGATTCGCGAAGAACTCGATGTAACGAAGAACCAATGGAAAGAAAAGCAAGGCCGTATGGATTCCGAAGTAACTCCAGAGGATATCGCCGAGGTTGTAGCTAACTGGACAGGGATTCCTGTTAATAAGCTAAAAGAGGAAGAGACCGAGCGTCTTATGAATATGGAGTCCATCCTGCATGAGCGCGTAATTGGTCAAGATGAAGCCGTTAAGGCGGTCAGCCGGGCTATCCGCCGAGCACGTGCCGGACTTAAGGATCCGAAGCGCCCTATGGGTTCCTTCATCTTCCTTGGACCAACAGGTGTAGGTAAGACCGAATTGGCCCGTGCTCTTGCTGAAGCGATGTTCGGAGATGAGAATGCGGTCATCCGTATCGATATGTCGGAGTACATGGAGAAGCATTCCACCGCTCGTCTGGTTGGCGCGCCTCCAGGATATGTCGGTTATGAAGAAGGCGGTCAATTGACCGAGAAAGTACGCCGCAAGCCATATTCGGTAGTGCTGCTTGATGAGATCGAGAAGGCGCATCCGGAAGTATTCAACATCCTGCTGCAAGTACTTGAGGATGGACGACTGACCGATTCCAAAGGCCGTGTTGTCGACTTCCGTAACACGCTGATTATTCTGACCTCTAACGTCGGGGCAGAAGCGATCCGCCGTAATACAAAAATGGGCTTTACTGCCGTGACGGATGCAGGTGCAGATTACGATAATATGAAGTCCAAGGTAATGGAAGAACTGAAGAAGGGCTTCCGTCCTGAGTTCCTGAACCGGATCGACGAGATTATCGTGTTCCATTCTCTCGAAGAGAAGCATATTGGAGAGATCGTAACGCTGATGTCTGAAGAATTGCGGAAACGGCTGAACGACTTCGATGTCGACTTCGTCCTGACAGACAAAGCGAAGGCGTTTCTGGCTAAGGAAGGCTATGATCCGACTTATGGTGCTCGTCCATTGCGCCGGGCGATTCAGAAGCATATCGAGGACCGGCTGTCTGAGGAATTGCTGACTGGTAAGGTGAAGAAGGGCGATTCCCTCACGATTGATGAAGAAAATGGCGAATTAAGCGTGAAGAAGACCGGGGATTTTGTGAAAATGGCATAAATTGTTGATTTTGTCCAAAATTTCACCTGAATCTCTTCATTAGAGCGGCTAAATTGCCGATTAACATAATAAAAGCAGCTTCCAGGGCAGGATTGCTTTGGAAGCTGTTTTTTTGCAAATAAAAAGTTATACATAAATTTTCTTCATTTGATTTCTTTTCAAGAATACTTACATGTTTTTTCACAAGTTAACGAAAATTGTTTGCACGCAAAACTTTACGCCAAATCGATAACAATGATAAACTTTGATTATTAGCTTTGTGGTGCAACCTGCAAGGTTTGTTAAATATTGCGAAAGTAAGAAGGAGAGATTAATGGCAAAAGTAAAAACAAAGTTCTTCTGTACCGATTGCGGCTATGAATCACCGAAATGGTACGGGAAATGTCCTGGGTGCGGGGCATGGAACAGCATGGTGGAAGAAACGGAGAAAGTGGTCAAGACGCAGGGGATTTCCTCCGGCATATTTCATACGAAAGAAAAGCCACTTCCGATCATAAATATAGAGAGTGGCCGAGAGCCGCGAATCCTTACCGGGATTGGAGAGCTTAACCGAGTACTGGGCGGAGGGATTGTCCCTGGATCGCTGGTGCTGGTTGGTGGGGATCCTGGAATCGGCAAATCGACATTACTACTGCAAACCTCGAACGAGATGGCCAATTCAGGCAGGAAAGTTCTTTATGTCTCCGGAGAAGAATCGGTTCGTCAGACGAAGCTGCGGGCAGAGAGGCTCGGGGCATTATCCCCGAATCTCTACGTCATGTGCGAGAGCAGTATTGATGGAATTGAGGGAGCGATCGATGAAGTTAAGCCGGATTTCCTCGTCATCGACTCCATTCAGACCGTATATATGCCGGAGGTCACCAGCGCACCCGGAAGCGTCTCCCAAGTGCGGGAATGTACGGCCCGGTTCATGCGGGTTGCCAAAGGGCAGGGAATCGCTACGGTTTTGGTCGGACATGTTACGAAGGAAGGGGCTATCGCCGGACCGCGCATGCTGGAACATATGGTCGATTGTGTACTCTATTTTGAGGGCGAGCGTCACCATTCATACCGGTTGCTGCGTGCGGTGAAGAACCGTTTTGGCTCCACCAATGAGATGGGTATCTTTGAAATGAATGAGGCTGGTTTAGAGGAAGTCCTGAATCCTTCGGAGCTATTCCTCTCCGAACGCCCGCTTGGCGTTGCGGGTTCCACAGTAGTGGCCAGCATGGAAGGGACCAGACCGATGCTGGTCGAGCTTCAGGCTCTAGTAGCGTCAACTTTATTCCCTTCCCCGCGTAGAATGGCTACGGGTGTGGATCATAACCGGATGAATCTGATTATTGCTGTGCTGGAGAAGCGAATGGGGATGTTCCTGCAGAATCAGGATGCTTATGTTAATCTCGCCGGTGGAGTGAAGCTTGATGAGCCTGCCGTAGACCTGGCGATTGCCGTTAGTTTAGCCTCCAGCTTCCGCGATGTGCCTACGAAGCCCTATGATGTCGTCTTTGGCGAAGTCGGGCTTACCGGGGAAGTCAGAGCGGTCTCACGCGTCGAACAGAGAGTGAAGGAGGCTGCGAAGCTTGGCTTCAAGCGGGTGATCCTGCCTGAGAAGAGCCTGAAGGGCTGGCAGGGACCCAAAGAGATCGAATTAATCGGTGTAAATACCGTTGCAGATGCGCTTGCTGTTGCATTAGATTAGGGGGCACAATAATGAAAGAAACAACTCAGGCAGAGAAAATGAATGATTTGCTGAAGCTCGTGGCTCCGGGCACTTCCTTTCGGGATGGGTTGGAAAATGTGCTGCGTGCGAAGACCGGAGGTTTAATCGTAGTCGGCTATAGCCCCGAAGTGATGGAGGTTGTAGAAGGCGGGTTTTCCATCAATTGCGATTTTTCTCCTAACTATCTGTACGAATTGGCCAAGATGGATGGAGCCATCATTCTTAGTGAAGATTTAAAACGGATATTATATGCAAATACACAGCTGATTCCTGATTCCTCCATCGCCTCATCGGAGACTGGGATTCGCCATAGAACAGCGGAACGTGTTGCTAAACAGACGGGCAAGCTGGTCGTATCGATCTCACAGCGCCGCAATATTATTACTCTGTACCAGGGAGGACTGCGGTACGCGCTCAAGGAGAGCGGTGAAATTCTGACCAAAGCAAACCAGGCGATTCAGACGCTGGAGAAATACAGGGCGGTGCTCAACCAGGCTTTAACGAATCTGTCTGCTTCAGAGTTCGAAGAATTAGTGACCATTCCCGAAGTGGTAAATGTGATGCAGCGCGTGGAGATGGTTATTCGCATCAAGCTGGAGATCAAGCGTTTCATTAATGAGCTTGGGATTGAAGGCCGACTGATTAGCATGCAAATGGAAGAACTGGTCAGCAATATGGAGGAGGAAGCTTGGCTTCTCTATAAAGATTATGCCAAGGACGATAGTGACGAAGCGATTCGTGAGATTATTCTTGGTCTGAAGCGATCGAGTGACGATGAGCTATTGGACGATGTCCACATCACCCGTCTGCTCGGTTATCCTTCCGCGGCGGCGACTTCAGAAGAGATCATATCCCCTCGTGGTTATCGCGTACTAAATAAGATCCCTCGTCTGCCCAATGTCATCATTCATAATTTGGTTGAACGATTCCGCGAGCTGCCGGAAATACTAATGGCGTCGATTGAAGAGCTCGATGAGGTTGACGGTATTGGGGAAGCAAGGGCGCGTGCCATTAAGGAAGGACTGAAGCGAATACAGGAACAAGTGTTCATTGACAGGCAAATATAATTCCCCTATCATGAAGTGATGATTAAGGGGAATAATTATTAGAGGTGAAGAGATGGTTACAAAATCAATCCCAAACCTTTTTACACTGAGCAACCTGTTCATGGGGATGATCGCAATAATGCTGGCGATGACCGGGAGATACAGCCTGGCTTCCATCATGATCATTGTGGCGATGTTAATGGACGGTTTGGATGGGCGTGTTGCCAGAGCTTTGAATGCCCAGAGCGATTTTGGCAAGGAACTCGACTCTTTATCCGACGTGATTTCATTTGGGGTAGCTCCCGCACTCATTATGTACATTATTTCTTTCCAGAACATCCAGCCTGGTCTGGCTTGGACGGTTACAGCCATATTTCCGATGTGCGGTGCGCTTAGACTTGCTCGCTTTAATGTTCAGTCCGGAATCCCGGGATATTTCATCGGATTGCCGATTCCTGCAGCAGGAGGGGTCGTAGCAACATTGGCCTTATTTCATAACAATATCAGAGCCCCATATTTTATTGTTACGATGCTTCTATTGTCGTATCTGATGGTCAGTTCAGTGAAGTATCCGAATTTCAAGAAGGTCGGTATTCCTAAGAAAGCTATTGCCTACGCTCCCGTTGTCATTATTGTTGCTATCATCGTCGCGGTTTTCTTCCCGGAGCAAATTTCCAAGCTGGTCTTTATTCCTTTAGTTCTTTATGCCGGGTACGGGCTTAAGCAGAATTTCGATAGATTGCTTCGCCGTAATAAACATGATGACGAGGAAGCTGATAAGGTATTCCGGTCGAAATAGCGTAGTATAAATAAAAAGGCATTCATCTTCCCGCTTCGGCGGTGGATGATGCCTTTTTTTCGTGGCTTGACACTCCTATGCTGACAGTCAGCATTAGAAATGACAATGGTTCAAGACATGTTGAACAGTCCCAAAGTTGCGCATTTTTGCGATTCGCGTTCCAAAATTTCGTCCATATCGATCCCCAGCAAATTGCACAAAGCCGACATGTAGAACAGGCTTCTACCAAGCTCATTCGTAATCACATCCCGGCAATTCTCACATAACTCGCCCTGAACATGCTTGCTTATCGTCTCTTTGGCCTGCTGCAAATTCATACCAGGCTCAAAATCCTGCTTGGTGGCGTGCAGCTCGATACAGCCGCATTCGGTAATCGCCTTGGTAACGGAACGGGTCGCTGCGGCGTTAGTTTGTCCCATTTTGGACATAACGTCCAGCAAACTGCGGTGACGGAGCAACAGTTCAGAAACTTGATCTTGAAAAGAATGAAGGCTTGGTGCGCTCATTTTCCATCCACCTCAATATTATGAATTGAGTCCATTATATGCCACATTTTCCTCACTAATCAACCAGAAATCCCATAATAACGGGATGGGGAGGCAAATTATATGATCATCGTTAGCAGCCGACAAACGGAAAAATGAGGAAAAAAAGTCTTTTTCTCTGGATTACACTGTGAAAAATTGGATCATACTGGATAAAGAAAGTATACAATTTTTGGAGGTGAAGAGAAGGACATGCTTAAGAAAAGTTTATTGATTTTATCCGGTCTGGCTGGTGCCTGGTTCGGATATACCGCTACAGGACTCTCCGGAGTTTTCCCGGAACCGCTTCGCTCCTGGTTTGCTGACTTGCCGATGATTGCGGGGCAGCTTATTCTGGCGGTTGCTGGTGCTTGCCTTTTTTTATTCATGTACTCGCTTGTTGCTGAGACGCTTGCTACACAAATTGGGCGCCTGATAACCCGGTTGACGGAGATTCCTATGAATAAAATGGCGGCCGGAACGCTCGGATTAACTGCAGGACTTCTTCTTTCATTACTGCTCTATCCCGTATTGTCCTGGCTAGGTTCGCTAGAGGTATTCGCCCAATTGGCGGCTTCAACCCTATTTGGCTACATAGGACTATATGTTGCTCTGGAGAAGAAGGATGAACTGTCCGCTCTGTGGAAATCAGGACAGTGGGGAAGCGCTGTGCAGGAAGAAGAGAAGCTGGAGCATCATAAAATATTGGACACTAGCGTCATTATCGATGGACGTATCGCGGATATTTGTAAGACGGGTTTCATTGAAGGGACGATTGTGATCCCGGGATTTGTGCTTGAGGAGCTTCAGCATATTGCGGATTCTTCAGATCTGCTTAAGCGCAATCGCGGCCGCCGCGGTCTGGATATTCTGAATAAGATTCAGAAAGAGCTGGACGTGAAGGTCATGATCTATGAAGGGGATTTTGAAGAGATCTCGGAAGTGGATAGCAAGCTGGTCAAACTGGCTAAGGTGCTTCAGGGTAAAGTCGTTACCAATGATTTTAACTTAAATAAGGTATGCGAGCTTCAAGGTGTATCTGTACTGAATATTAATGATCTGGCCAATGCGGTTAAGCCGGTCGTTCTGCCAGGCGAAGAGATTATGGTGCAGGTGATCAAGGATGGCAAGGAGCATGGCCAAGGCGTGGCCTATCTGGATGATGGAACGATGATCGTCGTTGAAGGTGGGCGGGATTTTATCGGTAGCATCACTGAGGTGCTTGTGACAAGCGTATTGCAGACTTCTGCGGGACGAATGATCTTTGCCAAGCCGAAACTGTTGGAAAAAGCCCAGTAAATTCGGTATGATTAGAATAAATGCGAGGATGCCCCTGAGTTTTAAATGCGAGGGGTACCTATATGTATGTATTCAAAAAGTCTGGTTTTCAGCACCGAGAAGGTTGGATGAAGCTAGGGACGAAAGGAGCGGAGCGTACGTAGTGGGTACGTGAGCACCGGAAGGCCCGGCTGAATTCAAGATTCGATGTCGAATAACTCTCAGTGTTACTTCGTGTTAGATATAGAATTTATTCGTTATCAACGGAGTTGATGAAATTCTATATCGCAAGAAAACCTACATTTGAATCGCGGTCGCTCATCCTTGAATGACTTCGATCGGTTTTCTTATCAAAAGTAGACTTTCTGAACTACCACTATTTGCATAATTCTGGTCAGGGTGAGGCAAAAGCGCATGAATACTGAGACAAGCCCACAAGTGGGGGCTATCGTAGTGGCGGCCGGTCGGGGAACCCGTATGGGCACGAAAGAGAGTAAGCAGTATTTACTACTGCAGAACAAACCGATCATCATTCATACATTGGAAATGTTTGACCGGCACCCTTCGATTGAAGAGATTGTACTTGTGACCGGTGAGCAGGATGTTGAGCGTTGCAAGAGCTGGGTCAATGAGTATGGTATCACAACAAAAATAAAGGTTATTCCGGGCGGCGCGGAGCGTCAAGAGTCGGTATATCTGGGACTTCGGCAGATCGAAGGCCCTTATGTACTGATCCATGACGGCGTACGCCCTTTTGTGACGGAGGAGCAGATCACGGCCTGTATTGAGGCAGCCGTTGATTATGGCGCATCCGTGCTTGCTGCGCCTGTGAAGGATACGATCAAGCAGGTCGATGAGCAGGGACAGGTGATTACCACGCTTGAGCGTCGGAGCTTGTGGGCGATTCAGACCCCGCAAGCTTTTCGCTGTTCACAGCTGCTTGATGCTCATGAACAGGCCGTGCGGGATGGCTTCATCGGCACAGATGATGCGATGCTGCTGGAACGGCTAGGCCTTCCCGTCAAGGTGGTTGAAGGGGGATATCGGAACATCAAGATCACCACTCCGGAGGATTTGGATTACGCCGAGTTTATATTGCGACAAAACTAAGTATGTGTTCAAAAAGTTCGGTCCTCAGCACCGAAGCTTATGCTTCCGATGTGCGTTTTTTCAAAACGCTTCAGTTGGATGAAACCAGGGACTGAGGAGCGGAGCGTACGTAGTTTGTACGTGAGCACCTGAGATGTTTCCGGAGGAAACATGACATCGTAAGCATCCGCTTAGGCCCGGGTGAATTCAAGATTCGATGTCAATAAGCTCTCAGTGTTAACTTCGTGTTAGATATAGAATTTATTCGTTATCAACGGAGTTGATGAAATTCTATATCGCAAGAAAACCTACATTTGAATCGCGGTCGCTCATCCTTGAATGACTTCGATCGGTTTTCTTATCAAAAATGGACTTTTTGGACTACCACTAAATAAGGGAGAGAGATGGTATGATAGCTGTAGGACAAGGATTCGACGTGCATCAATTAGTAGAGGGGAGACCTTGCATTGTCGGCGGGGTAACGATTCCTTATGAAAAAGGGTTGCTAGGGCATTCTGACGCGGACGTTCTGCTGCATACGATTAGCGATGCAATTCTGGGTGCGCTTGCGCTGGGTGACATTGGGCGGCACTTCCCGGATACCGATCCGGCTTATAAGGATGCGGACAGTCTTGAGCTGCTGAGACTGGTTTGGAAGATGGCACAGGATCGCGGTTATCGGCTCGGCAATCTGGATGCGACGATCATCGCGGAGCGGCCTAAGATGGCGCCATATGTTCCGCAAATGGTAGAGATTATTGCCGGAGCGCTGGGAGCTATGCCCGAACAGATTAACGTAAAGGCTACGACGACGGAAAAGCTGGGTTTCACAGGCCGCGGCGAGGGAATTGCGGCACAATGTATTGTATGTCTTATGAAGGATATGCTATCATCTTGAGGTTGTAGGGTTAACTTATGAATTAACTGACTAATTTTAATATATAGCCAGTTCCGACAGTTAGCTGTATTTATTTACACGAATCGGGAGGGGATTGGAATGACGGAAGTTCGCGTGCGTTATGCGCCGAGTCCGACAGGACATTTACATATTGGCAATGCCAGAACGGCTTTGTTCAATTACTTGTTTGCAAAACATCATGGCGGGAAATTCATCGTTCGTATTGAAGATACCGATGTGAAGCGGAATATTGCTGGCGGTGAAGAAGACCAATTCAAATATCTCAAATGGCTCGGTATGGACTGGGACGAGAGTGTCGATGTAGGCGGCAATTACGGCCCTTACCGGCAGACGGAAAGGCTTGATATATACAAGACCTACTGGCAGGATCTGCTGGACCGCGGATTGGCTTATCGTTGTTACTGTACAGAAGAGGAGCTGGAGAAAGAGCGCGAGGAGCAGACGGCTCGCGGCGAGACTCCGCGCTATTCCGGGAAGTGTCGGCACCTGAGTGCGGAGCAAATCGCGGCCTATGAGGCTGAGGGACGCGCTTGCAGCATTCGCTTCCGTGTTCCGGAAGGAAGAACCTATACGTTCGATGATCTCGTTAAAGGACCGATTACGTTTGAATCCGACGTTAGCGGTGATTTTGTCATCCTGAAGAAGGATGGGATCCCAACCTATAATTTCGCGGTAGCACTGGATGATCATCTGATGGAAATTACACATGTGCTTCGGGGTGAGGATCACGTCTCCAACACTCCACGTCAGCTGATGATATACGAGGCCTTTGGCTGGGAGCCGCCACGCTTCGGACATATGACCTTGATCGTTGGCGACAATCATAAGAAGCTGAGTAAGCGCGACGAATCTGTAATTCAGTTCATGGAACAGTATGACAAGCTCGGCTACTTGCCAGAAGCGATGTTCAACTTCATCGCGCTGCTTGGCTGGTCTCCGGAAGGGGAGCAGGAGATCTTCTCGAAGGAGGAATTGATCTCCATCTTTGATGAGAATCGTCTCTCGCGTAGTCCCGCGGTATTCGATAAGCAGAAGCTAGCCCACTTGAATAATTATTATATTAAGAATGCTGATCCTGAACGGATCGCAGCGATGGCCATCCCGCATCTGCAGGAAGCATCACGCCTGCCAGCAGATCTGACGGCCGAGCAGGAGGCATGGGCCAAGAAGCTGGTTGCTCTGTATCAGGAGCAGATGGTGGCCGCATCAGATATCGTCCCGCTATCAGAGATGTTCTTCCGCACTGAGGTAACGATTGATGATGAGGAAGCAGCTGCTGTGATGACTGAATCACAAGTGCCTACGGTGCTGAGCGCATTTCTGGCCAAGATCGAAGCGATGGATGAATTCACCGTTGAGAACATTGGTGCTTCTATCAAAGCGGTTCAAAAAGAGACGGGCGTCAAAGGAAAAGGGCTGTTCATGCCAATCCGTGTTGCACTGACCGGACAAATGCATGGCCGAGATTTGAACCAGACGATCTATCTACTTGGACAGGAACGCGTGAAGGAGCTTCTGCAATCGCGGATTTAAGCTGCCACTCTGATCGGAGTTCAAAAAGGCCAGTTTCCAACGAATTACCTTTATAAAGATATTGTCAGTTTTGGCCCCTTTCGGGTAAGATAGAGTAAATATCAGCACAGAAATTGAAGTGGATGTATAACTTATTTGCAGAGGGAACTCTGTAAGTGATCGGCATAGATCGGGAGAAGTACGCAAGAATGCGGATTGAACAGAGAAGATAACCGTGAGGCGATGTTCATCGCCTTGGGCTGGAAGTTATCTCGATCCCGCGCGGCGGAAATGCACCCGGGAGCTGCAGAATCGAAGGGTCCACCAGGGCCGGTAGGTACTGCCGTTTTATCCGCGTTAAGGATCTCCATAAAGGGGAGAGGGTCCGGATTTCATCCGTCATGATTATGACGTTATGGAAGACCGCCTTACCCGAAGCAGAGTGGAACCACGCATGAAGCGTCTCTGCAGCTCTAAGCTGCAGGGGCGCTTTTTTACATTCGGGGAAGCTGGCGATACTTTCATTGTTGATCATATTTATACCCGGTTGCCTTCAGCTGAATAATGGTTAGTCCGGAGAATACTCACTGCAGGGGACGGCAGGAGCGATGGATCCGCAAGGAAAAGAGGGGAAGCTATGTTTAAAACAATCAAATCCGACATTCAGGCGGTGTTCGAGAATGACCCGGCTGCACGGAGCTGGTTCGAGGTTGTCTTTACCTATTCCGGCCTGCATGCGATATGGAGCCATAGAGTTGCTCACTTCTTCTACCGACATCGCTGGTTTACAGCAGCTAGAACCGTGTCGCAGATCAGTCGCTTCTTCACCGGGATAGAGATCCACCCTGGCGCCACAATCGGCAAGCGATTGTTCATCGATCACGGCATGGGAGTTGTCATTGGCGAGACTTGCGAAATCGGGGATGATGTGGTTATCTATCAGGGAGTAACCTTGGGGGGAAGCGGCAAAGAGAAGGGCAAACGACATCCGACAATCGGCAGCAACGTCGTCATTGGTTCGGGTGCGAAGGTGCTCGGTTCCTTCAAGGTAGGCGACCAGGCGAATATCGGCGCCAACTCAGTTGTTCTTAAGGAGGTCCCTCCTGGCAGCACGGTGGTAGGGATTCCAGGCAAGGTGGTCCGTCAGGACGGCAAACGTCTGGATCGCTTGAATCATCAATTGCCCGATCCAATGGTCGACTCGATGCGGGCGATGCAACAGGAGATTGAGCAATTGCGGGCTGAGATCAAGACACTGCGGCAACATATGCTGGACGAATCACGAGTGGAGCAATAAGGCGATTCATGTATATATTCAGGACACGAAAGGACAGAGAGCATGGCACTGCAAATTTACAACACATTAACCCGCACGAAGGAGAAATTCGTTCCTCAGGAGCCGGGAAACGTTAAAATGTATGTATGCGGACCAACCGTATACGGGTATATCCATATCGGGAATGCAAGGCCGGCTATTTTCTTCGATGTAGTTCGCAGTTATCTGGAGAATCAGAAGTATGATGTGAACTACGTAGTGAACTTTACGGATGTAGACGATAAGCTGATCCGCAAAGCTGAGGAAATGAAGCTGCCTGTACCTCAAGTGGCAAGCATGTTCATCGAGGCGTTCTATGCTGACCTGGAGGGTCTGCGCATTCCGCGTGCTACTGCGAACCCACGGGTTACTGAGAATATGGAGACTATCATTAATTTTATTCGTGAGCTGGAGCGCAAGGGCTTTGCCTATGAAAAAGGCGGGGACGTCTTCTTTCGCACTAGCAAATTTGCCGATTACGGCAAGTTATCTGGACAGAATATCGAGGAGCTGCAGTTCGGTATCCGTATCGATGTCGACGCCCGTAAGGAGAGTCCAGTCGATTTCGTATTATGGAAAGCAGCCAAGCCAGGTGAGATTCACTGGGAGAGCCCGTGGGGCCAAGGTCGTCCAGGCTGGCATATCGAATGCTCGGCGATGTCAAGGCTCTTGCTTGGCGATACGCTTGATATTCATGGTGGCGGACAGGATCTGGAATTCCCGCATCATGAATGCGAGGTAGCGCAGTCTGAGGCGATGACGGGCAAGCCGTTGGCTAATTATTGGATGCATAATGGTTATGTTAATATCGATGGCGAGAAAATGTCGAAGTCGCTTGGCAACGGGGTTCTGGTCAAGGATTTGCTGACTCGACACAAGCCGGAGGCCATTCGCTATGCCATCCTGTCCACTCATTACCGCAATCAAGTGAATTTCTCCGCAGAGATTATGGCACAGGCAGAGCGCAGTGTAGAGCGGATCTCCAATGCGGCGAGCAATTTGCTCTATCGATTGAACAGTACAGAAGGGCAAAGCTCAGAGCTTAAAATTTCGGAGTCGTTAGAGCAGAAGCTGGCGGGGATTTCGGCGGCGTTCCATACGAAGATGCAGGATGATTTCAATACTGCGGACGCGATCACGGCTATGTTTGACTGGGCGAGTGAAGTGAACAGCTTGCTGCAGCAGAGCGATGTAAGCCTTGCAGATCTAGAAGCGGCTTATCAATTATTCAAGGAAATGAACGGAGTTCTACGTATCGCAGTTGAAGCGGAAGCGGAGCTTCTGGACGATGAGATTGAGGCGTTGATCGAAGAGCGTACAGAAGCACGCAAAGCGAAAAATTGGGCGCGGGCTGATGAGATTCGCGATCTACTGGATACGCAAGGAATCATCCTGGAGGACACGCCACAGGGTATGAGGTGGCGTCGTAAATGACAGATTCGAACAGCGAGGTAAATAGCGCGAAGCAAGAACATTTGGCGGAAGCAGGGGGCTTGGCTTCGCCTGCGCCGCTCTGGTTCCCGGAGCAGCCGGCCAAACCGGTCAGGCTGCTTCCGCCGCTGGCGCTCGCCTATATTGGCGATGCGGTATTTGAGGTAGCCGTGCGCCAGCACGTGATGGCCAAGCCTAATTTACGGCCGCATCATTTACACGGCCAATCCACGAAATATGTATCAGCTAAGGCACAGGCCAGATTGCTTGCTCTGCTTGAGCCCCAGCTCACCGACGACGAGAAGGATGTCGTTCGCCAAGGACGCAATGCCAAGTCGGGTACCGTACCGAAGAACGCTAACGTAATCGATTACCGTCAAGCGACGGCTCTCGAGAGCTTGGTCGGATATTTATATTACACTGGAGCGCATGATCGCTTGCGCGGTCTGATCGCTGAAGGCTTCGAGCTGCTAGAGGAAGAACGATAAGTCTGAACTGACTCTAACGAAACACCATATCGTTATTTCCGCAAAAAAACAGGAAATTGAAATCTAACGAAACACCATATCGCTATTTTGATGAAATTCGGAGTTTAGGGCATATATTTGCCATAATAGCGATACCTAGTTTCGTTAGATTTTTAAAAGGCTCTTTTTGACGCAAATAGCGATACCCAGTTTCGTTACAATTAATAGCAACAATTTATAGCAACGATTGGGAGGACCTGATATGGAGGATCAAGAATGGATTGCCGGTAAGCACTCCTTAATGGAGGCGCTTAGAGCCGGACGAACAATCAACAAGATATGGATTGCAGAAGGCGCGCAGAAGCATTTGACGCAACCGATTATTGCCGAAGCCAAGGCTCAAGGCATTATCGTGCAATTTGTCGATAAGCGCAAGCTTGATACGATGGTACCAGGTGTGCAGCATCAAGGCGTAGTAGCACAGGCGGCTCCGTATGCTTATGCCGAGGTTGAGGATCTGCTTGCAAAGGCGGCTGAGCAAGGGGAGGCGCCGTTCCTGCTCATTCTCGATGAGCTCGAGGATCCGCATAATCTGGGCTCGATTCTACGTACAGCCGAATGTACAGGAGTTCATGGTGTCATTATTCCGAAGCGCCGTTCCGTCGCTGTTACGGCTACGGTATCGAGAACATCGGCCGGTGCTGTCGAATATGTCCCTGTTGCCAGAGTAACCAACCTTGTACAGACCATGGAACAGCTGAAGGAAGCTGGTGTATGGATCGTTGGAACCGATGTCGGGGCGAAGGAAGAAATATATAGGGGCGGCAAAATATTAGGTGGACCCGTGGCGATTGTCATCGGGAATGAGAACAAAGGGATGGGGCGCTTGGTACGCGAGACCTGTGACGTACTGCTCAAGCTTCCGATGAACGGACGCCTTAATTCGCTGAACGCTTCGGTTGCTGCCGGAGTGATGATGTATGAAGTCATGCGCATTCGCCGCGCCGAAGGATAGCGCCTATGCGCGACAAGCGCGATGTTCTTCTGGTAGACGGATACAATATGATCGGAGGTTGGCCCAATCTGGCCGCATTGTCCAAGACGGATTTAGAGGCAGCGCGTGATTCCCTGCTGGAGCGTTTGGCGGATTACCAAGCCTTCTCTGGCAGGCAGGTCGTCGTAGTTTTTGATGCTTATCGCGTGCCCGGACTAGGCAAATCCTTCACTCAGAATCAGGTGGAAGTCCACTTCACCAAGGAGAAAGAGACGGCTGATGAATGTATCGAACGGCTCTGTCACGAGTTTGCAAGGCCCAGGCGGCAGATCTATGTTGCGACGAGTGATATGGTAGAGCAGCACGTGATTTTCGGCCAGGGTGCGCTGCGCGTGTCGGCCCGTGAATTGCTGATTCAGATCGAACAGAGCGAGAAGGAAGTTAAGACCAAGATTGCTGAACGGAGCAATAGTACAAGTCGCAATACAATCGATTCCAAACTGAGTCCAGAATTGCGGAAAATGTTCGAACGCTGGCGAAGAGAATAAAACGTTATCATTTTTTCGCCTTTATACCCTTGACATTGTTTATCCTTACATCTTTTGGCACTTTTGTTGTTGACGCTATCATGCACCTTCGTATATACTGTTCGTATTACTTGAATGAGTGACGGGGCACCGTGCGTTGCAGCCGGAGGGATTTATAGTGAGTGTCAACCTCGAGAGATGGGTTATGTTTGACTATGAAATCCAAAGTGATGAGGACATTGTCGAAGCCGTTCAGAATGGCGACAGTGAAGCGTTGGAGTACTTGATCAACAAGTATCGTAGTTTTGTTCGAGCTAAAGCCAGATCCTATTTTTTGATCGGTGCCGACAGAGAAGATATCATTCAGGAAGGAATGATAGGTCTTTATAAGTCAATCCGGGACTTTCGGGGTGATAAGCTTGCTTCGTTCAAGGCTTTTGCCGAGCTGTGTATTACACGTCAGATCATTACTGCGATCAAGACGGCTACACGGCAGAAGCATATTCCGCTTAACTCATATGTCTCTTTGGACAAGCCGATATACGATGAGGATTCGGACAGAACGCTGCTGGACATTATCTGCGGCTCGCAGGTATGCGACCCTGAGGAACTAATCATCAACCAGGAAGAATTCGTAGGCCTGGAAGATAAGATGTCTGAAATACTTAGCGACCTGGAACGTAAAGTTCTCATGCTGTATCTTGACGGCCGTTCGTATCAGGAGATCGCGGTGGATTTAGACCGTCATGTCAAATCGATCGATAATGCTCTGCAAAGAGTAAAACGAAAATTAGAACGCTATTTGGAAATTCGCGATGTTGGAATTTAAAAATTCCTAGAGCGATGGAACTTAGTAGTTGGAAGATAAAGGGAGGCTAGGTGCATAGCCGCCCTTTTTTAGTAGGCCTGATCGGGTTTATCTTCCAGAACAGTGACCGATACTAAATTTAATCGCTGAACAGGATCGAACCACTCGTTGACACAGAAAAAGCCATATGATAAAGTGTTTTAGGTAGGCCTAAATTCACTTTTGCGGGTTTAGGCTAATTTATGAGACTTCTCAGTTGAAGAATGTCTTCGGGAGGTGCACATCATGCGGGTAATTATTACGTTGGCTTGTACGAACTGCAAACAAAGAAACTACACGACAACAAAAAACAAGCGTAACCACCCGGACCGCATGGAGATGAAGAAATATTGCAAGTTTTGTAACGAGCAAGTTCCTCATCGCGAAACCAGATAGTCTTTGGAGGTGCAGTCGCGCATGAAACGCAGTTTCAAGTCGTTGATTTCTTTTTTCTCTGAAAGCTGGGCTGAGCTTAAAAAGGTTCGCTGGCCTAATCGTAAAGAGCTGACGAATTATACGCTTGTTGTGCTAGGTACAATAGTAGTTGTCGCTGTTTATTTTTGGGTACTTGATATCGGCATTTCTGCTGTGATCGAAGCGATAATTTAAGAAGGGTCCTTAGGTGGCTTGATATGGAAAAAAGATGGTACGTCGTTCATACCTATTCTGGGTATGAGAACAAAGTCAAAGCCAATTTGGAAAAGCGCGTCGAGTCAATGGGCATGGAAGACAAGATATTCCGCGTTCTTGTTCCGATGGAAGAAGAAGTGGTGAACAAGGATGGCAAGAAGAAAACTGTCATGCGTAAAGTTTACCCCGGATATGTCTTGGTAGAAATGATCCAGACTGACGATTCCTGGTATGTTGTTCGCAACACGCCGGGTGTAACTGGATTTGTCGGATCTACAGGATCGGGCTCCAAGCCAACGCCTCTGCTTCCTGAGGAAGCAGATCAGATTTTGCAACATATGGGCATGGAAGAACCGAAGCCAGTTGTAGAATTCGATCTCAAAGAATCCGTACGCATCAAAGTTGGTCCGTTTGCTAACTTTGTCGGCAGCATTGAAGAAATTCTCGTCGACAAGAGCAAGCTGAAGGTTCATGTCAACATGTTTGGTCGAGAAACCCCGCTTGAGCTTGATTACAATCAAGTGGAAAAGATATAGGTTTCTTAGGGTTTCACGTGGGAGGGGCTAACGCTCCGTCTACCACTATTAGGGCAAGGAGGTGTCTCACATGGCAAAGAAAGTAATTAAAGTGGTGAAACTGCAAATTCCTGCAGGGAAAGCGAATCCTGCGCCTCCGGTAGGTCCGGCGCTTGGTCAAGCAGGTGTCAACATCATGGCATTCTGTAAGGAATTCAACGCTCGTACCGCTGATCAAGCTGGTTTGATTATTCCAGTAGAAATCTCGGTGTTCGAAGACCGTTCCTTTACATTCATCACCAAGACTCCACCGGCAGCTGTATTGCTTCGTGTAGCAGCGAAGATCGAGAAAGGTTCCGGTGAGCCAAACAAAAAGAAGGTTGCTACCGTTAAACGCGACGTTGTTCGTCAAATTGCGGAGCAAAAAATGCCTGACCTTAACGCAGCATCCGTTGAATCGGCTATGCGCATGGTTGAAGGTACTGCTCGTAGTATGGGCATCACGATCCAAGACTAACTCTTGGAGGTCGGATGAGAATATTGACTATTTTCATCCAAGGATGAATTGACCATATTGAGTGTATTAATATGACAATTCATCCCTAGTGGGAGGATTTTCCGCTAATACCACAAAAGGAGGACGAATTCATGGCTAAACACGGTAAGAAGTACCTGGAAGCTGCTAAGCTGATTGACAGCGAAGCATTTTATGAGCCTTTGGAAGCCGTTGAATTGGTGAAAAAGGCTGCGACTGCAAAGTTTGACGAGACCGTTGAAGTTGCAGTTCGTTTGGGCGTAGACCCTCGTAAACAAGACCAAGCCGTTCGTGGTGTTGTTGTCTTGCCGCATGGCACAGGTAAAACACAACGCGTATTGGTATTCGCCAAAGGTGAAAAAGCGAAGGAAGCAGAAGCTGCTGGAGCAGATTTCGTTGGCGATCAAGATATGATCAACAAAATCCAACAAGGCTGGTTCGAATTCGATGTCTGCGTAGCAACGCCGGATATGATGAGCGAAGTTGGTAAATTGGGCCGTCTGCTCGGTGGTAAAGGCCTTATGCCTAACCCTAAAGCAGGTACCGTTACTTTTGACGTTGCCAAAGCGGTTCAAGAAATCAAAGCGGGTAAAATTGAGTATCGTCTTGACAAGCAAGGTCAAATTCATGCGCCAGTCGGTAAGGTTTCCTTTACTGCTGAGCAATTGAACGATAACCTTAAGGCTCTTGTTGATGCACTGAACCGTGCTAAACCAGCTGCTGCCAAAGGCGTATACTTGAAGAACATCGCGATCTCCTCGACGATGGGCCCAAGTGCTCATGTTAGCACAGCTTCTTACAAGTAATACCACTCTCGTCTAGCGAGAACGGGATTGACTTCAGGTGAATCTCTTGGTAAACTGATTGAGTTGTTCTAAGATGGGATCTGAATTTGAATATGTTTACCGTAGACAGTAGGTGCCGTAAGGCTTAATTTCCTACCGAGGTGTTCTGATAGAGCGTCAACCTATGATGACTTATCAAGCCTTCGTAATTCTACGGAGGCTTTTTTCATGAAGAGAAGAGCCTCTACCAAAACTTATAGGAGGTGTTCAGTGTGGCAAACGCAAAAGTGATTCAAGCAAAACAAGAAGCCGTTGATGTGGTTACTTCGAAGCTGCGTGAGAGCGCAACTACCGTAGTTGCTGACTACCGCGGACTTAACGTTGCTCAAGTTACGGAACTTCGCAAACAGCTTCGTGAAGCTGGCGTGGAATTCCAAGTGCTTAAGAATACGCTTGTTCGCCGTGCGACAGCAGCTGCCGAGCTTACTGAACTAGACGAAGTGTTGACTGGTCCTACAGCCATCGCTTTCAGTGTAGAAGATGCAGTAGCTCCAGCAAAAATTCTTAACGATTTCGCTAAGAAGAATGATGCGCTTAAAGTGAAAGGTGGCGTGGTTGAAGGCCGTGTTGTTGGCGCAGACCAAATCAAAGCGCTCGCGGAACTTCCATCCCGCGAAGGTCTCCTTTCGATGCTCCTCAGCGTGCTTCAAGCACCTGTTCGCAACTTCGCTTTGGCAGTCAAAGCCGTTGCAGAGAAAGAAGAAGGCGCGGCAAGCGCTTAATCTTCTTAAGAAAGTTAGCTAGTTAATTTAACGAAAATTCAAATAAAATAACGGAGGTTCTATCATGAGTAAAGAAGCAATCTTGGAAGCCATTAAAGGCATGACTGTTCTTGAACTGAACGATCTTGTAAAAGCAATTGAAGAAGAATTTGGCGTAACTGCTGCAGCTCCAGTAGCTGTTGTAGGTGGCGCTGCTGGCGGCGCTGAAGCTGCTGAGCAAAGCGAGTTTGACGTAATCTTGACTAATGCTGGTGCATCCAAGATCAACGTAATCAAAGTGGTTCGCGAAATCACTGGTCTTGGCTTGAAAGAAGCTAAAGAACTCGTTGACAACGCACCAAAACCATTGAAAGAAAAAGTAAGCAAAGAAGACGCAGAAGCTGTAAAAGCAAAATTGGAAGAAGCAGGCGCAACTGTAGAAGTAAAATAATCGTTTCTTCTATAGCAAACCCCTTGAACTTGATTCAGGGGGTTTGTTTTTGAATAATTCTGATTTTTGATCCTGGTGTTCTCTCTGCTCTTCGGGCTGTGAAAGTTGAATGAAGTTCGGATTAAGGCATCCGGTTGAAATGCTCTTCCGATCGCTGTTGTTCGCGGATTTCTTGATCTTATAGAATCTAGCAAGGGAGAAATCCACTCACAAAGGTGAACGAAGCATATGCTTCCGAAGCAGCTTTCTTTCAGAAAGCTTTCAGCTTCTCCAGAATCATTTCTCCTAAGTTCAATATTCAAACTAGATTTTCATTTGAATATTGAACCATTTTGCCTTCCTTAATTCACATAGAATTACTAAGCCCGGATCGCAAGGGATCCCCAGACTCAAAAATGTAGGGCTGGGTATGAGAGTAGAGAAGAAGTACGTTGAATTTGCAGTATTTTGGCTAAACTAGGAAGAAGATGCCCTAGAAAACGTAAGGAAATGACGTTACGGAGGAACTGTTAGAATGTCTGATCATTACTATACCAGTCGTCCTACTACAGCGCATGCCCGGAGAAATTGGGAAGCGGAACTGCACGGTTATAAGCTGCGCTTTGTTAGTGATGCCGGTGTATTTGCCAAAGGGGGCGTCGATTACGGCAGCCGTACTTTGATCGAAGCAATGGAGATTCCGGCAAGCGCAGAAGTGCTGGATGTGGGATGTGGATATGGCCCGATTGGGCTGACGGCAGCGAAGCTGGCTAGTCAAGGTCATGTTACGATGATAGATGTAAATGGCCGGGCGGTGGAATTGGCGCGTGAAAATGCGCAAAATAACAAAGTCGATAATGTCACGATTCTAGAGAGTGATTTGTTCGCTGCTTTGGATTCAACTGCAAAGTTCGATGTCGTGCTGACGAATCCGCCGATCCGTGCTGGAAAAGAAGTGGTACATGCTATTTTTGAAGGGGCTTATGAGCGGCTTCGTTCAGGAGGATCTTTATGGATCGTCATTCAGAAGAAGCAAGGCGCACCTTCAGCGAAGCAGAAGCTGGAATCATTGTTCACCCAGGTCGAGGAAGTTACGAAGGATAAAGGCTACCGGATTTATCGGGCGATCAAATAAGAGATTCAGCTTAATCCCATCGTCTATGATATTAACGGCATAAAAAAGTCGAAAATAATGTTTGACTTGGCATTTTCATTGTGGTATTATTATAAAATGTCAGTATTAGAATGCTCTTTATGTCTTTAGTTTACTGAAATGTCAAGAGTTTTTTACGAAGACAATGCATAAAACCGCATAGTTCTACGTATATTATGTACATTTTGGGTAAATCTACTGATACGGAGCCATTAGGACAGTGATGACACAGATAATGACGCTCTTTTTTCGAAAATGTTCGATAAGGGCTTTTCTTTATTTGTGAATGAATCCGTTAGAACCTATTATAAGGGTACAAACACGGGTTCGCAATGATTTTTAAAGTGAGTAGACATAAGGGGTGAGTATAAGTTGGCAGGACATCTTGTTCAATATGGTCGACGCACTCGGCGAAGTTATGCACGAATTAACGAGGTACTCGAAGTTCCAAACCTGATTGAAATCCAACAGAAATCCTATGAGTGGTTCCTTGAAGAAGGACTGCGGGAAATGTTCCAGGACATCTCTCCAATTCAGGATTTCACGGGTAATTTGGTGCTGGAATTTATCGATTATAGTCTCGGCGAACCGAAGTATACGGTAGATGATGCAAAGGAACGCGATGTAACATATGCAGCGCCGCTTCGGGTCAAAGTCCGGCTCATTAATAAGGAAACGGGCGAAGTCAAAGAGCAGGAAGTATTCATGGGAGATTTCCCGCTGATGACGGAAACCGGTACGTTCATTATTAATGGTGCGGAACGGGTAATTGTCAGCCAGTTGGTTCGCTCTCCTAGCGTCTATTTCAGTACTAAAGTAGATAAGAACGGCAAAAAAGCCTATACCGCTACAGTAATCCCGAACCGCGGCGCATGGCTGGAGCTGGAGACGGATGCGAAGGACATCGTCTATGTCCGGATTGACCGTACTCGTAAAATTCCAGTAACCGTACTGCTTCGTGCTCTTGGATTTGGTACGGACGCCGAGATTCTCGATTTGCTAGGTAATGATGAATATATTCGCAACACACTCGATAAGGATAACACCGACTCTACGGAGAAGGCCCTGATCGAGATTTACGAGCGTCTTCGTCCGGGGGAACCGCCTACGCTAGACAATGCGAAGAGCTTGCTAGTGGCACGTTTCTTCGATCCAAAACGTTACGATCTGGCCAACGTAGGCCGTTACAAAATCAATAAGAAGCTGCATATCAAGAACCGTCTGTTCAATCATCGTCTTGCTGAGTCTTTGATTGATACTTCGACGGGTGAGATTATTGCTGAAGCGGGTCAAATGGTAGATCGCCGCTTGCTTGATGAAATTCTGACCTATCTCGAGAACGGTGTAGGTTTCAAGGATTATCATGTAGCTAATGGTGTTCTTGATGCAGATGATGTTCCTCTGCAGGTCATCGAGGTATTCTCACCGATCGAGGATGGCAAGGTTGTCAAAGTAATTGCTAACCGCAACATCGATAAATCGGTGAAACACATTACTCCAGCGGATATTATCTCGTCGATCAGCTACTTCTTGAACTTGCTTCATGGTATCGGCAGCACGGATGATATTGACCATCTCGGTAACCGTAGACTTCGTTCGGTAGGAGAACTGTTACAGAACCAGTTCCGTATCGGTTTGTCCCGGATGGAACGCGTTGTGCGCGAGAGAATGTCGATTCAGGATGCGAACTTGATCACGCCGCAGGCTCTGATTAATATTCGTCCGGTAATTGCTTCGATTAAGGAGTTCTTCGGAAGCTCCCAGTTGTCGCAATTTATGGATCAGACGAACCCGCTTGCAGAGTTGACGCATAAGCGTCGTCTGTCAGCACTCGGCCCAGGCGGTCTGACACGGGAACGTGCCGGCATGGAAGTGCGTGACGTTCACCACTCTCACTATGGCCGGATGTGTCCAATCGAGACCCCAGAGGGTCCGAACATTGGTCTGATTAACTCCCTGTCTACCTTCGCCCGTATTAACGAGTACGGCTTCATTGAAGCTCCGTATCGTTGGGTTGATCCGAAGACAGGAGAAGTTACAGAACAGATCTCTTATCTGACTGCAGATGAAGAGGATAACTATGTTATTGCTCAGGCCAACGCAGAGCTTACGGAAGATAACAGATTCAAAGACGAAAATGTTATCGTTCGTTACAATAAACAATCCGATAACATCTTGACGATGCCAAGTGAGCGGGTTGACTATATGGACATCTCTCCAAAACAGGTTGTATCCGTCGCTACGGCGTTGATTCCGTTCCTGGAGAACGATGACTCGAACCGTGCGCTGATGGGTTCGAACATGCAGCGGCAGGCCGTTCCACTTCTGATTCCTAAGGCACCGCTTGTTGGTACTGGTATGGAGCATAAGTCGGCAAAAGACTCCGGTGTATGTATCGTGTCCAAATATGACGGAATTATTGAACGCTCGGCAGCAAATGAGATCTGGCTGCGCCGCGTTGAGATGGTGGATGGCAAGGAAGTCAAAGGCGACCTTGTTAAACATAAATTACACAAATTTATGCGCTCGAACCAAGGAACATGCATCAATCAGCGTCCAATTGTGAAGCGCGGCGATGTTATCAAGAAAGGCGATATCCTTGCTGACGGTCCTTCAACAGAGATGGGCGAATTGGCGCTTGGACGCAACGTAGTCGTTGCCTTCATGACTTGGGAAGGTTACAACTATGAGGATGCGATTCTCCTTAGCGAGAAGCTTGTCAAAGAAGATGTCTACACTTCAATTCATATTGAAGAATATGAGTCCGAGGCTCGTGATACGAAGCTGGGACCAGAAGAGATTACACGTGATATTCCGAACGTCGGTGAAGAAGCGCTCCGCAATTTGGATGAGCGTGGTATTATCCGCGTAGGTGCCGAGATCGGCGCAGGCGATATCCTCGTTGGTAAAGTTACTCCGAAGGGTGTAACTGAGCTGACTGCGGAAGAACGTTTGCTGCATGCAATCTTCGGTGAGAAGGCTCGCGAAGTTCGCGATACTTCACTTCGTGTACCTCACGGTACTGATGGTATCGTTGTAGACGTGAAAGTATTTACTCGTGAGAACGGTGATGAGCTTCCACCAGGAGTAAATCAGCTCGTTCGTGTATATATTGCCCAAAAACGTAAAATTTCCGAGGGTGACAAGATGGCAGGACGCCATGGTAATAAGGGTGTCGTAGCTCGTATCTTGCCAGAGGAAGATATGCCGTTCATGCCGGATGGCACGCCTGTACAGGTTGTTCTTAACCCGCTCGGCGTTCCTTCACGGATGAACATCGGTCAGGTGCTTGAAGTGCATCTGGGTATGGCTGCTCTCCAACTCGGTATTCACGTTGCTACTCCAGTATTTGACGGCGCCAATGAGTATGACGTCTTCGATACGATGGAAGAAGCGGGAATGCAGCGCAATGGTAAGACGATCTTGTATGACGGACGTACAGGTGAAGAATTCGAACGTGAAGTTACTGTTGGCGTCATGCATATGATCAAGCTGGCGCACATGGTTGACGATAAGATCCATGCCCGCTCAACAGGTCCTTACTCGCTCGTTACGCAGCAGCCGCTTGGCGGTAAAGCTCAATTCGGTGGACAACGCTTCGGTGAGATGGAAGTGTGGGCGCTGGAAGCTTACGGTGCAGCGTATACGTTGCAGGAAATCCTGACTGTCAAATCCGATGACGTGGTCGGCCGGGTGAAGACTTACGAGTCTATCGTCAAAGGCGAGAACGTCCCTGAACCTGGTGTGCCAGAATCGTTCAAAGTCTTGATCAAGGAGCTTCAAAGCTTGGGTATGGATGTTAAGATCCTGTCCGGAGATGAGCAAGAGATCGAGATGAAGGAACTTGATGATGAAGATGATGCAACAGGGGATAAACTGAGCCTTAACCTGGAAGGCGCTGAAGTCGGAGTAGAATAAAGTTTTTGGCGGCTTGCCGTCAAATGGTGATAAACCTTGTTAAGGAGGGATGCTCCTTGTTGGATGTCAACAACTTCGAGTATATGAAAATCGGGCTTGCTTCCCCAGAGAAAATTCGTTCTTGGTCCCGCGGTGAAGTTAAAAAACCTGAAACAATTAACTATCGGACATTAAAACCGGAGAAGGAAGGGCTCTTCTGCGAGAAGATCTTCGGCCCAACCAAGGACTGGGAATGTCATTGCGGTAAATATAAAAGAGTTCGTTACAAAGGCGTTGTCTGCGATCGCTGCGGCGTTGAAGTAACGAGAGCGAAGGTTCGTCGCGAGCGGATGGGTCATATTGAACTGGCCGCTCCGGTGTCCCATATTTGGTATTTCAAAGGGATTCCAAGTCGTATGGGCTTGGCACTCGATATGTCGCCACGCTCTCTCGAAGAGATCATTTATTTTGCATCCTATGTTGTTACCGATCCAGGGGAAACTCCACTGGAGAAAAAGCAACTGTTGTCCGAGAAAGAATACCGTAGCTACCGTGAGAAGTATGGCTACGGATTCCAAGCCGGCATGGGTGCGGAAGCAGTTAAGGAATTGCTTCAGGATCTTGATATCGAGAAGGAAATGGACTTCCTCAAAGAAGAATTGCGTACAGCCCAAGGGCAGCGTCGTAACCGGGCGATCAAACGTCTTGAGGTTATCGAAGCATTCCGCAACTCCGGCAACAAGCCGGAATGGATGATTCTTGACGTGCTTCCGGTCATTCCACCGGAGCTTCGCCCAATGGTTCAACTCGATGGCGGCCGCTTTGCCACATCGGACTTGAACGATCTATATCGCCGTGTTATTAACCGTAACAACCGTCTGAAGCGTCTGCTTGATCTTGGCGCTCCTGATATCATCGTTCAGAACGAGAAGCGGATGCTGCAGGAAGCAGTTGACGCCCTGATCGACAACGGCCGCCGCGGCCGTCCAGTAACCGGACCGGGTAACCGTCCGCTGAAATCCTTGAGCCATATGCTCAAAGGTAAACAGGGGCGTTTCCGTCAGAACCTGCTCGGTAAACGGGTTGACTATTCCGGTCGTTCCGTTATCGTCGTAGGACCTTATCTGAAGATGTATCAGTGTGGTCTGCCGAAGGAAATGGCGCTTGAGTTGTTCAAGCCATTCGTCATGAAAGAGCTGGTTAACAAAGGCCTGGCTCATAATATCAAGAGTGCAAAACGTAAAGTAGAACGCGTTAGCCCAGAAGTTTGGGATGTACTCGAAGAAGTCATTAAGGAACATCCGGTTCTGCTTAACCGCGCACCTACGCTTCACCGTCTCGGTATTCAAGCTTTTGAGCCGATCCTTGTTGAAGGACGCGCCATTCGTCTTCACCCGCTCGTATGTACGGCATATAATGCCGACTTTGACGGTGACCAAATGGCCGTGCACGTACCATTGTCCGCAGAAGCTCAAGCGGAAGCCCGGATTCTGATGCTTGCATCGGGCAACATCTTGAACCCGAAAGATGGTAAGCCAGTTGTAACTCCTTCACAGGATATGGTTCTCGGCTCCTACTATCTGACGATGGATAACAATGAAGCCAAAGGTACAGGGATGCTTCTGTCTTCTGTAAATGAGGCGGTCTCGGCATATCAACGTGGTACGGCTTCCCTGCACGCACGTGTGGCGATTCCAGCTAGAGCGCTGAACAAGACTTCATTCACTGAGGCACAACAGAATGCATTGCTGGTTACGACGGTAGGTAAGATTATCTTCAATGAGATCTTCCCAGCCAGCTTCCCATACATCAACGAAGCGACTCGTACCAATCTGCTTGAGGGAACTCCAGATCATTACTTCATCCATGAGAAGGGCGCGAATGTTCAAGAGCGCATCATGGGCGAGAAGCTGATGAGTGGGGTAGGTAAGGAATATCTGGGCGAAATTATCGGCCGTTGCTTTGAAATTTATCAAACGACGGAAACTTCGGTGATTCTCGACAGAATCAAGCAAACCGGCTTTACGTATTCGACGCGCGCAGGTGTTAGTATCGCGGTTGCCGACGTTGTCGTGCCTGATGCGAAGCAGGACATCATGCGTGAGTCTGAAGATAAAGTACAAGTTATTACCAATCAATATCGCCGCGGCTTGATTACCGATGAAGAACGGTATGACCGCGTTATCGATATCTGGTCGAAGGCCAAAGACCAAATTACCGATGTCCTGATGAAATCCATGGATCGCTTCAATTCGATCATGCTCATGGTTGACTCTAAGGCGCGGGGTAACAAGTCGCAGATCACCCAGCTCGGTGGTATGCGGGGTCTCATGGCTACGCCATCCGGCCGAATTTATGAGCTGCCAATCAAAGCGAACTTCCGTGAAGGTCTGACAGTCTTGGAGTACTTTATCTCCACACACGGTGCGCGTAAAGGTCTGGCCGATACCGCGCTTCGTACTGCTGACTCAGGTTACCTGACACGCCGTCTCGTTGACGTTGCGCAGGACGTAATCGTTCGCGAGGATGATTGCGGAACCGACAAAGGGATCACGGTTAGCCGGATTGAAGACGGTAAGGAAATTATCGAGAACCTGTATGACCGTATTGAGGGACGTTACTCCTTCGAGACGATCAAGCATCCGGAGACCGGTGAGATTATCGTTCATCGCAATGAGTTGATCGATAGCGATAAGGCAAATGCGATTGTAAATGCAGGCGTTATGAAGCTGCAGATCCGTTCGGTGCTTAGCTGCCGTGCTCGCCATGGCGTATGTAAGAAGTGCTATGGCCGCAACCTGGCTACTGGCAAACATGTTGAGATTGGTGAAGCAGTTGGTATTATCGCCGCTCAATCCATTGGTGAACCAGGGACTCAGCTTACAATGCGTACGTTCCATACCGGCGGTGTTGCCGGTGACGATATTACGCAAGGTTTGCCGCGTATTCAGGAGCTGTTCGAAGCCCGGAATCCGAAAGGGCAAGCTACGATCAGTGAGATTGATGGTGTCGTGAAGGAGATTCGCGAGGCCAAAGATCGTCGTGAGATCGAAGTTGAAGGCGAAGCAGAAACCAAGACCTACTCGGTTACTTACGGTTCCCGTCTGCGCGTAAGCGAAGGCCAGCATATTGAAGCTGGGGATGAACTGACCGACGGTTCGATTGACCCGAAAGAGATTCTGCGTATCAAAGGTATTCGCGGCGTACAGAACTACATTCTGCAGGAAGTACAGCGCGTATATCGTAACCAGGGCGTAGAAATCAACGATAAACACATTGAAGTTATGGTTAGACAGATGCTTCGTAAGATCCGTATTGTCGATTCCGGCGATACTACGCTCTTGCCAGGCTCGTTCGTCGACCTGCATGAATATGAGAAAGCCAACAAAGAAGCGATTCTTTCAGGTCAAGAGCCTGCCGTGGCCAAGCCAGTATTGCTGGGTATCACCAAGGCATCGCTTGAGACAGATTCCTTCTTGTCGGCAGCATCCTTCCAGGAGACAACTCGCGTCCTCACTGATGCGGCAATCAAAGGCAAAGTGGATAAACTGCTCGGCCTGAAAGAGAATGTCATCATCGGTAAGCTGATTCCGGCAGGTACTGGTATGAACCAGTATCGCAATGTTCAATTCGATGAGCCGGAAGGCAACGAGGCGACTGAGGAGAATCTGGAGACTGTATCTGTAGAGTAACTAACTTAACAGCGTGATCCGGGCGGTATAGTACCGTTCGGATCACGATTTATGTTCAGAAGAGAACTGTTTATCTGTGTTGTATCTGTGTTCTTACAGTCACTGTTTGGCTGGAAAAAATAGTGATAGAAATTGCTTGACATCGCGTAACGAGAATGATAATATATCGTAGTGCGTGAGTACGGAATTCCCTGTACTTTGGAGGACGATGATATGTCTTACGATAAAGGATTACAGGACGCTCATGTTAAAATCGGCACCAAGCAAACGATGCGTATCGTCGAGCTTGGACGAGCCGAGGAAGTATATGTAGCTGAAGATGCAGATCCACGTTTGAAATCGAAGATCATCGCATTATGCAATCAGCATGCGGTTAAGGTCACTTTAGTGGACACGATGCATAATCTCGGCAAAGCCTGCGGGATTGAAGTTGGTGCAGCGATGGCTGCGGTTGTAAAACCATAGTTTGATAGGAATGTTTTTGCTGAAGGGATTCCTTAACGGCAAAAACTTTTCATTTGTTCTTTTATGAACCGCCTGGGTCTGTGGGCTTAACAAAAGGTTTGTAAAGAATGTTAAAGAATCGAGGAAGGGGGTGGCAACAACATGCCAACAATTAACCAATTAGTCCGTAAAGGACGTCAAGACAAGGTGTACAAATCTAAATCGCCAGCATTGCAAAGAGGTTATAACGCTCTTAAACGTGAAGCTACCGATCTTAGTTCCCCACAAAAACGTGGTGTTTGTACTCGTGTAGGTACGATGACTCCGAAGAAACCGAACTCCGCACTTCGTAAATATGCCCGTGTTCGTTTGACGAACCGTGTTGAGGTGACGGCTTACATTCCAGGGATCGGTCACAACCTGCAAGAACACAGCGTTGTTTTGATTCGTGGTGGACGGGTAAAAGACCTTCCGGGGGTACGTTACCACATCGTGCGCGGTGCGCTTGATACCGCTGGTGTTAACAACCGGATGCAAGCTCGTTCCAAGTATGGTGCTAAACGTCCAAAAGCTAAGAAATAATATTTTTCGAAAATAGGTTTGGACTAATAATGAAAGGGGGATAACTATGCCACGCAAAGGTCCAGTTACAAAAAGAGACGTATTGCCGGATCCGGTGTATAACAGCAAACTTGTTACTCGCCTGATCAACCGCATTATGATCGACGGTAAGCGCGGCGTTGCACAAAGCATTCTGTACAATTCGTTCAACATCATTCAAGAACGTACGGGCAATGACCCAATGGAAGTGTTTGAAGCAGCGCTTAAAAATATTATGCCAGTCTTGGAAGTTAAAGCTCGTCGTGTAGGTGGTGCTAACTACCAAGTGCCGATCGAGGTTAAACCGGAAAGACGTACTTCCTTGGGATTACGTTGGCTCGTAAACTACTCCCGCAACCGCGGCGAGAAGACTATGGAAGAGCGTTTGGCAGCAGAGATTATCGATGCTTCCAATAACACGGGTGCTTCCGTTAAGAAACGCGAAGACACGCATAAAATGGCTGAAGCGAACAAAGCGTTCGCACACTATCGTTGGTAGGATTCAGCAACTAATAATAAACTTCTATTTTGAAGGGAGAAAAATTGCATGGCAAGAGAGTTCTCCTTGAAAAATACACGTAACATCGGGATCATGGCGCATATTGACGCCGGTAAAACTACCACGACGGAACGTATCTTGTTCTACACCGGTATTAACCATAAGATTGGGGAGACTCACGAAGGCTCCGCGACGATGGACTGGATGGAGCAGGAACAAGAGCGCGGAATTACGATTACGTCCGCTGCTACGACCGCTTCTTGGAAAGGTCACCGCGTAAATATCATCGATACCCCGGGACACGTTGACTTCACAGTAGAAGTTGAACGTTCCCTGCGTGTATTGGACGGGGCAGTAGGCGTGTTCAGTGCGAAGGAAGGCGTAGAGCCTCAGTCTGAAACTGTATGGAGACAGGCTGACAAATATAGCGTTCCTCGTATCGCTTATGTCAATAAAATGGATATCATCGGCGCAGATTATCTTAACGTAGTTAACGATATGCGCGAGCGTTTGCAAGCAAATGCAGTAGCTATCCAATTGCCTATCGGAGCCGAGAATGATTTCGTCGGTATTATCGACTTGATCGCTCAAAAGGCTTACATGTACAAAGATGACTTAGGTCAAAATATCGAGGAAACTGAAATTCCTGCTGATTATGCAGCAAAAGTTGAAGAACTTCGTGCAGAATTGGTAGAGAAGGTTGCAGAACTTGATGAAGAATTGACTATGAAATACCTTGAAGGTGAAGAAATCACTATCGAAGAACTGAAAGCAGCTCTTCGTAAAGGTGTAGTAGAAGTTAAGATCTTCCCAGTTGTGTGCGGTTCCTCTTATCGTAACAAAGGCATCCAGCTTATGCTTGATGCAGTCGTAGACTTCTTGCCTGCGCCAATCGATGTGCCAAGCATTCAAGGCCACTTGGATGACGGTACTGAGGTTGAACGTCATTCTTCTGACGAAGAGCCGTTCTCAGCGCTTGCATTCAAGATTATGACAGACCCTTACGTTGGTAAACTTACGTTCTTCCGTGTATACTCCGGTATTTTGCAATCCGGTTCGTATGTACTGAACGCAACGAAGAACAAGCGCGAACGTATCGGACGTATCCTGCAAATGCATGCTAACAGCCGTAAAGAGATCAGCGAAGTATACGCTGGTGATATCGCAGCAGCTGTTGGTTTGAAAGACACAGGAACTGGTGATACACTGTGTGATGAGAAGTCTCCAGTAATTCTGGAATCGATGAACTTCCCTGATCCGGTTATCGAAATTGCTGTTGAACCTAAGACAAAAGCGGACCAAGACAAGATGAGCGTTGCCCTTGGTAAATTGACTGAGGAAGACCCTACCCTTCGTGCTCATACAGACGAAGAGACAGGTCAGACGATCTTGGCTGGTATGGGTGAGCTTCACCTCGATATCATCATCGAGCGTATGCGCCGTGAGTTCAAGGTAGAGACCAACGTGGGTAAACCACAGGTTGCTTACCGTGAGACATTCAAGGTTCCTGCGCGCGTTGAAGGTAAATTCGTTCGCCAATCCGGTGGTCGTGGTCAATACGGTCACGTATGGGTTGAGTTCGAACCGCTTGAAGCAGGTTCAGGCAACCAATTCGAGAGCAAGATTGTCGGTGGTTCGGTTCCTAGAGAATACATCGCACCTGCTCAACAAGGTATCGAAGAAGCAATGAAGAACGGTGTTCTCGCTGGTTTCCCTGTAGTGGACGTGAAGGCTACAATCGTTGACGGTTCGTACCATGACGTTGACTCCAGTGAAATGGCGTTTAAGATCGCTGGATCCATGGCGCTTAAGGCTGCTAAGGAAAAAGCACAACCGGTTCTGCTTGAGCCAATCATGAAGGTTGAAGTTACTGTTCCGGAAGAGTACATGGGTGATGTTATGGGTATGCTTAACTCTCGTCGTGGCCGTATCGAAGGTATGGACTCACGTGGTGGCGCTCAAATCATCCGCGCGAAAGTGCCTCTTTCCGAAATGTTCGGTTACTCCACAACTCTTCGTTCCGGTACGCAAGGACGCGGCGTGTTCTCGATGGAATTGTCTCACTATGAAGAAGTTCCACGTAACATCTCCGAAGAGATCGTATCGAAGCATAAAGGTTCTGCAGAGTAATCATTGTATTTGCTAGCCGGGAGTAGATGACCTGAATTAAGGATTTGCTCCCAGGTTAGTCCAACATATTAATCTTATTTTTAAGGAGGAAATGTTTAAAATGGCAAAGGCTAAATACGAACGTACAAAACCGCATGTTAACATCGGTACAATTGGTCACGTTGACCATGGTAAAACTACTCTGACTGCAGCAATCACAACTGTATTGTCCAAAACTTACGGCGGTGCTGCTATGTCATTTGATCAAATCGACAAGGCTCCAGAAGAGCGCGAGCGCGGTATCACGATCTCAACTTCCCACGTGGAATATGAGACTCCTAACCGTCACTACGCACACGTTGACTGCCCAGGGCACGCCGACTATGTTAAAAACATGATCACTGGTGCTGCACAAATGGACGGAGCGATCCTGGTTGTATCCGCAGCTGACGGCCCAATGCCGCAAACTCGCGAACACATCCTGTTGTCCCGTAACGTAGGCGTTCCTTACATCGTTGTATTCTTGAACAAATGCGACATGGTTGAAGACGCTGAACTTCTTGAATTGGTTGAAATGGAAGTTCGCGACTTGCTGAACGAATACGAATTCCCTGGCGATGACACTCCAATCATCCAAGGTTCGGCTCGTGAAGCTCTTATGAACCCAGAAGGTGACTGGGCTAAGAAAATCGTTGAGATGTTCGAAATCATCGACGAGTACATTCCGCTTCCAGAGCGTCCAGTTGACAAGCCATTCCTTATGCCTGTCGAGGACGTATTCTCCATCACTGGCCGTGGTACAGTTGCTACAGGCCGTGTAGAGCGTGGTACTGTTAAAGTCGGCGACGAAATTGAAATCGTTGGTATCAAGGAAGAAACTAAGAAATCCGTCGTAACTGGCGTAGAAATGTTCCGTAAATTGCTTGATTCCGCTGAAGCAGGCGACAACATCGGTGCATTGCTCCGTGGTGTTGACCGTAACCAAATCGAGCGCGGTCAAGTATTGGCTAAACCAGCTTCCGTTAATCCGCATACTGAGTTTTCCGCTCAAGTATACGTATTGACTAAAGAAGAAGGCGGACGTCATAAACCTTTCTTCACAGGTTACCGTCCACAATTCTATTTCCGTACAACTGACGTAACAGGTGTTATCAGCCTGCCAGAAGGTACTGAAATGGTTATGCCTGGCGACAACATCGAAGTTGCCGTTGCCCTGATCTCCCCAATCGCGATTGAAGAAGGAACTCGCTTCTCCATCCGTGAAGGTGGACGTACTGTTGGATCCGGCGCTGTTGTATCCATCAGCAAATAATTTAAGCTCACGCTTCTTAGAGACTCGTTCCTTATGGAACGAGTCTTTTTGCACTGTACGGTTCGGTTGAATTAAAGCAAAATATTATTCTTTCCGTCGACCGATAGATAAGCTTAAGGAGATCATAGAGCAACATAGTACGATCGAACGACTTAAACAGACGTTGGAGGGGCATTTGCTTGAGATGTTCAACGGTGAAATCGGTCAGGAATTCATCATAAAACGGCTGGCAATTGCAAAGGTTCATAAGCGGGTTGGGTAATTCAGCACTTGGCTGATTTTGCTCACGGCTATTGAAGCGGCGAGAGCCGGTGAACATGGGCTGGGATTGACCGTGGTAGCGCAGGAGGTCAGGAAGCTTCAAACATCTCGTCTATATAATAGAAGAAATCGGTTCAGCCATGTCTCAGGTCGCCAGATCAGCAGAGCAATTGAACGCGGCAGCCTCAGAATTATAAGATTCAGAATTATAAGATAAATATATTAAATTTTGCTTGCAATGAGCACAGCTTTTCTATATAATAATGAATGTTGTTCTGTGACGTTGCGATGATGTGGGAGGTTACTGACACACCCGGCCCCTTTGCCATGGGTTGGCAGTTAGAAAATTTCCACGGAGTATGTCCGATCTCAAATTGGGCGATAGAAGGAGGGAATGAAATGGCAAAGCAAAAAATTCGTATTCGTTTGAAAGCTTACGACCACAGAATTCTTGATCAATCCGCAGAGAAAATCGTTGAAACGGCAAAACGTTCGGGTGCTGGTGTATCTGGACCGATTCCGCTTCCAACTGAGAAACAAGTGATTACTATTCTCCGTGCGGTACACAAGTACAAGGATTCTCGGGAACAATTCGAAATGCGTACTCATAAGCGTTTGATCGATATTGTGAACCCGACTCCACAAACTGTGGATGCCTTGATGCGCTTGGACCTGCCGTCCGGTGTAGATATCGAGATTAAATTGTAATATCCATTAATGAATGGAAACGAAAGAGGAAAAGAGGTGTCAACATGAAAGGTATCTTAGGGAAAAAGCTCGGAATGACTCAAGTATTTACCCCAGAAGGTAATGTCATTCCTGTAACAGTTATTGAAGCAAGCTCTAACGTAGTTCTGCAAAAGAAAGACGTAGAGAACGATGGCTATGAAGCGATCCAACTTGGTTACTCCGATAAGAAAGAAAGTAGAGTAACTAAGCCGGAAGCTGGCCATGCGAAAAAGGCAAATACAACGCCTAAGCGCTACGTTCGCGAAGTTCGCGGTGTTGACTTGGCAGGATATGAAGTTGGCCAGGAGGTCAAGGTTGATATTTTTGCTGAGGGCGAATTTGTTGACGTAACAGGTGTTTCGAAGGGTAAAGGTTTCCAAGGCGTAATCAAGCGTTGGGGACAAAGCCGCGGACCTATGTCTCACGGTTCCCGTTACCATCGTAGACCTGGTTCCATGGGTTCCATCCAAGCGAACCGTGTTCCTAAAGGCAAACGTCTTCCAGGACATATGGGTAGCGACACTGTAACGATTCAAAACCTTGAAATCGTAAGAGTTGATGCAGAACGTAACGTACTGCTCGTTAAAGGTTCGATCCCAGGTCCTAAAAATAGTTTCGTAAAAGTTAAAGAAACCATCAAAAAATAATTAACTGAGAAAGGAGGAACAGAAAATGCCAAAAGTAGCACTTTTTAATATTAGCGGTAGCCAAGTTGGTGAAGTAGAATTGAACGATGCGGTATTCGGTATCGAACCGAACACTCATGTGCTTCATGAAGCTGTTGTTATGCAACGTGCTTCCCTTCGCTTTGGTACCCATAAAGTAAAAGGACGCTCCGAAGTTCGCGGCGGTGGTCGTAAACCTTGGAAGCAAAAAGGAACAGGACGTGCCCGTCAAGGTTCGATCCGTTCGCCACAATGGGTTGGTGGCGGTATTGTATTTGGACCGACTCCACGCAGTTATTCTTACAGACTGCCGAAGAAAGTTCGTCGTCTGGCGATCAAATCGGCTTTGTCTGCTAAAGTGATCGATCAGGACATTATCGTACTTGATGCATTGAGCTTGAACGCACCTAAGACCAAAGAATTTGCTGCAATCCTGAACAATCTGAAGGTTGATCGTAAGGCGCTTGTTGTAGCTCCTAGCTATGACGACAATGTAGCACTTTCCGCTCGTAACATTCCTGGTGTTAAGTTCGTAGCAGCTGACGGCATTAATGTTCTTGACGTGCTCGCGCACGACAAACTGATCATTACGAAGGAAGCAGTTCAGAAGGTAGAGGAGGTGCTCGCGTAATGAAGGATCCTCGTGATATTATTAAGCGTCCGTTAATCACAGAACGTACTGCTGATTACATGAACGAGCTTAAATATGTGTTCGAAGTTGACATTCGTGCTAACAAGACCGAAATTAAAAAAGCGGTTGAAGAGATCTTCAAAGTTAAAGTGAGCAATGTGAATACTCTGCGTGTTCCTGGCAAGCCAAAACGTTATGGACGTCATTTCGGTTATACTCCGGAATGGAAGAAAGCGTTCGTGACTTTGACTCCGGACAGCAAACCGCTCGAATTCTTTGAATCGGTATAAAATTGTCTAAAGTAAGGAGGGAAATCTAGTGCCTATCAAAAAGTATAAACCGACATCTCCGGCAAGACGTGGAATGTCCGTATCGACATTCGAAGAAATCACTACAGATACTCCGGAGAAATCCTTGCTTGCGCCGCTGAGCAAAACAGCTGGCCGCAACAACCAAGGTAAAATCACTGTGCGTCACCATGGCGGTGGACACAAACGTAAATATCGTATCATCGACTTCAAACGGAACAAAGATGGAATTCCAGGCCGCGTTGCTACTATCGAGTACGACCCGAACCGGACTTCTAACATCGCTTTGATCCACTATGCTGACGGTGAAAAACGCTACATTATTGCTCCACAAGGGCTTAAAGTGGGCGACGTTATCGAGTCTGGCGTAGGTTCCGACATCAAAATCGGTAATGCACTTCCACTCGAGAACATCCCGGTGGGTACAGTTATCCACAACATTGAGTTGAAACCAGGTAAAGGCGGACAACTCGTTCGTGCTGCTGGTACTGAAGCTCAATTGCTCGGTAAAGAAGAAAAATACGTAACAGTTCGTCTTTCTTCTGGCGAAATGCGTAAAATTCTCAAGGTTTGCCGCGCTACAATCGGTTCTGTAGGTAATGCAGACCATGAATTGATCAAGATCGGTAAAGCTGGTCGTAATCGCTGGAAAGGACAACGTCCTGAAGTTCGCGGTGTTGTTATGAACCCTAACGATCACCCTCACGGTGGTGGTGAAGGTCGTGCTCCGATCGGCCGTAAATCGCCATTGTCTCCTTGGGGCAAACCAACTCTTGGTTACAAAACGCGTAAAAAAGGCAAAGCATCTGACAAGTATATCGTTCGTGGCCGCACGAAGTAATCCGCGCCTCGCGGATCACTTCACGGCAGTGAATTATAGTTCTAAACAAGCAGTATGAAGGGAGGATATTAAATGAGCCGTAGTCTTAAAAAAGGACCTTTTATTGACGGATATATGTTGAAAAAGGTGGAAGAAGCGAACGCATCGAACAAGAAAGTGGTTATTAAAACTTGGTCGCGCCGTTCGACGATTTTCCCACAATTCATCGGCCATACTTTTGGTGTATACGACGGACGTAAGCACGTACCGGTATACGTAACAGAGGACATGGTAGGACATAAACTTGGTGAATTTGCTCCAACCCGTACCTACAAAGGTCATACGGATGACGACAAGAAAACGAGACGCTAAACGATAAGTTCTTCGTTTGAGAGGAGGTAACAACACATGGAAGCTAAAGCACATGTAAAGTCTGTTCGCATTGCTCCCCGCAAAGCTCAACTCGTAGTTGACTTGATCCGTGGTAAGCAAGTTGGCGAAGCGATCGCAATTCTCCGCCATACTCCAAAGGGCGCATCCCCGATCGTGGAGAAGCTTCTGAATTCGGCGATTGCTAATGCTGAACACAACTATTCTATGGATGTAAATAAATTGGTTATTACGCAAGCTTACGTAAACCAAGGTCCGACAATGAAACGTTTCCGCCCTCGTGCAATGGGACGTGCTAGCCGGATCAACAAACGCACAAGCCACATTACTTTGGTGGTATCCGAAAAATAAGGAGGGAAAACGTGTGGGCCAAAAGGTAAATCCGGTCGGATTACGAGTAGGGATTATCCGTGATTGGGAATCCAAATGGTATGCAGGCAAAGATTTCGGTGATCTCTTGCTTGAAGACGTTAAAATTCGTGAACACCTGAAGAATAAATTGAAAGACTCCGCAGTATCTCGCATCGAAATCGAGAGAGCGGCTAATCGTGTGAACGTGACGATCCACACTGCGAAACCAGGTATGGTTATCGGTAAAGGTGGTTCGGAAGTTGAAAATCTGCGTAACGAAATTACTAAGATCGCAGGCGGCAAGAAGGTTCACATCAATATTTCTGAAATTAAACACCCTGATCTTGACGCAATTCTCGTTGCTGAGAGCATCGCACAACAATTGGAACGTCGTGTTTCTTTCCGTCGTGCTTTGAAGCAAGCAATCCAAAGAACTATGCGTTCAGGAGCGAAAGGGATTAAGACAGCAGTCAGCGGTCGTCTCGGCGGTGCTGAAATTGCTCGTACAGAGGGCTACAGTGAAGGAACTGTTCCACTTCATACGCTCCGCGCCGACATCGATTACGGTACGGCAGAAGCACATACGACTTATGGACGTATTGGCGTGAAAGTATGGATCTATCGTGGAGAGGTTCTTCCTACGGCTAAGAAACAACCAGCTGCTCAGGAAGGAGGCAACTAATCATGTTGGTACCAAAACGTGTAAAACACCGCAAGCAACAACGCGGTAGTCTGAGAGGTCAAGCAAAAGGCGGCACTGAATTGAACTTCGGTGAATACGGCCTGCAAGCTCTTGAGCCAACTTGGATTACAAACCGTCAAATTGAAGCAGCGCGTATTGCAATGACGCGTTACATCAAACGGGGCGGTAAAGTATGGATCAAAATTTTCCCTGACAAGCCGATTACTCAAAAGCCTCTTGAAGTTCGGATGGGTAGCGGTAAAGGTAACGTAGAAAAATGGGTTGCAGTTGTGAAACCTGGTAAGATCATGTTTGAACTTGCCGGTGTATCGGAGGAAGTTGCTCGTGAAGCTATGCGTCTTGCCGCTCACAAACTGCCAATCAAGACTAAGTTTGTGAAACGTGAAGAATTGGGTGGTGAAGCAAATGAAAGCTAATGAACTTCGCAACTTAACCACTGCTGAGATTGAACAAAAAGTTGCAGGATTTAAAGAAGAACTCTTTAACCTCCGTTTTCAATTGGCTACTGGCCAGCTTGATAACCCGACTCGGATCCGTGATGTGCGTAAGGAAATAGCTCGTGCTAAAACCGTATTACGTCAAAGAGAACTTGGGATTAGCTAATATTGCGCCTGGCTCGGACCAAGCGCGAATGTTCAGGAAGGAGGCTAACCATGAGCGAACGTAACGCCCGTAAAGTGCAAATTGGTAAAGTCGTAAGCGACAAAATGGATAAGACCATTGTTGTAGCAGTAGAAACCTACAAGAAGCATGATCTTTATCATAAACGTATGAAATATACGAAGAAATTTAAAGCGCATGATGAAAATAACACAGCTAAAATCGGTGATACTGTTAAAATTGCTGAAACACGCCCGTTGTCTAAAGACAAGCGCTGGAGACTCGTTGAAGTTGTTGAAAAAGCAATTGTTATTTAATAGCACCGTAGTTTTGATCGAAGGGAGGATATAACGATGATTCAACCATTTACACGTTTGCATGTTGCTGATAACTCTGGCGCGAAGGAACTGATGTGTATTCGCGTTTTGGGTGGTACTGGTCGTTCACGCACAGCACAAATTGGCGATTTGATCGTTTGTTCTGTGAAACAAGCAACACCAGGCGGCGTTGTCAAAAAGGGTGATGTAGTCAGAGCGGTTGTTGTTCGTACAAAACGTTCCGTACGTCGTAAAGACGGTTCTTACATCGCATTTGATGAGAACGCAGCGGTAGTTGTTAAAGAAGACAAGAGCCCACGTGGTACTCGTATTTTCGGACCAGTTGCCCGCGAACTTCGCGATAAAGACTTCATGAAAATCGTTTCCTTGGCTCCGGAAGTTATCTAATAAAGATGGCGTATCCTATGGTACGTTAAGCTGTGCGAAACAGGAGGTGTAAATAGATGCCTAGATTGAAAAAGATTCTGGAATCCCATAACAATAAGCTTCATGTTAAGAAGGACGACACGGTTATCGTGATCTCCGGTAAAGACAAAGGCAAAAAAGGCCGCGTCATCGCCGCTTATCCTCGTGAGAACCGCGTTCTTGTGGAAGGCGTGAACATGGTGAAGAAACACCAAAAGCCTAGCCAGTTGAATCCACAAGGCGGCATTATCGAGAAGGAAGCTCCGATTCATGTATCGAACGTAATGCACGTTGATCCTAAGAGCGGAAAAGTAACTCGTATCGGTTACAAAGTATTGGACAACGGCAAGAAGGTTCGTGTAGCTAAAAAATCCGGTGAAGTAATCGACTAATCCAGGAACTTAAGAAAGGAGGTCCATGATTCATGGCAGTTAGATTGAAAGAACGCTATTTGAACGAAGTAACACCTGCTTTGATTCAAAAATTCAACTACTCTACAGTGATGCAAGTACCGAAAATCGAGAAAGTAGTTATTAACATGGGTGTTGGTGACGCTGTTGCTAACTCGAAGGTGCTTGATTCTGCTGTTAATGATATGCAACTTATCGCTGGTCAAAAACCAGTAATCACTCGCGCTAAGAAATCCATCGCTGGTTTCAAACTTCGCGAGAACATGCCAATCGGTGTGAAGGTAACTCTTCGCGGCGAGCGTATGTACTATTTCCTCGACAAATTGTTCAATGTAACGCTTCCACGCGTTCGTGACTTCCACGGCGTATCGAACAAAGCGTTCGATGGACGCGGTAACTACACACTTGGTCTTAAGGAACAATTGATCTTCCCAGAGATCGAGTATGACAAAGTTGATAAAGTACGTGGTATGGATATCGTTATCGTTACGACAGCTAAAACGGACGAAGAGTCCCGCGAGCTGCTTACAGGGCTCGGAATGCCATTTGTTAAATAATAAATGGCATATCAGCTCCGAAATTATTTAGGAGGTGTCAGGTTTAGTGGCAAAAACTTCAATGAAAGTTAAACAGCAACGTGCGCCAAAATTCAAAGTGCGGGCTTATACTCGCTGCGAACGTTGTGGTCGTCCACATTCTGTATTGCAAAAGTTTAAAATCTGCAGAATTTGCTTCCGCGAATTAGCATATAAAGGCCAGATCCCTGGCGTTAAGAAGGCAAGCTGGTAAACCATCAACAACGGGAAGGAGGTTTCATGAATGAACATTTCAGATCCAATTGCAGATATGCTTACACGTATTCGTAATGCGAACACAGTTCGTCACGAAACGGTGGAAATGCCTGCATCCACGATCAAGAAACAAATCGCTGAGATCTTGAAACGCGAAGGTTTCATCCGTGATGCGGAGTATATCGATGATAATAAACAAGGGATCATTCGTGTTTTCTTGAAATACGGATCCAATAACGAGCGCGTTATTACTGGTTTGAAAAGAATCAGTAAACCAGGTCTTCGCGTATATACGAAGAGTAACGAAGTTCCGCGTGTTCTCGGCGGCTTGGGTATCGCGATTATCTCTACTTCCAAGGGAGTTATGACCGATAAGGAAGCTCGTCAAGCGAAAGCCGGCGGAGAAGTTCTCTGCTACGTTTGGTAATTAACGTCACAAAACAAGGAGGTGCAGCAAATGTCACGTATTGGTCGCAAACCAATTACAGTACCTAGTGGTGTGGATGTCACACTTAACAATAGCGTCATTACAGTGAAGGGCCCTAAAGGCACTTTGACTCGTGAGATTCATAAGGACATTAAGGTAACGGTTGAAGACAACCAAATCCTCGTAGAACGTCCTTCTGATAATAAATTGCATCGTTCCCTGCACGGTACTACTCGCAGTGTAGTGAGCAACATGGTGAGCGGGGTAACTGAAGGTTATTCCAAGACTCTTGAACTAGTTGGTGTCGGATACCGCGCAAGCAAATCCGGCGAGAAACTGGTACTCAACGTGGGTTACTCCCATCCGGTAGAAATCACTCCGGAAGCAGGCATCGAATTTGAAGTCCCTGCCAACACAAAGATCATCGTTAAAGGGATCAACAAAGAACGCGTAGGCGAATATGCTGCGAAAGTTCGTGCTGTACGTGCACCTGAGCCTTACAAAGGTAAAGGTATCAAGTATGAAGGCGAACGTATTATTCGCAAAGAAGGTAAAGCTGGTAAGAAGAAATAATGTTTCTTCTTATTATGCTTGCCTGAAGGCAGCATAATCGAAATGGCTTGAAGGTAAACCGAAGGGAGTGAAATGAAAGTCATGATCACTAAAGGCGATAAGAATAAAGCGCGTCTAAAAAGACATTTGCGTGTACGTAAAAAAGTGACTGGTACGGCTGAACGTCCAAGACTTAACGTATTCCGTTCTTCCAAACACATCTATGCTCAATTGATCGATGATGTGGCTGGTGTAACGATCGTATCCGCTTCGACAGTTGATAAAGAACTTAGCGGTGAAATCAAGAACGGCGGTAACGTTGAATCTGCACGTAAAGTTGGAGAAATGATCGCTAAGCGTGCACAAGAGCAAGGCAAGAAAGTTGTGGTATTCGACCGCGGCGGTTACTTGTATCATGGACGAATTCAAGCTTTGGCAGAAGCAGCTCGTGAAGCAGGTCTTGAATTCTAAAAATATTTATAAAAGGAGGTTAATCACTTGCGTGTAGATCCGAACACTTTAGAACTGACTGAAAGAGTAGTACACATTAACCGTGTTGCTAAAGTAGTTAAAGGCGGACGTCGTTTTAGCTTCAGCGCACTGGTTGTTGTCGGTGACGGCAAAGGCTGGGTTGGTGCTGGTATCGGTAAAGCTGGCGAGGTTCCAGATGCGATTCGCAAAGGTATCGACGATGCGAAGAAAAATCTTATCTACGTACCAATCGTAGGGACTACAATCCCTCACCTGGTAACTGGACGTTTTGGCGCTGGTAGCGTTCTGTTGAAACCAGCATCAGAAGGTACAGGAGTTATCGCCGGTGGTCCTGTTCGTGCGGTTCTCGAACTTGCAGGCGTAGGCGACATTCTTACAAAATCTTTAGGTTCTTCGAATTCCATCAACATGGTCAACGCGACTTTGGAGGGTCTTTCCCGTCTGAAACGCGCTGAGGATGTTGCGAAATTACGCGGTAAATCCGTCGAAGAACTACTCGGTTAAGGAGGGAATTCTCATGGCTAAATTGCAAATTACCCTCGTGCGTAGTTTGATCGGACGTCCGGAGAACCAACGTACTACCGTGAAAACATTGGGACTTCGCAAAATTAACCAAACTGTGGTTCATAACGATAATCCTGCTATTCGTGGCATGGTTAATCAAGTAAGCCACTTGGTTAAGGTTCAAGAGATTGCGGAGTAATCTGAAGCGATAACTGCATTCAGTACTGACTGACCCGCGTTAAGCGGGTTAACGTTATGGGCTAATGCCAACAATAAATAAGGAGGTGCAACGAACGATGAAGTTACATGAGCTTTCCCCAGCTGCTGGTTCCCGTCACGAACGCAAACGCGTTGGTCGCGGTACTGGTAGTGGTATGGGTAAAACATCTACGCGTGGTCACAAAGGTCAAAACGCTCGTTCCGGCGGTGGTGTTCGTCCGGGCTTCGAAGGCGGTCAAAACCCGTTGTATCGTCGCTTGCCAAAACGCGGATTTATCAATCCGACGCGGAAAGAGTATGCGATTGTGAACATCGAGGAACTTAACAGCTTTGCGGCGGGTACAGAGGTTACTCCTGAACTGTTGATGGATCAAGGTATCGTGAAAAACGCTAAAAGCGGCATCAAGATTCTTGGCAACGGTGAAGTTACTGTCAAATTGACGGTTAAAGCAAATAAGTTCTCTCAATCTGCGGTAGAGAAAATCGAGGCTGCCGGCGGTAAAACCGAGGTGATCTAATGTTTAAAACCATTAAGAACATTTGGAACGTGAAGGACCTGCGCACGCGTATTCTGTTTACATTGTTTATCTTTATCATCTATCGGATCGGATCTTTTGTTCCGGTTCCGGGTGTTGACACCCGGGTGTTTGAGACGGTCAACAATGCAGGGAGCGACTTGTTCGGGTTCCTGAACACCTTCTCGGGCGGTGCTCTCAAGAACTTCTCCATCTTTGCGCTCGGGATCATGCCGTATATTACGGCGTCCATTATTGTTCAACTGCTCTCTATGGACGTTATTCCGAAGTTTGCGGAATGGGCGAAGCAAGGGGAGTATGGTAAGAAGAAAATGGCCCAGATTACCCGCTACGGCACGGTAATTTTGGCATTGATTCAAGCGTTCGCGACTTCGATCGGATTCAACCGCTTGTATGGTACTGATATGGTACCAAATGCTACATTTGCGGATTACCTTGTTATTGCAATTGTGCTGACTGCTGGTACTTCGTTCTTAATGTGGCTTGGTGAGCAGATCACGGATAAAGGGATTGGTAACGGGATCTCGTTGATTATCTTCGCTGGGATCGTTGCTGGATTCCCGTCTCATATCCAGAACATTGCTCGTTCCGAATTTATCGTTGAAGGACAAACCTTCATGAATGTGGTAAAGGGAATTGCAATCGTATTGGTCTGCGTACTTATCGTTATTGGTGTAATCTACATCCAACAAGCGATTCGTAAAATTCCAGTGCAATATGCTAAGCGCGTTGTGGGCAATAAGATGTATGGTGGCCAGAATACACATATTCCGCTGAAGATTAACTCGGCAGGCGTTATTCCAGTCATCTTTGCTGTATCGCTTCTACAATTCCCGGTTATCATTGCCAGCTTCTGGTCAACTCATGGCTGGGCGCAATGGGTCAGCAAGAACTTGGCCATTGACCATGCATTAGGTATGGTGCTTTATGTTGTGATGATTATCGGATTCACGTTCTTCTATACTTTCGTGCAGATGAACCCTCAGCAGCTTGCTGAGAACATGAAGAAGAATGGCGGATTTATTCCAGGCATTCGTCCGGGTAAGGCGACACAAACTTATTTGACGCGGGTATTGACGCGTCTGACAATGACAGGAGCTCTGTTCCTGGCCGTAATTTCGATTCTTCCGGTTGGTTTAGGTGCTTTGGCTCACCTGCCTAAGACTGTACAAATCGGTGGAACCTCGATTCTGATCGTGATCGGTGTTGCACTGGATACGATGAAGACCATTGAGGGACAATTGATTAAACGGCATTATAAAGGCTTTATTAATAAATAGTAGATAGGTACCAGGCCGAGTTTGAACTTCAGCTCTCCTGGCGCCTATTATGCTGTTTCTTGTAAGGAGATTCTAGGAGGGAGTGAAAAAAACATGAACGTTTTATTCATGGGGCCTCCTGGAGCAGGTAAAGGGACACAAGCTGAGGTTATCGTTAATGAATTCGGCATTCCGCATATTTCGACAGGCGATGCATTTCGTCTGGCAATGAAGCAGGGTACTCCTGTAGGAATGAAAGCGAAGGAGTATATTGATAAGGGCCTCCTGGTGCCTGATGATGTTACAGTTGGCATCGTTCGTGAGCGCCTGCAGCAGTCCGATTGCGAAAATGGTTTTTTATTGGACGGTTTTCCAAGAACCCTTTCGCAAGCGGAAGCGCTGGAAGAACTGCTGAACGAGCTTGGTAGAAAGCTGGAGCATGTCATTAACCTGAAGGTAGATCGTGATAAGCTGATGGCGCGTCTTACCGGACGTCGTATCTGCAAGTCTTGCGGATCTACGTATCATGTGATCTTTAATCCTCCTGCTCAGGAAGGTGTTTGTGATAAGTGCGGCGGTGAGCTGTACCAACGCTCCGACGACAACGAAGAGAGCGTAGGCACTCGACTGGACGAATATATCAACAAAACTGCACCTCTCCTCAAGTTTTATGAAGATAAAGGTTTGCTTCGTCAAGTTGATGGAGAACAGGAAATTGATTCGGTTTCCAAAGAGATCGTATCTATACTGCGAGGTCAGGTGTAATGATCATATGTAAATCCGAAACGGAACTAGGCTTTATGAGAGAAGCAGGGCGGATCGTCGCGGAAACGCACAGGCTCATGGCGAAATCAATCGAGCCTGGAATTACGACGGGTGAACTCGATCACATCGCCGACAAGTTCATACGCAGTCAAGGCGCTTTGCCGTCTTTTAAGGATTACAACGGTTTTCCTTATAGCATTTGCGCTTCGGTCAACGATGAATTGGTACATGGCTTTCCCGGCAAACGCAAATTGAACGAAGGCGACATCATTACGCTTGATATAGGTGCGCAATATCGTGGCTATCATGGAGACTCGGCATGGACGTATCCAGTTGGTGAAATATCCGCTGATGCACAGAAACTTCTGGATGTGACAGAAGGATCACTTTTCGCCGGCCTGGCTCTTGTTAAGCCTGATGTGCGCTTATATACGATATCGCATGCAATCCAACGTTACATTGAAGATGCAGGCTTCTCGGTCGTTCGTGAATATGTCGGTCACGGCGTAGGAACAGAGCTGCATGAAGAGCCGCAGATTCCTAATTACGGTACGCCTGATCGCGGACCTAGGCTCAAAGCGGGCATGGTACTTGCTATTGAACCGATGGTTAATGCGGGAGAGCGATTCGTAAGAACGCTGGAAGATAATTGGACAGTCGTTACGGTGGACGGTTCACTCTGTGCTCACTTTGAGCATACAGTAGCAGTCACGGCGGACGGCATGGAGATCCTTACCAAGCTGGATGAGTAGGTGGTTATAATGATGCACCGCTCCGTACCACAAGTTGGCCAGCTGGCGAAGGTGCTGAAAGGCAGAGATGCAGGCGACGTTTATGTGATTATTGATATTGTGGATGACCGATTCGTGTTGATCGCGAATGGAGACAAACGCAAATTTGATCAGCCTAAACGTAAGAACGTTCAACATCTTGAACTTCAGTCCATGATCAGCAGCGAGGTTGTTCAAAGTTTGCAAGAAAGCGGTAGGGTGACAAACGGTAAACTGCGTCATGCAGTTAGCGTATATATAGCAACCGCCAATGCTAATGCCGAAGAGAAAGGAGACTGAATGTGTCCAAAGAAGATGTCATTGAAGTAGAAGGAACGGTGATTGAGCCGTTGCCTAACGCTACCTTCAAGGTAGAGCTTGAGAACGGTCATCAAATTCTCGCTCACGTATCCGGTAAATTGCGGATGCACTTTATTCGGATCCTGACGGGAGACAAAGTGGTGGTTCAATTATCACCTTATGATCTGACCAAAGGACGTATCACATATCGTAAATAGATACCATATCTTTTACTTTTATTTTGTGGTACTATATTAAGGTTGATTGAAGTTTAGTCTTTACAGTATGATGGAATAGTCTGTAATACAGGCTGCTATCGAGACAAGTTTTACGATACGTAAGACTTGTTCATCTTTGTGAAGAGGGCTTTGCCAAGCAAAGCTCGATCACATGTTAGAAGTTAGGATTGCGATGCAACCTAGCTAATCCTTACGAAGAGAGTTTTGCTTCGCAAAACTTTAGGGAGGTAGTCAACATGAAGGTAAGACCTTCTGTAAAGCCTATTTGCGAAAAATGCAAAGTCATTCGTCGCAAAGGCCACGTCATGGTGATTTGTGAAAATCCAAAGCACAAACAAAAACAAGGTTAAAGAAGGGGGTGTAGCGTAAAATGGCACGTATAGCTGGTGTGGATTTGCCACGTGATAAACGCGTTGAGATCGCCTTAACTTACATTTTCGGAATCGGTAAAACGACTTCCCAGAAAATCCTGAGCACAACAGGCATCAATCCGGACACTCGTGTTCGTGATTTGACGGAAGATGAGGTTAGCAAACTACGCGAATCGATCGACAAGACGGTCAAGGTTGAGGGTGACCTGCGTCGTGAAATTTCTTTAAATATTAAGCGTTTGATCGAAATCGGATGCTACCGCGGTGTACGTCATCGTCGTGGCCTGCCGGTTCGCGGACAACGTACGAAAACGAATGCCCGTACTCGTAAGGGTCCTCGTCGTACTGTAGCGAACAAGAAGAAATAAGAAGGGAGGATAACTGAACAATGGCTAAACCAAAAAAAGTCGTACGTACAAAACGTCGTGATCGCAAAAATATTGAGTCTGGTGTAGCGCATATCCGCTCCACCTTCAACAATACGATTGTTACGATTACAGACCCACATGGCAACGCAATTTCATGGGCAAGCTCCGGCGGTCTTGGATTTAAGGGTTCCCGTAAATCCACTCCGTTTGCTGCACAAATGGCAGCTGAATCTGCTGCAAAAGCAGCTATGGAACATGGCATGAAAACTGTCGAGGTTATGGTTAAAGGTCCTGGAGCCGGCCGTGAAGCCGCTATCCGCTCTTTGCAAGCGGCAGGCCTTGAAGTTAACATGATTAAAGACGTGACTCCGATTCCTCACAATGGATGCCGTCCTCCAAAACGCCGTCGTGTATAATGAAGCCGCATCTAATGTGGTATAGCAACAGCATATTTTGGTAACAATGGTTGTTTAGGCATACTACATGATAAGACTTCAGTAGACATGGCAGTTTGCGTAGGAACGAGTGTTTGAAGGAGGGGTACTTTCGTGATAGAAATCGAAAAGCCGAAAATTGAGACCGTTGAAGTTAACGATGAAGGCACCTATGGTAAATTTGTAGTGGAACCACTAGAGCGTGGTTATGGCACCACTTTGGGTAACTCGCTTCGCCGGATTTTGCTATCTTCCCTGCCTGGTGCTGCGGTAACCTCGGTCCAAATCGATGGTGTTCTGCATGAATTCTCGACTGTCCCAGGTGTAATGGAGGACGTGACGGAAATCATTCTGAACCTGAAGGCTCTTTCACTTAAAATCCATTCGGATGAGGAGAAAATCCTTGAGATCGATGCGGAAGGTGAAGGAGTAGTTACAGCAGGAGATATCCGTGCGGACAGCGATGTGGAAATTCTGAATCCGGAGCTTCATATTGCAACGCTGGAGCCGGGTTCGAGACTTCATATGCGCATTTATGCGGGACGTGGTCGTGGTTATGTTCAAGCAGATCGTAATAAACGAGACGATCAGCCGATCGGAGTCATTCCCGTCGATTCGATCTATACCCCGATTACTCGCGTCAATTACGTTGTAGAGAATACCCGTGTTGGCCAAGTGACCAACTATGACAAGCTGACGCTTGAAGTATGGACCGATGGCAGCATTAAACCTGAAGAAGCGGTTAGTCTCGGAGCAAAGATTTTGACCGAGCATCTCTTCCTATTCGTTGGGTTGACTGACGAAGCGAAGGACGCTGAAATCATGGTTGAGAAGGAAGAAGACAAGAAAGAGAAAGTTCTTGAGATGACGATTGAAGAGCTCGATCTGTCCGTTCGTTCTTATAACTGCCTCAAACGTGCCGGCATTAATACGGTACAAGAGCTGACCACGAAGACGGAAGAAGATATGATGAAGGTGCGTAACCTTGGTCGCAAATCTTTGGAAGAAGTTCAAGAGAAGCTCGAGGAGCTTGGTTTAGGGCTTCGTACGGAAGAATAGACTCTTTTTAGTGAATCGTCTCTAGCGAAGGAGGGAAAACTCAAATGGCATACCAAAAGTTGGGCCGTAATTCCAGCGCTCGTAAGGCTTTGTTCCGTGACCTGGTAACCGACCTGTTCTTATATGAACGTATCCAAACGACTGAGGCTAAAGCGAAAGAAGTTCGTTCTATCGCTGAGAAGCTGATCACCAAGGCAAAACAAGGAGATCTGCACGCTCGTCGTCAAGTTGCAGCTTATGTTCGTCGTGAATCTATCGACGGTCAGCAAGATGCAATCCAAAAACTGTTCTCGGAGCTGGCACCACGCTACTCTGAGCGTCCAGGCGGATACACTCGTATCTTGAAATTGGGACCACGCCGCGGTGACTCTGCGCCTATGGTTTACTTGGAATTGGTAGATCGCGCTTAATACCGGGAATAACCCATTGTACGTCAAACTCTCTGTCGGCTCGCCTTATGTGGCTTAGCTAGCGGAGAGTTTTTCTGTGTGTAGGGGTGAGAGGGTTCCGAGAAGGTAATCTTATTGTTTACCGAAGGGAGGATCTTAATGCGTAACCTGTTAATGACCGTCAGCTACGATGGAACTGAATACTTCGGGTTTCAGACCCAGCCCGATGGCAATACCGTTCAGGACTATCTGGAGGCAGCAATTCTAGGGTTGACAGGTGAGGTCGTGAAGATCCACGGTTCGGGGCGTACAGATGCTGGGGTGCATGCCAGAGAGCAGCCTTTCCACGTGCATACGGAATCCAGGATTCCGGTGGATCGCTGGAGAATGGCGCTGAATGGTCGGCTGCCAGCCGATATACGTGTGACGGATGTGCAGGAGGTCCCGATGTCTTTTCATGCTCGTCGATCGGCGAAACGGAAGACATATAGATTCTCAATCAATGCGAATCGGGTACCTGATGTATTTAACCGTCGTTATCAAGTCCACCACCCTGGACGGTTGAATGTTGAGAACATGCAGGAGGGTCTGAAGTACTTGATCGGGACTCATGATTATACTTCCTTTGCTTCTCGTCATTCGACCAAGGCGAGCCATGTGCGTACGATTTATGAGGCATGGATCGAAGTGGATCGGTCGGGTAACTACTCTGGCTCGCATGAGCAGGGGATCATCCATATATTTATGACCGGGAGCGGCTTTCTTCAGCATATGGTGCGGATTATCGTGGGCACTCTGCTTCAGGTAGGCGAGGGTAAGCGTAAGCCGGAGGATATGAAGAGTATATTGGAGGCGCAGGACCGTGCTGCCGCCGGACCAACCGCTGAGAGTAAAGGGCTGATGCTGTGGGAGGTTCTCTATGAGGAGACGGATCTCACTGCAGGCGATCTAACTGAGCTGAATAATTACGAAACTTGATCGTATCTATGCCCGTACATTAATACAGAATGAATCAATTACGTTACTATAGGAGGTAATGTTGGTATGAGATGTCCTGTATGCGATGATGTTCGGATGAGAGAGGTTGAGAAGGACGGAGTCATGATTGATGTCTGTCCTGAATGTAAAGGTGTATGGCTGGATCGTGGAGAACTGGAGAAGCTGATGAGAGAGGTACGGGAGGCTAGGCCTGCCTTTAACGAGTGGTATGATCATCGGGATAACCCACAGCATACGGACCACTCACCGAATCATGGGCGCGGCTATGATGATCATCATGCCGGAAAGCATAATCAGGGATACAACAACAAGTATAAGAAGAAGAAGTCTGTGCTCGATGTATTTGGCGATCTTTTTGACTGAATTTCATTCAAAAAATACTTGCGCATTACTTTTTCATCCTGTAAAATAGAAGTTGTGTTTCTTAATGGCTATCCCACGGCCCCGATTAAGATATTCACAGTACGTTAATTTACAAATTGCTTGATTAGTAAATGACAATGAACGAAGATAAATGAACCATTTGAACGAGAATGAAGGAGGATCATTACATGCGTACCACCTACATGGCGAAGCCGGCTGAAGTTGAGCGCAAATGGCACATCATTGATGCCGAAGGCAAAACGCTGGGCCGTCTGGCTAGCGAAGTTGCTGCACTTATCCGCGGCAAACATAAACCAAGCTTTACTCCACACGTTGACGGCGGTGACTTTGTTATCGTAATCAACTCTGAGAAGATTGCTCTTACTGGCAAGAAGCTGGATAACAAGAAATACTATCGTCATTCCCTGCATCCAGGCGGTTTGAAAGTGACTGTTGCTAAGGATCTTTTGAACACTAAACCTGAACGCGTCATTGAATCGGCTGTATTCGGAATGCTGCCTAAGACTCGCATGGGCGAGAAAATGAAGCTGAGATTGAAAGCTTATGCTGGCACAGAGCATCCACATGCAGCACAAAAACCTGAAGTTTACGAACTTCGCGGATAATAAAAAGGGAGGACAGTTTCATGGCACAAGTACAATACTATGGGACAGGTCGTCGTAAACATTCGGTAGCTCGTGTTCGCCTTGTACCGGGTGAAGGACGCATTGTCATTAATAAGCGTGATATCAATGAATACTTCGGTCTGGAAACTCTTAAACTGATCGTAAAACAACCTTTGACTTTGACGGAAACGCTTGGCAGCTATGACGTAATTGTTATTGCTCACGGCGGTGGTATCTCTGGTCAAGCAGGCGCAATCCGCCACGGTATTTCCCGTGCATTGCTCAAAGCTGACCCAGAATTCCGTCCTGCATTGAAAAAAGCAGGATTCCTGACTCGTGACCCACGGATGAAAGAACGTAAGAAATACGGTCTTAAAGCCGCTCGTCGCGCGCCACAATTCTCGAAGCGTTAATATTTGCAATATATGCCCTTGGCCATTCGGTCAGGGGCTTTTTGCATTTTATTAAGGTTCCAGTAGAGGATTCATCCTTAAACGTATTCCTGAATATAAATAAAATGGTGGGAATTGGCGAGTTGTTCTGGTATATTCGGCTTGTTAGAACAAAATTGACTATAGAAAGGGAGTATTCTATGTCTAACTCAAGAACGCTAAAATGGGTTACTGGGGGTCTGGAAATTTTCCTCGGTATTCCGCTTATCGGCGGACTGATCATTGTGGGAACTTCATACATACCGCTGTTCATCATGTTTGTACTACATATTATTACATTAGTCCTATCTGCAAATAATAACGAATCGAAATATGGTTCGATTGTCGGAATCGTTACTTCGGTCGTTGCCTGGATTCCTATCCTTGGTATGATTATGCATTTGATTACAGGTATTCTTCTTATGATTAGTGCTGCCCAGAAGCCTACGAACCATCATATGAACCCCCCTTACGGATTTTAATTATGAATTGAAGCGCCCAGTTGGGCGCTTTTTTCATTGACTTCTATCTGGAAATATTTATACTATATATTGATAATTCAAATCTGATTAGTAGGACTTATTCCAAGACATGGGGGGCGGAGCATGAATTTACTGGAGAAAGAGGCACTGATTGAGGAGAAAGCTGTAGAATTTGAGTCGGCTACGCCGCAGGAGATTATCGCATGGGCAATTGAGACATTTCCCAACATAACCTTTGCCTGCAGCTTCGGCGCGGAGGATGTCGTGCTTGTAGACATGCTTCAGAAGATAAGTCCTAAGACGGACATCTTCTACCTGGATACCGACTTTCATTTCAAGGAGACTTATGAGACCCGGGATCGACTAGTGGAGAGATACGGTCTAAAGTTCGTGAGAGTGTCCCCGGAAATTACGCCAGAGGAACAGGAGCAGCAATATGGAGCGGAACTGTGGAAGAGGGATCCGAATGCCTGCTGTAACATCCGTAAGGTAGCTCCGTTAAGTATGATTCTATCCAAATATGAAGCTTGGATTACTGGAATCAGACGAGATCAAGCTCCAACGAGAGCAAATGCCAAGAAGATTGAATACGATGTGAAGTTTGGGCTCATCAAGTTCAATCCAATTGCAGATTGGTCTAGTGAAGATGTATGGAATTACATTCGGGAGCATGATCTCGTATACAACCCATTACATGATCAGAACTACCCAAGTATCGGCTGCGAACAATGTACGCGCCCGGTTAGGCCGGGAGAGGATCCTCGTGCAGGTCGTTGGGCAGAATCAGAGAAGACAGAGTGCGGATTGCATAAATGATGCATAGGATGAAGCTAATGAGAGGGAGGATACATTATGACTGTAATTTCACCACATGGCGGTACGCTCGTCAATCGACTCGTCACCGGCGAGGAACGTGAACGCTTGCTAGAGGAAGCGAAGAAACTGAAGTCCGTACGTATCAATGCCTGGACGATCTCTGATCTCGATTTAATTGGAGTCGGTGCATTCTCTCCCTTAACAGGATTCCTGAACGAGGATGACTATTATTCGGTTGTGAGGCATATGCGACTTGCAGATGGCACAGTATGGAGCATTCCGATTACCCTGTCGCTTAGTGAACAGGAAGCTGCGGAGCTCTCCATAGAAGAGCGGATTGCCTTAGTGGGCGAACAGGATGGCATAGTATATGGCGTGCTTGAAGTCGGAAGTATTTATAAGGTAGATCAGCAGTATGAGGCCAAACAAGTATTTAAGACAACAGATTCAGAGCATCCAGGGGTTAAGAAGCTGCTGGAGCGTTCACCTATTTATATTGGCGGATCAGTGCAAGTGCTGCATCGTCCAAGACCGGACCGCTTTACTGAATTCTATTACGATCCAGCACAGACTCGGCGTATATTCGCGGATAAAGGATGGAATACAGTGGTCGGCTTCCAAACAAGAAATCCGGTGCATCGGGCCCATGAATATATCCAGAAGAGTGCGATGGAGATTGTTGACGGTCTATTCCTTAATCCGCTAGTTGGCGAGACGAAGTCGGACGATGTGCCAGCGGATGTTAGAATGCAGAGTTACCTGGCGCTGTTAGACAATTATTATCCACAGGGTCGTACATTTCTCGGCGTTTTCCCGGCGGCGATGCGCTACGCGGGCCCTCGGGAAGCAATCTTTCATGCTATGGTTCGTAAAAATTATGGCTGCACCCATTTTATCGTCGGGCGCGACCATGCGGGTGTAGGAGATTACTATGGGACTTACGAAGCGCAGGAGATATTCAGCAATTTTACAGCAGAAGAATTAGGGATTACGCCTTTATTTTTTGAGCATAGCTTCTTCTGTACAAAATGCGGCAATATGGCTTCGAGTAAGACGTGTCCGCATCCCGCAGAGGATCACTTGACCTTGTCTGGAACCAAGGTGAGAGGCCTTCTTCGCGAAGGAATTTGTCCTCCGCCTGAATTTACCCGTCCTGAAGTTGCAAGAGTGCTGATCGAAGGAATGAGTCATCAGGTTGTCATATAGGCCGCTTTTGATCACGAAGTGAATCAGGAAGTAAATTCGACATCGAATCTTGAATTCAGCCGGGCCTTCCGGTGCTCACGTACCCAAAACGTACGCTCCGCTCCTCAGCCCCTAGCTTCATCCAACCTTCTCGGTGCTTAAAACCGACCTTTTTGATCACGGACTTATATAGTCTATCGTTATTTTGTAATATTTGTCCACCTCGTCCCATATAGATGATTAGTGTCATTTATGGGGATGGAGGTGGCTTTTTTATGAACTCCAAGGATAAGGTAACTGTCTGGCTGAAGTTAAATCATATCAAATGGGGACTGCTCGGAATTGCACTGCTTGGATTATTGATCGGATTTGCAAAATATGAAGTTCCGACCATAAAGACCGCGAGCTATTGGAGCCTGCCGCTGGCGGGGACGACGATTGCTCTCGATGCGGGTCATGGAGGTCCTGATGGTGGTGCGGTAAGCAAGCAGGGGATCATTGAGAAAGATATCAATCTGGCAGTGACGTTGTATTTGCGGGATTATTTGCAGCAGGCGGGCGCGGTCGTATATATGACGAGGGAAGAAGATCGAGATCTAGCGAGTGCAGATACTAAGGGATACAAGAAGCGCAAGACGGAGGATTTGAAACGGCGGGTTCGTTATATCGAGGAGAAGCAAGCGAAGGTGTTCGTAAGCATTCACATGAACAGTGTTCCCTCTTCGCGGTGGAGCGGGGCCCAAACCTTCTTTTCAACCAATAACGGGGATAGCGTTACATTGGCCGAGTTCATTCAGGATGAGTTGCGTAATGGCCTAAATAACACGGACAGAGTTGCCAAGCGCTCCGATAAATCGGTGTATTTACTGGAGGAATTAAAAATTCCTGCGGTATTGGTAGAGGTCGGTTTCTTGTCGAACCCAGAGGAAGCCCGACTGCTTGGGGATGAGAAATACCAACAGAAAGTGGCCGCTTCAATCTATCAAGGAATCATGAAATATATTTCTAAAAAAGAAAGTGGAAGCAAAGCAGACAACAGCAGGAAATGATATAATTAATATCATATTTATACCAACTATTCGATTACTAAATAGATCCGGGGTGTTGTCTGTGTTAACAAAGGAACAGCTTGAGGCCGTACTTAGACCTATTGCAGAACCTGTATTGGGACGTAGCTTGATCGATTTGAATTGGATACGCAATATGATGATCAAGGAAGATAAGGTTTCTTTGACAGTAATCAGCTTGAAGCAGGATGAGAATACGCGCCAGAAGCTGGAGGAAGAGATTCGCTTCCGTCTTCAGGAAGCTGGCATCAACAATCTGCATCTGCGCTTCCGCGAACCTTCCGAGCATGAGCGCCAGGAAGCGGGACAAGCCGTTACGTCCAATGAAGCTGAAGGGGCTGCGTCCCAGGCGCCAAGAGGACATGGAGCAGGGCTAGAACAATTATCGATTCTGGACCCAAAATCCGGAGTCCATTTCATTGCAATCGCCAGCGGCAAAGGCGGAGTCGGTAAATCCACAGTTGCTGTGAATTTAGCCGTAGCACTAGCCCGTCTTGGTAAAAGGGTCGGATTGATCGATGCCGATATTTATGGCTTCAGTGTCCCAGATATGATGGGGATCGAGACGGCTCCAGCGATCGAGGATGGGGTTATTCAGCCAGTGGAGAGGTTCGGCGTTAAGGTAATGTCGATGGGCTTCTTCATTCAGGAGAACACACCAGTGATCTGGCGTGGACCGATGCTCGGGAAGATGCTGCGACAATTTTTCGCAGATGTCCATTGGGGAGAACTGGATTATATGATCCTTGATCTGCCGCCAGGAACGGGGGATGTAGCGCTGGATGTACATCAGATGATCCCTCAGAGCCGCGAGATTATTGTTACAACGCCACATGCAACAGCAGCTTTCGTCGCTGCCAGAGCCGGCGCTATGGCGCTGAAGACCGAGCATGAAGTGCTTGGTGTGGTGGAGAATATGGCCTATTATGAATGTTCAGATTGCCATAAGAAGGACTATATCTTTGGTCGTGGTGGTGGTGCGCGCTTGGCCGAGACACTACACACGGACCTGCTAGCGCAAATCCCGCTTGGAACGCCGGACAACCATCCGTCGGAGCCAGACTTCTCTCCATCGATTTATAAGGAGGATACACCGAGCGGATATATTTATGGCGAAATCGCTACTACAGTAATAGCAAAATGTCAAAAAGACTGAACCTATAGGTTCAGTCTTTCGATTATATATATCGAAGTGGGACATGATTATGCTTAGCTTTCTTCGCTGGAGCCGGAACCGCTGTCACCGCCTTGTTTCTTTTGCTCTCCACCACTCTTACCGCCTTGCTTCTCGGTTTGATTTTCACTTGATTTCTCGACCTTAGGAATAAGCTGTTCTTGAACAACGGTCTTGAGCAGTTCCATAACCTCCATCTTGAATATAGGGCTCTGCATCGCTTCTTGCATGATGGTCATCGTCTGCTTACGGTAATCGGACGATTTAGTTAGATCCAGGAACATCTGCATAATCTCAGGCGATTTCATCATTTCTTGCATAGATTTCTGGTAAGTAGGGTCCTTGATTAGATCCATATGAAGCTGCTTGTTCTGAGCACTAATGGCCTTGGCAAAATTGCCGGCAAATTTAGGGTCCGTCATAATTTTCTCAATTTCTTTTTTGTAAGCCGGGGAGGTAATCGTGTCCTTTACGGCCATTTTGACCTCCTCAGATGTGTTGGATGGAAGGAGCATCTTGATTTTATAATTTCCTCCACCGCCGCCCGACCCGCCACCAGAACCGCCCGAACTGCTGCCTGATCCGGAGGAGCCCCCAGAGTCTGATCCAGAACCAGAACCGGATGATTCAGATCCGGATCCGGAGTCAGAGGAAGAGCCTGAGCTGCTGCCAGATTCGCTCTGCGGTGAACTTAGGGCCTCATAAATTGCTTTTTTACCGTCGTCGGTCTTCAAAATGTCGATAACCATCGATTTTGTATCTTTATATCCGCCCTGGGAAGATTGCGATGAGCCTTGCTCAGAGCCGCATGCCGTTAATGTAAGTGTAAGTATGATGCATAATGACCAGCGGTAGTAACCCACCCACTTCATGGTTCCAGCCTCCTTATGAGTATCAATGTTTGTAGTATGTGGCTAAAAAAAAGAATTATCCGATTAAAAACGATGGTTTTTTGCTGCCATCATTGGTAAAATATTTCGATAGTGGGAGGTGGCTTATTTGAATTTAAAAAGATGGTTGCATTTATTCTGGACGACCTTGGTGGTTGGAGCCGCCGGTTCGCTCGTGATTGGTCTGGTTCTACAGTTGACGAATACTATGAAGCTGAATGGGACGGCAGATCTTTTTGTCAACATTGGTTTATTGTTAGGTGTTGGGGTCATGGTCAGCGTATACTCCCAGATGGGATTCTTCGCATATATGATGGTCAATTATATGGGAACGGGCGTGTTCTCCCGTAGAACCTGGCAATATATCCAACTTGTATTGACAGCACTGGCCTTATTTGAATTAATGTTTTTGCGTATTTTTGTAGGCGGTAACAAAAGTTCCTACTCCGATGTTGTGTTGGGGGGAATTATTTTAGTTGTCGCCATCGCCGTGGCCTATTTCAAAGCAAGAATGACGAACGACTCCGCATGGATACCCACTTTATTCTTCATGATTGCCGTAACAATTGTAGAGACGATCGGCGTGCTGAAAATCGAGGTGGATCAAGCGACCGCCTGGATTGCTGGTCCATTGATTGCTTGTAATGCCTATCAGATATTGATTTTGCACCGCATATTGAAACCTAAGCAGTCTCCACAGGTACATAGTCAAGAAATGATAAATTAAGAATTGTTCAAAGAGTATAAAATGTAAAAAGGACCTTCCATCTTTAAGAACAGAGATGGGGGTCCTTTTTTTATTAAGTACAGTCATGGTTGAATTACATACCAGCTGCTGTATCGATTTGCTCCTGAATCCAGGCTTGATCGCGAACCTCGCTGCCTTTTACTCCTGCTTCCTGAAGTAAGTCAGTGACCGTCACAAAGTCATATCCCTTTTGCCGAAGTTGATCGATAATAATAGGGAGAGCTTCATGCGTCTGTTTGGCTGAATCACTAGCATGCAGGAGAACAATATCACCAGGATGTGCTTTGTTAACGACGCGATTTACAATTTTGTCGACGCCTTTATTTTGCCAATCCTGAGAATCTGTATCCCATTGAATCACTTTGTACCCCAGCCCGTCAGCAATAGATAATACACGTTTGTCAAAATCGCCATTAGGAAGTCGCAGGAGGTTTGGTGCTTTTCCAGTCAATTCGGTTAAAATAGAATGGGCTGTAGTAATTTGCTTGGAGATTTCTTCATCGGTTAATTCGCTGTAGTTATCATGTTTGTGTCCATGGCTGCCGATTTCAAATCCTTGTTCCTGAATTGCTTTCACAATTTCCGGATGACTTTTTCCCCAAGGGGATGAGATGAAGAAGGTCGCTTTCTGAACATTTTTGTCCTTGAGTACTTTCAGGATGGGTTCTGCCCGTTTGTCTCCCCAACTGATATCGAAGGTCAGGGCAATCAATTTCTTCTCCGTAGGCACACTGTAGATGGCGGCGGGGCTGCTCTCTTCGGAGAATACGGTGATATGGCTCTGCTCCACATAGACGATACCTGCTGCAAACAGGGCCGCGGCAAAAACAAAGAAAAACCTTTTGATTTTCTTCCCGTTAAGGACATAGAAGAAGTTGTTCATGCTTTGATTAGCCCCTCTCGTTATCAGAATGAATTTCGCTTGTACAAATATATGCCTGTACCTTTCGGGAATATGACCCTTTCTTGTCCCAAAAGTTTATTCCTCAGACCCTAGCTTCATCCAACCTTCTCGGTGCTGAAAACCGAACTTTTTGAACACACACTTTATGTAAAAAAATTGCTACAGGAGGAGATATCATGCTGTCATTTCGCTTATTTATGCGTGATTTACGAAAATATAAAAAGTCGCTGTGGGTCTCGATCGCCTTCTTTGCCGTTGGCATTTTGATGGGGGTGGTGGAGACGGAGCGAATTACTAGCCTGGTCATGCCTGATATTGAGACTTTGCGAAATTATAGTGAGCAATTATCCCAATCCGCGGTGCCGGAGCTAAGCTTTTTTAAATTTATCTTTCTGAATAACGTGATTAAAAGTCTAGGAGTTATTATCTTGGGAGCATTGTTTGGCATATTACCAGCTGTGTTCCTGCTGATGAATGGGCTTGTTCTTGGTTTCCTGGTTACAACTTCGGCACAGCACGGGGCTAATTTATTTGATCTCATCGTAAAAGGACTGCTGCCTCATGGAATTATCGAGATTCCAGCAATCATTATGGCTGCTGCCTTCGGGATTCAGTTCGGTTACTATGTGCTTAAAGGTCTCGGAGAGTTGGGGGCCCGGGATCAAAGTGAAAGGACGATTAAATGGCGGGATTTCTTTAACTCACTTATTAGAGCTGCTTTTTGGACAGTGATATTACTGTTGATCGCGGCGGTAGTTGAAAGTACGCTCACTTTTTACTTGGTTCGTTGATAATTGATGTCATAATTTTCCCGAAAACTGTGCATAACAGTAAAGCGGTCAAAAGCCGCGGATATGTTATGTGCAGTTGGGATTATGGCTGATATAGATATAAACTGAGTCGATAGAGGAGCTGTAGTTATGTTGGGAATGATGTTCAATGATAAAGAATGCAAGGAGCTCGACTATGTTCTACGCAAAGAACTGGACGAGATGCTGCTTGATATGAGCGATCAACGTTTGGACCAGGATATCCGTGACGCGATTGCTAAGAGATATAAAACTGTATTTCGTATGTATGCTCGATTCGCCCCCTCTAAAGAGCTCTCCAAATACGCTAGAAATTCACGCTTCCCACGGGTCAAGCAATAGGATAAAATTGTATTTGACTTTGCTATTTGTAATGTGTTAAATTATGAAACGTTCCGATTTTTGACGGAATAAGTTGCCATGATGCAGTAGTTCAAACTGATAGTTAAAAAGTCAAAAAAAACTATTGCAAAATCTGAAACAACATGTTATATTATAAAAGTCGCCGCTGAAACGCAGTGACACTGAAAACGAAGTTGATCTTTGAAAACTGAACAACGAGTGAGCGGGTTTCACGTCAAGTGAAATCT
>NZ_BAAACX010000002.1:76929-208628 GCF_039521865.1 Paenibacillus motobuensis | reverse complement strand
CGCATCCCGGCGAGATGGCCCGGCTGGCCGGTCTAGCGACGGCCGAGGTCCAGCGGGACCGCATCGGCCTCGCGCGCCGCTTCGCCACCGAGCACGGCGTAACGCTCGTGCTCAAGGGGGCGCGCTCGGTCATCGCGGCCCCGGACGGCCGGGTCTACGTGAACGTGACCGGCCATCCCGGCATGGCGACCGGGGGCTCCGGTGATGTACTCACCGGAATCATTACCGCCATGCTAGCCCAAGGGCTGGACGCCGTGCAGGCAGCGGCGTTCGGCGCCTACCTGCACGGCCTGGCCGGTGAACAGGCCGCGGCCGCACGGAGCGGCAACCCGGCTTCGCTGCTCGCCGGGGATATCATCGAAGCACTGTAAGATGCCGATCAGTTAACGGTTTGAATGTGAAGCCTACGTTCATAAATGAGGATTTGATGTAGGTTTCCATTTTTGGCCTGCCTGAAATTGACTTTCCTTTTTTTTATTGATAGCATCGAAGTGAATTATAGCGGTTTAGTCGGAATTGACTAAAAGTACGTGTTCAAAACGTCGATGGATTTTTTGAACCCCTCTAAATAAGCTTGTCCATTTATAGATAATAAGGAGAGGATCCAGCATGGCTAAGGTAACCATAATCAACGGAACTCCTACACCAGGTTCCCGTCTGACAGCGATCATTGCATTAGCAGAGGAGTTGCTGGTGAAGGAAGGCTTCGAAGTGAAGCATGTGAATGTCGGCGAGCTTCCGCCAGATGATCTGATTCATACCAAATTCGAGAGTGAGCATATTGTGAAGGCGAACGGGCTTGTGGCTGAGGCGGACGCGATTATTGTGGCTAGTCCGGTTTACAAGGCTTCCTATACAGGAGTGCTTAAGACGTTCCTGGATTTGATTCCGGAGAGAGGCTTGACCGGCAAAGTAATTTTACCTTTATTCATGGGCGGAACGATTGCCCATCTGCTCTCGATCGATTACTCCCTCAAACCGGTCTTGTCGGTGCTTGGAGCGCGTCATATTCTTGCTGGCGTATACGCCGCGGATGCGAATGTATCTCGTACAGAGCAAGGCGGATTTACGATTAGCGACGAACTTATTGCAAGGCTGGAAGAGAACATCAAGGAGCTGGCAGCGGAGACAAGACGGCGGATTAAGTACCAAGCTTGAACACGCACTGTTAAACAAAATAAGCTCTGAGTCGTCCCTAAAAAAGGATGACTCAGAGCTTTATTGTTGAAGGGGCTATGGTCAGGGTGACATCCTCTGACCATGACTTTCGCTATTGTTGGATCGTATCAACCTCGACAACAGGAATGATGATTTGAATGATACCAGCGAGCCTTGAGATCAGTTCATTCATCGATCCTTCAGCTTGGTCTTTCAGCGCTTCCTCGATCAGTTCAATGAATTGCTGATCAATATTGAGTGCAGCGTTCTGTTCGAAGCGTCCCGTTATCGTTACATTTGCTCCGGCGGGGAGAGAGAAATCGCCTCTTAGAAGTATTAGGCTACTGCCGCCTGTAACAAGCGTCTCTCCTGAAACAGAGTAAATCACGGTACTGGTGAAGCGGACAAGAGTATCAGGATACTGGGTAATCTTGTCGGCGGAAATATCAAGGATTTCCTGCTTAATGCCTGAGAACTGGTAATGATCATCTGCGCGAACGAAAATCGCGGTTTGTCCTTCACCCTCGCCAACCGGATTAACTGCATAAATCGTTTTGTCTGGCTGTATGGTCAGGCTATCAGCCTCGATCGAGTATAGATGGGCTATTCTGTCCTCAAGTACCTCAAAGGCATCATAACGTGCTTTTCTTGCTTCTGATGCTGTCTCGATGATAATAACGGGATTATGGCCTGTGCTAAGAATCGGATCAATAGATAAAGTACGAATCTGATCCTGCGAAGCCAGGTCATGACTTGTTAAAACCTGAACACTTTCCTCCGCATTCATACGGCCAAAATACAGCTGATTGTTCTGGCCAGTTGCCACCACATATGCCTTAGAGCCGAATTTATCCCGTCCATCTACAACATGATTATAGCTCCTTCCATCTGCTAGAGCAGGAAGAAGTCTTACGGGTTCAGCAATGGTCCAGGCCAGCTCTGTGGCGCTGATTTCCGACTTCGTATCCTGATAATGGCCAATGGCCGTGTACAAATCGATCGCTTCTTGGTAATTGCCGCTGGCTACACTTTTCTTGGCGTTACGCATTAACTCATCCATTTTATCCTTCACATAGGTGAGCAGTCTGGATTCTGGATGGACGGAGCTTGCGAATGATGTATACTGCCGTGAATGCATGGCGAGTGCCGTGTAGTCGCTGTTGTCCCAGTCGCTTTTTAAGAGCGCCTCCATTAAGCTATCCACTTTGGACATCATCCAGGGGGCATCAAGCATAATAGCTTTATATTCTGCAAGCATGGAGGAAGCATTATCGAGCATAGGCTCGATGAGACCTTGGGCAACCATCCGGGTCAGCTTGGTTTCGTCATATTTTTGGAAGGTAGCATTTAACTCATTAAGCCATTCCTGCTCTGTACCGAATAGATGGGCAGGGATCCTCAACAGATTCCTTTTAAAGGATTCATCATTATAGCTCGAACTGGTCAGATTTTGCTCCAATTGCTCCAGAAACAACGCTCTGAAATTTTTGAAATAGCCGGTAAAGGCTTGTGAAATGTTGAAATTGTTGGACATCTGCCGGTAATAGTCATTGTAAGGCTGCTCTGGAGCCAAATAATGACTTCGTACCTGCTGAAGTTTTGCATAGGCATCCATAAGGAGATCGAAATCCTGTTCGCGATCTGCCCTAGAAGCTAGGTTAGCAATGTTCTCCAAGTCGCTTTTCATGGCGGTGATAGGAGCCAGTTCCTCCAGACGGGAGGAAATAAGCCCTTCTTTGTAACGAATCGTCCGATTGCTTTGAGCCTTTTGATACCAGTCCACGGCTTCTACATAGAGCTTCTCATGGAATAAGCGTTCGGCAGTCTGCAAAGCGTTAAGCTTTTGGGATATTCCAATCCCCTTGTAGACTAACAGAGGAATCGTCATGATACATAAAAAAATGAGCAGATGATGCAGGGTTAACCATTTTTTTAATGTCATATTATAGTAGACCTCGGCTTAATTTGTTGAAACTCAGCGTCCCATTGATACTTTTCCTCGTAGATTCGGGCTGTCTCGGCCGAGAGATTTCCCCAGTCAAGGTTAGGGGACTCAGCGAGCATTCGGTATAATCTGAGAAACCGATCCTTGGGAAGCTTGTGGGCATACCTGGATATGAAGTCCGAATAAGCTAGAACGTAGCGTTTCAACCTAACAGCGGCCCCGGCGACTCCCGCCAGTATTTCTTCCCCTCGCTCCAAAGCCAGAAATTGCTGTTCATACTTTATAACATATTGGAATGTTTTATCTTTAATGAGTTCTCTCTTGATTTTAGTGAGCTCACCAATATACTCGGCAAGATCAGAGTCGAAGTCTTTTAGCAGAAGTGGCGTCAGTTCCAACTCCATATCCTTCCTTAGTACAAAGGACTGTAAAAGTATAAGCTGCAGCTTACGGATATGATCGTTGTGAATGAGGGTCGCAATGTCCCGCATCATTTCGTAGGAGCGGCCTTCTTCTCCATATGCGACCGCGGTCTCAAGATTCCGCACCAGCCCTGCAGTGATTTTGTCACGATCCACCTCGATCAGCTTGCTCATTTCTATCGAGATGCGGCTTTCGAGAGCAGTGCGTTGCACGAAATAGAGCAGTCCGAACAGGATAATTCCTGATGCGAGAGAAATGGCCATAAGCTGAAAGGTTTGGCTGAACAGAATGGCTAGGAGCGTGAGAAACGACACTAGCAGCAGGTCATTATACTGAGCCCGCTTGGCAGCATGACGCGCCTTGTCCAGAACCGAGCGTAGACCGGATTTGCCGCAGACGGTGCAACTCTCCTCATGCAGTGCGGTATAATTTTGGCAATATTTACAACATCTTAACTTTTCGAAGGCATACTTCGTTTTTAATGGAGGGTGTAAGATAACGTTTTTTTTCTTGTTCATAGCACTCTCTCTTCATGGTTGATTAATTTAAGCAGTTTTTTGTCGAGATCAGTCGGAGGAATGATTTGTTTTCTGCGAGAGTAATATATGATGGATTTAATGATGACAAATAGAAACAGTAGAATGAGACATCCGTATGTAACCATATATAGCTTCCTTTCGTAATTAATGTTGAGGGCGATGAGTCTATTTTGGAAATGCCCAAAAAATAGATGCGCATTTTGGTAGATAATGGCGGTGCAGTCTTGTTTTATCTTAACGTTTTCTTAAGTATTATCTATTATCATAGTATAGTATATATTTGGAACTACTTCTATTTTCATAGGTCAGCTTTTGAACAACCTCTTTATTCTATTTCAAATTAAAGGAGCAATATTTATGCAGCATTGTTATAGACAATCTATACGTATATTGACGGTTCTGATGGTCTTTTGGTTACTGATAGGCTCTGTTGGAACCCATATCCATGGAGCCCCGGCAGCCGCGAAGGGGGCCCAGGCTCAGCAGAGTTCATTAATCGATGCTGTACTCGTTGTCGATGTGAGTAACTCGATGAAGACAAGCGACACGAATAAAGTCGGAAATGAAGCGATGAAGATGTTCATCGACATGCTGTCCGCTCAAGGCGATAAGGTAGGGATAGTCGCATATACGGATAAAGTACAGCGAGAGAAGGCGCTGCTGAAGATTCAGTCTCCAGCTGATAAGCAGGATTTAAAGGATTTCATCGATGGGCTGGATCGAGGGCCCTACACAGATATTGCGGTAGGCGTTCGAGAGGCAGTCAAGGTGCTGCAAAACGGATCCGATCCGGGGCATGAGCCGATGATCGTTCTGTTAGCAGACGGTAACAATGATTTCAATAAGAGCTCGGGACGGACGCAAAGCGAGTCTGATAAGGAGCTTGACGGGGCCGTTGCTGAAGCTAAGGCAGCAGGCATTCCAATCTATACGATCGGTTTGAATGCAGACGGTAAGCTGAATAAGGCGCCGCTTGAGGATCTGGCCAAGCAGACGGGAGCTAAGTCGTTCTCAACCAGCTCGGCGAATGATCTTCCACAAATACTTAGTGAAATATTTGCCAGCCACCTGAAGCTCAAAATCGTACCTGTTCAAAGCATGACGGGTAACGGAAGCTTCCAGGAAGTGACGGTGAACGTTCCGAATGCGAGCGTGCTTGAAGCCAATATTTCGATTATGTCAGCTAATCCTGTCACGGCAGAGCTGGTTAACCCATCCGGTGATAAAGTGGCTATCCCTTCGGATGACGTTATTTTGTCCAAGTCAAAAAGCTATTCTCTAATTAAGCTGCTAACACCAGCCGAGGGGGATTGGAAGCTAAGGGTTAAAGGCGCTGACAAGGACAAAATCGATATTAATCTCGTATTTAATTACGATCTCGAGCTAGAGATGGACCCCATTGCAGTGAAGAGCTATAAGCCCGGTGATGATGTGAAAATCGGAGCGTATCTTACAAGCAATGGGCAGAAGTTGCCAAATGACGAGTTGTATACGAATATGAGCGCTGTTCTCCTTGTTAAGGATATCGACAGCGGCAAGACCGAAGAAATCAAGCTTAACAATACGGGGGACAAATTCGAAGGAACATTTAGTTTTTCCGAAGCCCATGATTACGAACTGAAGGTTCGCGCAGAGGAAAAAAGCTTCTACAGGGAATCGACACCTGTAACACTGAGTGCCAAAGGCAAAGCAGGGGCAGTTACACCAGCACCAGCTCAGCCTAATAACCCGACAACAGTGGAAGAAGAGAAGCCATTCCCTTGGCTCATCGTTGTTATATCAGCGATAGGTTTAGCTGTCGTTGCAGCAGCAGCTTATTTTGTTGCAGCGGCAGTTAAGAAAGCGAATCGCGGATTCGTAGGCCAGATTGTCATCGAGATACGCGATGAGAACACGAACGAGAAATCCTTCCCGCAGTATAAGAAGCTTACCTCGTTCAAAGGCAAGTTCAGTCTCCATCAACTACTGCAGCTGGCACCCGAGCTGAAGGAAACAGAGAAAATTGTGTTCACTCCGGCTAAGGGAGATCGGATCATGCTTCGCAATACCTCAGCCGCACCGATCGAGAAATCAGGCCGGGCCGTTGATGCCACCACAGGACTTGAGCTCAAGAGCGGTGACCGAGTGACCTTACCGTTACAGCATATCGATAAGACGATTTTCATAGAGTACCTGGTGTAGTCGCTTTTGATCACGAAGTAAATCAGGAAGTAGCTCGGCATCGAATCTTGAATTCAACCTTCTCGGTGCTGAAAACCGACTGTTGTATCCAATGAATGGAGGAAATTTAAATGAAGCCGATCGTTAGAGAACATATTCAGCAATTAGATGTATCGCTTGGCGGAGGTATCGTCAGCGACAAAATTCGAGTAGATACAATTGATAATCCGATTCTCATTATCGGTCTTGGCGGGACGGGGATCGATGCCTTGCTTCGCCTGAAATATCAAATTAACCGCAGATTCAAGCTGCCCGAGGATCCATTGTCCAAGAAAAAGCGCGATAAGCCGGACAATGTGGAGTTTCTTGCTTTTGAGACCAATGAGCAGGATCGCAGTAAAAGGTATAAAGGAATCGGGCTTGATCCAATCAATGAATTTGTACTGTTGTCTAATCCGGAAATTGGCGGTCTGCTACAGAACCGCAGTATTTTAGAGCCGTACATTACAGACTGGCTGTCACCCGAACTGAGTATTACCGATGGGATGAACGGTGCGGCAGGTGTGCGTCAGGCGGGACGTCTGCTTCTCTTCACGAAGATTAATCAAGTCGTGCAGGCCATCGATAAGAAAATCAAAACCTTATCAGTGGGTACAAACAAGAAGCTGATGGTATTTCTACTTACTGGCCTGTCCGGCGGCACGGGCAGCGGCTGCTTCCTGGATATCGCCTATATTGTACGCGGCATAATTGAACGTGATCACGGTTCGGCAGGGATCGACCGCGTGAATACGCTCGGTTATTTGTTCACCCCGGATATCAATCTGTCCAACAAGAGTCTAAGCGAGCATACGCGTGAGTACATTAAGAAAAATGGTTATGCCGCGTTGAAAGAGCTTGATTACTGGATGAACGTAGATAGTCGTGGTGAGAGGTTCAATCAGCAATACGGAAATATTTTAACAGTTAACTCGCCATTACCTCCTTTTAATCTATGTCATTTGATATCGGCAACCAATACAGAGGGCAAGCTGCTGGAGAACGCTTATGATTACTGCATGAACGTAACTGCGGAGAACATTACGAACTTCATGGCGAGTGAAGAGAAGCAATCTGGCGAAGAGTTTGCTATTCACGATTATATAAGCAATATCCGTACGAATATCGCACAAATGAACAAGGCTTACCCGGCTAATTATGAATACAACATTATTGGGGCCTCTTCGGCTGTGCTGCCGATCGAGGAAATGACGACCTACTTGGCCTATCGTCTGTTTGATAAGATGGGCAAAATGTTCCAGCAATCGCCGACGCAGGAGGAAGTAGAGAAATTTGCCCGTAAGATGGGTGTTGACCTCGATAGTATAGTTAAAGCGTTTGAAGCCCGTGTACCCGACCCGCTACCAGGTTATGAGAACAGCGAGCGGTTGAGTTATGCCAATGTTGTGAAGTCTCAAGTCGTGAATATGGATACGGAGCTGGAGCAAACCTTCCTCGCTCGGGCCAGAGAGGAATATATCAAAGCGAAGAAGCAGCTTCCAGGGGAATTCCTTGAGAAGTTTAGCGACCAGATTCGTCGTCTGTTTTTGCATCCGGAGCAAGGGCCGTTCTATGTATCGCGGCTACTCTATACGGAGAAGGGCTTCTGTTTGTTGAAGATGCTGCTCTCCTATATCGAGGCACTGCGGGAGAATTTAGTACGTATTCCTCGCGATATCGAGGCCGCTCAGGATCAAGCAGAAGATAAGCTGGGCGATGCTAAGAGTGCATTTGTGTCCAAGGAGAAGAAGAAGAACGCTTATATTGAAGCAAAAATAAATGAATATTGGCTCCACGCAGACGTTGAGCGTACAGAGCAAATGATCGAATTTTATGAGGACCTGTATGATTTGCTGAATCGGGAAAACAACCGTATTTATAGCGTATTCACGGAAATATTGAATGCACTTAGCTCAATTTTCTCCAAGAACGGGGACATTCTGACGAGCGGTGAAGAGCAGGTGGATCATAAGGGTAACAAGACCTACTACTGGAACATTGTTAGTGTGCCTGATATTTCGAAGGTTGTCAGCGGCATTATGGATCAGAAGGATGTCGATGACCTGATCCGTGATTTCGCTACGGAATTGCTGGATCACTCCGATCAATGGGTGAAGGAGCAGGAAATCGATATTGTTAGCTCCATTTCTACTTTCCTCTCTGATAAATTCGGTGATCTTATTACGAAATCGATGGAGGATTTCCTAGTCATTAAATATGGCCAGGATGAGCCGATTGAGAAGTTTGTTGAGCGTCAAATTGCCAGCAAGCTGGACGAGGAGGCTGTTCCGGTATTCCATCTGTCGAATAGCACAGGTAATTTACATTTCCCCTCTTGGGGGTTCGTATCTGTTCCAGTGCAGGCGCCAAGCATCCTGAAGGGGATTCGCAACTATCAGAACAATGCGGTCGGGAAGTCCCATTTCACGGTCAAAGAGAGCGAAGTGAAGAACCGTATATTCTGGTTGAATACGCGTAACGGGGTGCCATTGTTTGTGTACACGCCGCTCAAAGTATATGAGGAGAGCTATGAACGGACGATTTTGGATAAGGAAGGAATCGGTCGTCACCTCGTACAAACAGAGAAGAATAACTGGACTTACCTGCCTTCGCCAATCCCTGAGAGATCTTGGGGCGATACTTATTCCAATTCACGGGTAAAGAGCTATAATGCTCGTGTTCGCGAGGAGTTCTCCAAATCGCTTCAGTTAAAGGTAATTGTGGAGAAGGATGCGGATCAAAATACGAGCAGCCGTTATTCTGTAAGGTTAACGAAGCCATTCTCCTTGCAAGATAAGCTGGCAGCGTATGATATGCGTCTAGAAGCTCCAAAGCCAAATCTAGGCGAGGTGAAACGCTGTGCTGTCGAGCTGAAGCAGCTGCTTGCTGATGGACTTCCACAAGAAGACGTTAAAGATATATTCGGAAGCATTAATGAAGATCTGGCCAAAGAGAATTTGATTCGCTCGCCAAAACTGATTACCCGCGTGCGGCAGGAAATCGCGAAGTATGAAGAAATTGCGGCGATGGCTGCGAAGCTGGATGCGGTACTGGCGCAGCATCAGGATGAGGAGAAGTGGCTTGATCAGTTCATCGAGGCGATGTATACGATGACGATTACCAAGAAGGGCGCGTTATATGTTTACGATCGTGATCCGGAAGAAGAAGCCTGGGAGCCATTTGCTAACCTGATGAAGAGCCAAAATTATGTGGAATACGAAGTGTTTACTCATTTCAGAGGCTTGGATGAGAAGAGTCATAGTGTATTGATGCGCAAGGCGTCACGTCGTGCCTCGGAGCTAACGGCTTCGGAGAATATCGAGCCGTTACTGCAGACGATGGATGAGCTCGCTGATCGATTCCGTGAGGGGCGGGACTCGCTGGAATACGAGAAGGTTGAACTGGCCAACGGTGAGGATATGTATCAGTTCTACAAGCAAATAACAACCAAGCTGAACGATATCCGCAGAAGGTTGAAATAATGGTTAGACAGAAGCTGGAGCAATTCGCCGCAGAATATGACCGGGCAGAAGAACGTCTTACCGGTAGAGGCGATGACCAGAGCAGTATTCATTATCCCGCCGTGTTTCTGTTTATCGGTGACAAGAGCCGTGAGGCCATTGAGCCGATCATGCAAATGAATGAGAAGAGATGGGAGAATAGCGAGGGACTGATCTACCTCCATGCAGGCTCCGTGGAGGAGTCTGTTACTGCTCGGGTGTTGGAGTACCATATTCCAGTTACGGCACAAGAGGGCTCGAGCTCACCTACCTCCCGTCGTGATATGTATCGGCAGTTCTATGAAGAAGAGCATGGATTGCCGGAGCTTAACCGAATTCTGAGAAAAGCTAGCGGGGCTCTGGCGGAGTATGGAAGGCTATATCCATCCTTCGACCGAGTTCGCCTATCTATCATTACGCGGGTCGATGACCCGCTTAATGTGTTTGTGCCGGAAATAGCACTTCTGTCGGAGGCGATATTCCGTCAATCATTTAAGGCAGTACAGATGGATCTGTATGCATTGATCAGCGAACGGGAAGGGGCTGAAGCTTTTGGATACAGCAGCTCGCTCGGCGTTGCGTTTCTGCGTGAGCTGAGTCTGATGCAGCAATCGGATTATACATTCAGCGCCCCCCTTCATGTAACAGAGGATGGACTTTCGATCCCGGTTACACATCCGCCTTCTCCGTTGTTTGACCTTGTCTATATTATGTCAGACCGGGATGAGCGGGGATTCGCTTCTTTAGATGGCTTGCAAACCTGCTATGAGGCGATTTCTCACATTAGTCTGCTCAAGAACAGACAGCAGAAGGAGCCGTTGTTCCATGCGAACAATGCGGTATATAACAATACTTCATTCAAAAATAACATTATGACTGAATCCGGACGGCAGGGCTTTGTATCCGCTGGATTGTCTAAAGTAAAACGTCCGAATCAGTCGATCGCGCTTGCTGTACTGCATCATTTCTACAAAGGTTTATTAGCACGGATGAAGCAGGAACCAGATCTATCTACTACAGAAAAGCTGGCCTTTTTCGGAGTGGATGGAATGAGTCTGGACCGGGCTGCCAGTGAGATGATCCCTACAGAGGAACGTCTAGGTGAAATGCATGGCTTGATGACGAATGACATTAGCTATAATTCGGTTCGCAAGCTCTCGCTGAAGGAAGCGGAAGAGGCTTTGTTTGGCGGCGGTGGAGAGAGCTTCTTCCGTGGCAATTTCCAGGATGAAGCAGCTCGTCTCCTGAAGGAGTTCAAGGCTGGAGAATGGATCGATATGGCGATCAAGCGGTCGCTTACCGAGTATCCTGAGGTCGAGATATACAGCTTGGCCGCCTGGACAGAGGAAGAGGGACTTAATAGCTCCACTGGAATCATGGCGCAGCTTCGCAACGCTCGCAGGGAAGCCGAAATGCGGCTGGCTTCGGCGAGGGCCGAGCTGGATCAGTTCCGTCAGGGGCGCGTGGAAGAGCAGTCGTTCCCGCGTGTTCCGCTGATGGATCGGCATAATCTACGAAGCTTAATCCGCTACTTATTCGACCAGGTCTATACCCGGAGAAGAGAGATATTGCTGCTGGAGACGAGACTGAAGCTGATTATGAAGTTTGAAGAAGCCATTCAGCAATTGAATGGTCGGTATCTCGCAGTGATCGGTCAGCTTGAGACGCTGGAGCAATTGCTGCGTGATACAGCGCTGAGCAGTATTGAGACTGCAGATGATTATATTGGACAGAACATCATGGAGTACTATGAGCGCATTACCGCTGACATTATGGAGCAGTGGGAGAGTAAACGGGGACAGCATGCGTTTTTCACAGAGAGTACAATGGGAGATTCGAGGTGTCTGCTGGAGAAAGGAATAGAGGGGTTGACGGATAAGCTTATCGAAGTTTGCCGCAAGACCATTTTAACATCACCGATGTTCTCCCGCACGTTCGAGGAAGAACTGCTACAGCGGGCCAATGTGACTGTCGAATATGGCAACAAAACCGTACTTACCAAGGAAGAGCTGTTCAAGAAGCTCTACCGCATTCTCGAGGACAATGCCGCGATACAGCTTCGGCTGTACGATTACACCCAAGAGCATCGTTATGAGGAGAAGTATGTGTTCGGCGATTACACGAGCGAGTTTGTGCAGCATATTTTCCGAGCGGATGAATCGTCAAGAATCTATAAGCTTGGTTGTGTTCATGAGAGACGCAGCAGCGGCGTAGAGAAGCTGAACCTCATGGGTGGTTTCCATCCGGAAGATCTGATGTATTACGTGAATGGGAAAGTCTATTATGAAACTTATCTAAAGAACGGTTATGAGTTTCATGGGATTGAGAAGTCAATGCTGCCAGAGCTCGGTTGACTTTTTGAATACGCATTTTTTAGTCCGTAATGCACTACAAATTTATAGAAAGGAAGTGCACGAATGCAGCGTAAAATAAACTGGCTTCTGGTGCTGTTCAGTCTTATTGGCGGAGCAGTCGGAGCTGTAATCGGAGAACTGCTGCTGAATCAGCTGGAAGGCAGGCTGCCCTGGATCGTCATCATTGGACTTTACTTCGGCATACTTGCCCTGTCCGTAGGTTTATTCTGTTTGATCGCGGAAATGGTCTCACCTCGTCTTAACGGGTCGTCATGGAGACAACGTTATGTCGGTACTTCATGGAAGCTGCTCGTACCGGCGACGCTAGTAATGCTATTGCTCGCAGGAACTGCCTTGGAATTTTTATATGAGTTGAATGTAGGTAGGGCGAAATCGGTAGACGATATCGTCTTAATGATTGATAATTCCGGGAGCATGCTGGAAACCGATCCCGATGATCGCCGTTATGAGGCAGCCAAATCGTTGATCGGGCAAATGGATAGCAGCAAGCAGGTCGCAGTTATCGTGTTCAATAACGAGTCTGAGCTCATTCAACCTTTTGTCCAGGTCCGTGACCAGGATGTGAAGAATCAAGTATATGCAGCGATTGATGCGCTCGAGCCAACCAATGCCGGTACAGATATCGGTGATGCGTTGTTATCATCGATGAAGCAGATCGAAGGGCAGCCTAGCTCTAGAGGGGCTATGGCAATCCTATTATCGGACGGGTTTAGTGAAGTTAATACGTCAAGAGTCCTCGCAGACTACCGGGATAGAGGCGTATCCGTAAATACCATCGGTCTCGGCCTTAGCTCAGCTAACGGTGATATTGAGGGCATGGAACTGCTCAAGGAGATCGCCACCAAGACAGGCGGAAGGTACTATGATGTGGCGGATGCGTCTAATCTTTCTTTTGTTTTCCAGACCATATATGACAACAACTTGAATGAACGTACTCTAGTTACGGAACGTACTGGACCGATGAAGGACAGCACTTATTATATGATTCTAAGAATCATATTTGTACTTGGGTTAGGCGCCCTACTGGGCTTGTCGCTCGGAATGATGTTCGATAACCGTCATTTGGCTAAAAGCTTTACGATCGGCGGTTCTGTATCCGGGCTGCTTGCAGGGCTAATACTGGAGTTCGGCTTAAGTGGAGGAACATTAGCTGATGCGATGATCCGGCTATTGGCCTGCTTGGTACTTGCCTCGGTAATGACGATGTTCACGCTTGCCGTCCCAATGCCGGCAGATGGTGCCCGAACGGTCATGCGTCGCAGAGGGGCTACACTTCAGGACAGCAAGACGGGATTCCAAGAACCCGTCAGAGATCGACGCAATAGAGGATTCTAGAGGTGTAAGGGGGCATAGCAATGCGGTTTATTGAAGCAGAGGAAGGCTTGCCGCTCATAACACAGCTTAGTTACAAGATCGATGAGGATCGCTGTAAGCTATTGTGGCAATGGCCTGATGGAATACAAGCGGTCTATATCTACAAAGGGTCTTTAGATAGGGAGCAGCAGGGGGAAGGTGGCCACGGCTATCCTTCCTCTGTTGCAGGGCTTAAGCTGTATACCCGTGAAGAATATAAAGCGGCGGGAGGCTATGTTGACCGGATAGATACGATTGGCTTGGCAGCTTATACGGTCTATGCCTGTCTGATGGATGACGGGGATAAACGCTTGGTCCATCAGCCCGATGGGCAGAACACCGTTCATTTCAGTACGGGCCGAGCCAAGATCCGCTATTCTATCTCTCATAAGAGCAACTTACTGCGTAAATATAAGACGGTACAAATATCGGTGCTGGCAGAAGTAGAGATTCCAAAAGAAGCGCTTTGTTATGTGAAGAAGCAGGGCAATTATCCGGTAAGTGTAGATGACGGGACCGTATATCCATTTCTGAGAGATTTCCCTTCAGGTAGGAGCACGCTGCCCTCTATCGAGGTTGGAAAGAACGATTATGTCAGGCTGTTCTTTACGGATGGCCCGAAGTATGGAAGGTTGTACGAGCTGATACCAGAGTAAACATACTGTGAAATGAGGAGGAATGGGAGATGGGTCTGTTCGATTTGTTTAAAAGGAAACCCCAGGCCGAGGAGCGGCCTTTATTTTATGATATTGTATGTCCCTATTGCTTCAGTAAATTCGAACCGGACGAAGTGGTGTTCAGGGCGACGCATTATCGTGAGGACGATGAGGATTATGCTCTTGGCGAGGACGAGGCTCTGAACAAATACAGGGAGAGATTTGGTCTCGATACAGTCTATGATATGGAAGCTATTTTGCGTCCCCAGGACGTTCCAGAAGAGCATCTTATTTATTCGGATCATGTTCTGATCGGATTGAATGACCGCTATGGGGAAGTGACAAGGCACAGATTGTGTCCGCATTGTCATAATGAGCTGCCGGTAACTGCGGGGAAAGTGCCTAGTAATATCATTTCGATCATTGGGGCTTCTCAAGTGGGGAAATCCGTCTACATGACGTCATTGATTCATACCCTGCAGAACACGACGGCAGATCATTTTGATGCGGCTTGTATGCCGCTTAACGCTGAGATTAGCCGTAAATTCCGGACCTTATACGAAGAACCGCTATTTGAACGTGGCGATTTGCTGGCCTCGACGCAGAAGGAGAAAATGCAGGAGCCATTTATTTTCCAGTTTGTATTCAGGGATGAATCGAAGCCGCCGCTAACGCTTGTTTTCTTTGATGTTGCGGGTGAAGGTATGGTGGATCAGGACTATCTTGGATTACAGGGTCAGCATATCAAGAATTCTTCAGGACTGCTGTTCATGGTCGATCCACTTCAAATTCGCTCGATCCGGGAGAAAATCCGCATTAATGTTGGAGATAAGCCGGGCGAATGGGTATCGCAATATGATGAGCCACGTGATGTGGTGTTGACGATGTTCGGCGATTTTATCGCTTATGAAGATAAAGGGAAGACGGATATACCGACCGCGGTAGTATTGACGAAGAGCGATATGCTTCACTCCTTAAAGGATGAAGAAGGGGAGTATATCAAGTCAAACAGCAATATTTTTAATAATGCGGTACATCGCAAGTATTTTAATATAACCGAATTCGAGAATATCGATGGTGAAATTCGCCGCTTTATCGAAAAGGTAGATCGGCCGTTTAAAGGGACGATGGACGTCTATTTCAAGGATACAGGGTATTTTGCAGTATCTGCGCTCGGTAGCAATCCTATTGATCAGAAGCTGCAAAATGTTGTGCAACCAATACGCGTGGATGAGCCATTCATTTGGCTGCTCTATAAATTGAACTATATTGAGGGGAGAGAGTGACCGTGAGGCAAGCTTCTCCCATAATGATTCAGCAGCAATTGTATACAAGAGAGCGGAGCGGTATATTTCGCGGAACGGAAGGATTTGATACTGTCGCGGTATCGGACGGACTGGATGCTGTATTCATTAAGAAACTGCTCCATCCGTTCTGTGGCTATGATGCTCCTACAGAGCTGGCCTCCCGAGGAGAGAAGGAGGTAAACAGTTATCCGCCGGCGATTCATCTATTCCATACCGAGGGCGGAGAGACGGTGCTGGGGCGGAGTATTTATCAGCCCGTAGATTTTACCGGTCTGCGCAGTGCGTTCCTGACGCATAACTACGTAATTCCACCAGCGCGGCAGGATGAGGTTGTGAGCCATTACGGTAATTATCTTAATGCCGACTATGCGGAGAAATATTACACGGAAATCGGTCGGCAGCTTCCGGAGCTGGATGATATACCGCAGAAGTCGCAGAACCAGCAGCATATGCAGAACAACCCGACAGGTCTGCCAGCGGAGAAGCTTCTTCAGGAGATAAAGCTTGACGAGAAGAGCTTTAAACAGCTGTTATTCGCCGTTATGACTGCAGTTGGAGAAGGCAGAAAAAAAGTGTATATCGCGCTTGATGTGCCGGCAGAGCAGATTTCGCAATATTCTGTAGCGCTACTTAAAGTGCTATTCGCCTGTCTGCCATTCGAACTGCGCCGCCGCTTCGGATTTATCACCTATGCCAAAGAACCGCAAAGCCGAAAGTTTATACATCTGCAATTCGTGGAGCGCGGCAGTCTACGTTCTAATGACCGAGAAATTGAGAAGGAATATGTATTCGACCTCGCCTCAGGGAGATTGCCGCAGGATGAGGTAGATGAAGGCAAACAGCCTTATCTTGATTTTGTCTGGAATGCGATCGGTGAGCTTGAGGTCTTGGAGGACTTCCATCGCTTTGCGGATGAGATGCTGTCAGAGATGGATCCGCAGCGCCGGGCTTTATTATCTAGCTATCATGAGCTGTGCGTGTTCTATCAGATTGAATCGGAACGTTGGGATTTGTATGAAAAACATAAAATAACCGTACTGCGGGGTCTGCTAAGTTATTTGGAACCCCACGGTGCCTTGGATTCCAGAATTCGGCTAAATGATATATTTCTAGCTGCTTTTGACCGGGAATTTGATAGCATCAAGCAAGGAAGTATTGTAGAACTGGCGATAGTGGAATGCTTCAGGGATTATTATCGGCTGGAAAGCCGAAGTTATGGCCCTAAGCTCGTTAATTATTTGATTCATGCAATTAATAATTCACTGACTGAAGGCAGGACCGAGCTCGCCTATTCTTTGTACGCTTTGGTAGAGAGTCAGTCAGAGCTAAGTAAAGCCTTTTTTGGTACGGTCTTGAAGCATGGCGAACTGTCTAACCGGTTGTTCAATCCCTACATTCAGAACAAGCTTGCGGAGACGCAAGGTTCAAAGGAAGTTCTGAATGTAGTGCATAGCTGGGCGATCGCTCATCCTGGCTTGCTGCAGAATGCTTCCTTCAAGGAAATAGCTGTCGCAGGTCTAACGGACAAGCTACGTAAGGAACAGCGATTGCTATCTTCGGTTCATATGACGGTAGATAGTATCCGTAAATGGGGAAGAACGCCTCTTCCAGATAGCGGAACGACTGTGGCGGATTCAGAGCTGGCTGAGCTTCTCTCGCTTTCTGCCAAGCGTCTGCTGCTTGATGAACTGAAACTGGACAAGCTGACCCAGGATCAGGTGACAACCGCAGCGTTTCTAGGTGAAGCGGATGCCTTTTCAGGCCTGCAGCTTGATAGTAAACAGCGAAGTCATGCGGAGATGTTGCGAACGTTATACGAATGGTTTGCGCTGCGTGAGCCAACAGAGGATGTTTTCCGCCTATTGTCTTCAGAGGAACTGGATCGGATCCAGAAGCTGGGGCGTAAATGGCTTCAATCCAATATTGAAGTAGAGCAGTTTGGAAAGATCGTACTGGCATTCTGCCAAGACTCGGCAGTCGGGATTATTGATTACAATCAAGTCATGGATTATTTACAGCGGCATGCCAAGGACAAGGAGAAAATTTACGAATTTATGCTCTGGTCGCAAGGCAATCCTTACTTTGTTCATGCTCGGGGGCTTGCTCCCGGCTATTCTGCGGCAATCTTAGCATACTTTAAAAAGCATGATAAGGATGCGTTTAAGAGCAGAGACTATCGGACCCTTTACTTCGATAAAGCGGGAGCGCCACTTGCGAAAGTATTCGCTGAAGCGCGTCTTACGTTGTCTTCGCCACTCAAGCGATTTCTTGTTCAGAATGGGAAAAAGGTAAGAATGACCACTCTTATTGTGACTTTGGGTCTTGTTGTGGCAGTTGGCGTTCTATTCATCCTGCAGCAGCAAGGAATGCTTGGTACAAAGGCGCCTGTTGAAGCGACTACGCCACCTGCACAGGATTCTGGGGTGCTTGTGTATGCCGACAAGGTCAAAGGTGACGACGGGAACGAGACGACTTCGCTCGTATTTCTGTTCAAGGGGGAGGAGCAGTGTAAGGTTTTTGATCCCTCAAATCTGATGATAGAGTCACAGGGTCAGCCTGCTCAGCAGTTCAAGAATTTGAAATACGACTCAAATTGTGTGGTTGAGAATGCTGGAACGGTAGATTCGGGGGCGACCGATCCAAGCGGCGAAGTTGATGGAACAGATGGAACAAAGGATACAGAAGGAATTGATGAGGCAAAGGGCAATGGTACGGGCGCCAAAACTGGAGAAAATAGGGCAGCAAGTGGGAAGGAAACGGGGAAAGAAGACAATCTGCAATCCGGTTCCCCAAATACGAAAACGGGTGGAGCCGATGGGGCTGGTGCTGCCAACTCTGCTAACTCTACTAACTCTACAAATGGAACTGGTGGAGATAGCGGAACTAATGATATCAGTGGAACCGATGGAACTAACGGTAACAGCGGTACCAATCCAGATGGCGTAAATAACTCAACTAACGGAACCAAAGCAACCAAGGGAACTAATGGAAAGGGAACAACCGGAACTAATGCAACTAACGAAACCAATGGAACCAACTCGCCGGATACGGGCAAGTCTAATGTCACTGATCCAACGGATACTTCTAATCCTAACGGACTTGACGATACTCCAAAGCCCGGTGAGACTGCCGGTACGGATGACGGCGGGACGAAGGATTCAGCCGCATATACATTCCGGATTGTAGTCTCTTTGGGCATGAAGCTGGATGTTCCAGCAGGGAGCCTGATTAAGATAGGGGAACAACAATATACGGTGATGACCCGCGAAGAGGCAGAATCGAGTAGCAATTCAGTCAACCCTTAGGGATGGCGCCATCGAGCTCTAACGAAACTACAGATCGTTATTTGCTCGAAAACAGCAGTAAATAAAATCTAACGAAACACCATATCGTTATTCGGGGGAAATTCTGTCCTAAAGCCCTAAAATGGCTTAAATAACGTTACCCAGTTTCGTTACATTTTTTAGTGCCCCATTTTGGTCTGAATAACGATACCACGTTTCGTTAGAGATTTCTTCTGTTTAACCCGGAAAATAGGCGCCTATCCCCAGTACAGGATTGTATTCGATCCTTGAGCAATGATACACTGATTCTAACTTACAGATAGGGGGATTTAGGTTGAAGCAGAAATTGGTGTTTTTTGTAGGGGTCGCCGGGACCGGCAAGACGACAGTTGCTAGAAAATTGGCGAAGCATATTCAGGCTGCTTTTCTGGATCGTGACACGGTCGGCGGACGTTTTGTAGAGAAAATGCTTGAGATGAACGGTCTGGACGTGAACGACCGCGACTCTGAATTCTATAAGAAGCATCTTCGCGACTTGGAATATGACACGACGAAAGATATTTGCATTGAGAATCTCGCCGCAGGGCAGAACGTATTTATGATCTCCCCTTTTACAGCAGAATTGAAAAATAAAGCCTGGATTGAAGAGGTTCTTGCCGCAGCCGGATTAAACAAGCAGGAGGTAGACGTCAAAGTGATCGCCGTTACCTTGGGCGACATGGAGACACAAAGAAAACGCATCGAACAGCGGCAAACCGAGCGTGATAACTGGAAGCTGGAGCATTGGGACGATTTCAAACAGCGTGTTCAATTTGTTCCTGAAGTAAACTGGGACATCCCTGCTTCATCGGTCCTCGTCTTCGATAACAGCGGAGACCTCACTAACGAGAAGGTCGAGAGCGTGTATCAGTTTGTGATGAATGAATCATGAGCACGAAGCGGATAAAAATAGATAGACAGGGCGGAGAAGGGTAAGGAATTGCCCTTCTTTCTTTTTGCAGCAGTATCTACATAGATAGTAAAGACGTACAGCACTAAGCTGATCCGAATGATTCCGGCCCGAAATGTAGAAATGAGTCCTTCCAGAGTAGAATTGATACCTTTCGAAGCTGTTGTTCGTTCTATAGAATATAGCTGTAATAGGGGTTGAAACCCGTTATAGAAACTAAAAATGACAGCGGTTGCATAACAACGAACCTACTAGAATTATTAAGTCTAGCCAGGACGCTGAAGTACACGGGATCAATGGAGAACAGGAGGATCTGCTATGAAGATTATTATTGCGGATGATGAGCGACTAGCCAGAGCTAACGTAAGAAGCATGCTCGAAGAGTTGGAGCTTCCTCTGCAGATTGTAGGAGAAGCGAAGGACGGGGCAGAGCTTGTTGAGCTCATTGCATTGGATCAGCCTGACATTGTTTTCGTAGATATTAGGATGCCAGTGATGGACGGATTCAAGGTAATTCAGAATGCAGTGTGCTATGAACATATTCAATGGGTGGTTATTTCCGGGTATTCTGACTTCTCCTATGCTCAGCAAGCGATTAAATTGCAAGTAGCGGACTATTTGCTGAAGCCGATTGATCCGGAATCCCTGGGAAAATGCCTGAACAGCTTACTGGAGAAGCAGCGCAAGAAAATGGCTATATTAAACCGGGAGCTTGAGCGGCAGATCATGTCTGTCCTCTATCTCTCGCGTTCAGAGGATGAGCTGGCCGGTGCTCCGCAGGGCATTCATGTGAATTACGCCGCTTGTATGCTGAAAGTAGATGATCATCTACCTCCCAATAAGAGTCATCAGTACTTTCAGGCGATGATGAATGAGATCGATAAGCTTGAGGGCGATTGGGAGCTGTCCATGAATGTGCGGAGAGCGATTTTAATTATGCCCTCGGGCGAAGCGGTCATTCTCTTCGCGTTGCAAGAGGTTAATACTCAAATGCTTTATGAACTTGTCCGGAAATATACGCTAGAGATGGAGCGCGTCGCTGAGCATCACCGCAGACCGGGCTTCTCGGTACAAATCGAACGGCTGGCACATTCAATATCCTTCAAGGAATTAGTCCAGAGACTCCGTATCGCCCAGGACAAGGCAGAAGAGCAGCTTGGCGCCGTGCTGTCTGCAGAAGACCAAGGCCCGCCTGATCTAATCCAACGGACAGTACAGTATATCCATCAACGGTACACGGAGGATATTGGCATCGGTCAGATTGCCAACGAGCTGGGGGTGACCCCCAATTATCTCAGCTCGCTGTTTCACCGGAAGCAAGGAGTCACGTTTATGAAATATTTAACGTCAACCCGGATGAAAAAAGCCAAGGAAATTCTGCAGAATGAACCGCAAATTCGCATTAGTCAAGTGGCGCAGGAAGTAGGTTATTATAGTACCCGACATTTCACTCGTCTATTTGTCGAGTACTTTCAGTGTTACCCCTCGGAGCTGAGGGACCAGTCCCAACAGACGAAGTCTTAATATGGATAGTCACTTCAGTACCAATATCAAGTATGCTGTTAACGGTCATGTCGGACTGGGGATAGGCCATCTCCAGCCGTTCCCTGACATTCGCAATGCCTATTTGCTCATTCTGCCGGAGCTGGTCCAGATCAAAGCCGGCCCCCGTGTCCGTAATCCGAATCCATATATTCTCCTGAATGAACTCGGCTCTGACCTCAATACGGCATGCCCGATTTGCTCCCTCCACGCCATGAATAATGCAGTTCTCGACTAGCGGCTGCAGCAGCAATTTTGGTATTCGGAAATCTGAGATTCTATCGTCAAGATACAGATCGGAGACAAGCCGTTCTTCGAAGCGCAGCTGCTGAATTTCGATGTAACGCTGAAGGAACAGAAATTCGTTCCCCAGCGTATCGAAGTCATTCTTGCTTAAGGTATAGCGCATCATGCCGCTTAGGGACAATATCGACTTCTCCAATGTCTTGCTCTCTCCGGCCCGGTTCAGCGCGATGAAGCCGTTCAGAGTGTTGTAGAGGAAGTGGGGCTGAATCTGGGACTGAAGGGCCCTGTACTCTGCGTTGCGCTTGGCCAGTCCCGTCTTGTACTCACGAATGATCGTATCATTCAGCTGCGATATCATTTTATTCAGACGGCTGCCGAGGTAGGCGATCTCATCCTGTCCTTTTATATTCACACCCTCGTTCATGGAGCCGCGCTGGACCTTACGCATCACTGAACCCATTTGCAAGATAGGCTTGACGATTTTGATCGACAAATAGATATAGAACAGAGCTGTTAATACCAGGCCGGCGCAGGTCATGATAATGGAGATTAACCGCAGATTTCTCATTTTAGACGTAATCTCGCGTTGTGACAATAAAACGTTGACTCTCCATTCCGAAGAGGGGATCTTCTTTGAAATGGTCGTATATTGACTGCCATGACTCTCAATCCGTTCGTTTCCTGATATAATCTGTTCCTGGGCTTCAGCAGTCAGAGGAGCGCTAGAATAGATTAAATGGCTGTGGCCATCGAAGATCGTTACGATGGAACTGACATCGAAGGATACATCGCTGACGATGCTGTCAAAGATATCCGTATCCGCATCGGCCATAATGACCGCCAAGGGCTTCTGCGTATCGGGATCTTTCAGCAGCCTGGCTACCGAGAATACCAGCTTATCCGGAGAATTCCGCAAATAATCTCGTCTATGCGGGCTGATCATGGCAGCTTTTCCGTTCTTGAGCACGGTTTGCTTATACCAATCCTGAGAGCTATAACGGTAATCGGGAATAGGCTCAGCTACTTCATGATGATCTGTTGCATACACGGTGTTATCAGCGGTAATCAGAATGGTTCCGAGAATATCTTTGCGTGTGTTCTGGAACATAGTCATCTGCATCTCATGCAAAGTGCGGTCGGCTACCAGTTTATTGTAAACGCTGACATTTCTTTGGTCGGACAAGGCTTTCAGTTTTAAGGAGGTCAAGACATCATTTTGGAGAAACGGCGTAATCGTCAAACGTTCCAGTTCGTCCATATAGGTCTCGATACTGCGCGTAATCGCGGTTAAGGTCCCCTCCATAAGGGCTTTTTTGTCTTTCTCCATCACACTTTGAAAGTAAACGGGATATAAAATTCCTAGGATCAGGACGGGAATTACAATCGTGATCAGCAATAACAGTGTTAGCTTAGTCCGGATAGATGTATAGAAATATTTCAATCTTTTCAGCCCCTTTTGCCGCTAATCTCTCTAGCTCACATTGTCACTGCTCATCCCTTCGTTGGCAATATGTAAGCAAAAAAGTGTAGAAATGGACGCTTCAATCCGTAGATTTGCAGCAGTGTGTAGAAATTGGCGCTGAGGATCGTAGTTCTGTGTCATTTGGAAGCGTCTTCAGCGATGCTATATTGAATTTGTAAAGAACAACTGAAACCATGGGAGGGTCAATATGAATCGATCGAAATGGCTGATGTTATGCGTGGCTATGCTGGTATTATTATCTGCATGTGGCGGGGGAGCGAATGAGGGGAAAGGCAGTACGAATGAGCCAACCACTTCGCCCGAAGCTTCCTCAGGCAAGGAAGTACGGATTACGGTATCCACCAATGTGATTGGGGAGCAAGCCAAGGTGCTGGAGCAAATCACGGACAATTTCATGAAGGATAATCCTTTAATCAAAGTTGACTTCAGTGCTCCAGGCAAAGAATATGAGAACACGATGAAAGTCAAAATGGCCTCTAATGATATGCCGGATGTATTTGCGACCCATGGCTGGGCCAAAGCCCGTTATGGTGAGTTCCTGCTGGACCTGTCGGGTGAGAGCTGGGCATCGAACGTGAATGCGGCGATCAAGCCGCTTGTCAGCGATGAAACCGGTAAATTATATGTGCTGCCGATGGATCAGGACAAAGCCGGCCCGGTATTTAATGTCGCAGTACTTGAGAAATATGGCGTCGAAGTGCCGGCAACCTATGAAGAATTCCTAGCTGCATGCGAGACGATCAAAGCGAAGAGCGACGGCGAAGTTGTGCCCATCCATATGGGAGGTGCGGATTCCTGGCCGATTGGGCAATATTTTGATTTCTTTGCTACACCGCTTCTGATCAGCTCCTCTTCCCAAAGTTACGGAGATCAGCTTCTGGACGGCTCCTTTGACTGGACGAGTTTTGAGACATTGCCGCAAATGTTCAAGGATCTCCAGACGAAGGGATTTCTGAATAAGGATGTATTGACTGCAAAGTACAGCGATTCCGCAAAAGCTTTTGCCGAGGGAAAGGCTGCATTTGGGATCTATAGCCCGTCCTTTATCGAAGAAGCACAGAAGATTAACCCAGAATTGAAGGCCGGACTCATGCCGATACCTTCGGTGGTTGAAGGGGATACGCCTACATTTGCAGGCGGGGAGAAGACGACCTGGGGGATTTGGAAGGACTCCAAAAATATCGAAGCCGCGAAGAAATACGTCGAGTATTTCGCCAAACCTGAGAATGTAGCCCTTGTAGCGAAGTCCAATCAATTGCCTCCAGGCCTGGATGGCGCAGAGATGGATGCTGGGCAGTTGACTGAATATTACGAGCAATACAAAGATATTCGCGTACTTCCATTCTTTGATCGTGAATACATTCCGAATGGCATGTGGGATGTGATGTGCAAGAATGGTCAGGATCTATTGGCCGACGGGATCGACGCCAAGGGTTATACAGCGAATATGAAGCAGGAATATGAAAGGTTAAGAGCAGCAAATTAAGAGTGGGTTGCGGCGGGCAGATCGAATCAGCCATACAGGCCGCTGCCCTCTTCTTCTTTCGACGGGGTGATGAGATGAACAGACTGATGCAGTCCAAAGGATTAATTAACTTGATGTACGTTCCTGCAATTGTATTGTTCGCATTATTCATTTTCTATCCGTTCATTCAAGGGATTCGTGTATCATTTACGGATTGGAACGGGTATTCGCAGACCTATAATTGGGTCGGATTCGATAAGTATAACACGATGCTCCATGACAGAAATGTATGGATAACGGTCAAAAATACGCTGATTTACGGATTCGGCAGCACTTTCTTTCAAAATATATTAGGCCTGGCTTACGCGCTGTTCCTGGATTCAAAGATCCGCGGTAAAGGCCTGGTTCGCACGATCGTCTATCTGCCTGTTATTATCAGTCCACTGATTATGGGCTATATCTGGTACTTCTTCTTTCAATACGATGGCGGTGCTGTGAATGATGCGATCAGCTTGTTCGGTATTGAAGCGGTGGATTGGTTGTCGAAGGGACCTACGGCCGTATGGCTGATCACTTTGGTCAATACCTATCAATATATGGGGACCGCCATGATCATCTATCTTGCGGGTCTGCAATCAATTCCGAAGGATTATTATGAGGCGGCGGCCATTGACGGAGCGAGCGGACTTAAGAAATTCAAGCATGTAACGCTTCCTCTGCTGATGCCTTCTATTACAATCAATATCCTGATTAACATTATTGGGGGACTGAAGCTGTTCGACGTCATTGTGGCGATGACGAACGGCGGCCCTGGATATGCTTCCTCCTCGATCTCGACGATGATGTATAATCTGTACTTCGCAAGACAGGATGCAGGCTATGCCGCAGCGCTCGGCAATACGATGTTCCTGCTGATTGCCATCATCAGTCTTCTGGCTCTGTTCTACTTGAAGAGGAAAGAGGTGAAAATGTAGTGAAGAATCTGCTCCAATGGCCTAAGTATGCTGTCCTGCTCCTCATTGCCGTCTTTCATATTATCCCTTTCTATGTCCTAGTAAATATGTCTTTCAAGCTGCCTACCGAGACCACTTCCAAATGGAGATTCCCGGCAGATGCATCCTGGGATAATTTCGTGAACGCCTGGCAGGAGGCGGACTTGCTGCGGGCCATATTTAACAATATCTTCATTACAGTATGTGCGGTGGCTTTGGTTGTCATTGTCGGCGCATTAGCCTCTTATCCGTTGGCACGTCATCAGACCAGATTCAATATGTTTATCTATACGGTGAGCGTATCCTGCCTGATCGTGCCGGCATTGACGATTCTTGTTCCACTCTATAAGTTTATTGTGGATCTTGGTGGGATCAATACTTATTGGGCGGCAATCTTAACGCAGGTAACGTTCGCTCTGCCTATGACGATATTCTTATATACAGGTTTTATAAATACCGTTCCCCGAGAACTGGATGAAGCGGGCTTAATCGATGGAAGCAGCCGGATGGGCATCTTCTTTCGCATTATTCTGCCGCTATTAAAGCCGATTACAGCCACCGTTATCATTATAATGGGGGTTCAAATATGGAATGACTATCAATTCTCGATTTTCTTCCTGCAAAAGGTTCAGGTACAGACGATCCCTGTTGCACTATCGCAGTTCATCTCTCAATTCTCTAATCAGTTGAACTGGGTAGCGGCGGGATGCCTGATCGGGATGATGCCGATGGCCATAGTCTATCTCTGTCTGCAGAAATATTTTATTAAAGGCATGGCTGACGGAGCTATCAAAGGCTAATAGAATGACAAATTAGGCTCTAAAGCGGCGAAATGCCGGTTTAGAGCCTTTTAATTTCTTTTGATTTCTTTTGATTCGGTAATATCAAGCTGCGATTTCTATTGAATCCTATTACTTCCTCTTTTCCAGATCCAACCGCTCCTGCAGCTCCTTCTGCATCGCCTTAAGCGCCTCATCCACCGGTACATCCTCCTTAACAATGGTGACGAGCGCCTGGTTCATGGAATCATAGACTTGGCCTTGAAATTCTGGGGAGACCTTGATTTTATCGAGGATGCCCCAGCCGGAGTCGCCGCTGGCATACGGCTTTAGCATGGTGAAAGGTTCAGCCGGCATACCGCCGATCTCGGTGATCCCTTCATTCCGGATCGGCAGGCTGAGACCATAACCGGATATGAAAGTTTTGGCCATTTCAGGGCTGCACATATGCGATAGTAGTTCCCAAGCGATTCGCTTATTGGGGGAATCCGCGTTGATACCATACATATTATCAAAACTCATAAATGGGGATACTTCTGGGTTGGCAGGATTGATCGGCATCGTGACAAGGCCAACCTTGAAGTTGGAGTCGCCTTGCAGTGTCTTGGCTGAAGTTGCATGGGAGATAGTCATGGCTGATTGCCGCTTCGCGAACAGCGTGTCATTTACGCTTATACTTTCAACAGTTCCGTCTACCATATAAAAACCTTTAGCTTTGATCGTATCGGTCACTATGCTATAAGCTTCCTTCCAGGCATCGGAATCGAACAGCAGCTTCTCCCCACCGTTGTCAATAATACGCAGCTCTTTCGTCTGTGCTACATTCATCAGAATATCCATCGGATTTGAGAAGAGGGTCGATATTCCGAACAGCGGGTTTTGCTCTGTACTAAGCTGTCCGAACCGGGAAGCTAGTAGGAACAGTTCCTCCCATGTCATTTGATTACGAGGCGGTTCTATGCCGTGCTCTCGGAACAGATCCTCGTTATAGTAAATCGCACTGACATTGTAAGTAGGGGATAACGCGTAAATTTGACCATCACCTAATTGTCTGAAGAAATCCATGGTCAGAGCCGGTATGCCTGTAGTATCGAATTGCTCTTGCTTCATCACCGCATCTAACTGCAGCAACTTCCCCTTGTCTACCAGGGGAGCAATCTGCTCTGCATCAAGGAGAATCAGATCGGGATTCTCTTTCTCAATGAAGCTGATCAACTTATCGCCCGGATTGTCCTCCGGTGACCGGTCCCTCAGCAAATCCATGCCGACTACTTCGATGTCGACTTCCGGATACTTCGCGGCAAAAAGATCGCCGAATTTCTGTTGGAAAGTTTGTTCATGATAGGCCATGACCTTGATCTTGCCCTTACCATCCTTTGGCATGGCGGGTAGAATGGATTTCTCGCCGCTGCAGCCAGAGAGAAGCACGATTATAAACAATACTGTGATGCATTTCTGTAAATACCTTGTCTGCACTTGTAACACCTCCGGTTATTCACTGGAATGGCAGGCATGTTTTTTCGGTGATGTACGCTTGTACAATCGGTGTTGTATTTTTAGATATTTTTATGTACGCAATTCCTGCACTAGATAAAAGTTTACTTATTGTTTTCTTTGGTCTCAACAGATATTTCTTATGGTTATCAACGATTTGCGATACTTTGCAATCATCCTCCAACGAATATAGGAGAACGAGCGTTTTGGGAAGCAGAATGGAGTTCATTTCGTCTTCTAGGGATGCCGTTGAATTAGATTGTCTGCTTTGCCACGTTAAAGGGCTTACACTTCACTTTTATGTGTTCTATAATAAAAAAGCATGGTTCATCCGTTTGAAGGACAGTTGGGGAGTTGTCCGATTCTAAACAAGGGCCCGAAAATCAGAAGCAACCGAACTTTTCCCTAGCACAATGATACAAATATCAATGAAAGGCGGGTTGTCCCGGGCCCAGTGGCGGGAGGCTCAGCATAATGGTCTTTTCTTTTATGAAAAAGTATTGGATAGCTGCGACAGCGGCCTTCTGTATGATGCTGCTTGAGCTCTCGGTAGAGCTGGTGCAGCCGCTCATCATCTCCAAGATTATCGATGATGGCATTGCACAGCGGCAGCTATCAGTGGCCTGGACGTGGGGCGCTGTTCTTGTGGGTAGCGCTTTTATGGCTTTTGCAGGTGGGATTGCAAGCTCCTTCTTTGCATCACATGCCAGTCAGGGCTTCGGCTATGACCTCCGGGATAAACTGTATGAGAAGGTAGAAGGATTCTCCTACTCTGTATTCAACCGCTTCGCGACATCTTCGCTGATTACGCGGTTGACCGGCGATATTACACAACTGCAGGATATGCTGTTCATGAGCCTGCGATTTGCCAGCCGGGTGCCGCTCGTCGTATTTGGCAGCATGGTGATGGCGCTCGTTGTTCATGCTCAGTTAGGTCTCTTCCTGACGGTTCTGATCCCGGTTCTAATCGTGTTCGTGTACTGGATGATTAAGCGAATCTCGGTCCAATTCCGAGCGGTACAACAGCGGTTGGATGGATTGAATGGGGTCATTCAAGAGAACCTGCTGGGGATGCGCTTGATTCGTGTATTTGTACGCCGCCATCATGAGATTAACCGATTTGACCAGCGCAGCAAAGAGTTGATGGACGGAACGGTTCGTGCACTCCGATTGGCCGAGACGACAATGCCGTTCGTTCTGTTCGTTATGAATCTGGGGATTCTTGCCGTACTGTGGTTCGGCAGAACAGATATTGCCGCTGGCAGCGCTTCTGTAGGACAGGTAGTGGCCGTAGTCAATTATTCCTTACGGACTATCGGTGCACTCTCTGCGTTGTCATGGATCATGACCTCTTACTCGAGGGCGGCAGCGTCGGCACAACGGGTAAATGAAGTACTGTTGACAGAGGATGATTCAGAGGAGACGCATACGGGTCAGACGAATAAGCCTAATTTGGAAGGAAGGGTTGAATTTAGCGTTGTCAGCTTCCGCTACCCGGATAGCGAGATGAACGCACTGGAGAACATTTCGTTCCAGATAGAACCTGGTCAGCGGGTTGCTATCATGGGGGCGACAGGTTCAGGAAAATCATCGCTCGTACAGTTGATTCCGCGCCTATATGAACCTTCGGACGGGATAATCAAGATTGATGGGATCGATATTGCTGACATCGACAGCTCACGCTTGCGTGGCTCTATTGGCTATGTCCCACAGGAGATCATGCTGTTCTCTGGATCGGTGAGGGAGAACATCGCCTGGGGGCGGGAGGACGCCTCATTGGAGGAGATTGAGGAAGCGGCGAAGCAAGCGCAAATTCACGATACGATCGTGTCCTTGGCTCAGGGGTATGAAACCATGATCGGTCAGCGCGGGGTTAATCTGTCCGGTGGACAGAAGCAGCGATTATCGATTGCCCGGGCTCTTGTACGCAGACCGTCGATCCTTATTCTTGATGATAGCACCAGCGCTTTGGATATGCGGACGGAAGCCGCTTTGATGCAGGCGTTAAACAGCTTCTCCTGCACGACATTTTTAATTACACAAAAGATCAGCTCGACCGTATCTGCTGACTTGATTCTGCTGCTGGATGAAGGCAGGCTGATCGCCAGTGGAACGCATGATCAACTGATCACCGAGTCGTCGCTTTATCGAAGGATTGTGGAATCCCAGCATAGAGAGGGGGAAGAGGTGCATGTTCAGAGAACTCGTTGAGCCTTTTCGGCATCCGTATCCCAAATCGGTAATCCAGCAGCAGGGCGACTCCGGCCGCAAGAAGAGAGCCAAGGCTAAGGATTGGTCCGGTACACTCGGCCGACTCTGGAGCTATCTGGCACAGAGAAAAGCGAAGCTGACCTTGGTGCTGGTGATGGTCGTATTCAGCTCGGCGCTCGCCTTATTGGGGCCTTATCTACTTGGTAGCGCGGTCGATAACTATCTGCAGGGAAGCGGAGGCAAGCCATGGGCCTTGTTCCTGCTGGGTCTCGGTCTCGTGTATGCCGGCTCTTCCTTAACCTCCTGGCTGCAGAACATCTGGATGATCGAGGTAGCGCAGGAGACCGTATATCGAATGAGGTCGGATTTATTCACTAAGCTGCATGCACTACCAATTTCTTTCTACAGCAAAAGACAGCAGGGTGAAATCATGAGCCGCGTGACGAATGATATCGAAAATGTCAGCTCTACTTTGAACAGTTCAGCGATTCAAATCTTCTCTAGCGTTCTGACGTTGACCGGAACAGTAGTGGTTATGCTGTATCTAAGTCCGATCCTGACTTTGCTAACTTTTATTGTCGTTCCTCTGATGTTGTTCGGTATGAGGTGGATCACCCGACGGACGGGACCGCTCTACAAGCAACGTCAGAAGGACCTGGGTAATCTGAACGGATATATTGAGGAGACATTGTCCGGGCAGCGAATGATCAAGGCATTCTCCCAAGAGGAGAGGGTGCTGCGGGAATTCCGGGAGCGCAATGCTGCGATCCGCAGATCCGGCTTCTGGGCTCAGACGATCTCCGGCTTCATTCCGAAGTTGATGAACTTTCTTAATAACTTCAGCTTCGCTCTGGTCGCTGGAGCTGGTGGTGTATTGGCCATTTACGGACAGGTAACGGTTGGGGTTATTATCGTCTTTGTGGAGTATGCCAGACAATTTACACGTCCGCTTAACGATCTGGCCAACCAGTGGAACACGCTGCTGTCGGCAATCGCCGGGGCGGAGCGGGTGTTTGAAGTGATGGACGAAGATGAGGAAGCCGCGGATGAGAGTGGTGTACAGCCGATTGATCAGGTCACCGGCAAGGTCTCCTTCTCGCATGTCTATTTCTCATATGAGAATAATGGAGATACCTTGGAGGATATCAGCTTCACAGCAGAACCCGGGGAGATGATCGCTCTTGTCGGGCCGACTGGGGCCGGGAAGACGACATTGATCCAGCTTCTGTCACGCTTCTACGAGCATGATCGGGGAACGATTGCCATTGATGACCGGGATATTACAGCCATTCGGCGTGACAGCTTACGCTCCTATATGGCGTTCGTCCTGCAGGACTCGTTCCTGTTCCAGGGCACGATCCGCGATAATATCGCATTCGGACGTCTTGATGCCAGCGATGCGGAGATTGAAGAAGCCGCCAGACTGGCCAATGCCCATTCATTTATTATGCGTCTGCCGCATGGATATGATCAGATACTTGGTCTCGGCGGGGACGGAATCAGCCAGGGTCAGAAGCAACTGCTTGCCATCGCCCGGGCGATGCTGGCTAATCCGGCGATTCTCGTGTTGGATGAAGCGACCAGCAGCATTGACACCGTAACGGAGTTGAAGATCCAGGAAGGTCTGCAGCGGTTAATGAAGGGGAGAACAAGCTTTGTGATCGCCCATCGCCTGAATACGATTCGTCAGGCGGATAAGATTCTCGTCCTGAAGGAAGGACGGCTGATTGAGCAGGGGAATCATACGGCTTTGCTGGAACAAGGCGGTTTCTACAGCGAGCTGTACTATGGTCATTTTCAAGAGCAGGATGAAGAGAACGGAGGTTAGCGGGGCAAATGAGCATCTACGATAGAGGGGCCTATTTACGGAGTATGACACTGCTCCGGGAAGAGGTGCCGTCCTTTGGGCGGTACCCTTTTCACTTGCCTGTGGTGGCTGCTATGGATCGGATAGATTTCCATCCAAAGGTGACTTACATCATTGGCGAGAACGGGATGGGAAAATCGACACTGCTGGAGGGGGTGGCGGTTGCGCTTGGCTTCAATGCCGAGGGAGGTACGCTTAATTTCAACTTCTCGACGGCAGAGACGCATTCAGAGCTGTACCGATACTTACGCCCGGTGCGCGGTGCACAGCGGGCCAGGGACGGATTCTTCTTTCGGGCAGAGAGCTATTACAATCTGGCTACGCAGATCGATGCGCTTGATCGTGAGCCAGGCTTCACTCCTCCGATTATCAATTCCTATGGAGGAAAATCGCTGCATATGATGTCGCATGGCGAATCCTTCTTTGCCACATTTATGAACCGGTTTGGCGGCAGGGGACTTTATATTTTGGACGAGCCGGAGGCGGCGCTGTCCCCATACCGACAGATGGCGATGCTGTCGCGGATTCATGAGCTGGTGAAACAGCATTCCCAGTTCATTATTTCCACGCATTCTCCCATTCTGATGGCTTATCCGGACAGCAAGATTTATCAATTAACATCTGAAGGCATGCAGGAAGTTGCGCTTGAAGAGACCGACCATTATGTCATCATGAAGGAGTTCTTGAACAACCGTGAACGGATGCTGGGTGAGTTGTTCAGTCCAGAGTAGGGACTAGCCCAGACCATTTGCTTTCAATCGCTTGGCATCCTCCATAAGCTGCTGTACAAATCGCTCGATAGCCATCGAGGGGGCATGATCCTTCGTCTGGATGACGGAGAAATCCCGTGCGAACTTGATCCCTTTCAAGGGGATGCTTCGCAATGCTTCCGATTCAAGCTCCTTGCGGACGACCCATCGCGACAGAATCGCGATACCTAGTCCAGCAGCGACGGCCTCCTTAACGCCCTGACTACTGTTGAATACATATGTACGCTGAACCTCGAGCTTATGCTCTTGCAGAAAAAGATCGCTGAATGCCCTTGTACCGGACCCGCTCTCACGCAAAATCCAATTCATATGCTGGAGCTTACCGACATCGGCCTGCCGTATGGCGCAAAGCGGATGATCAGGCGCGGCAACAAGCAGCATCTCATCCTTCATATAGGGTGTGATCACCAGATCCTCTCCGGTTACATTCCCCTCGACCAATCCCAGATTAATCTCTTTCTTACGAACCTTCTGAACAATCTCCCAAGTGTTTCCGATCGTCACCTGCAGCTCAACCTGCGGGTATTGGGCGACGAATTCCGCAAGGAGACGTGGAAGAAGATACTCGCCGATCGTGAAGCTGGCACCGACATGGATCGCCCCGGTTACCGTATCCTGCAGTAGTTGAATATCCCGCCTTGCTTCATCGTATAGGTCCAGAATTCTTTTGGCCTTCTCGTATAAAATATATCCAGCCTCAGTCAGCTTCACCTGCTTCGGGGAACGATGCATCAGCTTGGCGCCAAGCTCGTTCTCCAGATTGCGGATATGCAGACTAACGCCGGGTTGGGACAAATTCAAGAGCTCAGCGGCGCGCGAGAAATTTTTCTGTTCAGACACAGTCACGAAAACTTTCAGATTCTCAACTATCATTCGTTAGTCTCTCCTTTGCTAGCTACTCTCATTGTACCCTGCTCCTGAATCGCTCAACAACCTGTTTTCCATTTTAGAGCGGACCAATCATAAGTATTTCTCATGATCAAGATAGCAGATCTTTATTTCCGCTTTGTCGCAGACCGCCGTATAGTTGTAACCGTAACTACACACAGATTTTTTTACAACAGTGGGGAAGTGAGAAAGATGGGGCAGAATTATATTCATTTATGGAGGCAAAATAAAAAATTCGGCTTTGCCGAAGGGATCATCATTACGTTAATACTGGCCATTCTCGCTAAATTTATAGCGTGTTTTCCGTTCTTAAGCATCATGGGTCAGCTCGTAATCGCTATATTGCTAGGTATCGCATGGCGGGCTATATTTGGTGTGCCGTCAGAAGCGGCGCCAGGGATTAACTTCTCAAGCAAGAAGCTGCTGCGCTTCGGCATTATTCTGCTTGGCATGAGGCTTAATCTTCTTGATATTATTCATGCCGGACCGAAGGTACTGGCGATTGCAGTGATTAATATTGTATTTGCTATATTTGTTGTGTATGGGCTGACCAAGTTATTCAAGGTTGATCAACGACTTGGTATTCTGACCGCTTGCGGCACCGCTATTTGCGGAGCGGCTGCTGTAGTGGCTATTGCCCCGCAGATCAAAGCGAGTGATGATGAGACAGCGGTTGGTGCTGCTACGATCGCTATTCTAGGTACTGTGTTCACCTTGGCTTATACGCTATTATATCCTGTGCTAGGTTTGACGGCGGCTGGATACGGTATTTTCTCGGGAGCTACGCTCCATGAAATCGCCCATGTTATCGCTGCGGCAGCGCCAGGCGGCAAAGAAGCGGTTGATCTGGCCGTTATCGTTAAGCTGACACGTGTGGCCTTGCTTGTACCGGTCGCGATTGTTATTGGCATTTGGGCGGGCAGAGCCGAGAGCAGAAACAACCCAAATGCAGCAAAGACTAGCTGGCGCGACATTCCGATTCCTTGGTTCATTCTCGGCTTCCTGCTGATGAGCGGCGTCAATACGCTGGGCATCATACCTGCGGTAGTGACGGACCAGTTGATCGTCGCAGCTTACTTGCTGATTGCGATGGCGATGGCGGCACTAGGCTTGAACGTCGATATCGCCACCTTCCGTAGAATGGGGCTCAAATCTTTTGCCGCCGGATTTATCGGCTCAGTTCTTCTGTCGGGCCTCGGTTTCGGTCTGGTGCATTGGTTCGGATTGGCGTAAGTAGGATGGACTCAGTTGAGTCCAGTAAACCCAATTGAAATTCAGTTGGCGTCCCTTTGGAAACTCTAACGAAACTACAGAACGTTATTTCCACGAAAACAGCGGCAAATAAAATCCAACGAAACTACGGATCGTTACTGAAGAGAAAGATAGGAAGTAAGCGGCAATTTTAGCTCAATAGCGATATCCAGTTTCGTTAGAGACCGCTTAAAAAACATATGTTTCCTGATAGCCTGCAAATGTGCAGGCTTTTTGCTGTATTTATGGAAATCAAATCAATGAGGAGCAACACTGAGTTTGAGGAAACTCCCAGCAGCTTGGCCATTTTCGATATGAAAACCTGTATAATATAAAGATGAGAGTTTTATATTATCGGTGCACGCTTGGAGAGACTAGCGGCTTGAGAGATGGAGATGCCGGTTAGGAGAGGAGATAGCAGATGAGTGAGGCAATCAACTGGAAGCGTGGAGCTGTAGGACGTAAATTTGTAGCATCCTATAGCGGCGGCAAGGACAGCACCTTGGCTTTATATAAAGCAATGCAGACAGGACAAGCGATCGGACTTATTATGATGCTAGAGGAAGAAGGGAAACGCTCCAGGTCCCATGGCATGCCTCCAGAAGTGATCCAAGCTCAAGCTGAATCTATAGGATTGCCGGTATTTACTGCAGCTACAAGCTGGGAAGACTACGAGCATAATTTCATGCAGCTATTGGCGGAAGCCAAGCTTCAAGGAGCCGAGGTGTTGGTAACCGGAGATCTGGATGTGCCTGTTCAAGATTGCTGGCATGATCGGGTGACGAGAAATGCCGGATTGGGGCTCGGCATGCCGTTATGGGAGAAGGATCACCGTGAGGCCGTGGAAGAATTCATCAATCTGGGCTTTGTTACGATGCTGGTTACTGTGAACTTGGAGCTAGGCATGAGCCAAGATGACCTGGGGCGTATTCTGACACTGGAGTATGTGGACGAATTGGTGGCCAGGGGCATTGACCCCTGCGGCGAAGGCGGCGAGTTTCACACCACAGTTATAGACGGTCCGCTCTTCAAGCATCCACTCCCCATTCGGAGATGCGAGATCTTGAGGGACGGCAAGTATGCCTTTTTGCCATTGGAGCTTGAACAAGAGCCTCAAGATAACAACAAAAAAACCTTGCGATAACAAGGTTTCAATGATAGTGGCGCGCCACGGCGGGATTCGAACCCGCGACGCACAGTTTAGGAAACTGTCGCTCTATCCTGCTGAGCTACGGGCGCCTATGAATTTGTACATTTACGATGTCATGAAAAATCGACATAAAGATATTATAAAATAATAATCGTAAAAAGGGAATCCGAAAATACAATTAAGCTGCAAAGGAGACGGTGTTATGAGTAAAATCGCAATTACCGGTGCTGCAGGACAGCTCGGAGAAATGACGATCCGCCATTTGTTGGAGCTTAACGTGTCTGCTGGAGATATGATTGCCGTGGTTCGCAACCCGGAGAAAGCCAAACCGCTGGCTGATCTGGGCTTACAGGTTCGCTATGGAGATTATGAAGATGAAGCCTCCTTGCTTGCGGCCTTTGAAAATGTGGATAAGCTGCTCTTTATCTCCAGCCCATCCCTGGATAACACGCACCGCATTGCCCAGCATGCTCGGATCGTTGAAGCGGCGAGAGATGCAAAGGTTGGCCATATCGCTTATACCAGCCTTGCATTTCCAGAGAAGTCTGCGCTGGGACTGGAGAATCTTCATCTTGCGACAGAATATGCGATTCGAACGACAGGGATTCCTTATACTTTTCTGCGCAACGGATTTTATATGGATATTCTCGTAAATCCTGGCCTGCATGGAGTGATCGAATCGGGCGAGTTCGTATCTGCTTCAGCAGGAGCCAAAGTGAACTATGTGACCCGTAATGATCTAGCCTTGGCCGCGGCCATCGTATTGACCGGTGCAGGACATGAATGCCAAACCTATGAACTCGCGCATCCGCATCCTTTTACGTATGATGAGTTCGTGCAAATTTTGTCCGAGGTATCTGGCACACCAGTCAAGCATGCGGATCTAAGCTCTGAACAGGCCTATGAACGCCTGGTGGCAACCGGGACGCCGGGAGCAGCAGCGGCTTTTATGACCCAGGCTATTTATCCGGCTATTGCCGCGGGGCAATTCAGTTTCGCATCCGAGGATTTGGTCAAGCTGATCGGGAATCGGTTCACATCGGTGAAGGCTGGATTGGAGCAGTTTTTGGGGAAATAGGGACTTGGAGAAATATAACTGTAAATAGCAAAGGCACTGAAGTAATCGGGATTCCCGGTACCTCGGTGCCTTTTTTATTGTTCAAATCTTACAGATCATCAAATCCGTTGTCGTCGCCGACTTTGCCGTAGTTGCGGGATTTGGCTTCGAAGAAGTCCGTCTTTGTTGCATTGAGCGCTTCGTCGGAGAACGGCTTGATCCAAGGCATGCAGTTGACGTCAACGCCGTCGTACGCTTTGTCCAGTCCCATCAACTTTAGGCGTTTGTTGGCGATGTATTTGATGTAATCGGACAATTCGTTCAGATCGATGCCTTGAACCTGCTTGAGCGTATAATGCGCCCAGTTTGTCTCCAGCTCAACCGCACGGTTGATCGTACGATAGACGTAGTCCATATTTTCCGGCGTATTCAGTTCTGGATAATCGATGAGCAACTGCTTGAACACTTCGGCAAAGAAGTAGCAGTGCTGATTCTCATCACGTTGGATATAGGAGATCATCTGACTGGTCCCCATCATCTTTTGATCGCGAGCCAGGTTATAGAAGAAGGCAAAGGTACTGTAGAAGAAAATGCCTTCCAGAATCAAGTCGGCTACCAGCGCCTCAAAGAATGTCTGAGGTGTCTGTTCGTTACGGAAGTTCTGGTAGATCTCGGAGATGAACGTATTGCGGTCCAGCAGTACCGGATCATGTTTCCAATATTCAAAGATCTCCTTCTGCTCCTGATCGGATACGAGAGAGGACAATACATAGGAATAGGATTGGTTATGCACAACCTCCTGCTGGGCGATGACCGCAGCGATCGCTTCCAGAGAGGAATCGGTTAAATAGCGCTTCACATCGCCAACGAACATCGTCTGCATTGAATCAAGCACGGCTAAGAGGCCGATGTTGATCTTGAAGGTGCGCTGTTCCTCAGGCTCAAGCAGCGGGAACTGCTGGGCATCCTTGCTCATCGGGATTTCATCGGCAATCCAGTAGTTGAGCAGCAGCACTTTGTACAGCTTATACATGTGCGGCATACGGATATCGTCCCAGTTCACAATGCCGGAGCATTCGCCATTAATGATACGGGTTGATTTATTGGGAGCCTTAGTGTTAAAGATCTCCTGTAATTGCAGTGTCATTTGAGTCCATCTCCTAATATTAATTATCTTACTAATCGATCAGTGTTAAAAATAGGATTATGATGCGCAGGATTCGCACTCTTCAATCGTTAATGCACGGCTGCGGACATAATAAGTTGTCTTGATGCCAGCCTTCCAGGCATGCAGATGCAGATCCAGGAATTCGGTTGCTTTGATGTCTGGGCGTACATACAGGTTGAAGCTTTGCGCCTGGTCGATATGGCGTTGACGGGCGCTGGCCATATTGATGGACCAGTGCTGATCGATCATGAACGCTGTCTTGTAGTACCAGATCGTCTTCTCGGACAGGTCCGGAGCAGGGTTCGCGACTTTATAAGTTGTCTTCTCTTCATAGGAGAGAAGTTCATAGAGCGGATCGATGCTGGCGGTAGAGCCGGCGATGATCGAGGTCGATCCGTTCGGCGCAATGGCGAACATCCAGGCGTTGCGTACGCCGTTCTCATGGACTTGTCCCATCAGCTCTTTCCATTGCTCTGTTGTTACGAATTTGCCTTCACGCGAACCGTCGACATAGCCACGGGAAGTGAAGTAATGTCCGGTATCCCAGTCCGAGCCTGTGAACTTCGGATAGCGGCCTTTTTCAATAGCGAGTTCCATACTTGATCTGATCAGCAGGTAGTTGATCTTCTCGTATAGAGCGTCGTTATACTGTACAGCCTCCTCGGATTCCCAGCGAATGCCCTCAAGTGCGAGCAGATGATGCAGCCCGAAGGTACCAAGCCCGATAGCGCGGTATTGGCTATTGGTATATTGTGCTTGAAGCACCTCAATATTGTTAATGTCAATGACGTTGTCCAGCATCCGTGTCTGAATCGGTACGAGACGATCCAGGACTCCGGCAGGTACAGCACGTGCCAGGTGGATCGAGTTCAGGTTGCAGACGACGAAATCGCCAGGGATTTTGGAGATGACGATCCGGGTCTGTCCATCTTTGGTCACGAGCTCCTCCTGCTCAACCACGGTTGGCGATTGGTTCTGCATAATTTCCGTACATAGGTTGGAGGAATAGACCATACCGTGGTTACGGTTCGGATTCGCACGGTTGACGGTATCGCGATAGAACATGTAAGGCGTTCCTGTCTCAAGCTGCGACTTCATAACCCGCTTCATAATGTCGATGGCCGGCATTGTGATCCGGGACAGGGTAGGGTGATCCACTGCTTCCTGATATTTCTCGCGGAATTGACCCCTGCCAACTTCCTCATCATAGAAATCTTCCAAGCCAAGCGGACGGCCGTTTGCGTCCTTCCAACCCATCGTCTTCTTCACTTCATGTGGGCAGAACAGGTTCCACTCACCACGTGTTTCGACGGCCTCCATGAACAAGTCAGGCAGACATATGCCATGGAAAATATCATGCGCACGCATCCGCTCATCCCCGTTGTTGAGCTTCAGGTCGAGGAAGGAGAGGATATCTTTATGGAATACGTCAAGGTAGACGGCAATTGCTCCTTTGCGTGTACCAAGCTGATCTACGCTGACCGCGGTGTTGTTAAGCTGACGAATCCAAGGGATGACGCCAGAGCTTGTATTCTTATGTCCACGGATATCTGATCCACGGGCCCGGACTTTGCCGAGGTAGACGCCGATTCCACCACCCATTTTGCTGAGGCGAGCTACATCGGTATTGGAGTCGAAGATCCCTTCGAGGGAATCGTCAACCGTATCGATGAAGCAGCTGGAGAGCTGTCCGGCTACCTTCTTGCCGGCATTGGACATCGTTGGCGTTGCCGCGGTCATATAAATATTGCTCATCGCCCAGTAGGCTTCTTTTACGAGTTCCATCCGTCTCTCTGCCGGTTCTTTATGCATTAAGTACATGGCAATTACCATGTAGCGCTCTTGTGGCAGCTCCATGGTCCGGCCTTCAAAGTCATTTGCCAGATAACGCTCAGATAGCGTAAGCAGCCCGATATAGTCGAACAGTAGGTCGCAGGATGGGTCAATCGCCTCTCCAAGCTCATCAATTTGTTCCTTCGTATAATACTCTAGCAATTCCTCACGATAGATACCGCTCTTGCATAGGTCGGAGATCAGATGATAGAACGAGCCGTAAGGCTGATCCGGATAAGATTTATAGCGGCGGTTCACGGCGGCCTTCTTATACAAGGATGTCAGCAGGGCGCGGGCAGCGGCGAATTTCCACTCCGGCTCTTCCTTGGTCACGAGCTCAAGCGCAGACATCGTGAACGCACTGCTAATCTCTTCTCCGGTAACGACATCGCGTCTTAATTTGGATTGCACACCGCGAAGCAGGCGCTCCTTATCGATTTTGTTCAAATCCTCCAGAATACGGTCGGCGTAGATGCCCAGGCGCTCGCTGTCGAACGCCAACTGGCGGTTATTAGGTTTGGTTACGAATGATGGCATGGAATATCCTCGCTTTCGTGATATAAGATCAAGCAGCAGCCGGAGCTGTGCGAAGCTACAAAACTTGTTATTTAAAATTGTAAATAAGTAGCGAAAAAAAGGGGCGCAGATGAAGTGTGTCGCGCCGGTAAGTATATATTTCGCCAATAATCACTGTGAGGAACATCACAGATTATCAATTATACAAGAAACGAGGTAGGCTAGAAAGAGTACAAGGGTTCCCAATCTATAACTTTTTGGGCTGCCAAGCTCTCTGGAATCCTTATAATTCGCTGGTTAGAGCTGCCTCGATAGAGTAGGGAGGGGTCTCTTAAATTTTTTATAAATCTCCCATCGACAAGAACATCGCAGCGTTTCAGCAGGCCAAATTTCGGTGTTCCCGGTATGGCCAACAGTTCTTCAAATGTATATCCAGTATAGATCCAGATCGGAACCGGGCCAGCTTCCTGGCGGAGTCGATCAATGAAATCGTTGACCTCTTCAGCAGAGAAAAATGGATCGCCGCCAAGAATAGAGACCCCGCTTAATAGGGGGTTATTCTTAATATCCGAGATAATCTCTGCCTGCCGTTCTTTTGTAAATAGCTCTCCATATTTGAAGTTCCACGTTGCCGGGCTGAAGCAGCCCGGACAACGATGGCGGCATCCGCTGATGAAGATGGAGGCGCGCAGGCCTTCGCCTTCATTTATAGATTCCGGGTAGTAACCGCAAATGTTCATATCCCGTGCTTCACTCGATCGCGGACCTCTGCCTGCTTAGCGGCGTTGAAGCGTGTCTGATAGTCTCCGGTTAAGTAGCCTGTAACCCGGCGCAGGCGACGGATATGCACATCATTCTCATGCTGGCCGCAGGAAGGGCAGGTAGCTCCGATAATCCCTTCATAGCCGCAGGACGTACAGCGGTCGATCGGATGGTTAATGCTGAAATAGCTGACTTGCTTGGACAGCGCAAATTTTACAATGTTGATGAATGCAGCCGGATTGTTGCGGGCATTTCCATCTAGCTCGATATAAGATATTGCGCCTGCGTTGCAAAGATCATGGAACGGTGCTTCTAACTCAATCTTCTTCGCTGCACTTATGGTATAGTACACCGGAATATGGAATGAATTGGTATAGTATTCGCGGTCTACGATTTCAGACACTTTGCCGTATACAGCACGGTCACGCTTGGTGAATTTGCCGGACAGCCCTTCGGCAGGCGTTGCGAACAGAGTAATATTCAGATTGTGGCGCTCACTCTGCTCGTCGCAATATTTACGCATATAAGAGATCAGGTCATAAGCCTTGCGATATACTTCCCCATCTTCTCCATGGTGTTTGCCGTACAGTGCTTTCATGCATTCCGCCAACCCGATGAATCCGATAGACAGGCTGCCATGCTTGAGCAGGTCTCCAACCTGATCGTCAGGGGCAAGCTGTTCGCCGCCTTCCCAGACGCCTTCACGCATCATGAAGTCGGAAGCTTTAGCCTTCTGACGGGACTGAATCTCGAAGCGGTGCAGTAAGCCGTCAGTTGCAATGTCCATATAATGTTTCAGTTCGCGGTAGAAGCCACGCTCATCGGCTTCTTTGCGCCGTCCTAGCGCGATACCGTGCTCTAGTCCGAGCTTGACGAGGTTAATCGTATTAAAGGACAGATTGCCTTTACCGGACAGATGATTGCGTCCAAAGCGATCGCTTAATACGCGAGTACGACATCCCATGGTTGCGAATTCCGTATCCGGATTAGCCGGATCATAGTATTGCAGGTTCAAAGGCGCATCCAGGTTAGCGAAGTTTGGATACAACCGTTTGACTGAGCACTCTGCAGCCATCAGGAATAGATGGTAGTTCGGATCATTCTTCTCCTGGTTGACGCCTTGCTTGCATTTGAAGATTTGAATCGGGAAGACGGGTGTCTCACCGCTGCCCAGACCGCGCATCGTTGCCTTTAGCAGGGATTGGATGACCAATTGTCCCTCTGGAGATGTGCAAGTGCCATAGTTGATGCTGGTGAACGGGATTTGCCCGCCGGCCCGGCTCGACATCGTATTCAAGTTATGAATCAGGCTCTCAGCAGCCTGTAAAGTTTCTGATTCGGTCTCCTTGGAGGCATATTTAAAAGTTCTTGGATATTGCTCCTGAAGGTCGCTACGTCCCATGGAGATCTCACCCAAGTCCGCCGCATCGTCTCCTTCTTCGAAGTAGCCAAGCCCTTTACGGAAGTACTTCACGAACGATTTGCTTACATAAGGGGCCAGATCGTAATCCAGCTTATTGGCGGAGACGCCGCCGTACTGGGCATTTTGCTGGGATTGAAAAATGATCGCCACCAGCGCCATGGCCGTCATGATCGAATTAGGAGGACGGACGCTGCCATTGCCGGTGTTGAAGCCACCGGCGAGCAGTTTATCAAATGGAATGAAGATGCAGTTCGTCGTACCGATGGCATATTGATCCAGGTCATGTACATAGACGATATTATCTTGAATAGCTTGTACCAGATGGTTAGGCATCACAAAGTGATTCGCATACCATTTGGCATACTCACTGCCGAATTTGCTCATTTTGCCGGAGAAGCTCTCGCCGTTCAGGTTTGCATTCTCGCGCAGTACATCAAGGTTGGAGCTGGCAACGATTTCTTCCCCTAAATGAATCACCTCATCCAGCATTTGCTCCTGATCCGTATAAAATCGATTTAATAAAGCCATAACTAAGTGCTCCCCTCTAATTACTAGACATTCTAGACATATAAAAAGCATTTCCAACCTGCCAAAAGGTCGAAAATGCCCGATTGCGCTCAATCAAACACAGTACTCCTGTGTTCGGATAGTGTGTACTGAAATAGTATGTAAAAGCTGCAAGCGGACACCTGCCTGATTCCTCGCAGGTCATTAGCGGTGTCATTGAAACAGGCAGGTCTCCTGGCTTCCGGGTCATTCAGCGGCGCCTTCCCACAGGATCGCTTACCCTGCAGTGGCATGATGCCGACGAATCGCTATAGAGATTGTTCAAAAAGTCCGCTTTTGATCTTGAAGTCAATCCTGAAAACCGACCTTTTTTGAACACTCACTTATAGAGGTTGTTAAGCCTCTCAAGCTTCCGGTCACAGTGGCGGGACCGCAGCGGATTTACACCGCGCTTCCCTTTTAAGATCCGGTAGTATAAAATGCTCCGAACCACCTGTTCATACTATATTTGGTTGTCTGGAATTGATCATAGCCCAATATATTGTGTTTGTAAACAGGTCATAAGGGGGATTGACGAGTGAAAATTAACTGAAAAACAGTAGAAAGCAGACGTAATGCGGCGAGTCGGGGCCGAAAAAAAATGTGAACTTTTATGGACCACACAGATGCTTAAATCGGTTAGCGATCGGAGAGTAAGGGGAGATTCGGCTGACGACTAGTAAACCATCTCTAACGAAACGTGATATCGTTATTTGGATGAAAAAGAGCTTCCGAGAATTCTAACGAAGGGTATCGCTATTCAACTAAAATAAAGCACTTCAGCCTAGTTTCAGAGCAAATAACGATATGCAGTTTCGTTAGATTCAATTTGCTCTTGATTTCATAGTAATAACGTTCTGTAGTTTCGTTAGAATTAACTGAGGAACTCAAGTGATTCAGAGTTTGAACTTCACCTGGTGTTGTGGTTACAATAGAAGTAACAATCGAAGGGATAGGGAGGAATTATGATGGCAATAGCTGAAGTAACGGTTATTCCGGTAGGAACAGGAAGCACCAGTCTCAGTTCATATGTAGCCGAGCTGCAGCGCGTCTTGGAGAAGCAAACTGGCATTCAATATACACTGACCTCCATGAGCACGATTATTGAGGGGCGGCTTGAAGATATCTTTGCTGCGATCCGGGCCATTCATGAAGCTCCATTCCAATCTGGAGCGATGCGTGTATCGACCTCGATCAAAATCGATGACCGCCGTGATAAAGAGAGCTCCTCAGAGCAGAAGCTGCGCTCCGTTCGCGAGAAGCTTTGACCAATTACCAGACTTTGGCGGTTGCATTTTCGCGAAAAAGCGGTATAATATTTTTTGTTTCTGATTTAAAAGAAATTATGCTGATGTAGCTCAGTAGGTAGAGCAACGCACTCGTAATGCGTAGGTCGGTGGTTCGAATCCTCTCATCAGCATCCTTATTTATTCAAGCGTGGCGCGGCTCCCGAAGTTATCCGGGGCCGTGCCTTTTTGTGTAAAAGGCGAACCTTCTAACATTTTTCTAACCTTGTCCCCTTTAAAGCTTCGCTTCATTATATTTTTTACCTTCATTTTCTTGTTTGTTTACTCCCTACAATGGAACTTCCGAGTTCTTTTAGAACCGTTTCTAAGAAGGACACAGTATTATCAAATAGTGCGATCGATCGTTCACATTAAATTTCATGATGTAAACTGTATATTTTCAAAACAAACACAAACACTGTAATAATACAAAAAGTGGAGGTATCGAGCGTGTTCAATTCTATACATGAAGTAAGTGTAATTGAAACTGAGACGGGGCGGATTGCATCAAATTTTAAGTTTGAAGCTGACAATTTTACCTTTTTAAAAGATATAGCAGTGAACAATGATGGTGTAATTGTCGGATGCTACGATAATTATGTTCAAGTTTATAATCTAAATGGAGGTATAATTAGTAAGATTAATGTTAAGGCCGAGGCGATAGCATTTCATCCAGAAAACCAGAATATAGTCGCAATTGGAACTATAGATGGTGTGCAATTATGGGATATCACTTCAGGCTCAACAACCAGCACCAACTGGGACGTATATAAAGGTGATAAAAGAAATAAGGAGCTGCAAAAGATAGAATTCAGTTTAGGAAAAGACCCAAAGATTCTCTTATTTTATGTAGAATCCGGAAGTCTTTCTGACGACGGTGACATGTTAATTTTAAATCCTCTTACTGGAGTTACAGGTCCAATCTACCATGAAATACGGTACCCCTCATTATCAGAAGATGGTTCAAAAATTATTTATAATAAAAATGAATATATAAAGATTGCAAATGTAGAAGACGGAAGGGCTTTATTGGAACAAAAATGCGATTCCAAAGTTGCTGACTTGGCGTTCAGTCCATCAGGACTTGAATTTATCTCAGCATTTACTAAATATCAAAGCGTTGGTTGTATTCCGATTAGTGAGATGCAATGTAGTATAATGAGTTACTCAATTACCGATGGATCTCAGATCGGAAAAACATTTGAAGGCTGCATAGCTAGTCAATATGGGGTTAAAATCTTTACTCCAAACAATGATACTGTTTTAACAGTAAGTCGCGATGACAAAGAGGTTTTAATCTGGGGCAAAAAAGACGTTCGAGTTCTTAAGCACGTAAATCTGCAGCGTAATACGGGATCTTTAAAACAACATAGAATATCCACAGATAAGCGGTTGCTTGTCATTTTATCTCAAGATTTAATACCCGACTCCTTACTCCATCCTGAGAATGTTGAGAATCTTGGGGACTTAGGTAGATCCGAAGCAGTAAATAATTTCGTTTCGACTAATTTAACTGATGTAACAAACGATTTAATTAAGTCACTTTCTTGGCCTGCATTAGCAATTGCCGGTTTTAGCGAATATACACTTCTGGATGGTTTGGCTCTGTCATTACATAATCGAATAGGTACACGTTACTTAATTTCTGGATTCCCCGATTTATCTTTCGGTATAACACCTTCTCATTTGGAAGAAACTAGGGTCTTTGCTGACGCATCGATTAAAAAAATTGGCATTAAGCTACCCCTATTTCTAGATTTATATACAGAAAAAGACAATTGCCCTCTTAGGTTAAGCAGAACCAGAATAAATCTAAAGATTTTTGCTCAACCCTCAGTCAAAACATTTGATGCGGATGTTGCTCAAAGTTTACAGCTCGAATTTGAAAATGCAGAACCGGAGGGGAAGAGCAGTACGCATATCATTTACCCTGCGATAGCTATCCCAATTTTAGGCTCAGAGGAGAAATTAATTGATTTCATTGAGAGTGCTATTAATGAATTAATTAATGGCTCAGGCCCTATCTTTGCTTATTATTTAGACTCACTAATAATGGATTCGCCCATGCCACAATCATGGAATCAAGTAAATGAATATGAATTTATTTTTCGAGGATTTTCTTACAAACCCGTTGAGGTCATCACAACTGACGACAAATTAGAAGTTGGTTACCTTTTTTTGGTTTTCTCCGTGGTGTCTCACAATTTACCTCCGAAATGTGTATGTAGAGATGACGTTATCTCTTTGTTGTCCCTAAACAATAGCTCCCAATCGGATAAAAGACGCTACTTCTCGTTAGCTTTCAGCGAGGATTCGCTAAATGTACTTGCCGGTCCACATCGAAATTCTGGGGATAGCAAAAGCCGTACCAAAGGTGGGGGCATGTATTATACCGTTAAAGCATATTACACAACACAGCTTAACCGATTAGAACTAAATAATGATCAACTCGAGGCTGAGGTTACTGTAAAAGGGGGGGGAGGTATAACATTGGGAATAAGGTTGAAAAGATGGGGTGTCGAATTTTTGAGCATTAAAGATAGTGCTTCACTGCATCTATCGTTCAAGAATGTAATGACCACATGGAAAGTATCTGTGTTATCTAACTTCCCGGAAAAGGATATCACGAGTATTGTTTTGGAGCCTAAAGTTATTATTGACAGAAAGGATATTAAGGTGGAGCTTGATACCTCACTAAACAACCGTTTAGATGGTTTACTTTCAAGTGCTCTAGATTGGCTTGTAACTGAAATTGCAACAACCATCGCTCCAGTCATTCAAGCTGTAGCACACATCGAGCTCGTTTACGATATTTACAATAATAAAGAACATGATTATCATATTTCTAATGCAAGTTCAAAAGTTTATAATGATTCATCACTAATAATTACTGCCGAAATTGATGCTTGCTTACCCCAATAATATGCATACACTTATTTTGCTTCAAATAGCCTTCAAACAAAGGTACTATAAGTGAAATCGCGATTTAAAACACGCCTATTATCAAAAGGGAACCGGTTTGCTTTTTCCTGTAGCTAGACAGCAAATTGAATACTCCCCCACTTCAGTCAGCTAAGTGGGGGAGTATCCAATTGTAATGGAACTTCCGAGTTCTTTTAGAACTGTCTGTTGTAGGTTAGGAAGTACATGAGAATACGTATCTAATGTGACTTTTATTGAAGAGGTTCCATTGTATGGACTAATGTGACTTAAGCGATTGATGAGATCTTTCTTATAAAATAACTTTTGCTATAGCGTTAAGCGGGATCGTAGTTCCAAATTTCTAGGGGGGAAATATCTTTAAAACCTTGTGATTATCTTGAGCTTGATATACTATATTTTATAGGCTTCCAATACCTTTTGAGACTTATGAATCACTACAGTAACGCACTTGTAATGCGTAGGTCGGTGGTTCGAATCCTCTCATCAGCATCTTTTAAATAACAAGGTAATATCAACGTTAAATGAATCGGTAAGGCAGGCGTTAGCGCTACCCACAATGGTCAGAAAACGGGATATGGTATAAATGAAGAAGCCTCCTACAGTAAACCGTAGGGGGCTTTTTATAATGAATTGACTCCTGGTTCCAAGAGATATTCACTATATCTTATGTATAGACTCTATGGAAATTCGCTGCTGCTCTATAGGCGCTTAGTAATATAAGGAGTATTTTTCTAGGAGGTTAGAAATGAAGAAGTTTATAGCTGGGGTTATGGTTGGAGTATTCCTCTTCGGAATTGCATTTGTTCTCTCCAGCTCCATTAAGTCTCGAATGAATGTAAAAACGGGGATTTATAACATCCACAAAAAAGATGGCACCTTGGTATCGGAGGGTGTCGTGCTAGGTGGGGTTGTCTATGCACCAGTTAGAGCGATGGCTGCTGCGGTCGGGGCTCCGTTAACCGTGGAGGGGAAGACGATCCTAGTAGGCGAACCGGGCAGTTCGCAGAGCCCAATGGAAGACAAAGTATTAGGCAATGAGACTTTAGAATGGACTAATCGGATTAATCATTTACGTGGTGTAATCAATAGATGCGAAGTAAACATAGCGTTGAAAAAGGAAAAAATGACTACCTTAGTTGCAGAAATTGAGGAGGAGAAATCGAAACAAAACTCGACGGGTCGTCTCAAGCGACTCGAAGCGGAGCTTAAGGAGAGCAAGGATTACATAAAGGAGCTTCAGGGGGGAATCACCGCCGCAGAGGGGGAAATATTAGAGCTGCAAAAGAAGATAGATGCAAGTAATTAGATTATCTTGTAGCACAGCTTACCGCACTTTAAAGCGGCAAGTGTACGTGGAGTCGTGTTTAAGCATGGCTCTTCTTCTTTATTATCATAGAAAAAGAAAATTATTTAGTTGATTATATACAATAGGGGGGTATATTATATACAAAGAATGGCAGGGTGTGTAATACATAAAAAATCATTTGTATCACGGAGGCGAGCCATGAGGAAGAGGGAAGTTGGAATATTACTTTATGATTATGTAGATGTTTTAGATTTTGCGGGTCCAGCCGAAGTACTCTCATTAACTGCCAATACTAAAATGGAGCAGGCAATTACTCTTTACAAGAAGGAACTTTTGCCTACTCGGCCCTTTAAAGTACATACGATTACAGAATCTGGATTGAAGATAAAAACGCATTCTGGAATAGAGGTTGAACCTGATTTCAGTATGGATAATAGTCCTCCCATTGATATCCTGATCATTCCCGGCGGACCATTGCGGGCGGTACAATCTATGACTAAAAATCAAAGGATAATCGATTGGATTATTAAGCATAAAAGTATTGAATATATATGTTCGGTTTGTACGGGAGCATATATTTTAGGAGAAACAGGTTTGTTAGATGGAAAAGAGGCAACAACCCATCATTTAGCGTTAAAGTTGATGCAACAAAAGTACCCTGATATTCGAGTCGTATCAGATAGAAAAGTTGTACATGATGGCAATCTGATCACTTGCGGTGGAGTTTCCTCAGGAATTAATATGGCGTTATATCTTGTTGAGCAATTAATGGGAAGACGTGCCGCTGAAAGAACAGCTAAGACAATTGAATTCACCCATTAAAAAGAATGGTGAACTTTCATCATAGGTAATAGTTTATATATGTGATTACGAGTCTGTTCCCGATTACGGATCTAGGGGAGACCCCGCCACCTGTGATGGGATTGCTAGTCATATTAGCTGCGCTGCTCTATCCTCTGTATATCCTATTTCTTAATTTCCTTACCTATATAGTACTGCAAAGTATGGCACTGCGATTTGAACGGAAATCATAAGCAAAACGGTTCAGCGGAAAGGCAGACAAATATAAAATTCCCGGCAGTATAGAAGTACCGCCGGGATAGTGTATAATCAGATAGTGGCTGAAGTAAGCTATTTGGTTTAGTTAGCGTACGTGTAGCTATCATTTGTCTTGTTCAACAGCTTTTTAAATCCGGGTGAAGCATACAGCTTCTTGTCTTTGGTAATGAACAGAACCTCTGTGTTGGGAATGCTCTCGGCAAACTTCAGTCCTTTTTCTACGCCCATGAGAACCAGCGCAGTGTCCATCGTGTCAGCATCGGTCGAGCGGTCGGTAATGATTGTAACGCTGCTGATGTTGTTATCGACAGGGTAGCCTGTCTTGGGATTAAGGATATGCGGATACATTTTGCCGTCTTCGATGAAATAACGCTCGTATATCCCTGCGGTAACGACAGTCTTATCATTCACAGGAACGGTGCCAATTGGTTTACCGCGCTCCTGATCGGGATCTTGGATGCCGATGTTCCAATCTTTGCCGCCAGGCTTCTGCCCCATGGCAAAGACGTTACCGCCAAGGTCGATAATCGCACTATTGAAGCCTTGATCCGCCAAATAGTCGTATACGCGGTCAGCGGCGTAGCCTTTACCATAGGAACCAAGGTCGATGTCCATGCCTTTTTCCGTCAGGTACAGCTCATGCTTGGCTTCATTCAGCTCCAGCTTATGATAGTCGCACAGCTTCTGCATGGCGGCGATGTCTTCGGGAGAAGGGACATGGGCGCCTTCATGGCCGATGTTCCACAGGCCGACAAGCCTGCCGATCGTTGGGTCCAGCAATCCTTCCGAACGCTTGGCATAATCGACAGCATAGGCGACAAGATCGAAAGTTTCCTTGGACACTTGGACTGGAGCAATACCAGCATTCGCGTTAACCTTGTATATTTCGCTGTTCTCGTTATTTCTGCTGATCTGATTATCGATCTGTTTCAGCAGATCTCCGATTTCATCGAGATTTTTCTTGGTAGCCCGATGATCATAAATCTTGATATTTACTACCGTATCAAAGATAAAGTAGGTTTCCTTCATAGGTTCAACGGTTTTATTCTGTGCCTCGCTGCTGGAGCCGGGAGCTGAGCTGTTTCCCGAATTTCCACAGCCAGCCAGCAGGGAACCGGCGAGAGACATCGTTACCAGTAAAATAGCGGCTTTCTTCATATACATCGGATTAACCTCTTTTCTGCCTGTCATTTATCGTCCTTGATTGTAGCAGAAATGGAACGGTACTAAAAGTACAAATTTTCACAATTAAAAATATCTTCAATTTTAAATGATTATTTTGTGAAAAGACAAGGGATGAGACATTTATCACACTTCTGTGATGAAAGTTACATGTATAATGAGTTCATCTAAGATTTATATTATCAAAAAATAAGGAAATAAGGAGTTGCACATGAAACGCGGAGATCTTCTGCTGATCGGATTAGTTGTAATTATTGCATTGGCCTTTATTATTCCACGATGGTTTGATCGAGATGCAAGTGAAAAAAATCACAACGAACTTCGGACTGCTAAAATTACGGTGGATGGGAAATTATTTAAAGAGGTAACTCTTACTCAAGAAGAGCAGACCATTGAAGTGGAAAATGAACATGGGCTTAATATTTTGAAAGTTCATGATTACGGTATTGAAATGATTGATGCGGATTGCCCCGATAAAGTATGTCTTTCCTTCGGATTTGTAGATCGGACGGGAGGTACGATTATCTGTCTTCCGCATAAACTGATGGTCGAGATCGAAGGCCCATCAGAGGAGGATGGTATCGATGCAACGGTTAAATGAGCAGTCTAATATCGCGCTTAAAAGAACAGTGATCGTCGCTATCTTCGCTGCGGTGGCTGTCGTGTTAAGCATGGTTGAATCCTTGATTCCCCTCAATATGGGTGTACCTGGCGCTAAGCTGGGACTTGCAAATATTATGGTGTTGACCTGTCTCTATTTCTTACGAGCTCGGGATGCCATGATGATGGTGTTGCTTAAGACTTTGCTGACCGCCTTTATCTTCGGCACGTTCTCAAGCTTCTTATTTAGTATCATGGGGGCTTTGTTCAGCTTTGTGGCGATGTGGTTCTTATTGCTGATTGGGCGCGATAAGCTTAGCTTCATCGGTATTAGCATCGTCGGCGGGATCGCCCATAATATCGGGCAGCTAACCGCTGCTTGTATTTATTTCAACACGACGAAAATATTCTACTATTTGCCGATGCTGCTGATTATGGGGGTACTTACAGGGATTGCAGTAGGTATTGCCGTTAGATATCTGGTTCCTTCCTTATCGAAGTTGTCCTTGTTCGAAGGATTTCTAGCATAGCGGCTATGGTTGGTCAGATGCTTGGCGCTGATTGCTATGAGAAGGCTGAAAAGGAGAAGAGAGAAATGAGAGACACAATACTGGCTTATGAATTGCAGCAGGTGTCCTTTGCCTATCATCCGCAGCAGCAGATTCTGAGTGATATCGATCTGCGAATTGCAGCTGGAAGCTGGGTGACTCTGGTTGGAGCCAATGGCAGTGGGAAATCGACTCTGGCGAAATTGCTTGGAGGGCTGCTGGCCGCAAACACTGGCAAGATTTATGTGGAAGGCACTGAGTTGAACCAGGATACGATTGCGCACATCAGGCCAAAAATAGGGATGGTATTCCAGAACCCGGATAATCAGTTTATCGGTGCGACGGTGGAGGAAGATATCGCCTTCGGATTGGAGAGCCGTTGCTTGCCTCGAGAAGAAATGGTGGAACGAGTAAAGCGTTACGCCGAGAAGTTAGAGATCGGTCATCTGTTGTCCAAGCACCCCGCGGAACTGTCCGGAGGGCAGAAGCAACGGGTGGCCGTTGCTGCGATATTGGCCATGGAGCCGAGTATCGTTATCTTTGATGAAGCCTCTTCGATGCTGGATGAGAAGGCGCGTGGGGAGCTGCAGTCTATCATGAGAGAGATGAGTACAAGCGGCGATTATACAATTATCTCTATAACACATGACGCGGAAGAGATACTGGCCTCTGATAGAGCGATCGTGCTGAAGGATGGGGGAGTCGCGGCGGATGTAAGCCCGATGGAACTGTTCGAAGATGAGGAACTATTAACTTCCTGTCGGCTGGTTGCGCCGTTTCGAGTTCGGCTGCTTCAGGAATTGAGCAGACGGGGCATTGCGTCGGGGCCGGGCAATGACATCGAGGAGGTGAGCGAGCAGCTATGGCAATTCATTTCGAGCAAGTAAGCTATGCTTATGATGATCGCAATCTATGGAGACATGGCGCGCTAGAGGATGTCAGTATCTCGATTAAGCCTGGCAGCTTCGTAGGAATCGCTGGCATTACGGGATCTGGCAAATCTACGCTGCTCCAGCATCTTAATGGAATCTTGAAGCCTACCGCTGGAAGAGTGAAAGTACTAGATTTCACAATCGAACCGGGAGATAAAGGGCCGCTGCGTGAACTGCGGAGGCGCGTAGGACTTGTATTTCAATTCCCCGAACAGCAATTGTTCGAGGACACCGTCGAGAAGGATCTCTGCTTCGGACCGTTGAATTTCGGGGTTCCGCTGGAGGAAGCGAAGGCACGGGCCAGCCGTGCGCTAGCTCTATTAGGACTCAATGATTCGTTCCTGCCCCGTAACCCGTTCCATCTAAGTGGGGGACAGATGCGCAAGGTGGCAATCGCCTCAATTCTTACGATGGAGCCAGATATTATTGCACTGGATGAGCCGACGGCCACACTTGACCCGCAGAGCAGGGCAGAGCTTGCACAACTTCTCTCTAAGCTGCAGCGTGAAGAGGGGAAGACGGTCATCGTCGTTACGCATCGAATTGAAGAAATGCTGCCTTACGCGGATACCTGGATCGTTATGAAGGACGGACGAACTATATTCCAGGGATCGCCGTCAGAGCTGGCTCGTGAGGAGCATCGTCTATCAGAGGCGGGACTCGCTCTTCCAGAGTGTATACGCATCTGGAGCCAGATCGCGACAAGGTATGGTCTGGAGCATGAAGAGCCGTGCTTCAGCGCTGAAGCGATCGCCGAGCGATTAGCTGGATTATATGGGGCTCATCCGCCGCGGGGAGGAGGGGCTGACGATGCGGGATAAGCTGTTATTCGGACGCTGCATCGATACCGGATCTTCGATCCACCAGCTTGATCCGCGGGCCAAGATTACAGGGATGATTCTCTATCTGATCGCGATTATCGCTGTTCATTCATGGTGGATGCTGTTGCTAACAACGGTGTTCTCGCTAGCGTACATGCTGGCAACGCGGATTCCATTGAAGTATTTTGTGAAGGCCGCCAAGCCACTGTGGGTACTTATGGTTTTTATCTTTATCGTCCAGAGCGTAACGATTGAAGGGGGAGAGGCCGTCTTGCGAATTGGCGGATGGGCGCTCTATACCGAAGGTCTGAAGAGCGGATTTATCGCTGCAGCGAGGATGGCCCTGCTGGTGTCCTTTACGGCAATTCTTACGTTTACGACGACGCCGGGCTTGCTCAATCAGGGACTGGACGGTGTGTTGAAGCCGCTGCAGAAGATCGGCATCAAGACTCAGCGTCTAACGCTGATGATGAGCATCTCGCTGCGTTTCATACCGACCATTCTTGATGAGACGCACAAAATACTTAAAGCACAAGCGGCACGCGGTGCAGATATAAAAGAACTACCGTGGAAGGAGAAAGGGAAACTGCTCTTATCCCTGCTTGTGCCGGTAACGGTCAGCGCCTTCCGACGGGCAGAGGAATTAGTATTGTCGATGGAATCAAGAGGTTATATCGTCGGGGCACCCCGATCAGAATATCATCTGCTTACTTGGCGGGCCAAGGATACCTGGTTCGTCCTGAGCTATGTACTTCTGGTTGCAATTCTACTGACATATCGATTCATATAAGAGGCTGTTCAATATAAACATATTTGGGCTGGAGGGGACACATCATGGCACGTTATTTTAATGGAAAAGAAGTTGAACTACTCGCGCCAGTTGGTACATTCGAAATTTTCAAGGAAGTGATCCAAGCAAACTGCGATGCAGTGTATTTCGGGGGACCCAGCTTGAACATGCGCCTCATGCGCAAAGGCTATAATTTCACGCGGGAAGAGATCGTAGAGGCTGCCAGGATTGCACATTCATTAGGGAAGAAAGTGTACGTTACGGTTAACAACCTGCTGAATGAAAATGAACTTGATGAAGCCCGCGATTATTTGCAATTCCTCGATAGTGCAGGTCCAGATGCCCTGATCGTTCAGGATTTTGCCATTCTGGAATTAATCAAGGAGATGAATCTATCGCTGAAGGTCCATTCCTCGGTCATGATGAATGTGCACAATACCGAGATGGTAAGGGCACTGCAAGACATGGGAGTGACACGAGTAGTTGCCTCTAGGGAGATGGATCTGAAGAACACTCGTTATCTACAAGCAGCGACAGGGATCGAGATCGAATACTTCGTTCATGGGGATATGTGCTCGGTGCATGGGGCTAACTGCTATTTCAGTTCAATGGTGTTCGGGATGAGCAGTAACCGCGGTAAATGCATGAAGCCATGCCGCTGGGATTATCGCATCAAGAAGGATGGATACGTCTATCCTGCCGAATACCCTCTGGCTGTTAAAGACATGTATATGTATGAGAACATCCCTGAACTGATTCATGGCGGAATTACCTCCTTCAAAATCGAAGGCCGCATGCGTGATACTGAATTCGTACTGATGCTGGTCAATGCTTACGGTGACGCGATTGATCGCTATATAGCCGATCCGATTGGGTTCGAACGGACACGGGACTCCAAGCTGCTCTTTGAGAATCGTAAACGAGATTTCTCCACGGCATATGCTTTTGGCAGACCTGGATTATCGAATATTAACAAGCGTTATGAAGGAACAGGCAAGTTCTACAGTACGGGCAAAGTGTTCAGCACTCCAACTGCCGAGAGAGAGCTCAGCGAGAAGCGAGTAGCAGATATCCGCGGTAAGCTTGCAGAGGTTCGTAAACCATCTAAGGCATCTGCCGAAGTATCGGTTCATGTTAACAATGTGGCTCAGGCGAAGGCGGCTCTGGCAGCAGGTGCGGATCATATCTACTTGTCAGGTGATGTATTTGAACCAGATCATGCTTTTACTAGAGCGGAAATCAATGAATTGGCTGAGATCAAGGGCAAGGCGAAGATCTATCTCTGCTTGCCGCGTATGATGGATGAGCTGCAATTCGAAATGTATGAAGGATTAATTGCTGGCGAACGGCTGCCAATCGATGGCATTATGGTCACGAATCTCGGCGCTATTCATAAGTTTGCGAACGCAGGATATCCGTTGATCGGTGACTTCAATCTAAATGTCTATAATCGCATCTCTGCTGATTTCTACCATCGGCTTGGAGTAGAACGGCTGACCGCATCGATGGAGCTGCCACTGAACGATCTGGCTGCACTGTTAGATCATACAGAACTCTCGATCGAGGCGATCGTGCACGGTTCTCCGGCCATGATGTATATGGAACATGATCTGTACGAGAACACAGAGGTGTTCCAACCAATCGGCGAAGAAGAGAATCATTTTGTAAGTAACAACATTCTCGTCATGAAGACAGATAAGGGTGAGAATCCGGTATATCGTGATGTATACGGCCGCTGCCACCTGATGATGGCCAAAGAGCTGAACCTGATGCCGGTTGCGCGTGAGCTGATTGAAGCTGGACTGTCTGTATTCCGGATCGAAGGAGCGACATACAAGCCGGAGCAATTACAGCAGATCGTAAGTGTATATAAAGCCGCCATTGCAAATCCGGATACCGCAGAGGAACGCTTTGCTGAGATGAATCCGGTATATGCCGGTTACACACTGGGAGCTCTGCAATTTGATGGCGGGGATATTGGCAAGAGTCGCGGAATGGAAGACATGGGCCCGGAAGTCAAGAAGGAGCCAGCGTCAGTATAGGTATCCGAGATAGTTATGAGCGGACCCGAATTAACAATTTGAAGAAGAAAATTACTGTATACACTTCGAAATTTATGAGAAATTTTTCACAACATTCTTCAAAAATCCTTGCGAGGGGCGCCAACGTGGAAATTTTGAACGCCTCTTATAGAAGTAAGATTAAATCGGAAGGGGTATGAAAGTATGCATCAATATATCGGACCAGAGGGTATTTTGGACAAACGCGGACAGTATTTTTATCCTTGTACGGGCTATTTCTATCGCAATCCTCCGCAGATTGTCAAAGGCGAGATGCAATATCTATATGGACATGATGGCAAGCGATACACCGACTTCTTTGCCGGTGTATCGGTCTGTGCCAGCGGACACTGCAATCCTGAGATTGCTGAACGTACTGCTGAGCAATTGAAGACACTGCAGCACACTTGTACGCTGTATTTGACCCAGCCGAATGTCGATCTTGCGGGGCGTTTGTCTGAAGTTCTTCCAGGCCAACTACGCAGAACTTTCTTCGTGAACAGCGGTTCGGAAGCGAATGAAGGCGCGATGCTGCTGGCCCGTCTCCATACCGGACGGAAGGGCTTCATCGCACTGGAGCAGAGCTTGCACGGTCGTACGTATTTGACGATGAGCGTAACCGGACTGAGCATGTGGCGGGCTGATCCGCAGTTAGCACAGCCAGGTACAGAGGATGTAACTTTCATTCCTCGTCCTTATGAATATGGCGTTAGTCTCGACGAGGCAGCCCGTCGTTCCATCGACGCTTTGAAGGCTGTTCTGGCTGAGAAGGGAGATACGATCGCAGCCATGCTCGTAGAACCGATTCAAGGTAATGGCGGGATCATCGTGCCTCCAGACTGGTATTTCCCTGAAGTAAAGGCGCTGCTGGAGCAATATGACGTGCTGATGATTGATGATGAAATTCAGACCGGGTTTGGCCGAACGGGTGAAATGTTCGCGATGAGCCGCTGGGGCGTTGTTCCAGACATTATCACAATGGCCAAAGCTCTGGGCAGCGGCATTCCAATCGCAGCATTTGCTTCTACAGATGAGATTGCTGCAAGCTTTACTCGTCCGTCTGCCTCTACATTTGGCGGCAACCCGGTATCGTCTGTAACCGGTCTGGCTGTGCTCGACTATATTGAAGCCAATCATATGGCAGAGCATTCGCTGAAACTCGGAGAACAGCTTCTGACAGGACTGAAGCAGCTCGCTGAGCAGTATGCAGACCTATCGGATGTGCGCGGAGCCGGTCTCATGATCGGGGCTGAGCTATGTGCTGACGATCCGGCGCGCGGCGCTATTCTAGTTGACGAGGTGCTTGAGGAAATGAAGGACCGCGGCTTCATTATCGGCAAGAATGGTGTCAACCGCAACGTTCTGGCCTTCCAGCCGCCGCTCGTTATTACAGCGCAGGATGTTGAAGAAATGCTTAACGCATTACGCTCTTCACTGCGAATCGTGTTGAGCTAGAGTCAAGAAATATTCCATTTCGTATCATGGCGCTTTCGTTAGTGCACGTATGGAATATGAGGGGGAGTGAATATTATGGAGTACGCCAGAAAAATCGGCTCGAAGATTAAACTGTATGGGGAACTGGTTATGTTCTCGCATACCCTGTTCTCGCTGCCATTCGCAATGATCTCAATGATATGGGCCGCTGGAGGGCTTCCTTCCAGTCGTATCATGCTATGGGGACTGATTGCATTAATAGCCGCCAGAAACGGAGCAAATGCCTTCAATCGCGTCGTAGACCGTGTCTTTGATGAGCAGAATCCGAGAACGGCGCATCGCCATCTGCCAAGAAAGCTGCTTGACGCCAAGGAAGTCCTGGTCTTCGTGGTTGTCAATTACGCTATTTTTATATTTTCTGCCGCAATGCTGAATACACTTTGCTTTATTTTATCACCGGTAGCTATCTTTCTGATCTCATCGTATTCATACACGAAGCGGTTTACCTTTCTCAGTCATCTGTACCTCGGTTTCTCAATCGCTTCAGCGCCAATCGGAGCCTGGTTTGCCGTTACCGGTAAGTTCGCCTTTACACCGTTCATTCTTGGTACGGTCGTGATGTTGTGGATCGCCGGGTTCGACATTATTTACGGCTCGCAGGATATCGACTTTGACCGCAGCCATGGGCTCTGGTCCATTCCAAGCTTCTTCGGTCTGAAGAATGGGTTGCGGATTGCCGCCGGTCTCCATGCCATTATGGTGCTGCTGCTCATAGCCTTGATTCCGATCCGCCATTTAGGTTGGCTGTATATACTCGGGATTATCATCGCGATCGCCCTGCTCATGGTAGAGCATAGGATCATTAAGCCGTCTAACCGGAAGAGGATGAATATCGCGTCTTATAACCTCAATCAGGTCATCAGTATGGTTATTCTGTTCTGTACGATGGGGGATTTCTTCTTGCTGTAGATAGGATGCAGACGATAACCAAAAAGTAACCAAAAAGCGGATTTCCTTAATGTAAATACTTAAGGAAATCCGCTTTTTAATTTTGAACTGAATGAATGGGTCACTCACCGGGCATTAGCGGTCCCGGCCACCGAAGTAGTGAAGAAGTACGCATAAATCCTTGTGAGCCGGATATTCGCTTAATTGCTCGATTAAGGCAGCTGCCTCGTCAAGGTAACGATTGCTTAGCTGCTCCGTCTTAGCGAGCGCATCGGACTGCTGGATGGCTGTGATGACGGGATCGATCAGGTGAGGCGGAGTATCCGCAGAGACATCTCTTATCATCGGTGCGAGAGCTTCGTTCTGAAGAGCGAACAACACCGGCAATGTAACCTGACCATGCCGTAGATCGCTTCCAGCAGGCTTGCCTAGCTTCTCAGATGATTGAGTGAAGTCAAGAATATCATCGCGAATCTGGAACGAGATTCCGAGCTTCTCTCCGAAGCTGTAGAGCAAATCTGCAGTAACATCATCCGCTCCGGCGGCAAGAGCACCGATCCGAAGGCAGGCAGCCATCAGCTGGGCTGTCTTATTCTTCGACTTCTCAATGTATTCTTCGATAGTAACATCATAATCATATAAATGAGTCAATTGCTGATATTCACCTATGCATAGCTGAGTCGTAACTAAGGAGGACAAATCGTAAGCATAGCGTTCTCGTTCTGCGGAATATGTAGAGATTAACTCTACGACTCTCGCCGACATATAATTGCCAACATGCAGTGCTTCATTGACGCCAAGTTTAACATGAAGTGCAGGTTGACCGCGCCTTAGCGGTGAATTATCAATGATATCATCGTGGATTAATGAAGCAGCATGAATGAATTCGGCCGCTGCTGCCAGCTGCCAGATCTTACGCTTATCCTGAGGCTTGCCGAATCGGCTACCGACAATGACCATTAAAGGTCGAATTCGCTTGCCACCGGAGCGGAGTTGGCCGATAATGCTCTGCGCTAGCATCGAGGAGCGTGGAACGTCACTGTCATATTTGACAATGTTCTGGATCTCACGGTCTACCGCCCGCAACGAGATATCTAATGCCTCATCAAGCTTCATGATGATCCTCTCCTCTAAGAAAAATACTTCTTGCCGTAGCAAGGAGGGAACCAGAGATTATATCGCTTGGATCGCTCTGGCACAATTCCCTTCAAGCTGCAGGAACCATTCCCAGCCTTCGATCAGCAGCGCATCTTTGGGATTTCCTTCTACGTGTTTGATTTGAATCCGCTTAACAATGGGGGCCAGATGGGCGAGGAGGTCGAACTCCTCCCATTTCAGGCATAATTGGACATACAAACTATATAGATAGTCGCCGTTCAGTACTTTGCGTGTTAGCATCTCGCCAGTACAGCCGTCAGAGGCTGCATGGCTCTGAAGAGCGAGCTTGATTGCGATGTAAATAGACAAGTGACGCTGCTTGCGGACAGGAGTGAGTTCGTACTGATTCAGAACTCTGACCATAGGCAGGATGTCTTCTTGTCGTAATTCGAGGCGAATGCCAGATTCGGGCGAAATTTCACCCTGCAACAAAAGACAAGCATCTTGAACGAGCTTCGTTTCCATAGGGCACACTCCTTAAAGAGGTAGTTCAAAAAGTCCACTTTTGATCACGAAATAAAGCGGGAAGCGTTCTCGGTGCTGAAAACGGGCCTCTTTGAACACTCACTTGAATAGCAGGTAAGATTGCAGGGAGCCTGACACCGACTTGGCATATTCCAACATGTAATTGTAGTGGAGAAATTATAACTGCAATATCATTATCATGTCAGTAAGCTAGACACTTAGATAGTAAATTATGCAGGGAAATGCCATGATCAGTTATGGTAATACATAGAATAAGCGATGTTAAAAATTAGAGTAATGTACGGCAGGCGCACATTACTCTAATACGAACTATTGCTTGCTATTGCTTATATAGGAAGATCAATCCGTATATAGATACCATCTACGAACGAGCGGGATCTTCTTCCACTGTTTCTTAAGCCATGGGAGAACATAATAGTCCAGACCGAACATACTGCCGGAACCACCAATCAGGGCAACGCCTGCAGTCATGTACCATAGCATTTCTGTCGAAGCCATGCTGGAGGACCAGATCATAACACCCAGACCGACTGTGACTGCCGAAGATACAGCAGTGAACAGGCCGAGGATGAGGCAAATGCCGATTCCGATCTCTGCAAAGACCATGAAGAACTGGAATACGGTAGCAAGTGCGGTATAACCGCCATCCGAAGTGTAGAAGAAAATATCCATGAACCAGTTCACGATGGATTTTATGAAATCCGGTACTGGCAAAGCCGTAACTGCAGTTGAAGCACTCTCTACAGCGGATGCTGCCGATTGGGCATCAACGGTTTGCGTTACTGCGCCTGCTGCTTCACTCGCGGCAGATACTGCGTCGCCAGCTTTAGCGGAAGCAGGGATCAGGAAGATGTTGTTCGGATCCTTCAGGATCTTAGGCAGTTTGTCGAGACCTTCTTCCAGCCATTTGTAGCCTACAAAGATGCGCAGCGGCACAAGCCAGAAGTTCGGCGATCGCTTGGAGAAGTGTCCGCCTACGAAGCTTCTACGATTGTTCACATGGAAGAATTCGTGCATCATATAAGTCCATACTTTGTTAAAACCGCATACGGTGAACAAATAGTACATATTGATCATGTGCTTGAAGAACATAGCTAGGAATCCACTAACCATGAACATCTTGTTAGGCATACCAACATTCGCTACGCCGTAACGGCTGCCGATACATACCATCGTACCGTGGAATCCAGGCTTATAGGATTTCTTCGGTTTGTTATGCACATCTGCATGAATGTTGTGAGCAATAACCGGAGCTGCTTGCTCGGCGTTCTCAACCATTTGCGGTACAGGGCGAGTTTCGCCTTCTGGAATATAGAAGATGTTATCCCCAACGATGTAGACATTTTCATGATCTACACTTTGAAGCTTGTCGTTCGTGACGATCCGTTTACGGCCTTCTTGCTTCACATCAAGTTTGCCGACGAGTTCAGAGCCTTCAACACCTGCAGTCCATACGATGGTGTCTGCTTCAAGCTCTTTATCGCCCAGTACAACACTGGATGGTTTAACACCTGTGATCTTAGCACTTGTAACGATATCAACGTTCATCTTCTGTAGACGTTTAGCTGCTTTTTCGATCAGCTTATCCGGAAGGATAGGCAGGATCTTCGGAGCCATATCGGCAACAGTAAGCTTAACCTCGCTAGGATCAATGAAGAATTCCTTGCAGAGCTCATCGCGGAACTCAGCCAACTCACCGATCAGTTCCACACCGGTAAATCCGGCACCAACAACGATGAAGGAGAGCATTTTTTTCCGTTTGGCATTATTCGTCTCTTTAGCAGCCTCGCTGAACATGCGGCGAACTTGATCTTTCAGACGAACAGCATCCTCATAGGACCACAATGTGAGGGAATGCTCTTCAGCGCCTGGAATACCGAAGAATGTAGGCTTACAACCAGTACCGATGACGAGATAGTCGTATTTGTAGGTGTTGTTAGCCGAGTGAAGCTGTTTGGCATTGAAATCGATGCTGTCGATGGAATCGAGCACAACATCTACTTTTTGGCCTTGGAAGATTTTCTTCAGCTCAATCTTAACCGAATCTTCTGGAGCACGGTTTGCTGCCACTTCATGCAATTCAGTTAGCAGAGTGTGGTAAGGATTGCGATCGATCAGTTGGATTTCAACATCTTTATCTTTCTTGAATAGTTTCGCTAGATGTTTGGATGTCGTAACGCCGCCGTAACCGCCGCCTAGAACGACAATTTTCTTCAAAAGGGTCACCTTCTTATATAGTAATTAATCGCACAAGGCGAATTGTTGCATTGCCTTATTTTGCTTGTTCAAGCGCTTTGTTAGCCAAGTCGTAATACGATTGTACAGAGATCGATACACCAGAGATTGCATCGGTCTTGCCTTCTTCATTGAATTTCAGAGCAGCGGAATCTTGATTTTCAACGAGGTATTGTTCAGCTTTTGCTGCTTCTTCATGCCAGTCTGCTTGACCGCCTGCCGCTTTGATATCGTATTTGCCATCCATGGAAGCTTGTTTCTTGCTTTCGCCAGCTTCATTTACGCCACCGAAATCTGCTTTAACAATTTTACCGGCTGCAACAACGATATCAACGGTATCTTTCCAGCCAGTCTTTCCAAATGCGTCGCCTTCTGCATGGTAAGTTCCGTCTTTGTAAGGACCTACTTCAACTGGGCCTGCATCAAGAGCTGCTTTTGCCAAGTTAACGAAATCTCCAACATGGATAGATACGCCGGATACAGCATCAGTTTTGCCTTCATCAGTCAAAGTGATTGCCGCTGGATCTTGTTTTTCAATCAGGAATTTATCGAGTGCTTCAGCTTGTTCATGCCATTCGGAAGAAGCGCCGCCAGCCTTCATGCCATATTTGCCATCTTTGGAATAAGTGATCTTGTCTACAGGAGCTTTCTCGCTGATTCCATTCCACTCCACATCGGTAATTTTACCGCCGGATACAGTCAGGGTCATGATGGACTGCCAACCGGAGTTAGCGTCAACCTCACCTTTGGCGAAGTATACACCATCTTTATAAGTGCCTGCTTCTGCATTAGTACTTGCATTGTTACTGCTGTTGTTTGTAGTTGTGTTACCTGCTGCATTACCGCCCTCGTTCTTGTTGCTAGAGCCGCAGCCTGCAAGGAGACCGAGCAACAATACGCTGCTAAGCAAGATAATAGAAGCTTTTTTCATGATAATGACCTCCAGAGTTTGTATTTAAGATTTATATTAAAATGTTTTGGACATTTTAATAATGAAGCATTGGGATGTAGTATCCCAGGCTTAGTGAATGTAATCACAAAAGCTTTGTTCGATGGAATTTTAGCATATAAACATACGTTGCAATGTGAAAAATGTCACTGAGTATGTGACATAAAACAATCCCCTGTACGCGGACAAAATCAGACATACCGCGGTATTCAGGGGATGGAAACGATTACTTTGATTTTAAATAATTTTTTAATTTATTTTTTAAATATTTTTAGAGTGATAAATTTTTCTCCATTTAATAGAAGCTTTCCGAATTATAGGCTAATTTACTTGATAGGCGATTCCACTTTTATATGAAAATCTTTTTGATCTTCTCACGATGCGCCTTCGGTCCAAGCACATAAAGTGTATCACCGGCATGAATAGTCGTATTCCCACGTGGGGTCACAATCTGTTCACCACGAATTACTGCAGTGACAAGCGCCTCCTCCGGGAGATCAAGTTCCTGCAGCTCCTTGCCGACGACACTCATTTCCGGTAGAACATATAAATGGTTGATCTCTGATTTCGTCTTGCCTAATGCGACGAGTTCAAGCAGGGAGTAATTCGGGCGTTTCGTTGCATCGGTAAGACCGAGCCTCTCGGCCAAGGGAGAGATCGTTGCCCCTTGAATGACCGCTGAGGTAAGTACGACGAAGAAGACGACATTGAAGTATAACGTTCCATGAGGCAGCCCGCTCATCAGCGGATAGGTAGCCAGTACGATCGGAACGGCTCCGCGCAGCCCAGACCAGGATAGCAGTATTTTCTCTTTGAAAGGGAGCTTGGTGAAGAGAGTACTGATAAACACCCCGATTGGGCGGGCGACGAACATGAGCAGCATGGAGAGAGCAAGACCTGGAAGCATAATTGTCGGCAGCTGACTTGGGAATACGAGCAGTCCGAGCAGGGTGAACATCGTAATTTGCATGATCCAGCCAAAGCCTTCGTTGAATTGCAGAATCGACTGCTGATGGGTCAGGTCACTGTTACCCAGCACCAAGGCCATGACATATACAGCGAGCAGTCCGCTGCCATGAAGTAAGGCGGTAACGCCGTAGGTTAGAATCGAGAAGGCAATAGCCATAACCGGATAAAGGCCGGCGGAATTGAAGTTCATATTGTTGATGGTTTTTACAGCGATCCAGCCGAGGAGAAGACCTAGTACCAGCCCCAGTCCCATATCGCGGATAAAGTTGAAGATTAGCGGCAGGATCGCATGATCGGGCCGATCGATCCATTCTATGAGCGTTACGGTAAGAAAGACAGCCATGGGATCATTGCTGCCGGACTCCGCCTCAAGTGTCGAAGAGATGCGTTCTTTAATATTTTTGCCGCTAAGCACTGAAAAAACCGCAGCCGCATCCGTTGAACCGACGATAGCGCCGAACAACAGCGCCTCCGCCAAGGATAAATCAAGAATATACATCGCGCAGATGCCGATAACAACCGTGGTTATAATGACTCCGAACGTGGCTAGTGACAATGCGGTAGGGATGACGGGTTTGATAGTCTGGAATTTCGTCTGCATTCCGCCTCCCAGCAAGATAACAATCAAGGCGAAAGTTCCGACCAGTTGTGCCAAGAAAGCATTGTCGAAATAGATGAATCGATTGAGAACCATTCCTGCAGCAATAAAGAATACGAGTGCGGGCAAGCCAAAGCGGGATGAAAATTTGGTTGCGAAAACACCGATAAGCAACAGGCTGGCCAGTAGGATTACGATGGAATTTGTCATAGTTGTGAGATCCATAGCCTGCCTCCATGATTTTATTAGTCCTTACCGTATTATTATACAAACCATTTTTTTTATTTGCATACCGTTATGAAAAGTTGGCCCTCATTTGCCGATAAATAAAGGAAGAAGATGGCAAGTACACATGGAAGGAATGAATATTCCCTTGACGATATATAAGACATTCGTCTCTCGTCTTCTATTTATGTATGCAATAGGTACTGTGTTAGCCATCGCAACTGTTGGTGGGTTAATGATATTTATGCCATTCAGTCTTGAGCGACAGGAGCGCCAGATCATTATAGGCATTCTGGCGATATCAACATGTAGCATGTTGATCCTGGAATGGCTTGTCTTCAGGCTTCAGCTAAGGCCAATTAGAGTAGCCTTTTATGAAGAAGTAGAGAGCTATCAAACCTATCAGAACGTCTATTATCGTACACATCGCTTCCCGGAGCTTGCCGTCAAACGGATCATTGGCCCACATTTATTCGGCTTGATGCTGCCTATGGTCGGTTTAACCGTGCTATTCATCCATTTGGGAAGATTATCGATTCCTTATTATTACATCGTGCTGGTATTCGTTACTGGGGTACTGATTGTCGGCATGCACACGTTAATCGAATTCTACTCGACCTATTATTTTATCCGTCCGGTCCTGCTAGAGCTGTCCGCTCGGTCTTATGCACAGTTCGGCAAGGAATTATCCCTTGGCGGCCGAGTGTTCTTCCCGTTGAAGCGTAAATTAAGATGGAGCTTCTTCCTGATGGGGGCTTTCCCGCTCCTGCTCTACAGCCTGTCCGTTCAATTTGGGGTAGAGGGCTGGGATTTAGGCAGAGTAACCTCTTGGTATTGGGCGATCGGGGTGCTGACAGTAGGACTAGGGTTCTCATTCATCGGTTCTCGATTGCTTACTCGTGAGATTGTCATGCCTATTCAGCATTTATATGAACGGATGTCTGACGTGCAAATCGGCTATATGCATACGAGTGCCAGCGACCTCTTCTCGGATGAATTCTCTCGTCTCGTATGGGGATTTAATCATATGCTACGCGGAATCAATGTGCAGCATGCTCGGAACAACCAGCTGGTGGAGAGTTATTTCGCCACGTTAGCCGCTGCACTGGATGCAAGGGATCCGTATACCGCGGGACACTCCTTGCGTGTAGCGGATTATGCAGTGCTGATCGGCAGGCTGGCTAAACTGAGTGAAGAGGAGATCAATGAACTACGTAAATCAGCGTTATTACATGATATCGGTAAGATTGGGATCCGTGATTCCGTGCTATTAAAAGAAGGCAAGCTGACCGACGAGGAATGGGAGCAAGTCAAGGATCATCCGGTGCTTGGAGAGACGATATTGAGACAGGTTGAGCCTGCAAGCTTCATGGCTCTGATTCTGCCAGGTGTAAGATCGCATCATGAGCGATATGATGGCAGGGGATATCCGGATGCTCTTAAGGGAGAGGACATCCCTCTGTTCGGACGAATCATCGCGGTCGCAGATGCCTTTGATGCAATGACCTCGGATCGCCCGTATCGTGCTGGATTGGATAGACAGACGGCGTTGAACATCCTGGAGGAAGGTCGGGGGACACAGTGGGACCCTTATTTTGTCGCACTGTTCGTCGAGAGAATGCGAAGAGACGGATTTGATGAATATACGTCTGATATACGAAGAACAAGTCCTTAGAAATAAGGACTTGTTCTGTTATATATACGGTTTATAAATTCATGTCTTGGTCAGGACGGGGCGGCTTGTTAAGCGTAGCCCGTGGGATCGACTGACGTGAACGAGAATAAGAGTTCCATGCTTTTGTAACGAGGATGAATGCAATCTCTCCAAGCAGCATGGAGCCCAGTGCATCGTATATGACATGCTGTTTGACCAGCAGTGTTGATACAATGATTGTCATTGCTCCGATGACGAAGGCGGTTTTAATGGATTTACGCACCGTTTTCGCGGCCAAGGCTCCCCTCATTATGACGTAGGAGTGCAGAGCATGTATGCTCGGGAAGCAGTTATATGGGTTGTCTACGCCATACACAAAGTCGAGCAGCAGCTTCCGGTCCCAGCGGTCCGGGAACACCTCAGGACGTATTACCGTTGTCTGGTAGAAGAAATAGATCAGGTAGCAGACGATAAGTCCGATGTTCATAACAATCAGGGTGCGGTAGTAGGCCGATCTGTCCTTCAGACAGAGATACATGATACCAATGATGATATAAGGGTACCAGCCTATATAGGGGATAGCCATTGCCGGTATCAACGGCAGACGATCATCAATTGGTGAGGAGAGTACATGAATAGGTCGCCCTCCATGATTGAGCAAGCCGTAGAACAAGCCCATCAGGCCAATAGAAGCCGAGAATAATAAAGCTCGCAGATAAGATTTGGATAGGAACTGCCGCAAGAATACACCACCTTATAGAGGTTGTTCAAAAAGAGGCCGCTTTTGATCACGAAGTAGATCATGAAGCTATTTTCGACATCAAATCTTGAATTCAGCCGGGCCTAAGCAGATGCTTACGAAGTCATGTTTCCTACGGAAACATTTCAGGTGCTCACGTACCTACTACGTACGCTCCGCTCCTCAGGCCCTAGCTTCATTCAACCTTCTCGGTGCTGAAAACCGGCCTTTCTGAACTTTAATTAAGCTGTAAATTAATGCCGATAGCAATATAATAACAACTTTGAAGCCGAGAAGGAAATGTAAGGTTGCCACAGATACTAGTTAGTGGATACAATAATTGAAAATTAGTAAAAAGGCGGGGTTGAAATGGCAAAACAGGCGATAGCAACAACATCGGCACCCGGGGCGATTGGCCCTTATTCTCAGGCTGTACAAGTTGGCGACTACATATTTACCTCAGGGCAGCTTGGCTTGATTCCGGAGACAGGACAGTTAGCGGAGGGCATTGAGGCGCAGACGACCCAGTCGCTCCGAAATGTGAGCGCGATTCTGGAAGCGGCAGGCTCCAGCCTGGACCGGGTTATGAAGACCACCGTATTCCTTAAGGACATGAATGACTTTGGCAAGGTTAATGAAATTTATGGCTCATTCTTCTCCGAGCCTTTTCCGGCAAGAAGTGCTATAGAAGTAGCTCGTTTACCGAAGGATGGGCTGGTTGAGATCGAAGTCATCGCCATGAAATAACAGAATTTGAATGAGAGCCGGGATGTAAAGGGGGCCAAAGCTGGGCCGTTCCTTTTCATCCCGGCTTTTCTTGATTATAAAGGTTGTACACGTACTAATTAGGAATTTAGAAGTTTGAATCAAGTTTATATTAGCCTGTGTTTCGTATAAGATAATAAGGATGGGGAATGTTTGGTACTAAGAAATGGCGGGAGATCAGCATGAATCAACGTCTTTTTGGAATATGGCTTGGTGAGGTTATGTTCTGTTTCTCCGGGGAGATCTCGGAGGCCAGAGTAGATGCCTGGACAGCCGCTGTACGACGGCTCACGCTGGAGCCGGGGATCCGGCCGTTTCAGCATGCCGCACTACGGCTGGCGGAGGTAAGATATCCGGTGGCCTCGACGGTGCAGGCTAGACCTGGTGCTACAGAACGCAAAGGATTGATCGGGAGGACCTTGGAAGGCCTGGCCCTCTCGGTTCAAGATACATGGAAGATGCTGTTGAATTGGGATGGAGCATCATTGGCTGGCCAGCAGATTCAAGCTGGCGGTGAAATGGAATTCTGGAGTAAAGCGGCCCTGTTCGCAATGGACTTAATGCTTCGTGGCAGAATAGCTCCTGGAATCAGACCGGGAACGGTGAGCGGTCGAAGGCGTACGGGCCAGGCGTCTGCTCAGTCGGTCTGGGTTCCATCTCTCACTGCACAGGAGGATGAGGCTCGCTTTCGCCAATTGGCCGAAGCGATGCCGCCGATTTGTCTGGCTGCGGTGCAACTTGGTTCGGCGAAGGAGGAAGGTTCTATTCTGAATCGCCGAATGACAATGTTGTATTCTTTTTTGACAGCGATGATCGATTGTGAAGTACGTAGAAGTAATGAACAGCTCGGACGGAGCTTGCATCCGGCACGTGCTAGATATAGGAGAGGCTATTCTCCTATGATGGAATTATGGTGGAATGAGCTGCTGGGCAGCGGCACCCCCTCCAATCTGCAAGGTCCAGTGGCGGAAATAGGACAAATGATCAAGGAGATTACAGATACAGGAGGAGTCCCTCCGCGTGATTTGGAACAGGATATTGGGAGTAAAAGCTCGGGTTCATTCCGCTTGTGTCTGCGAATTGAACCTGAGGAATCCAGTGAGGAAGAGCCCGCATTCGACGGGGGCAAGAACCAGATGTGGAAGCTGTCATTTTGGGCTGAAGGCGTGGAGGACCCAAGGGTGCTTCTGCCCGCGGGGCTAATATGGAGTTACCCTAAGCGGGATATGGAGATTCTGGAACGGGAATACCGGAATGTCCAACAAAATTTGCTGATTCGGTTAAGCAAAGCGGCCCATATTGAACCTGTGATCAGGGAAGCGATGGGCGGTCCTCATCCCGAATCCGTAATTCTTCATCCACAGCAGTTGTATACATTTCTGAGCAAATCAGTGTCCTTGCTGCGCAAGCAAGGGGTAACCGTGCAAATGCCTACACGCTGGACAAAGGAAGGCAGACGTCGTGTCGGTGTCCGACTGAAAGTTGAAGGATGGTCGGAAGGCAGTGAAGGTGCTCAGCCTGAAGCGTCAAAGCTTGGCATCGATAAATTAGTCCAATTCGAAGCGGAGGCCTCATTGAATGAGAGTCCTTTAACCTATTCGGAATTGGCAGAGCTAGCATCCTCAAAGTCATCGCTCGTTCTGTTCCGCGGGGAATGGATCGAGATCGACGTCAAGGAGATCAGACAAGTGCTTAAGTTCATGAAGCGTCAGGAGACTGGTGAGATGACTTTTCGCGAGCTGATGCATTTGTCTGCAGATGACGGATATGAACTTGACGGTATTCCGGTTGATGCGATAGAAGCGGAAGGGATGCTGTCCTTGTTGTTGAATGGCAATGGCGCACTCATGTCAAAGCCAGCCGATGTGCCTGTTCCGTTCTCTCTGAACGGGACGCTTCGCCCTTATCAGGAAAGGGGCTTCCGATGGCTTGCCTCGATGCGCCAATTAGGATTCGGGGCGCTGCTTGCCGATGATATGGGACTCGGCAAGACAATTCAGGTTATCTCCGTGCTGTTGGAGGGGCTAGATCAATCGGCGGGTCCAAGCCTGATTGTCTGCCCTACGTCATTGCTGGGCAACTGGCAGCGTGAATTTGCCAGATTCGCTCCACAAATGCGCTTATATGTGCATCACGGAAGTGATCGGCTGCATGGCGAGAAGTTCTTGGTAGCGTGCCGGAGCCATGATATTGTGCTCACGACATATCAGTTGACCGGCAGAGATGCCAAGGAGATGAGGGAGGTATCCTGGAGCTCGATCGTGCTGGATGAGGCCCAATATATTAAAAATTTCGGCACGAAGCAGGCCCAGAGCGTCATGAAGCTGGATTCAGGACATAAGATCGCTATGACCGGGACTCCGGTGGAGAATCGTCTGAGTGAGCTATGGTCGATCTTTCAGTTCTTAAACCCGGGATATCTTGGCTCGAATGCCTCGTTCCGCTCCCGCTTCACAGGCAATGGAGAGCGGCAGAATGCCGAACTGGTCAAACTTCGGAAGCTGATTGCTCCCTTCCTGCTGCGCCGTCTCAAGAGCGACCCGGATATCCGCAAGGATCTGCCGGAGAAGATTGAGTTGAAATCGTATTGCGGTCTGACTGCGGAACAGGCCAGATTATATCAAGCGGTCACCGATGGCTTAATGGAGCGGATCTTCGGCAGCGAAGGGATCGCTCGGAAAGGGATTGTACTCTCATCGTTGACACAGCTGAAGCAAATATGCGATCATCCGCATCTGGCTGGGGGCCGCATCAGGACAGCGGCGACCAGTGGGGAACGATCTGGGAAGCTGGATCGACTGTTCGAGCTGCTTGATCTCATTCTGGACAATAAAGAATCCGCCCTGATTTTCACACAATATGTACAAATGGGTAATCTGCTGCAGGAGCAGTTGCTTGCGAGATACGGTGAAATGCCGTTCTTCCTGCATGGTGGTGTTGCCAAGCAGGAGCGCGATCAAATGGTGCATGAATTTCAGGAAGGGCAGGGCTCCTCGTTGTTCGTGCTATCGCTGAAGGCGGGCGGAGTTGGCCTCAATCTAACGCGTGCCAATCATGTCATCCACTATGATCGCTGGTGGAATCCTGCCGTCGAGAATCAGGCGACTGATCGCGTATTCCGTATTGGCCAGAAGAAAAATGTAGAGGTTCATAAGCTGATATGCCAAGGGACGCTGGAGGAGAGAATCGATGAACTGATTGAGCGGAAGAAAGCCCTTTCGGAGCAGGTTGTTGGCTCCGGCGAGCATTGGTTGACGGAAATGTCGAATGAGGAGCTGCAAAATCTGATCGCCCTGCAGGGCTGGTCGTAATGGGGGAACCCGTAATGAAGAAGAGTATAGCGAGCCTTAGAGTTGAGAATATAGAATTGCAATGGACCACCACAGGCTTACGGGTGACATCTCTAGTCCAAGAACCCATATCGAACCAATGGGTAGTCCAGCTGCCTCGAGAGCCAATTGAAGATGCTAGCAGCCGGCTGATTGAACACTTGCAGCGGGATTCGCTTCAGCTTGCTGCTCTCGGAGAACAAGGGGCCGATATCATCTCCGATCTGCTCCTTATGCCTTATTCGGAGGAGAGAGAACCTGAGCGTCCGCTGAGCGCGATTATGAGCAGGTCTGAATGTTCTTGTGAACGAATGGGCTGTAATCATATTCAGGAAGCATTGAAGGCTGCAGAGGGCTCCTGGAGGGCCGCTTCGGCGACAGATAGGTTAGCTTGGCTTGGATGGACGGAAGAATCCTTGTTGGATGCTGTACTGGATCGCTGGGCTAACAGCTTGAAGGTTAGGGACGCCGAGGCGGAACTGAAGCGTTTTGTAGCCCGTCTGGATACACCAGCGTATCGAAACAAGGAAGGCGAAGCGAATCTTGCAGAATGGTTGGCGGAGATGGCTCATAACGGCCACCTGCATCAGCCCGGACCTGAGCTTCATGATGTGGAGATTAGCTTGACCCCTATGCAGTTGTCTTCGCTGGATACCGATGTACAGCCCTGGGTACAGCTTCTTCCCGAAGCTCCGGGTGTCGCTGAGGGCCTATCACTTGTAATTGAACAAGCGAGCAAGAATGCAGAGAGGCTAGCCAAGCCGCTTCGGTCCAGTAAGTCGTAAAGAATGTCATAGGATCTTTGAACGCAAAGCAGCTGCAGGGAGCACATATGCCCCTGCAGTTGTTTTTGATTATGCCAAGCTAACGAAATGGTTTTTAAATTCTATGTCAGAAGCTTAGGGTGATTCGAATGATCCGGATCTGAGATGGAGCTGCCCATGATTTCTTTGCGAAGTCCGCACATTTTCTTGTCTAGGGCGTCAGCGGCTTTGGCTGCCTCGGTTAGCTCTTCAACAACATGATAAGGAACCTGCTTCTCATATTTGTAGTAGAGAATATGCTCCATGCTTGCCCAGAAATCCATTGCGAGCGTTCGCATCTGAATCTCGACCTTCATCCAGCGCTGTCCCTCTAGGAGAGTGAGCGGTACAGCCACGATCAGATGTAGGCTCTGATAGCCATTTGGTTTAGGGTGCTCAATATAATCTTTAATCTCAAGTATCGTGATGTCTTCCCTTTGCTTGAGATGTTCCAGCAGACTATAGATATCCTGGACGAAGGAGAAGACGATGCGCATACCGGCAATATCGTGTATTTTGTTCACGATGTTATCGACCGTAATGTCATATCCTTTGCGCTGCAGCTTGTTTATGATGCTTTTGGGTTCTTTAATTCGTGTTTTTATATGCTCGATCGGGCTGTATCCGTTCTCGATTTTCCATTCGGTCTGAATAAGTTTGATCTTGTTCTGCAATTCATCTAGTGCAAGCTGATAAAGTACAGGGAGCTTCTTCCATTCCTCGAATTTACGCAGATCATTCTCGTCGATTTCCCAATACAATTCCTTCAGGTTAAACTTCTGCAGGACACTTTGATTATCTTTACTGTTAGGCTTGTTCAGGGTAATCTACTCCTATATTTTTGAATTCTCTTCTTATTCCTCGTTCTTTCTTAAGTCAGGCTTATCTAATATATCGAAGTATTGACTGGGTGCCGGAACAATGACACATGTAGCACAGACTTACTTTTATTGTAACTTGAATAACTTGTCAAAATCAAAACAAGACTTAGGTACAGTTTTCACCGCGGAGAAAAATCTGTTATGATGTTTTCATAATTATTGGGCAGCTTAGTGCTTCAGAAAGTAGTGTAGGGAGGGAATGAAATTATGAATTTCTTCAGGAAAATAAAGGATAGTGCTGGGAAGATGTCCGATCGGGCACAAAATGTTGTAGAGATCGGACGTTTGAATACACAAATTTCAAATATTGAACGTGAAATGGGACTGTATTATCAAAAAATGGGTGAGGTCTTCTACGAAGGATATCGTCTTAAGGATATGTCGGAGGCTGAGAAAGAGATGCTGGAACTGGCTAAGACCTGCGACCTGCTGATTGAAGAACGGGACGAAATCCGTCTCAAGATCGCTGAGCTGAAGAATGAACGGCTATGCAGTTCCTGCGGCAAGAGCATCGCTCAAGATGCGCTGTTCTGCCCTTATTGTGGGAGCAAGCTGGAGAAGAGCAGTCAGATAGTGGATCGTTCCACAGGCGGACTGAAGGACCTTCAAGCTGAGGAGAGTGCGGTTTCGGATGAGACGATGATCTACACGCCACAGATGCTCGAGGACTCGCCTTTGAAATCCGTTCTTGAGCAGGATAAAGATAGCGATGAGCTCGATGAACGCCGCAAGCAGCAGCTCGAGCGCGAACGGGAGCGTCAGGAAGAATTGGATCGCCGGATTCGTACCTGGAAGGAGAACGTTGGTAAAGCGGATGATAATTCGTATGCCGATAAGAGCTATAGAGACTTATCCGTTCCAGATAAATCAGCTTCCGCCGAGATCGATTCGAAGAAATCCGAGTCCGATCCAGAGGTGCAGACGGTAAAGTGTCAAATATGCTCCTCGGTGCTTGTCAAAGGAACGAAGTGGTGTCCGCATTGCGGATCAGAGCAAATTTAAATCAAGGGAACAAAAGAATGTCACTAAGTTGTAATAAATAATGCCTTACGAGTAGGTGAATCTCACGTACTAAGTAGTAAGGCAACGGTTTTTCCTTAGGGCACGGAATGGTCGGGAAACCCTGGCCATACCTCGTGCCTTTTTCTATGAGTGAATGGCGCCCGATGGACAAGGGAATGCTGAAAGACAAGAGTAAATTAGGGAGATGAGTTTCATGGAATGCATTGTTCATTTTGACGTACATCACAAGGATGGCATTAAGCCTCTGAGAGGATTGATTTTCCTTCAGGAAGACAGAAAGATTCCTACGGAGAGAGATCTGCTGCAGATGTTTGAGGATATGGGGTACAAGCTTAAGATGGATGACCGCGATAAAATGATATTTGTTCCGACCGAGTCTGGCCGGGATTATGATTGGATTCGGGTGCGTGAGTTGGATACAGGAGAGAAGACCTATAAAGAGGACAGCGAGCTTAGAAGTGTGCTTAGTAATTTGCTGCCGCAAGATTTTAGACCCATATAAGAGGAAGTTCAAAAAGTCCGCTTCATTCAACTGAAGTGTTTTGAAAAAACGTATATTGGAAGCATAAGCTTCGATGCTGAAAACCGTACTTTTTGAACGCATGTTTAACTATCAGTATTGAAACGTGAAAATTGCAGTAATTTGAAAAAAATTCACGAAAGGCACGAAATACCTCTTTATTTCCTCGCATAGTTTGCGTTATACTTCAAACATTGTGTTTAATGTCGTTTTTTCATAGATTTTCTCGTATAAGTGCAGGGATCGGCCTGCATGTCTCTACCTGATCACCGGAAATGATCGGACTACGGGAGGGCTCTATACCGGATTTTGTCAGAGAGCGAGGCTCAGACAAAATTCTTTTCGGTATCTGGGCGTTTTCTTCGTGGGTTCATTTTCCTGTTGGGGAGTGAGCTCTCTTTTTATTTATTGATATGGAATTTGTTGGCAGACTAGCTATGCTGATGAAATTCTACATCGCAAGTTATCTAACACTTATAAGGGGGATAAGTTGTATGAAGCTGCTAAAAGAGAAAGTGATGACCGAAGGAATCGTATTAAGTGATCAGGTGCTGAAGGTAGACTCCTTCTTGAACCACCAGATGGACCCGGTGTTGATGAGAGAGGTTGGCGCTGAATTTGCCCGTTTATATGCGGGGGAGAAGATTACGAAGGTGCTTACGATTGAATCATCAGGCATTGCTCCGGCCATTATGACGGCGCTGGAACTGGATGTTCCAATGATCTTCGCCCGCAAGCATAAATCGCTGACACTTAGAGACGATATTCTGGTGGAGAAGGTATATTCCTTCACGAAACGTGAGACGAATGAGATTACTGTATCTAAGAAATTCCTGAACAAGGATGACCGTGTACTCATCATCGACGATTTCCTTGCCAACGGTGAGGCTGCCTTCGGCTTGGCGCGTGTTGTTGAACAGGCGGGAGCTAGTGTAGTTGGCATCGGCATTGTCATTGAGAAGTCATTCCAGCCAGGGGCTAGATTGCTTGAGGAAGCTGGATACCGTGTTGATTCATTAGTACGTATTGCTTCGCTTGAGAACGGAACGGTAACTTTTGTCTAAGGGCAAGTCTTGCTGTCTGATAAGAAGCAGCAATTATATATACCTACAAATACAAATGAGGCGTTCAAAGGGTTTGGTTTTCAGCACCAAATGAACTATCTCTATAAGTTGAGCCTGGGGAGGAACTAGTTAAGATCATGGAACACCACGAACGCATTTTTCAAAGGAACAGACATCCTTTCAAGACGTTTTCTTTGGGGATTCAGCATGTATTGGCTATGTATGCCGGAGCGGTTCTCGTACCGTTAATTGTAGGCGGGGCCCTGGAATTTAGCCATGAACAATTAACTTATCTGATTTGTATTGATTTGCTGGCTTGTGGTGTAGCGACATTGCTGCAGGTATGGGGCAATCGCTTCTTTGGGATCGGATTGCCGGTAATGCTCGGCTGTGCTTTCCAGGCAGTGTCGCCGATGATCGCGATCGGGCAGAGCGATGGCTTGGGCGTATCGGCTATCTATGGAGCGATTATTGCCTCCGGCTTATTCATATTTCTATTCTCCGGCTTATTCGGCAAGCTGATTGCGTTCTTCCCTCCGGTCGTGACCGGATCGGTTGTGACCATTATCGGGGTCACCTTGATACCGGTTGCTCTTACCGACCTGGGCGGCGGAGATGCGGCAAGCCCGGATTTCGGCAGTCCGCTTAACCTGGCCCTCGGTTTCGGAGTATTTATCTTTATTATTCTGCTGAATCGATTTACAACAGGCTTCCTGCGTTCCATCTCCGTATTGGTTGGCTTGATTGCCGGTACCATTATCGCTGGATTGTTCGGTGCGGTCGATTATACACCGCTTAAGGAAGCAAGCTGGTTCCATATGGTGCAGCCTTTCTATTTTGGGCGTCCTACTTTCCACGTTTCGGCCATTCTAACCATGATCCTAGTATCCATCGTCAGTGTTGCTGAATCAACAGGGGTATTCATGGCTTTGGGTAAAATCGTGGACAAGGACATTAAATCCGAGGATCTGACCAGAGGCTACCGCGCAGAAGGCTTGGCGATCATGCTTGGTGGCATATTTAATTCCTTCCCGTATACCACCTATTCGCAGAATGTTGGCCTGATCCAGATGAGCCGGGTTAAGACGCGTGATGTCATCGTGGTAGCCGGAGGCCTTCTGATTCTACTCGGCTTCGTGCCTAAGATCGCGGCTCTAACGCAGCTTGTACCGAGTTCGGTACTGGGTGGGGCGATGATCGCCCTGTTCGGCATGGTGCTCTCCTCGGGTATACGTATGCTGGGTGATCAAGTTGATCTGAATCGGCATGAGAACTTGCTGATCATCGCATGCTCCGTAGGCATGGGCCTTGGTGTCAGCGTAGTACCTGGCCTTTTCGAGAGTCTTCCAGCTTGGCTGCGTATTCTGGTTGATAACGGTATCGTCGCTGGTAGTGTGACAGCTATTATTATGAACTTGCTCTTTAATGGGCTGAACGGACATAAACCGAAGACAGCCGCTAGTGAGACAGAAGCAGAGACTAACTAGTTACAGGTGTAACCACCTATTCAATATTGCTATGAGAGAACAGGCGGGTTCTACATCCGGTTCAACTGGCGCTCTGCGAGCTCGCCGATCCAAGGGAGCTTAAGCCATTTTCCTTGCAGAGCAGTGAACATCAGGATGATCCATAGAAAGACGCCGAGCAGTGTCAGAAGCATATTTACGACAAGTCCGATAAATGGGATAAATCCGGTTATGGCATGAGCAATCATGATTCCTGCGAAGAGCATAACCGATTGCAGCGCGTGGAATAGCACGAATCTGCTTCTACGCTCGATGACGAGAAATACAACACCGCCGACAAAAGCGAATAAATAGCAGAGAAACCCGGCTATGTTCTCGTAAAGTCCAGTAGACGATTTGAACGGGGACATAGAAAAGCACCTTCCTTCCCAAGAGCTTGCAGGGAAGTAAGGCGCTGATCGTAAAATGCTTTGGAATCATTCTCGACCTGACTGTCCCTGTCTCAATAAAATGTATGACGAGCCTTGGGGGGACAGAACCTTGATTCGGACGAGCGACTACAAAATGACAGAGTATTCTTCCTGACGGATGGTTATCTCGTGCCAGAAATTTAATATATCGTCTACGATGAGCTCTGCAGCCTTTGGCTTGCGGAGCTCATCTATTTTACGGCGGACAAGAGACAGTTGATCCTCATCATGCAGCAGAGAGAGAATCTCTTCAGTGAGTTGTCTGTGACTGTTCGTAATGCGCGCGATCCCTTTCTCTTGAAGATACTTGGCGTTGTTGAGCTCCTGACCGGGTACCGGGCGGTACAGAAACATTGGCAGGCGGCATTCCAACGCTTCGGCTAGCGTCAAACCTCCAGGCTTGGTCACGATACAGTCGCTTGCCCTCATCAGTGTGGCGACATGAGTGACATAGCCATTTATATATAAATCTGGATGACTGCCCATAGCTGCCCTAAGCCCGTTATACAAACCCGTATTGCGACCACATACCACGATAACCTGAATGTTCTCTTCACGGAGGAGTCGTTCGCAGATATTAAGAATATCCTGCATAACCCCGTAAGCGCCGGCCATAAGCAGAACGGTTCTTTTACCGGAATTGAGATAACCTGTATCTTCCGTATGGGCGGTGTCAAATAAATCCGGAAGCGAGGAATGCTGCATCTCCTCAGAGAAGCTGGAACGGATCGGAATGCCCGTCACCTGGATATGTTCAGCGGGAATGCCACGGGATTCGATCTGCAGCTTCAGATCGTCCGTAGCTACGTAGTAACGATCGACATCAGGATGAATCCAGCGGCCATGCAGATCGAAATCGGTAATAATGTTGATTAGCGGGATAGATTTTCCGGTCTTCTTTAGCAGTCTAGGCATAGTAAGCTGAGGAAAGGTATGGATAACAATGTCAGGTTCAAATTGTTCGATGATCTGGTGCAGCTTGCGGATTCCCAAGGAGTGAAGTAAGGAATGGAGCGGGTCTCCGGGCTGCAATTCCTTGGTGGAGTTATACAGCCAGCCATATACAGAGGATAATGACTTATAGCTGTGCATATAGACGAATTTGGTGAACTCGTTTAACAAGGGGTGGGACTTGGCCATCAGATCCAGCAGGATGACCTCGCTGATCCCCTTGGCCTGCAAGCAAGCCTCAATCGCTTGGGAGGCGCGATAATGCCCGTCACCATAGCTGGCAAAGAGAATAATGATCTTAGGCATTCTTGAGCTCATGGGTTATTTTCCTCCGATCCAAGATTGGCATGTTAATAGAGGTCGTCGTACTGAAAACAGGCCTTTTTGAACACGCACTAATAATATGCCGGGCCTGAGTATATTTTAACAAGCGACTTACTTTATATTAACCTATAATTGTAAAATAAATGAATGATCCACAAAAAAGAGGTTACCCTAACTTTATTTAACTGGGACGTATTGAAGGGATGCGTCTTAGATGCATAGGCCATCGTGCTGAAAGCCGAAATTTTTGAACTTACACTAAAAATAGGTATTAGGAAGAAAGCTGAAACATGAAGCTGAATATGTTACAATAGAATAGATAGGAGGTTTTTTCCAAATCATTGCACCGCGTTGATGCTGACGTATACTGCAAGACGCTTTTTCCACTGTTCTTGATCTAACGAGAATCTCATTGGGGCACACTAATTATAGTGTCTTACGAAAAGGTGGGAGCAAAGAATCTTTATAACTTCATGATTTTACAACCGTGCTTTTAGAGTTCTCATGATCGGGGCATTTTATTTCAAGCGTTCTGGGAGGGAATTAGTATGGCTACAAAAGGTCATAATGAAGTGAAGGAAAGCTTGCGGGAGATGACCCGGATATTCAAGCCGAAGGATCCGAAGAAGTTCGTGAAGGAATATGTCAGGAAGTATCGGATAATGGGGGGCTATGAGGAAGAACTAACTCTTATTGTTGAGAATGAGTTGGATAAATTGGATTCGTCGGTTTCCTGATACTACATATCAGGAAGGGCATCACGTGTTTAATCAGGAACTCCTGAATATAATCGTCCTGGCGGATAATAGCCGGGACGTTTTTTTCTTCTGTTCCGAAACATATAAATACAGTAACAAGTGTAGAGCCTTGAGCTTCTATACAAATACTCAACAATTTATTAGGCAGAAAGGAAGTGCCTTGACGTGAAGGTGAGCTTGAAATCGAAGGAGGAAATTGCAAGGATCAAGGAGGCAGGAGAGATTCTGGCTGATTGTCATAAAAGAATTTCTGAATTGATTACTCCCGGAATTACAACATTGGAGATTGATGCTTTTGTGGAGAAATATTTGGCCGATAGGGGGGCTACTCCGGAGCAGAAGGGCTATCGGGGATTCCCTTTTGCCACCTGTGCATCGGTAAATGAAGTGGTATGCCACGGCTTCCCAAACAACAAGAAGCTGCGCGAAGGGGACATCGTGACGATCGACCTCGTCGTGAACAAGAAGGGATGGCTGGCCGATTCGGCTTGGACCTACCCGGTTGGCAAGATTAGCAGCGAAGCCAAGCGGCTGATGGAAGTCACCGAGCAGGCTCTCTATGCTGGGATTGCCCAGGCCGTGCCGGGGAACCGTATCGGAGATATCGGCTATGCGGTTGGGCGCTGTGCGGAAGAAGCGAATATGGGGATAGTGAAGGCGCTGATCGGTCATGGGATTGGACGGAAGATGCATGAAGCACCAGATGTGCCGAACTTTGGCCGTGCGCATAGCGGCATGATTATTAAGACCGGGATGGTATTCACAATCGAGCCAATCTTTACGCTCGGAGATATCGGAGCGGTACTATGGGATAATGACGGCTGGACGATCCGTTCAGCGGATGGAACCCTGGGAGCGCATTTTGAGCATACTTTGGCAGTTCTGGAAGATGGACCGGTCATTTTAACAAAATAAATTTGGCGAAAAGAGAGCTTAGCTCTCTTTTTTAATACAATGTTCAAATAATGTTAAACGAAATGTCAAAAATGGCAGAATTGCGTCAAACGCTGTAATGGAGCGCTAATTAGGATGAAACGGACAGGCTTTTAGGGCCTGTTTTTCGGCTTGCAAACGTTGACAAACATTGATACAACGCACTTTTTCGGATTTTTGAACATTTTGTGAACTGCCTGTGATTCATTGACAAAAGATGGGTTCAATCATATATTTAATAGGTGATTGTTATAATTGACAAAAGTGCATCTATTATGCTAAAAGTCGTGTCTTGTTCAACTGGAAATGCAACATCTTTGTACTCGTACATATCGGGAGAAAACGTAAAGTGGGGTAGATCAAATGATGAAACCTGGAAAGGCTTTTAAACGGCTTGTCCCCCTGTTCCTTGGCATTTCGCTCCTGCTCTCCGCATGCGGACGCGAGGATTTGTCTGCGCTTAGACCGCAGGGGCCTGTAGCGGAAGGACAGTTCGGGCTGATTAAGCTGGCGATTTCCATCATGATCGGGGTTATGGTCGTCGTGTTCGGAATAGCCGCCTATGTTCTGATTCGATTCCGTCGTAAGCCGGGACAGAATGAAGTACCTAAGCAAGTAGAAGGGAGTTTTAAGCTAGAGGTTCTGTGGACGGCTATCCCTTTGGTGCTTGTATTGATTCTGGCGGTGCCTACGGTTCAGAAGGTGTTTGCCTTCGGCGAAGATTATTCTAAGGATAAGAATGCAGTTAAGGTCAATGTGACATCGCATCTATTCTGGTGGGAATTCTCGTATCCGGATTATGGCGTGACGACGGCACAGGATCTGATTATTCCGACTGGCAAGAAGATTGCTTTGCAACTGCGTACGGCTGATGTGCTGCATTCCTTCTGGGTCCCATCTCTGGCGGGCAAGACGGATACCAATACAGACGGAACGGTTAACAAAGCCTGGTTGGAAGCTTCAAAGGAAGGCGTGTATCTCGGAAAATGCGCCGAACTCTGCGGCCCATCCCACGCTTTTATGGAGTTCAAGGTGAAAGCGGTTAGCGAGGATTCATTCAAGAAGTGGATCGAAGCGATGAAGGCTCCTGCTGTGCTACCGGAGGATCCGGCTGTTGCAGAAGTGTTCAAGAGTCAATGCTTGACCTGTCATGCGGTTGGCGATCAAGGAGGGCCGGCGGCACCGAACTTAACGGGTATCGGCAGCAGGGAGAGCGTGGCTAGCATATTGCTGAATGAAGGGGCCTCGGGTAAACCGGGGGACCGCAAACCGGTCAAGGATAATTTGGTCGAATGGCTGGAGGATCCACAAGCTGTGAAGCCAGGCAATAAAATGCCGGCACCTAAAGATTTAGGGCTGACGGATGATCAGATCGAAGCGATCGCCCAGTACCTAGCTGACTATAAATTATCTTACTGATCCGATGCCACCTCTGGCATGAACGGCAATTCTAAGGCAAAGGAACTTAAAGGGGGTACAAACCTTGGCTCACGCTCATACTGTTAAGCGGCACAAGGGATTGATGGACTGGCTGACTACAGTCGATCACAAGAAGATCGCTATTCTGTATTTGGTTGCTGGTGCACTGTTCTTTGGTATCGGCGGGATTGAAGCGCTGTTGATTCGCGTTCAGCTCGCGAAACCGATGAATGATTTCGTGACAGCGCAGCAGTTCAATGAATTGATTACGATGCACGGTACGACGATGATTTTCCTCGGGGTAATGCCTATCATTTTCGCACTGATGAACGCGGTGATTCCGCTGCAGATCGGCGCGCGTGACGTAGCGTTCCCGTTCTTGAATTCACTTGGCTTCTGGACGTTCTTGTTCGGCGGCTTGCTGCTTAATCTCAGCTGGTTTATAGGAGGGGCTCCCGATGCGGGCTGGACGTCTTATACTCCGCTGTCATCGACAGAATACAGCTTGACGCATGGCGTCGATTTCTATACGATCGGCCTGCAGATTGCTGGTCTGGGTACATTGATCGGGGGTATCAACTTCCTGGCTACGATCATTACCATGCGTGCGCCAGGCATGTCATATATGCGGATGCCGATGTTCACCTGGACATCGTTCGTCACATCGGCAATGATTCTGTTCGCCTTCCCGGCAGTCACGGTTGGTCTTGTATTGTTAACGTTCGATCGAATTCTGGGAGCGAATTTCTTCAATGTCAGCGCTGGGGGCAACCCAGTACTCTGGCAGCATATCTTCTGGATCTTCGGACACCCTGAAGTATATATTCTAATTCTTCCGGCCTTCGGTATGATATCCGAGGTGGTAAGCACATTCTCGCGCAAGCGTCTGTTCGGTTACAGCTCGATGGTGTTTGCTACGATCCTGATCGCTTTCCTTGGCTTCATGGTCTGGGCTCACCATATGTTCACGACCGGACTTGGCCCAGTGGCCAACGCATTGTTCTCCATCGCGACGATGTTGATTGCGGTTCCGACAGGAATCAAGATCTTCAATTGGCTATTCACGATGTGGGGCGGTCAAATCCGCTTTACGACACCAAATCTGTTCGCTGTTGGCTTCATACCGACCTTCGTTATGGGGGGAGTTACCGGTGTAATGTTGGCTTCGGCTCCGGCGGACTATCAATATCATGATACTTACTTTGTCGTTGCACACTTCCACTACGTAATCGTAGGTGGTCTCGTACTGGGCTTATTCGCGGGTCTTCACTATTGGTGGCCTAAGATGTTCGGCCGGATGCTTAGCGAGAAGCTGGGCAAGCTGGAATTCTGGACATTCATTATCGGCTTCCATATGACCTTCTTCGTACAGCATTTCCTTGGGTTGATCGGTATGCAGCGTCGTGTATTTACATATTTGCCGAACCAAGGCTTTGATCTGATGAACCTGATCAGTACGATTGGCGCATTCTTGATGGGGGTTGGGGTAATCGTATTCCTGATCAATATCGGAATTACTGCTGCCAAGCCAAGAAATGCCTCGAATGATCCTTGGGAAGATGGACGTACACTGGAATGGACAATACCTTCCCCACCTCCAGAGTACAACTTCAAGCAAATCCCGCTTGTTCGTGGACTTGATGCATTTTGGAAAGAGAAGATGGCAGGCAATAAGGAGATGACTCCGGCTGAACCGGTCGGTTCGATCCACATGCCGTCGCCGACGATTCTTCCGTTCATTATGTCAGTGGGTCTGTTCATCGCTGGCCTTGGATTTATGTTCACGAGCGATGACTTTGGCAACAGCTTCATGAACTTCATCTTTAGCAACTATATCGTTACAGGTATCGGCTTGGCGATTACATTTGGAAGTATGCTGGTCCGCTCTCTGTATGACGATCATGGCTGGCATATCGAACCGTCTGAATTGAATGAGAAGGGGGTAAAAGCATGACGACACCTCACGCAGAGCAAGCGACGAATGTCCTTCCCCATGAACCAGAGAAAGCTACGCTGGAAGGTCGCAATAAAGTGCTCGGCTTCTGGCTCTTCCTTGGTGGGGAGGCTGTATTGTTCGGCACGCTGTTCGCAACCTTCTTAACACTTAGAAATCAAGTGGCAGACGGTCCGTCTGCTAGTGAATTGTTCAGTCTGCCGATTACAGCAGCGGCGACCTTCATCCTGTTAGTAAGCAGCTTGACTAGCGTATTCGCAGTTCAGGCGCTTCACCGTGGCAATCGCAGTTCATTGGCGAAGTGGCTGGGTATTACTGTATTGCTTGGCCTGGCGTTTCTGGTGCTGGAAATCTATGAATTTACGGAATACATGCATGAAGGATATAGCATGACGACAAGCGCGTTTAGTTCCGCCTTCTATACTCTAGTCGGATTCCACGGCGCGCACGTCTTGTTCGGGATTTTATGGATTTCAGTCATCATCGGTCAGTTGTACAAGAAGGGATTGACCGTGGTAACTGCTCCGAAGGTCTATGTGTCGGCGATGTATTGGCACTTTATCGACGTCGTGTGGGTATTTATCTTCACCGTAGTATACCTGCTTGGAAAGGTGGTAGGTTAGCATGACGAATCACGATTCGAATGGCGGCACAACGATTAAGCATCGACATCGCCAGGAAGGACCGCAGAAGCATGTCATTGCGTTTATTTTCTCCATCGTTCTAACCTTGATCGCTTTCGCTTCCGTTGCAGCTGGTGGAGTCAATACGGCCTTTACCGTTCTGCTCTTGCTCGTGATGGCTGTGCTTCAGGTGCTCGTACAACTGGGCTACTGGATGCATCTGAAGGACAAAGGGCATATGATTCCAATTCTGTTTATGGCCGGTGGATTCTTCGTTGCTGGCTTGGCGATTATCGCCGCGTTATACTGGATGTGGTGGTAATAGATATGAGGAGGGCTTGATTCCAAGCCCTCTTTTTATGTATAAATATAGAGGGAGTATGATTTATGTCATACATAGTGAATGGAAACGGATATCGCCCATCTGGCAAGGGGAGAACCGTTTTTACTTGTATTAATGGAAATTTTGCAGATAGGCACAAGGGTGCAAATGTTCATCATATCGACAGAATCGAGGTCTCCAAGAAGGAGGGGTTCGTGTGCTCGGATTAGAATATTTTACATTTACACAGGTGTGGAGTCCAATTGTATTAGCGCTTGTCCTGCTGATTACGGCGGGATACTTCGTTTTGATTGGACCGCTCAGCGAGAAATATGGCCAAGGGGAGAAGGTATCTCTGAACAGGAGGCTGCTATTCTTGCTTGGACTGGCCTTGCTATACATGGCTCAGGGTGGCCCGGTTGAATTGCTCGGCCATATCATGTTCAGCTTCCATATGATTAGCATGGCACTTTCGTATTTGCTGGCTCCGCCGCTTCTAATGCTTGGTATCCCTGTCTGGGTATGGCGTGGAATCGTATCTTTGCTCAGAAAGAGCCCGCTGCGTACACTGAAATTCTTCACCCATCCGGTCGTTGCAGCGATTGTATTTAATGGGCTATTCTCTTTCTATCACATCCCCGTGATTCACGATTATGTGATGCTTCATTTTGGAGTGCACCGGCTGTACTATGTTGTGTTGTTCATTGCGTCAGTGATGATGTGGTGGACCTTAGTGGATCCATTGCCGGATATGGCTGCTGGGAAGGGAGTCAAGAAGATCGGCTTTATTTTTCTCAATATGGTACTTCTGACTCCGGCGTGCGGATTAATTATTTTTGCGACAGATCCTCTGTATGCGACTTACAGTGATCCGGTCGTCTGGTCCAAGGCGATGGGCTATTGCATTCCTGGCGATACGACGATGCTGCTAAGCCAGTTCGGCGGCCCACAATTCTTTGGCTATCTGGAACCCGTTGTCGATCAGCAGGTAGGCGGAATTCTGATGAAGTTCATTCAGGAGATTATCTTCGCCTCGATGCTTGCCTACGTGTTCTTTCATTGGTACAGGCAGGAGAACCGCAGTGAAGATGATGAAGAGATTGTGCCTGTGCCAGAAGAATACGCTCCCTCAAGCGAGCTGAAACAAATATAACAAGCAGGAGGATGATCATGGACATTTATACATTATTTCCGACGATCAGTACAGCGTTCATCGTAATTAGTGCAATACTGGTTGCAATCGGATGGGCGCTGATTATTAAAGGGAAGCGAGAGGCGCATAAGAAGACGATGATCGCGGCTGCGGTTGCGGCCTTGCTATTTTTCATTATTTATATGTCCAGGACGGTGTTTGTCGGCAATACTGCATGGGGAGGACCGGATAATCTGAAAGTATATTATCAAATCTTCTTGATCTTCCACATTGTTCTCGCAACTGTAGCGGCAGTATTTGGTATTACGACGTTAGTACTCGGATTCAAGGCAAAATACGCTAAGCACCGTAAATGGGGACGCACAACGTCGGTGATCTGGTTCTTTACGGCGATTACCGGTGTTGCTGTATACGTACTATTGTATCTGATGTATCCTGGCGGACACACGAAGCCGGTATGGGAAGTAATACTGGGCGCCTGATCTAGCAGTCAAATGGACTGCTGCCTATAGCTAAAATGCGGCGAAACCACGCATACAAAAAGCCAACCCAAATGATGGTTGGCTTTTTGAGTTCTATTGCCTATATTCGTAATCTCGTTCGACCATGCAAATTCTCGTCTTGTATTTGAGATACCATTCTGACTTCCCTTTACTTTGTGCAATAAGATGCCTCTCATTTTGTTTCCAATTTTGTATAGCTTCAAGAGTTTCCCAATACGACACTGTCATCCCCAGACCTTCTCTAGCGCTTTCTACTCCCAGAAATCCGGGCTGGACGGAGGCAAGCCGAGCCATCTCCTCGGCCATTTCGGCATAACCGTGGTCTCCCTCTGTTCGTTCAGAGGTAAAGATCACTGCATAATAAGGTGGCTGTGGCGTGTGGGCTATTTTGCTCATTTATATTCCCCTTCCAGTAACAATAATAACCCAATTTAGAACATTTGTTCGTAAAAGTCAAGAGGTAATAATCCAATTAACCTGGACATTGAGAAAAAAAGGAATTCCATGTTGACGCGCTAAATAAGAACAGTATATACTGTGTATAAAGATATAAACAGTAAGCACAGTGAATGAAGTGTTTATATACATAGGGAGAGACGAGGAAGGGTGATGAAGTTGGAAGGCTGGAAGGATGCTTGGGTCATTTTCAAAAAGGACGTATGTTCAGACCGATTTTATCTGATCTGGAATGTCATGATTATGGTGTATTTCGGTGGAATGTTCAGCACTATGCTGTATTCTGTCACTAAGGCTGATGAGGCTTTTCATCCGCTGGCGGATTGCTTGATGCTGGTGCTTATGCCTATGATCGGATTTTACTTCTCGCGCAGATCCTTCAGTTATTTGAAGGAGGATTCATACACTCAAATGCTGTGGTATTACCGCACTCTTCCGATTCCAGTGAAGACGATCATGAAGAGCCGGTACATACAGCTACTTGCAGCAACTCTTTTTAACGGCATCATTTTCTTTGGAACGATATTTGTTATTTTTTGGATAGGGGAATTAGAGACAAGTCTTAGTCCCGTTCAATATATTTCTTTTGCCCTGACTTGGATCGGATATGCTCTGCTAATGAACGGGCTGTATATCCATATGGAATTATTGAATAGAGGCAGAATTTACTTTTGGTTAAGTTGCGTGTTGATGTTGAGCAAGGTCGTGGTCTCAGTTGTTATTACCCTTTTTCATGGAAACTTGCTGAAATATACGATAGATATTTCCGCTCGCTATGCTCTGTTGTCACCTCTAATGTGGGGTTCTCTCCTAATCGGTGCCCTAGGGGCATATTGGATGGGTTTCCATACCATGCGGAAGCTGAATAAGCGGGATTTGATCTGATAGATGGGGAGCCGACAAATAGAGACCGGAGGTGAAAGGAAAGGTGTGGATTCCGATTCAAATTGATGAGCAAAGCGCAGAGCCTTTGTATTACCAAATTGAGACGCAGCTTAAATCATTGATTGTCAGCGGGCAGATTGAAGAAGGAACGTTACTGCCATCCATTCGCGAATTGGCTGCGAGTCTTAGCTGCAGTGTTATCACGATCAGACGGGTATATCAGGATTTAGAGAATGAAGGCCTGCTTAGGACGAAGCAAGGGACGGGAACCTTTGTAGCTAAGGTCGGGACGGGGGAACGGGATGCATACCGGAAGTCCGTGGTCCAGGAAGCCGTCGAGACTGCGGTGGATACAGGGATATCTGTGCAGTATGGAGAGGAAGAACTGAGACAATTGTTTCTAAAGATATTGAAGCAAAAATATCATAAAGATGGCGGGAGGGATAATGAGTGACAGAGAGTATGGCGATTGAATTTAGAGGGGCAGTTAAAGAGAGACGCAGACATTCGATTGGGCCGATCAATCTGAATATTCCACAGGGATATATTGTTGCGTTGGTTGGTTCCAACGGATCCGGTAAGAGCACGATGATGAATATGATGCTGCAGACAATCAGGCCGGACCAAGGGTCGATTCGCTGGTATGGGGAGACGTTCAGTAGCGGATTACCTTTGACATTAAGACAGAAGATTGGCTATGTTCCGGAAGTTTCGATCGCGGAGGAAAGTCATCTCACGGCAGATGCGTTGGCAGAGTTCCGTTCCCATTGGTATCCGAGCTGGGATGGGGCGCGGCTCGAGGAATTGATGCAACGATTCCGCGTACCGCGTAATGAGCGATTGAACAGGATGTCCAAGGGGGAGAGGCGTAAGTTCGAGATCGCCGCTGTGTTGGCAGCCCGGCCGAAGCTTCTACTGCTGGATGAGCCATCTTCGGGGCTCGATCCGTTCGCCTGGGGCGATATGATCGATGAACTGCAGGCATGCATGGAGAACGAGGATGTTACGATCGTGTTATCGACGCATATTGTGGATGAGGTCAAGAGGTTGGCAGACTATATCATTCTGGTCGATGAAGGGCGGATCCTCGGTATGGCGGAGAAGGATTCGCTGTACGGCAGCTGGAAGGAGCTATGGGTACAAGGGGACTTGGAGGCGCTCGGCAAGATGCCAGGAGTCGTCCGATGCGATCCTGACGGGCCGTCCTTAACTCGGATTACTGTTCGGGATAATGAACAGTGGAATAAGTATTTGGCGGATGTGGACATACATGTCGTGAAATCACGTGCACTTGAGCTTGAGGAGATATTGCGCTTGTGGATCGAAGGGCATAAACCAGAGGAGCTGTTAGTATAATGCCTGTTTTGTAGTTGATATACAAATTTGAATAAACGAAGTGGGGGATAACGAAAGATGGTAAAACCTTTAGTGCTTGAGAAGGTTGTGAAGCAATTCGGCGAGAAGACGGCGGTTAATGAAATCTCACTGCAAGTGGAGGCTGGAGAAATTTACGGTCTGCTCGGCGCCAACGGGGCGGGGAAGACAACGACGATGCGAATGGTACTCGGACTGATCTATCCTGATGAGGGCAGCATCTTGTATCACGGGAAGCCCTTCAACAAGGAATTACAGGGTGGAATGGGCTATTTGCCCGAGGAGCGCGGTCTATATCCTAAAGTCAAAGTCAGTGACCAGATAAAATATTTAGGTAAATTGCGCGGCATGTCGGAGGCGGAGGCTGAGAAGAGCCTGCGTTACTGGCTTGAACGGTTTGACGTTCCGGAATATTACGATAAGCGGATTGAAGAATTGTCCAAAGGGAATCAGCAGAAGATGGGCTTCATTGCCGCAGTTGTGCATAAACCGAAGATTGTCATTTTGGATGAAGCCTTTAGTGGATTGGACCCAGTTAATGTCGAACTGCTCAAAGCGACGGTTAAAGAATTGCGCGATGAAGGAACCAGCATTCTGTTCTCCACGCACCGGATGGAGCATGTGGAAGAATTGTGCCGCAATATTACAATCCTGGACCGCTCCAATACGGTACTTCAAGGCAACCTGCGGGAGATTAAGAAGCGTTATCCGCGCGAGGAGGTCCTTCTCTATACTACAGGTGAAGTGAACGGACTGGAATCGATCGATGGAGTCGAGAAGGTTGAGCGCAAGGAGCGGGGGTATTCGATCCGGATCTCTGACGTAGCCGCGGCAAGAACCATTCTGCGTAAGGCGATGGACGAGAGCGAAGTGGAACACTTCGAGATCAAAGAGCCAACATTGAATCAGATCTTTATTAGAGAGGTTGGTGAGGTTCATGAATAAGCTTAATACAGTCATTCGCTTCACTTTTATGAATAAGGTCAGAACTAAATCATTTCTGATCACGACACTGGTACTGGCCCTGTTGCTGACCATCGGTATTCATATTCCTTATTTCATTGATAAATTTACGGGCAAGGAGAGCGGCCCAGTCACAGTTGGACTCGTATATTCAGACTACCCTGAACTGGCGGGCTCTTTGGAGAAATACCATGATCGTCTTGCTGCGTCAGGCCTCAAGTTCACTAAGTATGAGCAGGCAGACACGGCTTTAGACAAGGATCTGGAGGAAGGTAAAATCACCGGTTATCTACAGTTCGTGAAGACGAATGAGGAGAGCTTCCCGGAAGTGAATTATGTCTCCAAAAAAGACAGCATCAGCAGCGGAGTGCAGACTGAATTGCAAGCTGCCTTACAAAGCGTTAAGACGGAGTTCATTACCAAGGGTTCGCTGTCCGATGCTCAGGTGGCCGAATTGAATGCTCCCGTATCGATCAATGTACACAAACTGGAAGATACACAGGGGTCCACGAATGGGGATTCAGGCAAGGATCATAAGGATTTCTCACCAGCCAATTTCGCTGTGATGTATGCGCTCATTATTCTCTTCTTCATGACGATCATGATGACGGGGAATATGATTTCGGCCGAGGTAACTGCCGAGAAGAGCTCACGAATTATGGAGATTCTAATTACGAGCACGTCCCCGCTGGCGCAAATGTTCGGTAAAATTATCGGTATGTTCTTAATCGGGTTGTTGCAGATCTTCGTCTTTACTGCAGTTATAGCTGCGAATCTGTCGCTTCCGCATAATCGCGCATCTTTGAAAGGGTATGAGCTTGATTTCTCGCAGTTGAACCCATCCGTACTTATTCTTGGACTTGTATATTTCATCCTGGGATATTTCCTGTATGCGACATTGTTTGCTGCGGTCGGTTCTTTAGTAAGCCGCACAGAGGAGCTTGGTCAAGCGGTAATGCCGATTACGATGTTGTCGCTAGCCGCGTTCTATATTGGCAGCTTCAGCATGAGTGCACCGAATTCGCTCTTGATGAAGGTATGTAATTATATTCCATTCTTCTCTCCAATTAGCATGATTGTTCGCATCGGTATGGGTACGCCGAAGACCTGGGAGATCATTGTTTCCATTGTGGTATTGCTGATTGCGATCTATGTCTTCGGATGGCTGTCCGCGAAGATCTACCGTACGGGCGTGCTGCTCTACGGCAAGCGTCCTACGATCAAGGAGCTTCGCAAGGCGATGAAGGCTTACAAGATCTAGGGAGTAACTATAGAACGAAAACAGCGTAATATTAGTCAATAGATATAGGGAGAGTTGAACTGTGAAAAATTGGAAGCGTATGTTCTTATCAATCATTATCTCGGCGGGGCTTATTATCGCAACAGCTCCTGCTACCATGGCTGCTCCTCAGCAGCCAGCAGTCAAAGTGAATGATCAAAATGTCAACTATACCGGAGGCACACCGGTCATCGATCAGGGGACAACATATGTTCCACTGAGAATGACGCTTCAAGCCATGGATGCGAAGCTTACGGATGTGGCAGATGACACGATTCACGCGGTAGTAAATGGCCAAACGATTACACTAAAAAGTAAGCTCAAACGAATCAATGGCGAGACATATGTCCCTATTCGGGTAATTGGCGACGCAGCGGGCTATGAGGTTCGCTGGGAGGCCAAGACGCGTACGATTCTGTTGGCTTCCAAAGCAGGCGCATCCACTCAAACTGGTGGCCGCGGATTCATGTGGGAAGTAGAGAACAATGGCAATACAGTATATTTGGTAGGCTCCATGCATATTGCCAATGACAGCTTCTACCCGCTTCGTCCAGAAGTTGAAAAAGCTTTTGCAGAGGCCGACTATCTGGGTGTAGAGATTGACCTAAGCAAAGCAGCCGACGAGGCGCAGCAAAAAGTGATTATGGATATGAGTATGTATCAGGATGGAACAACGCTGAAGGATCATGTGTCCAGCGCGACTTATGCTAAAGTTGGAAAAATTCTGGAACAAAGCGGCATGAAGCCAGATGCTTTGGACGCATTTAAACCTTGGGTTGTAGGAACAACGATCAACAGTTTGAAATCGGTAAAGGCCGGGTACGAGGCGACTTCGGGGATTGACCTGTATTTTATTCAGAAAGCGATTGAACGTAAAATTTCGGTGCTGGAGCTGGAATCCTATGAATCTCAGCTTGGTATGCTAGATGGTTTCTCCAAGGGGTTGCAGGAGAAAAATCTCAACGATGTCCTGGACAATTTTGATGTGTTGGATGACACTGTTGAGAAGATGGCTGAGATGTGGAAAACAGGAAGCGAGGAGCAACTGCTGGAGTTCACAAATAGCATTGCCTCTGACGGGGAATATAACAAAGCGATGCTGATCGACAGAAACATTAAAATGGCTGATAAAATTGACGGATACTTAAAAAACAGCAATAAAGAAGAGTATTTCATCGTGGTTGGCGCAGCCCATTACCTGGGTGAGCATGGAATTATCAAACTGTTGGAGGATAAAGGATACACGGTTGTTCAGAAATGATAACTGTTTTTACAAACTAACGGCAATATGATAGAAACACCGCGCGCAGTTCGTAGCGCGCGGTGTTGTTTTGTTATGCTCTGAATACGAATGATAGGAGTGAAATCATGTTGAACCTTTTAGAAATTGAAATTCATTGGTGATAACGGGGTATTTATCTATCATAAGAAAGAATTTTAATAGACGAAAATTATACCAATTCGCTGTTTCGACCGATATAACTATAGTACGGAGACATGAACTCCGCTATTACGACAAAAAGGGAGAGAAAGTAATGAAGAAAGTTGTAAATTGGTTTCTATGTATTATGCTGCTCGTGATAGCGACGACAGCCTGCAGCCTGCCTACATCGGGGGATCGTAAAGGGGCTTCTGCTAGAGACGAAGCGGAGGATACGAACAAGTATAATGCATATATCGAACTGAGCAACCAGATCAACGGAGGTTTTTATGATAGTATTTTCAGCATTTATGTGAATGAGTTCGGACTGGAGCAGGAAATTTACATGGATGACAAGTTCGACGGGTTCAGCACTACACCGTTCATTCCAAGCATCATCGAGGGAGCCGGCAAAACATTGAATTTTGCCTCGGCTGAGCCCTCTTATGGTGTAACGGATGAGAAAGTGAAAGAGTTAATGCCAATCATCATAGATATGATGAATGCGAATAATGATATTCAAAGCTACTACACAGCGAAAACCTATGTCGATGACAAATTTGAACAAGGCCGTGAATTACATAAGCGTTTTATTTCATTGTTTGAGAAGTACATAGAGGTAGGACAGCAATTCAATGAAGAATTTGCGGAGATCACGTATGAGCGCAAGTATGCGGAAGCGGAGAAGCTGAAGGATGCAGATATGCTGATACGTTACCATGCGCTGAGGATCGTATTAGGGGCACAGGAGATTCAGGAGGCGTTCTACAATAAAGGGGTCGGAGATGATAACATTCTGGACTTCGACGTTAAGGAATATGAGGGGCTGTATCAATCGCTGACTGAGGATATTGAGCACTATTTTGAATATTCTCAGGATGCCGATCGGCGTAAGAAAGAAGAATGGGCGACTATCCCAGTATTCAAGATGAGTATAGAAGGAGTAAAAGTTACGGCAACCGACATTCTCAGAATTTTGCGTGAACAGAATCCGGAGATTAACAGCGACACAGAAGGCAAAGTGACGACAGGCGGACGTAATGCAATTCTGTCGTCGTTTGACCGCAAGGTCTCCTTCCTCGTGGATGGATACAATAACAGTATTAGAATAACGGTTGTGGATTAATTCGATGAGAAGCATGAGAGTAAGATGGAACATTATTGTATCTCTAAGTCTCCTGGCTCTACTGCTCTCATCCTGCCGGTTGCCGCTGGAGAAATCGAAGATAACCCTGTCGGGAGGATCAGAGCAGGCAGTCTCCGCGCAGGAAAATTCCGGTGCGGAAGCGACGGTGCGGAAATATGCTGGCTATATCGCTCTGGATATCTATATCCATGGTCAAGTAGCTGATGTTCTGGAGCGGTATGGAGAACGATTTGGGCATAAGGAAACGTTAGATCTACAGAAAGAGGCTCATCTGGACCGGGGCGTAAATCTGGAGCTTACCGAGGCTAATAAACTGGCAGAGTACATGGAATTGACCGATAAACAGCCTGCCCTACCCGAGGTCGATGACGCCGTAACTAAGCTTGCTCCGACGCTGGAGGGTCTAGTCAAGACGCTAGGCGAAATCGATACCTATTACAGGTTCAGATTTTATGTCGATGACGATTTGGCGAAGGGGAAAACGCTGCATGAGCAGTTGCAGGTTCTGCTGGAGGAATGGGAGCCGCTTGTGGAAGGCTTCACAGTTGGTTTGCATCAGTCGTTAATGAAGCAGCGAGAGTTGGATCTTGCCGATTTCAAGGCAAATAATCAGATGATCCGGTACCATGCGCTTAAATCGATTATGGCAGCGGAAGCAATTGAAGATGAACTGACCAGGCAGAGCGTGACAACAGAGACATTGGATCGCCTTGATATCGCAGCCTACCGAGGTTTGTATGATCGGCTTACTGAAGAGGTAGCTGGGTATATCGCAGCTGCTGAAGATCCGGAGCAGGTAAAGCAGGAAGAGCTGGACAGCAATAATTTGTATGGATACATGCTAAAACAAAAGATCATGCTGGTGAAGGCCTCCGCCACTGATTTGCTGCAGCGGGCCGAGCAATCGCGGACGTTCAGTGATTACAACAAAGACGGCACACCGAAGGACTATAAGAAGAAGCTGCAAGAGGCAGTTCTGGAATATTACGTGTTTGTTATTGGATCCGAATAAGGGTAAGCGTAATCCCCTGTTATTCAATGCCGATGATTCATTGGTTTTCGGAGCACTATACGACCTCCGGGCGATAAAAAGTCCCTGTTTGTTATGAAGTGCACCCCTTAGATAGACATTGGAAAAACCCCTTGGTTTAACCAATGAATTTCTAGGGGTGTATTTATTTATGGCTGTTAAAGGTCAAAAGTTTAAGACTTATTCTGAGGAACTCAAGATGGAAGCAATTCGCTTGCAATTAGAGGGAAAATGGACGTATCGGCAAATCAACGATCATTTGGGAATTCAAGATCAGGGTCAAGGTGTATAGCCAACGGGAATAAAATGGACGAATACACCCGGTACATTGAATATGTTCAGGAATAGTATATTTTAACGGTTGGACGGCAAGATGGATGAGGCGGCGAAACAGATACGCCGTCTTGATCCCGAAAAATAATTATCGCAAAATTTGATACCACGGAATTGATTATCGAAGTTTATTATTAACGGATTCTTCGATTAACCTCTATTTATAATAGATAGAACATTTTTGAAATATAGTAAACGATTCCATATATTCGCTATGAGGAATCGAAAGGAGGTGATCATCATTCGCACTCGAAAAAAAAAGACACCTTCTACCAGACGCCGAATCATAGCGAAGAAACGCATTGCAGGCAGAACTGTCAACAGGAGTAAGAGCAATATAAATGCAGTCAAACAGCGGAAGACAGGGAGAAAAATCAACAGATACTTATACAATAAGGGCTATAATGAGGGGTTTGACCAGGCGTATGACGAAGGCTTCAACAAAGGATACGCACAAGGAACGGAACAGGGAAATCAGAAAGATTGAACCTTGATAAGCTAGTATCTGGCGCTAAAAGAAGGAGGCATTTATGGAAAGGCAAGGTATTCTGTCAAAAAATATAATTGCCAATAGACAAAACGAAAATATTTCATATGAAAATGGATACGATCGAGGCCATAATGCCGGATACGAGGGGGGAGATCAGGAAGGGATTGCCCGTGGTCATCCAAACACTTTACTGCCGATCGCTCTAGTCATTACGGCCAGTAAGGATTTGCCGTCGTTAAAAATGATGATTTATCACCCGTTTAATCATTTGAAAAAACTCGGTCGATACAATTTTCGCGTAAGAACGGAGGACACCGTAAGCCGGGAAGATATTGAATTTGCCAATATTGTTATATTTGTTCGCAATGTTGAACCCCATGCTTATCGATGTTTTGAAATGGCACATGAGATGAGGAAACGGACCATCTATTGTATTGATGACAATTTTCTGGAAATCCGTGCAGGAACTCAAATTAACGATTACTACGCGGACCCCGCACGCCGGGAAACCTTCATCAACTTTTTGAAAAATGCCCACATCGTTCATGTCAATTCCGAGTTTTTCGCAGACTATATTCGCTTGCATTTTAATCCACGTGTGGCCTATTTTCCGGCAACGGTTGATTATGAATGGCTGGATCAAGAAGTAAAACCTTCACGAAGAGACGGGCGAATTGTGATTGGTTATGAAGGATCACACAAGGAGGATGATTTCAAACCGGTTATTCCAGCAATCAAACGAATTTTCAAGGAATACCGCTGGGCTGTCAAAATTGAGTTTTTCGGTTTTATTCCTGCGTCTTTACGCGGATACCCAGGCGTTACCCATTTCCCTTATGAACAGGATTATCGTCGGTTCATTCATCGATTGTATACATTAAATTGGGATATTGGTCTGGCTCCGCTTGCAGATACTTTGTTCAATCAGTGCAAAACCAATAATAAATTTCGTGAGTACGGGGCTTGCATGATTCCCGGAATTTACAGTCAAATGCCTACTTATTCAAGTTGGGTAAATCATGGTGAGACCGGATATCTCGTACCGCATACCGAGGAAGGATGGTACGAAGGCATGAAACAAATGATCGAGAATCCGGCATTACGCCAAAAAATAAAGGAACAGGCGAGTTCTTTCGCAAGGAGCCATTTCTCCATTGAAACTTGTGTCGATAACTGGGAAAGTCAGATTTTATCATAAAGTGTGTGTTTAAAAAGTCAGACTTTCAGCACCCAGTAGGCTGGATGAAGCTAAGGGCTGTAGAGCAGAGCGTACGTTTTGGGTACGTGATTACCTGAGATGTTTCTGGAGGAAACAGGACTTCGTAAGCATCTGCTTAGATCCGGCTGAATTCAAGATTCAATGTCGACTAAGCTGCCCAATGCTACTCACTGATAAAGGTGGGCTTTTTAAACAACCTCTTAAATGAAAATAAAGGGGAGATAGTGGTTGAATTCCAAGCATATTCCTGTATTGCAGCCGTGCATCGGGCAAGAAGAAATCGATGCCGTAGTCGATGTATTGAAGTCCGGCTGGCTAGGATTGGGTCCGAAGACCGAACAATTTGAAAAGGAGTTTGCTGCTTATGTAGGAAGCCGCTTCATGGTCGCGCTGAATTCCGGGACAGCAGCTTTGCACCTAGCGTTAGAAGTGCTCGGCATCGGACCGGGAGATGAAGTGATTGTACCGCCGATGACTTTTATTTCTACCGTTCATGCCGTCAGCTATGTAGGAGCGACGCCTGTCTTTGCCGATGTCGAGAAAGATACGGTGAATATTTCTGTAGCCGACATTGAAAGGAAAATTACAGAAAAGACGAAAGCGATCATTGTTGTCCATCTGGCAGGACACCCATGTGATATGGATGCCATCCGAGAATTGGCGCTTACCAAAGGGATTCAAGTTGTGGAAGATGCGGCGCATGCATGTGGCGCCTTCTATAAGGGACGCGCTATCGGTTCGATCAGCGATATTACTTGCTTTAGTTTTCATGCCGTCAAAAATTTGACCTGTGGAGAAGGCGGCGGAATCGCCTGCAATGAGGAGTGGCTGGCGAGCAAGGTACGGGAAAAAAGATGGGTCGGTATTTCTAAAGATACTTGGACAAGATCGTCACGCGAAAGGGCTTATGCCTGGAAATATTTTGTCGATAAAGTCGGATACAAGTATCATATGAATGACATCCAGGCCGCACTCGGTGTTGTGCAACTTCACAAACTGGAACAACTTAACGGTCGGCGTAGGGAAATTGCAAGCCGTTATCAACAAGCACTCGCTAACATTTCATGGCTTGAACTTCCGTACGAGAAGCCGTATGCACATAGCTCCTGGCATTTATTTCAAATCAAACTGGCGAACGAAGAACTCAGGGACAGATTAATTGGCCATTTGCAGGATCATAATATTGCACCGGGCGTTCATTACTATCCGTGTCATCTGCAACCGGCTTACATTCATCTGAAAGCAAGCGTTCCTGTTTCCTCCAACATATGGAAGAGACTTTTGACGCTGCCCATTCATCCGAACATGACAGATGAAGATGTGGAACGGGTTATCGATTGCGTTCGTTGTTTTCAGTCCTAATATTGGCGTGAAAACTGCTGAGAGGGGAGAGGGGAACTTTTCGGGAGCTGAATGCCGGAGGCTTTTTCAGTTGCTGCCAAGGTCCTTCTTTTCCGGGTTTTTCGCATAAACAATAGAATCGGAAAAGGGGTTCTTATGAAACAAAAATCACGCTATCCTATTTCTTATCATTTAGGTTATCGTGCAGGTCAGGCCCGAGGATTTACCGAAGGGAGAGAGGCGGGGTATCAGAGGGCTCTTAGAGACGTGCGAGCAACCGGGCGAGAAGTGCAATCATCTGAACATAGCAATATCGATAAAAGCACCATACTGTCAGAAACCAAGAAAACGGTCCGAGTACTGATCATTAGCGCGATACGATTGCCGTCTTATCAAATTGGGATTCGTCAACCGTTAAGCCTGCTTGAATCTCAGGGGCATTGCACCTTTGAAGTAAAGAGCAAACATGAAGTCACAGAACAGCATGTTGCCGATGCGGATATCGTGATTGTTCAACGAAGCGTCGAACCCAGAGTTTACAAATACTTCGAGCTAGCCCGCATTCTGGGGAAGCGTACCGTTTATGTCATAGACGATTACTATGAAGCACTGCCTCAGACCAACTCGATAGGAAAATATTACGCCCATCCGGACAGGCAAAAAGCATTTGCTGATTTTTTGAAAAATGCGGACATTGTGAAAGTTGACGCGCCTTATTTCGGAAAATTACTGGTTGAAAAATACAACTCCAATGTTATCTATTTTCCAGCAAGTGTGGACTTTGCCTGGATTGAACAAGTAGAGAAAAAACCGAAAAATGACAGCGTCATTGTCATCGGATATGAAGGGGCAAATAAGGAACAAGATTTTGTTGCCGTTGTGCCGGCTTTGCTAAAGATCTTGAATGAGTACGGCAAATTTATAAAATTGGAGTTCTACGGTTTTGTGCCGGAATCTCTGAGTCAGCATCCCTCCGTTTCTTACAATAATCCGGAAGCGGATTACAGGACGTTCATTCGTAAACTATATCAATCCAATTGGGACATCGGCCTCGCGCCTTTGGATGATACTCCTTTCAATCATTGCAAGACGAATAATAAGTTCAGGGAATACGCGGCTTGCGGGATTCCTGGCATTTATTCTTCTTCACCAGCCTATACAGATTGGGTCGTTCACAGGGAGAACGGAATCATTGTACCCCATACGGAAGAGGGATGGTATGAGGGGATGAAACAGTTGATCGAAGATCGTCTACTTCGGGCAAGAATCAAAGAGCGGGCGGCAGAGGTGGCAAGAAAACATTTTACGATTAATGCCTGTGCAGAACAGTGGAAGGAGCAAATTTTGCATATTTAAGAGGTTGTTCAAAAAGTCTTTGAAAACTGACCTTTTTGAACACGCACTTTAAGAAAGGAGTAACGATATTGGGCGATGAAATCAATGAAGAAGTGATTTATAAAGAATGGGAAGAATACGGATTTGACAAAAGTTTCAGGGAGTTTTTCGGCGGAGACGGAACATTAGATAAACATAAAACGAAATGTTTAAAAAACACGTTGGGGTATCCTCATTTCAAAAGCGGCGTCTGGGAATTGCAAGTGACTGTCGGGAAGCAGTCATTCCCGGTTATTCTCAAAATCATGAAAAAGGGAAGAGCAGGGAATGAAATTGAAATCAACATATATAGTAAACTCAGAGAGACAATGCAGGACGTTATGCCGCAAATTTATAGCGTTCGCTCGGATGACGACTACGTTTGGGTGCTTACGGAACATGCCCAGCCGATCAGTGAGCAAACAGAGTTTCATCCCGAATATTTTATGAAGATTGTCCCTGCATTAGCAGAGATGCATTCCCGGACGTTCAATAAATGGCATGCAGATTTATATGAAGAATGGTTGCCTTTTTACCATTCGGATACGATGGTAAAGAAACGAGAGCATATGATGGGAGAAACGTTGCGCTATCTGGATGAAGGAATGAAACAAGCTGACTTAAGCGCAGTATTGGAACCACACTATCATCTGCTACAAAAAATATATAAAAAGGGCCCGATATTTTTTCCTGAAGTGATCGAAGCGGGACAGTGCATCACTCATAACGACCTTCAAATGAGAAATGTCGGATGTAACAATTTGAACGAAAGTCAATGGTACGTCAAATTTTTGGATTGGGAATCTGCCCAATATATTCCGTGTTGGTTTGATATGGTCAGTTTAATCGGTGTTTTCTTCGGGTATCGTCAGGATTTCAAGCAAGACGAGGACCGTATACTCAGGAAGTGTGTCCAGTTATACGCTAATGAAATGCAGAAACATGGGGTGAAATTTAAGAAAGATCCGATGGAACTATATAAAATGGCTTATTTGCAGCGAGTATTGGAATACGATTTATATTTTCATATCAAAAAGGGATTGGACAGAAAAGTAATCACATTATTGCCGGTTTTTTTAGAAAAAATTGAAGAGTGGGGAAAGGAAATGAGATTGCATTAAGTTTATCATTTTCAGCAAGGCTGAACACATGGCTTGTCCCCAAAACTACAGCAATAAATAGGAGAAGCAAAGTTTCTCCTATTTATTGCTGTATAAGTTCGACGATCAGCGACGTACGAAGTATGAGAAAGGCAATGGTGCGTCCATCGAATGCAATGGCCGGAGCCGGTGTAGTGATCATGCGGGCTCCCTGAGCTTCCAGATTGGAGAGCGATTTTTGGATATCGGCAACTTCAAAACATTGATGGTACATTTTGATCCCTCTTGCCAGAATATTGCGTACAGGAGAACGTTCTCCAGCCGGTTCTATCAATTCTATGCGCATAGGACCGTGAACCATGAAGATGCCGTTAATATTTTGGAGCGGATCATGGAATACCGCTCCTTCTACCGTATATCCAAGAGCTTCGTGCATTTTGAATTCGGGGAGCAATGAACGGCAGGCTAAACCGATGTGATGAAAAGTGAATTCATTAGATTCGATCGACATTCAGATCACTTCCCCTATGAAGAACCGTTCAGCGATTTTGGCAGCAGGTTCCAGCCTTTTTCTGACAAGCGGCCACCTGTCGGCCGTGACTGTATGGATAACCGTGTCCATGGAGATGCCCTTAATGGTAATACCTCCCGGTTCTATTCCCGACCTAAGGGCGCCACTATTATCATGAAAAGAAACAACGTGTCTGTTATCGATGACAGTTCTGCAGAATACGCTGGCTAAATCGAGAATATCAAAAGCTACATGGTACATCAGCCATACGCTGGCCGGAGCGGCAGGATACAACGGATTGATGACAATCCTGCCCCATTCCGCCGTATTTCCGTTCCGATTATAAATCGCTACGGTTCCTATAGGATTACTGGAATGGGCAGGCTCGATGCAAAAGTAATAATCGTCTTCCCGTTCGAAGTATCTTTCCAGCCATGCTATGTGAGCCGAGAATTGTTCATCGAACTCGCCGATATATGCGGCTAATTTCGGATCGCGTCGCAACTTATAAATGAAATCAGCATCATCCAATCTAACCGGCCTCAATTTAATTCCGAAATGTTGGACAGTTATGGAATGGCTCATCAGCTTCCTCCCAATATAGTTACAATATCCTCAAGACTATGAATGTTTACCGCTTGTTCAGCGGTAAATCTGACCTGGAACTCCTCTTCCAGCGCCAGGATTAATTCCAAGTGCTTAAGCGAGTCCCATTGTTCCGTATTGCCCCGAATGATATTGACATTGCACGAGCCGTGGATCTGCAAAACTTCAGCCATTACTGCACATACACGGCTGCGTAATTCGTCCTTCATGTGATCTCCTCCACTTTCACAGGATGTCTTGCACATGACACGCTGGCAAGAGCCAACAAGTCCGTGACGCTCTGATCTGCAACAGGGTCAATTACGAACTGTTGCAGCCATTCGCGTGCCGGAGTATTTCGCGGTCCCTCCTGTACTACTATGCTTAATTGTTTGATGCCAAGCTCCGTTAGTCGCTTCAGCAAGCAGACAAAGGCGATCGTTTCGATATCTCTGCCCAATGCCCGGCAGCTGAATAGAACTTCGATAAGTGTTGCTTTTTCCTGATCCATACGGCATACGAATGCGCCAATAATACCGCTATCCGATAATTTATCGGATAATTGAACGGTCATTGTCAAATAGTCATTGCCATTCATTGCACGTTTAACTTCCGCATAACTCATCCGCCGTAGCGCAAGATTAAACTGGTTTGTTCTATGGCTCAATTCAAATACCCGGTTTATGTGGGCGGGTTCGTTGACATGTATGCGTACGACCATTTTCAAGTTTTTTAGGTAAGAAATATAATCAAGTGCCTGGTTTTTAAGCTTTGTTCGGGTATGGTTGGCTTGTATATCGACTGTTCTCAAAGCTGCGCTGTCATCTTGAATCAGTTGATAACAACCAGGGTAATTGGAAATTTTAATCAAAGTTTGTTCTCCCGCCGGATCGGCCCGAAGCAATCGGACAGCGGGTACATGATGGGCCATTTTCAGCAATTCTGCCGGGTTGTCGTCAACGAACAGCATTGCGGACGGATCGATATTAAGCTTATGCGATAAAGCGATCAAATTGTCCGGTTTCGGATTCCAGTCGGCGCATACGGCAGCGAAGTCGTCCCAGTTTAATGGGAAATCCGTTCTTTTTTGAAAAAGCTCCCGTACATCTTTCTCCTCATTTCGGCTGCATATCGTTAACATCAAACCTGACTGCTTCAACCGCAATAACAAGTTCTGCAACCTGATATGAGCATCGCTTAAAGCGACACCATCTATACCGTCCTCTCCCAAAACTCCGGCATATAACGTATCGTCCAAATCTAATGCGATCGCTTTGATTCTGGATAACAGTACGGCAGGTAACAGACGCACTCCCAAATGACGAGCGATCGAAATCGTTGCTTGATCGGAGAAAGGATGATTGCTTACCTTCTCATTTCTATCGTCGAAGAAAGCTCCGCTGTGTTCTAGAGAAATGTAGGAAAGATCAATGATCCAGCAATCTGGAACTTCTTCGGAAAGACGGTTCAGCGTTTCATTGAACAGGCGAACCCAAATGCGTTTTCCGGTTTTGGCACTGAATAGCATATCTTCTGGCTCATATTGCTCAGGCCAATTGTTGACAAATATCGGTTTGTCCGTCTTGCTCCTTAATGTGACGATTCTTTCTTTTAACCAATCGCAGGTTGCTTTAACTGCCATGGATTTGCGATACAATCTCCAGTCCAGCCAAAGAATAAACACATCGGCGCCGGCATCACCGCCAATAGATGAGAGAGACGTATCATACGGTGACAGCTCAAAGGATTCTTCCGCATCCCATAAACGAATAAAAGGGGATATTACGTTACTTATAAATTCAAACGGCATGGTTCGTTCTACACGAATCTTTACTTTAACCTGTCCCGGAATTCGCGGTATGCGGTTCATTTGTCTTCGTGTAGGCAAGGGACCGAGCAGCGTATCCATTACATCCAAATACGACAAATGACGGTTGATAATAATCCCCCCCTGCATAGTAATATTCAATAACGTTTTTTTAAAAATTTTATATATTATATATACGGCTCATTTTCATAATCAGTGCGTGACAGCTAGCCCAACATCCGGTGGCCGTCGAAGAAGTCATTAATTCATAAGGGAGGAATGGACTTGGTAGATTATCAAGTTGTATGGAGAGGTCCGGTATACGATGCTACTGGATATGGAGCGGCAAGCAGGGAATACGTTTTTGCACTGGATAGGCAAGGTATTGACGTGAAAATTGAAACCTATAAATGGGGCCCTCCATTCACAGAAATGGACGGACATATGAAAGAAAAATTAGACCATCTCTTTGAAAAACCTGATGCAACAGATAAACGAAAAATTCTAATTTATCACTCCCCGCCGTGGAAAATAAATCCTAGAAGAGAAAGAAAACGGTTCGATCATCTGATTCTGAATACCGTCTGGGAGGCAGCGAAAATACCCAATTCATGGTTATCAACGATCGATCAGTTTGATGCGACTTGCGTCCCAAGCCATCATAATCTGGAGATCATGAACAATAGCGGTGTTCACACCCCGGTTTTTCTCGTTCCGCATGGGACGGATACGAATAAGTTTCAACCCGAAAACAGGAAGCTGGCCATAAAAGAAGCGGAAGGGAAATTTACTTTTGTCTCGGTATTCGATTTTAATCACCGAAAAAATCCTGAAACTTTATTAAGGGCTTATTGGGAAGAGTTTACGTCAGAAGATCGTGTAGCATTGGTGATCAAAACAGCTAAAAAATATTGGGACGGAAATAAAAGACAATCGGTAGAGCACAAAATATCTGAATATAAGAAAAAGCTCGGTTTCGGTGATGAAACAGCCCCTCTGATTGTTCTCGCAGGTGTACTTGAAGACAATGATCTTACAGGTGTTTATACGCTCGGTAATGCATTCGTTCTTCCTACGAGAGGAGAAGGCGTGGGGATGCCATTCATGGAAGCATTAGCGAGCGGCATTCCCGTGATCGCTACCAGATGGGGCGGACAAATGGATTTTTTGAATGAAAAAAATTCGTTCCTGATCGATTATAAGCTGAAATATCCAGGGATAAGCATGAACAGTGAACAGGCGATAGCGTTGATATACCGCGAATGGTTTGAAGAAGAAGGACAGCTATGGGCGGAACCAGATATTCGAGATTTGAAGAAGACCATGAGATACGCATACGAAAACCCGAATCTTTGCCAGGAAAAAGGAAGAATAGGCAGGGAAAATATGCTGCCGCTTTCCTGGGATGAAGCCGGAATGGCATTAATACAAACTATTGAAAAGGTAATGGGCACTGGGAAATCATGAACCAGGCAGAACGCTCCGAAAAACATGCAACGTTTCCTGCGCACACTTTTCCCAGGAGAATGCTCTCGCCCGCTCGGTACCTTTTTTGATTAATTCTATTCTCGTCTTCGGGTCTAATCCTTTAAGCATTTTCAGTGCGATTTCTTCGGGATTCTGAGGGTTAAACAACAGAGCCGCGTCTTCTGCGACCTCGGGAATGCTTCCAGCGTAGGAGCAAACAATCGGGGTTGAGGTGTTCATCGCTTCTACTAAAGGGATCCCGAACCCTTCATGAAGGGAAGGAAATACTAAAAAAGTACAATTGAGATAAAGATAAGGCATTTCCTTCTCTGGTATATATCCTACGATTTTTACTTGCTCTTCCAGAGCATGATCTTTAATGAAATGGATAACAGCCTGGTAAGCAGGATTGCTCTCTTCCCAGTAACCCGATAAGACAAGCGGGATTCGTTCGTGGTACCTGTCCCTGAGAATGAGGAGCGCCTTCATTAGAGTAAGGTGATTTTTGTGCTGACTAAAGCTTGCGGGATAGAGCGCATAATGATCGGGCAATTGGTATTTGGCTTTGATTTCCGCTCTCATTTTCTCGTCCAGAGAGGCATGAAACGGCTCTGGCGCATCCAGATAAATGGCATGTACCTTCTCCTGTGGAATGTGTAGGCGTTCGATAATGGCTGTCCTGGAAAATTGGGAAACGGTAATTACTGCATTGAAGGATGCCTGAAATTTTTGATAATACCGGTTATTCTCCTCCAATCCTCCGGGAACGAATTCAGGATAGAAAGTATGGAGCACATCGTGAATGGTTACGACGGTCGGAACCGGAATGTCCGGAACATACGAACTGTGCAGGGGGCAGAACCATAAATCTAACCGGCGCTGCTGTATAGCTTCATAAATGAGGGAACTATTTCGGTAGTCGCGTAATACAACTTTCTCTATTCTGGGATGATCAGGGAAAATATTTCGGTCCCGCTTAAGAAAGAGGAATAACGTTAACCCGTCCTGGTCTGCCAGCTCCCGGATTAAATTTTTCAAGTACTGCTCCGCTCCGCCGAATCTCTCTCTCGAAAAATGCAACAAGTTTATACCAATTTTCATTTGTTTGCTCCGATCCTCATATTTTTAACTGATCGATTTCTTTCTTTAGATTTTTTGCGGATTCGAACCATGAATAGTTATCATTAATGTATTTTTGCCCTTGTGCAGCGACCTTCTGCAGCTGTTGTTCATCCCGGCAAACTAATTTAAGCTTGTCTGCGAAATCTTCTTTTTCCGCTCTGAAATAATGCTTTGAATCGACAAGATTCAGTCCTCTGGCTCCGAACGGGGTAGATAGTAAAGGGATGCCGGCTGATAAAAATTCTATAGTTTTAATATTAACTCCCGCCCCTACAAACACAGGATTGATCGCTATATCGACATGAGCGAATAGTTCCAGTTTTTGCTCATGTCTGACTTTGCCTAATAATTGGACATTAGATTTTGTGGATATTCCGAAGGCTTTGCAGCAGGTTCCCGCAATAATAAACTGTATTTCAGGGCACTGATCCGCCAGATGATCGATGATATAACGGACGGTTTCAATATTAGGGGGATAGTTCGCTCCAATGAATAAAGCTTTAATCTCAGTGCCGGATCCGGGTTTTCTTTGGTACCACTCCCCAGGATTTACACCGTTCGGCGCTAATTTTATTTTTTGAGGATCGGGGTTATACAATGAAAGAAAGCTGTTTCTTTCCATCTCTGAAATGGCAAATACGAGATCCGCTTCTTGAACTAATTTCTTCTCCCGTCTATAGACGGCTTGAAGGTGTATTCTTGCCGTTTCGTGTTTCCAAATCTGCTCGGCCAACAAATATTCGTGATTATGACTGTTATAGATTCTTGGCTTATGATCTGCCCCCATATAACGGTCATAACGAAGCAAGTAAGGAGATTCATGAATGATGATGTCGCTCTCTTCATATAAGTCATCGTAATATTGTTTATATATTGTCGCTCTTCGGGAAAGTTTCATATTGACGATCAAAGAAAGTTCATAGTTTATTTCCCTATTTTGAATCCTTGTACTAATCTGTTTGTAAAGAGGGTCTTTCTGAACCCTATATTCTCTAAAGGTCGGCGAAAATTGTACCATATCTCCTGAATGGCTGAGCGATTGCGATAATAAAGTAATATCGTAATATGCGCTAAGTTGATTATAAATATGGTAGTATCGCAACGTACCCCCGCTCCGTGGCGGATAGACAGTAGGAAAATGATTGAGAACCAGTATTTTCTTCATGTTGTCTCCTTCTATCCATTAATCTCTGCAGACTTTGTTACATATTCCTGGAATTTTCTTGAAAAAGGTATAATCAGAACATTAGATAAAGATATCAGCTTTTGTTCAGTAATTGGCCATGTATGATCTTCGGCATTCTCTCTGCGAATGGCAACAAAATTATATTTGTAATCCGAGAACATTTTTAAACCCAATTTGTCACATTCCCTGCAAAACCTGCTGTCCTCGCCCAAATCTCGATCCGGAAACCGCACTTTATCAAAGACTGCTTTTCTGATCACCAACGTTGCGCCGGAAAGAGAGGAAACAAAACTGTTTTCGTTTTTAGGATAGCGGAGCACCAATAGATTAGAAGCTTCAAGATACACATAATGCGTACGCTTACCGACGATATCTGCATTGGATTTTTGAAATGCATGCATAGCATCTGTCAAGTAATCAGGCGCGTAATAATCGTCATCATCAAACTTTGCCACGTAATTAAACATGGACTTATCCACGCCAAAATTCAAACATTCACCTAAAGATGTATTTTCCGGCAGTTGATAAACCGATACATTTTCACGTTTCCGTGCTCTTCTTCTATATTTCTCAATATTCATCCCATCATTATTTAAAATAATAATGAGTTCCTTTGCTTTCCATGTTTGCGCATCATAATTTCCAAACGCATTTTCTATATACTGCTGGCGTTTGGTGCAGGTGATAATGGATATTCCCTCATCAGCTATTGTCCTCTGCATTAGCTTACCTCCGTAAGAAGAAATGGTTTAAACACCCTATAATTACTGTTTCGATATGATACAAATTATCGGTATAAATGGAAACGGCAACTGTCCTGCCGATGAAATTTAATCCCGGCTTTCGACATCCGGATGATAAATAGGGGGAAGAAAGAATGAAAAAAGTATACATCATATCACACAGCCACTGGGATCGTGAATGGTATTTGCCATACGAGCAGCATCATATGCGTTTGATCCAGCTCGTCGATGACCTGCTGGAGCTGTGTGAGAACGATCCGGAATTCAAGAGCTTCCATCTCGATGGACAGACGATTATTCTCGACGATTATGTTCAGGTTCGCCCTGAGAAGAAACCGCTGCTGGAGAAATACATTCGTGAAGGACGCCTGAAAATCGGCCCGTTCTACATTTTGCAGGATGATTTCCTTATTAGCAGCGAAGCGAATACCCGCAATATGCTGATCGGATTCGAGGAGAGTAAGAAGTGGGGGACTCCAGTCAAGCTGGGCTACTTCCCGGATACATTCGGGAATATGGGGCAGACGCCGCAAATGATGCGGGAAGCCGGACTGGATGTTGCTGCTTTTGGACGCGGAGTAAAGCCGACGGGTTTCAACAATGTCGTTATTAACGATGAGAAATATGCATCGCAATATTCCGAGATGTGGTGGGAAGGGCCAGACGGCTCAAAGATTCTCGGTCTGCTGTTTGCCAACTGGTACAGCAATGGGAATGAGATTCCGGTGAACAGGAAGGAGGCCAAGCTCTTCTGGGATCGGAAGCTGGACGAAGCTGTTCGATATGCCTCTACGGATCATCTGCTTATGATGAACGGCTGCGATCATCAGCCGGTACAGAAGGATCTGTCCGCCGCGATCCGGGTTGCGAATGAGCTGTATCCGGATGTCGAGTTTATCCATAGCAATTTCGAGGAATATATCGACGCACTGAGAGCGGATTTGCCGCAGAACCTGAGCACGGTAACTGGCGAATTAACCAGTCAGGAGACCAGCGGCTGGTATACGTTGGCTAATACGGCTTCGGCTCGGATCTATTTGAAGCAGATGAACACCGAGGTGCAGCGTCAACTGGAGAATATCGCGGAGCCGCTAGCAACAATGGCTTACCCGTCTGCCGGGCAGTATCCGCATGATATGCTGCGATATGCGTGGAAGACGTTGATGCAGAATCATCCGCATGACAGCATTTGCGGCTGCAGCGTAGATGAGGTGCATCGGGAGATGGTTACCCGCTTCAAGAAAGCGAAAGAGCTCGGGAAATTTGTAGCCGATAAAGCGGCAGAGGCGCTTCTGGCCCAAATCGATACCAGCGCGTTCCCTGAAGGATCGAAGCCTTTTGTTATTTTTAATACGGCAGGCTCCGCCAAGACGGGAGTGGCCGAGATAACGCTTGAGTGGATGAGGAAGCCTTTCACCGAAGGGGTTCCGTCCAGGCTGTACTATAAGCTCAAGGAGACGAAACTCCCGGAGTTAAGGGTAGTGAATATCAGAGGGGAGAAGATAGCGGCCGAGATTATCGATGAAGGCGTTGCTTTCGGATATGACCTGCCTAAGGATAAATTCCGCCAGCCTTACATGGGACGGTATGTGAAGGTCCGCATATTCATGGAACAAATGCCAGCCATGGGCTGGAAGTCGTTCGCATTAATGGAGGGTGCATCCATGGATCTGCAATCGGGTAATCCGATTGTCAGGAAGCAGGGGTATGTACTTAAGAACGAGTTCCTTAAGGTAAGCATTCAGGAAGACGGCTCTCTGAAAGTTCTGAACAAAGAGACCGGAAAGAGATATAAAGGTCTGATGGTATTTGAAGATACAGGCGATATCGGAAATGAGTATATTTTCAAACAGCCTGAAGGCGACAAAGCGATCCTCTCTTTATGTAAAAAAGCTACTGTCTCCATCCAAACGGCAAACGCCTTTGTCGGGGAAGTGTTAGTTGAGCAGGAACTGGAAATTCCGATTTCCGCGGATGAACGCCTGGAAGAGGAAAAGAAGGCTGTCATCGAATTCCGTCATCGCAAGGCTCAGCGTTCCAAAGAGACGGCGATCCTGAAGCTTGCGACCAAGATCACGCTGTTAAAGGGGAGCAGGCAGCTTCAATTTGAAACCAACTTTAACAATCAGATGAAGGATCACCGTCTACGGGTGCTGTTCCCTACCGGAATCGAAACGTCTTATCATGAGGCAGAGAGCATCTATGAGGTGGTGCAACGTCCTAACAAGGTGGACCGGGCTTGGAAAAATCCGACGAATCCGCAGCATCAGCACTCGTTCATTAATGTGCATAACGATGAGCACGGTGTGACGGTAGCGAACTTCGGACTGAATGAATATGAAGTATTGCAGCAAGGGACAATTGCGCTGACGCTGCTTCGCTCGGTAGGCGAGCTTGGCGACTGGGGTTATTTCCCGACGCCTGAAGCACAGTGTCTTGGAGAGAACAGAGTCAGATTCGCGCTATCCTTTCATGGTGATGAAACAGATAAGCTGAGGACCTTCCATGAAGCGATGAACTTCCAGATTCCTTTCAGCTGCTACCAAACATCATCCAAACATGCGGGACATTATCCGGCCGAGCATCAATTTATGAAGATCGAAGGAGATGCTTTCGCACTGACTGCATTCAAACGTAAAGAGCATTCAGATGAGCTCGTGACCAGAGGCTTCAACATGACGGGAACAGAACAGCCGGTTAGCCTCTCAATCGCCGGTCTCACTCCTCATCGCTGCAACTTGCTGGAAGAGCCGGTAGCGGCTGAGGTAGCTAAGACGATCAAGCCTGCCGAGATCATCAGCTATTGCTGGAGCAAGTAACATTACTGTAGGGGTGATGTGCTAGAACCCCCTACCACTCCATCGCAATATGAACAATATCCTCCAGAGCAAGTTCTTTTCCCAACAGAACTTCCATCAGCTCAAGATTAGTAACTGCCTTTATTCCATGGTTGATGCCGGCCGGAATTTGTAAAACATCACCCGCCTGTAGCTTATACTGTTTACCTTCCATTAGGATATCCGCACTACCTGTTATAATTGTCACGATTTCTTGTCGCCCGAGATGCCGGTGATAGCTCGTATATTTCCCTTGGGCGAAGCGTACCTTCTTGATCATGACTTCAATTCCCGCTTCATCTTTCCAGCATTTCAGTACCTGATAAGAGCCCCATCTTTTCTCTTCATACATTGGAATCTGCCGAACTTGTGTGAGTATTTCCTTGATTTGATTGGATTTTTCCTTGTTCGCGACCAAAATTCCATCAGAACTTGCCGCAACAATGAGATCAGAGACGCCGATAATTTCGATGGGATAAGGAAGTTCGTTAATGAGATGGGTATTAGAGGAGTCGTCAGATATTCGCCCTGACCCGATCACATGATCCTCGAAATGACCGCTTAGCGTCATCCAAGTCCCAAGATCATTCCAATAGCCGTCATATCCCATGACAACAGCAGGCAGTGTGTGCTCCACGACTTCCCGGTCGAAACTGGCATTTGCAAGTTGTTCATAATTAGCCAGCCAATTCTCAACTTGGGTCGGATGCCCCTTGTCTTCCAAATACTTCAGCATGAACTTCAAGGGGAATGCAAATACGCCGCAGTTCCACATCGCGTGATGTTCGATTAAGCGACGGGCCGTTTGCTCGTTAGGCTTTTCTATGAATTGGTGGATAAAAAAATATTCGTCATTCCCCTTGGGCAGAACAGGAACGATATAGCCGAACTGATTGGAAGGATAAGTAGGTTTTGTACCGAGGAGAGCGAGATCTGCTCTAGAATGCAAAAGAACATCCGGAAAGCGAAGAAGCATCCGGAAAAACGCGGTATCTGCATAAGTATCTACCGGGATTACACATATCGTTTCACTCGGATCTGCTTGCAGCTTCTCATGAAGATAACATACGGCATAAGCGATGGCTGTGAAGGTTCCTTTTTTATAAGGTTCGGCCAGGATAGGGATGTGATCGCCAACATAGTTACGCGTAATTTCTACTTGACTGTGATGAGTAACGATACATGTGGATTGAAGCAGCCCCACCTTATCCAATTGTCGGCATATCCGTTCTATCATCGATTCTCTGATCCCATCTTCGGATTTCAATAGCTTAAGGAACACCTTGGAGCGAATCTCATTGGATAAAGGCCACAGCCTTTTACCAGATCCCCCGCACAAGAGTATAATTCGCAAGTTACAACCTCCTTCCTTAGGAAACATCCCTGCTTATCTTAAATACCCGATATATATGGATTATCATATGTCGGAAGAATGAAACGGAGTGGGTAAAGGAGGGGTGAAAAACACACAAAAGCAAGGGGGCCGGCCTATAGCGAAAAATTGGTTAACTAGAGTCATTGCTAAGCGGCAGGAGGCCGTAATGCAATTTTATCAGTGTTCGATCGTAAGGTAGATGCTTACAATACCAGTATAAATACGACGATAGTGAGATTACAGATAAGGGCAGTCGATGAGTCGCCTGTCCTTCATTGTAGTTCGCGAGGATGAAGCAGGATAGACCTGAAAAGTCAATATAGAACGTTTACATTGTGATTTCCGGAGAGTACCATTAGGATTAACGATAGATATAGGAAAATACTTCATACTGGAGGCTGTTCGAATCTATGAACCTCAAGGTCAAGAAACTATCCTCTCTGGAAAAAGTGTTTCTTCATGAAGAACCGAACGCAGCTTGTAGTTTGGTCGAATCTGTATTGCGTGGCGAGAAGTATTCGTACCAGCTTGCTTATTACATAGATCCGGAGGAGGCTGCCGTGGCGCAGTATCTTCGTGTCGAAGCGGCAGCAAATCCGGGGATAAATGTGAAGCTTAGTATGGTAGGAGTAGTCCCTTCCGAGATGCCGGTTTATCCGAAGACGGATGAGGATTATTTGACGAAGCAGCCGGGGTTATTCCCTGATCCGTTGCTGGAGCTAATAGATGGCAATATTAAGGTGCTGCCGGGACAATGGCGGAGTATTTGGGTGGAAGCGGAGTTCGCAAAAGACGTCGAACTACAGGATGCAACGGTAATCATTCGCTTCCTCTATGAAGACGGAACAGAGCTGGCTGAGGTCAGTCATACCATCTCCTTGATCGATGCTGTGCTTCCTAAGCAGACGTTAATTCATACAGGCTGGTTCCATTATGATTGCCTAAGCACGCATTACGGGGTAGAGGAATTAAGCGAGCCACATTGGACACTGATAGAAGACTACATGAAGACAGCGACCGAGCACGGTATGAATATGATTCTGACTCCGTTGTTCACACCACCGCTCGATACAAAGATCGGGGGTGAGCGTCCTACCGTCCAACTCATTAAGGTCCATGTAGATGAAGAAGGAAATTATTCATTCGATTTTCAGAGATTAAAAAGGTTCGTAGATATGGCTCTACGAACAGGTATGGAATATTTCGAGATGTCCCATTTATTCACGCAGTGGGGAGCGGTATCCGCTCCAAAGATTATCGCCAGTATCGGCGGGGAAAAGCGGGCTATATTCGGTTGGGATACAGATGCCGGGGGGGCAGAGTACCGTAAATTCCTGGATGCTTTCTTGCCACAGTTGACCTCGGTTCTAGAGAAGTGGGGAATTCAGGAGCGCTGTTATTTTCATATATCAGATGAACCGAACTTGGAGCAGCTGGACAGCTACCGCCAGGCTTGTGAAATCATGGAACCGTATTTGCAGGGTTATAAGATGATCGATGCGCTATCTGATTACGAGTTCTACGAGAAAGGCTTGATCAAGACTCCTATTCCGGCAAATGATCATATTGATGCGTTTATCGAGGCGAAGGTGCCGAATCTGTGGACCTATTACTGCTGCGCCCAGCATAACAAGGTAAGCAATCGCTTCATGGCCATGCCGAGCCGTCGTAATCGGATCATCGCTACCCAGCTCTATAAATACGATATCGCCGGTTTCTTGCATTGGGGCTACAACTTCTGGTATACACAGTTCTCCATTCATGCGATCAATCCCTATGCAGTAACTGATGCTGGCTGTGGGTTCCCTTCCGGCGATGCCTTTCTGGTGTATCCGGGAGTAGATGGAACTCCGGTCACTTCTATCCGGCTCAAAGTATTCCGCGAAGCGCTGTATGACCTTCGGGCGATGAAGCTTCTGGAGAGCCTAAGTTCTAAGGAATTCGTGATGAGCATTATTGAGGAGGCTTCGGCAGAGCCAATTACCTTCTCTGAATATCCTCGCAATGAGCAGTATATTATCAATTTGCGCAACCGGATTAATCGAGAGATTCAGGAGAGACTTGCCACGGCAGCTTCAATCAAGTAGATCGGGTAGAGGTGAGAGGTACCTGGAATTTTGATGACATCCCTATGGATACCATTGTCTTGGTGATATTCCTGACAGTAAGCGATAAACTTCAATAATTATCGCACTTGCATAGTAAGAAGTCCCTGTTTGTTACTCAACAGGGACTTCTTCAGTTATCTCTTTAGTTGTAAATCACAGGAGAGGCCAACCCCACGGATGCCGGCTATTGCCGTTAAGGAACTTTAAACCAACCTCTTACTCTTCCTCCTCCACAAGCACAAGCACAGACGCGCTCGCCTGTCGGGTCGGTCCGTTGTCAGAGGTGAACGTGACCGGACTCGTTATGACGGTATTCTCCTTGACGTTAGGGAGGACGAACGGAACACTCAGCGTTTCGCTCGCGCCGGGCTCCAGCCTGCTGATCGGCAATTGAATGTTCAGCAGCGGTGCGATTAATTTCCCGTTAATCAGCGCCACTGTTCCTGTATTAATGACCTGAATCGTGAAAATAACCGTTTCACCCGGCCGCCCTTCCGGCCGGTCCACCGTCTCAGTGAGCTGGGCATCCGCTATCTGGGGTGGGGGTACGATCTCTACGATGACCGTTACGGATGCGCTTGCCTGCCGGGTCGGTCCGTTGTCAGAGGTGAACGTGACCGGACTTGTGATGACTGTCGTTTTCTCTACGTTCGGAAGGACGAACGGCACGCGAATGATTTCAGTCGCACCGACCTCGAACCGGGCGATATGCAGATGGATGCCCAGCAGCGGGGCGTCCAGTACAGCATTCAAGAGCGCGACATTCCCTGTGTTGGTCACCTGAATCGTGAAAATGACCGTTTCACCGGGCCGCCCTTCCGGCCGGTCGACCGTTTCAGTCAGTACGGCATCCGGCAGCGGCAGCACCTGGATGGGGACCGTTTCCTGCTGTTGCGGAGTCTGGTCGGAGAAGATAGTGACAATGTTACGGAGCACCGTACCGCCAGCCGTTCCGGCCGGAATCGTGAAGGGCAGTGTAAACTCCCGGCTCTCCCCGGGTGCAAGCGACGGGATCACGGTGCGGAAGCCGACGAGTGGATCGGAAACATGGACATCCGTAAGCGTCTCGGTTGAGGCATTCGTAACCGTGATCGTCTTGATGACCGTCTCACCCGGCTCCGCTGTTGGCGGAGTTACCTCGACCTCCAATTCCGGCGGGACGACGGGCACGGCTACCGTAACGCGCGCCTCGCTTTGCACCGGAAGCGATCCCGGCGGCTGCTCCGCCCATGTGACGGACACGCGGTTGGCGATAACGGTCCCGTTCAGGGTCGTAGCAGGAATGGTGAACGAGAACTCGACCAGAGCTGTCTCGCCCGGGGCGATGACCGTTATCGTCTCTACCGTGCCGGTGAGCGAATCGCGGACGATCACATCCGTCGCCGGATTGCTGCCGATGTTCGTCACCTGGACTGTATAATGGACGGTCTCGCCCGGGGCCACCTCGCTGCGGTCAGGAAGCTTCACCACCTGAAGCGTCGTCTCGGCGCCTGGCACCGACCGCACGACGATTTCGGCTGTTGTCTCCTGCAGCGGAGTCTGGTCAGACGAGGCGGTGAACGTGTTCGTAATGACGCTGCCGTTCGCCGCTCCAGCCGGCACCGTGAAGGAGACGAACCGGGTAATTGTCCCGTTCGCCGGTAGAACTGGAACCGTCTCGCTGAAACCGAGCAGCGGATCGCTCAGCACGACGTTGGTCTGGGCGGTGACCAGCAAATTCGTCACCGTCAGCGTATACGTGATCGTCTCGCTCGGGGCGGCGAACGTCCGGTCTGGCTGCTTGCTTAGCGTAAGCCCTATGCCTACGACCGTAACAGTTGATTCGACTTGCTGAGTCCCAGCCTCCGCCGAGGTGACGGTAAGATGATTGACGATATCCGACCCGATCGGCGTTCCCTGCGGTACAGTAAAAGGGACCACAAGCTCCAGGGTCTCCCCGACCCCAAGCGAGGCGATTGTCTCGTTAAGCCCTAGCAGCGAGTCAGTAAGGTGAATGTCGGTCAGCGGTACATTGCCGATATTCGAGAGCGTGATTGTATAGGTGAACGTCTCCCCTGGCGTAACAGTAGTCGAAGACGGGACTTTGCTGACCCCGAGCATCGGACGGCCGGACACGGTGACCTCAGCGCTGGCGGACACGGGCTCCGTCTGATTGCTGACCGCCGTTACCGTATTGATGAACGTCAGCGGCGGCGTCTCCAGCGGGACGAGGAACGGAATCTGCAGCAATTCGGTCTGCCCGACTTCAAGCAGTGGAATGATCGTGCTGAACCCGGTCAGGTCGTCGATCACGGATATGTTCGTTAGCGCAGTATTACCGCTGTTGGATAGTGTAATCGTGAACGTAACCGTTTCTCCCGGAGGAACGACGGTCCGGTCAGCGATCTTGGTCAGAGTGAGTCTCGGAACGGCGAGCACATCGACAACCGTTCCGACCTCTTCTGGTTCAGGCAGGTTGTTGGCGGTAATGATCACCGTATTGGCAATCGTCACCCCAGCCAGCGCCTCAGGCGGAATGACGAACGGCCAGTCGATGGTGATGGTTTCCCCGACGTGCAAGTCGCCGACCGATTCATCCAGCCCGATCAGCGGATCGGTCAGCCGCATGTTGATCAAGTCGACATTGCCGATGTTCTGGAGCGTGATCGTGAACACGACCGTTTCTCCCGGCGCCGCAGCAGGCGGATTTACGGTCTTGGTCGCCAGCAGCGATGGCGTCTCCGTCACGAAGATATCCGACTTGGCGAATTCCGGCTCAGGAATTTGATCGGAGAATACAGTAACGACATTCGTAATAAATCCTGGAGGCGCCTCCGGTGGAACAACGAAGAGGACCGCGAAAATTTGCACCGCAAAAGGAGGAAGCTCAGGGATTACCGTGAAGAAGCCGAGCAGCGGATCTTCAATCCTCACATTCGTGAGCGTTACTATGCCTGGGTTTGTTATTTCGATAAAGAAGGTGACTGTCTCTCCCGGCCGGACTTCGAACCGGTCCGAAAATTTCAGCAGGGACAATACTGCATTCGTTCCGATCTTCGTGACGAAGCCGCTTGAGAAGCCGGGCGGACTGGGTTTTACGGTCTGGAAGGCCCCAGGCGTCGTTGGAAAATCTTCAGAGAATGTTAGTCCCGTTACATAAGCGTTGCTGGATGGATCGATGGCGATCCCCAGGCCGGATTCACCGAAGCTTCCACCCAGGTAAGTGGAGAATAGCAAATCGGATCCGGTCGAATTCAGAAAAGTTACGAATGCGGCGGTACCGCCGAGAATATTTGGCTGAATAGCGTCGGGAGTTGTCGGGAAATCGGGCGAATTCGTAGCCCCTGTTAAAAAAGCCGTTCCGGATGAGTCAACTGCTATCTTAGCCTGGAACTCGGATTCGCTGCCTCCGAGATAGGTGGAGTAGACCAGGGTTGTTCCATTAGGGCTCAGTTTCGTTACAAAGGCATTATCGAGGCCCCTGAGATTCGGTTGAAATACCCCGGGGGTCGTTGGGAAATTGGGGGAGTCCGTCAGCCCTGTCACATAGGCATGACCGCCTCCGTCTACGGCGATCCCTGTACCGGAGTCAAACAACGCTCCACCGAGATACGTGGAATAGACGAGGAAGGTGCCATCTGGACTCAGCTTCGTCACGAATGCATTTCTCTCTCCTCGAAGAACAACTTGGAACGCGCCGGGGGTTGTTGGAAAATTGGCCGATAGCGTCTCCCCTGTCACATAAGCGCTGCCTGACCCATCCACGGCAATGGCGAATCCGGTGTTATCAAAGGGGCCTCCTAGCAAGGTAGAGTAGATGAAAGCCGTTCCGGAGGAGTTCAGTTTTGAGATGAAAGCCTTAGAACCAGCGGTTAATACGGTGTCAAAAGCACCTGGTGTTGTCGGAAAATCAGTGGCGACGGTCTGCCCTGTCACATAGGCGTTGCCGGAATCGTCCGCAGCGATGCTAAAACCAAAATTAAAACCGGCCACTCCACCAAGAAAGGTAGAGTAGATCAGAGCGCTGCCGTTAGCATTCAGCTTTGCAATAAAGGCATCAGGACTCAGCTCCGAAATGACGGTGCGCAAAGCTCCGGCCGTCGTTGGAAAATTGGGGGAAGTTGTAATCCCCGTAATAATGGCGTTGCCGAATGGATCTACTGCAATCCCGAGGCCGTTATCAGTATTGCTTCCTCCGATATATGTGGAGTAGATAAGAAATGAGCCGGTCGGATCAAGTTTGGACACAACTACATCTGTTTCTCCGGCAAAAGTAGTTTGAAAGGCCCCTGGCGTAACAGGGAAACCAACACCAAAGGCACCAGTTACATAGGCGTGCCCGGACGCATCCACCGCAATCGCTTCAGTATCTCCCCCTTCAGTGCCGCCCAGATAGGTGGAGTAGAAAATGACCGGATCTATGATCAAGGGAAGGCCCGAATTGTAGGCTTCCGTCATTTCAAATCCAACCGTCCAGTTCCTGCCTGATGAAGCATCGATCACATACCGACAGTCGACTGTTGTCCGGACATCGCCAGTCACTTGGTATGCTATCGGCTTAAGGTCCACTACGGTTCCGTACGGAGTGCAGATCAGCAGGTTTCCTTCCTCATCCAGACGGATCTCATCTGCTCCTTCACACACGAGCCGAATGTCCTCGACCCGGGCACCAGGCTGCAGCACCCAGTCATATTTAAGCTTCCCATTGCTGCCTTGAATGAAGACGTCAATCCCCGGCCACAGTTCACGATACGACACCTCCTTATAGCTTGGAACGTTCGTGTAATGCCGCTTGGGGTCGTTGCCGCGAAAATAGTTGAACAAGCTTTCGGACTGTGTGACGCCCTCTAGCCTCGAAGCCTGGTTGGCATCTGCAAATCGCCATGCCAGCACAACCCCTTTCATTTCCCGATCGCTTGTAACATCTGCCGTTTCCGCAGCGTAGAACGTCATCGTAATCCGGTCTGCTCCGAGAGTGCATCTGAATCCGGGAGCGTTCGCCTTATATAGATCCTTCCGACCAAACTGACCTATATTAGGGGCGAACAGGAGAGGCAGCTTGTCGTATCGACCAATGACTTTCTTTGGAGCCTCAGTTAATGACATCAATGATCCTCCTATCCGTATAATTCATGCCATAAAGAAATTTGCCTATGGGCATCTGTTTGCAGCCGTATAATGGACGGTCTCGCCCGGGGCCACCTCGCTGCGGTCAGGAAGCTTCACCACCTGAAGCGTTGTATCGGCGCCTGGCACCGACCGCACGACGATTTCGGCTTTCGTCTCCTTCAGTCGTATTGGGTTTTTAGGTATATTCATTACAATGTATGCGCCTAACCCTTCGTTTTGGAATAGACGAATGACCAAATATCCGAGGCTCTACTGAGCCGTGAACCTTATGAATAATAAACAGACCGGCAGCCCTTTAAATAGGGGCAGCCGGTCTGTTTATTCGCAGGAAACGGGACCGTTCAGCGGGAAGGTCTTCTTTTATGACGAGTAATTGGTACATGATCTGAGAGGCAACATTTAATTGGGAATGTCTAAGAAGGGCTAATTCAAAATCTTCATAGCCCTTCCTAAATGAAGAGAAGTAAAAAAATCCATGCGAAGCACCCTGAAATCGATATTTATCCTGCTATCTTCATCCTGCACCGACCCTATTTTTTGGCAAAAATAGAAATTCATTACTAACTAGCGTCGTTAGTGTCGTCTCTGTATGCTTCGTCCAGTACATCGGAGAATATTCATTGAATAACTGTTTATATTCAGCTTTTTTTCAGATATCGTTCATGCTTCACCTGCTTGTTATTCTGCTTGTCATGGCAGCTTCAATCATGTAGTATCGGGTTGAGGTGAGGATTAGGTGGAGCGAAAACAGAGAATAGGAGTTCTATTTGTATGTCTTGGCAACATATGTCGTTCGCCAATGGCTGAGGCTGTGTTCCGTCATATGGTGGCAGCCGAGGGATTGGCAGATCACTTTCTGATTGATTCCGCGGGCACAGGCAATTGGCATATCGGCAAGCCGCCGCATCATGGCACAAGAGGTATACTTGATCAGTATGGAATTTCTTATGAAGGCTTGAAGGCAAGACAAGTATCGGCTGAGGATTTTTCGGAATTCGATTATATTGTCGCTATGGATGTCCAGAATGAGAAGGATCTGAGACGGTTATCGCAGAACGAGCACGCACAGATTGTCAAATTGCTTGATCTCGTACCAGATATGATGAACAAAGAGGTGCCGGACCCGTACTATACCGGCAACTTTGAAGAGGTATACGGATTGGTCGGCAGGGGCTGCCAAGCTTTGCTGGACCGTATTCGTCAGGAAGCGCAGCTAGATTAAGGACGTCAAATTCGCCCTCATCCGTTCATTAAACGGATGGGGGCGCTTTACATTATTATGAGAACGAAACTTTATCTATCTCCCAAGCGTTTACTAGAAGTGAGTGTTCAAAAAGACCTCTAGAATAGCATGCAAATCTGGATAGTTAGGGGAAATGTTATGGATCCGGTATCATCATTGCCTAGCCGTTCTTCGGCGAGACAGGGAGGGGCAGGGAAGAAAGGCCATTCTACAGCGGCTCGTAAACCTTCCAAGAAGCGGAAACGTAAAAAGAGGGGCTTCTTCCATACGGTCGGAAGATTTCTGATGGTATTGATCTTGCTGGTTGCGATATGCGAGGTGTGGTTATACTTAACCCCATCCGGCAACAAAATGCTCTATTTGATGGCAGATACATTGATTACAACCCAGCATCGCCACTGGGCTAAATATTTAATTGGACAAGCGGAGCTAGATCGAAGAGTAGCCGCATATCAGAGGCAATTTGATGAAATGGGAGAAGAGAAGGATACACATACAATCAAGCCGCAGCCAGGAACCGCAGAGGTTGGGGATAAAGAAGCGGAGAAGCCAAAGCCGTTGATTGAGATTGAGGAAGTATCGGGGACGGGATACCGAGGTTATGTTGTGACGGTCAACGATCCGACGAAGATCAGGCTTGGTGTTCCGGCCAAACGGGGTAAGGGCGAGAAAGTATCGAGTATGGTTGAACGGACCGGTGCGATCGCGGGAATTAATGGGGGAGGCTTCGCCGACCCAAACTGGAAAGGAAATGGCTTCAAGCCAATCGGCGTCGTCATCTCGCAAGGCAAGCTATACTATAACGGACTGGATTCCAAGAAGTCTTCTACCCAAATTGTTGGGATCGATAAACAAGGGAAGATGGTTGCCGGTAAATATTCATTGGATGAACTGAAGGATATGGGGATCCAGGAGGCCGTTACCTTCCAGCCGAGAATTATCGTGAACGGCAAAGGTCAGATCAAGAGCCAGAAGGAAGGCTGGGGTATCGCGCCTCGTACGGCAATGGGGCAGCGTGAAGACGGCACAATTCTGTTCGTCGTCATCGATGGGCGCCAGCCTGGTTACAGTATAGGCGCCAGTCTTTACGATGTACAGCAGATCATGCTGGATCACGGCGCAGTGCTCGCTGCGAACTTAGATGGCGGCTCTTCAACCGTACTCGTTACTAAGGGTGGCGAGATCGTTAACAAGCCTTCATCCGAGTATGGAGAACGTTATTTACCAACCGCATTCCTCGTATTTGAGCATCCGGAGCAAGTGGATATCCCGAATATATGGGAGGGTCTGCGTCCGCAGGATATCGATCCGGGTAAGAAATAATAACATTACCATCAAAATGGCCATCTCTAAGCAATCAGCGCTTGGAAAATGGCCATTTATTGTTCTATGATGAGCTGTAATCCGCAATAGTTATGAATTAGTAGGATAGCTGTTTTTTCTTATACATAATAGCTACCGTGCGTGGTCCGCAATGACAGGAAATAGCGCAGCCGCCTTCAATTATTTCAACTTCTTTGACGTCTGTCCGCTCCAGCAATGCTGTCTTGATATATTCCGCGGTCTTGTCGGCAAGCGTCTGTGCCACGATGATCAGATCACGGTCGATCTTGTGGAAGTTCTCCGTGATGCGATGCAACATGCGCTCGACGGCTTTCTCTGTCTTGCCGCGGTATTTATCCGCCGAGATGACGACGCCTTCTTTAATACGCAAAATAGGACGAATCCTGAGCAGGCTCCCGATCATATGCTGCAGATTGGAGACACGGCCTCCTTTGTGCAGGTAGTCCAGCGTATCGACAAGCACTTCAATTTCTATCTGATCCCGTTCTGCATGGAGCATGGAGGCGATCTCCTCTGCATTCATGCCTGCCTTGGCTGCCATGACAGCTCGCATAACCAGTAGAGCGATGCCTCCTGACACGTTCAGTGAATCAACGACATGTACACTGCCTTCCGGCAGCTCGGCGGCGGCGATCATAGCGCTCTGATAGGTTGACGAGATCTTGGATGACATACTGATGAACACAATCTGATTCTGTTGCTCGATCCATGGAGAGAAGGCCGCTATGAAATCCGCAGGAGATGGAGCAGAAGTACGTGGCAATTCTCCAGTCGCCTCGACTCTGCTGTAGATGTCGTTGGTAGTGATCTCAAGTCTGTCTTTATAGGCAGTCTCGCCAAACACTACATACAGCGGTACGATCCCGATGTCATATTGGTCGATCCAGGATTGTGGGATATCGGAGATACTGTCCGCGAAAATTTTCACTTGTGTCAATGCATTTCCTCCAGTGTTGGTGTATTTGGTTCGTTATCTGCATTATAGAGGAGAAGTAGGACATAAGCAAAAAGGATATCGCTGGTAATTACTCCTACGGTAATTGTATTAATCAGGATTCCCTGTTCCAGGCAAAATGCTGGCGGAACCTGCGCGGGGACAACCCCTCCTGCTTGGTGAAGCAAGCGGTGAAATATGCCGCATGGTTGAAGCCAACTTCCTCTGCGATCCGTTCAATGGGCATATCGGTCTGAACGAGCAGCAGCTTGGAGTGCTCGATTCGGATTAGCAACATATATGCTGCTGGCGAGCATCCGAACACCTTCTGCATGCACCTAGCAATATAGACGGGGTGAAAATTGATGTTCTCACCGAGTCTTTTGGCGGAGAACGGTTCACGGTAATGCTCACGCAAATAAGCAGCTGCTTTCTCAGCACAGACAGAACCTGGGGAGGGAGCAGCGGTCTCCAGAGATGCGGCAAGCAGACCGACAATATCCTGGAACAAGGCCTGCTGCTTCAGACGCACACTGCTATGATGAGATGTCCGGTTCATTTCTGTTAATTCATCTATTGTATCGATCATCTTCTGTAACTGGGGAAGATAGGTGAACTGCGGCACAGCCAGCGCGAAGGGTGTTGTGGTGAAGGGATGAAGCGACATATACGCCCCCTCTTCACCTTCCTGAGCCGAATGCTGCTTGCAGTATTCCGACTGCTCGATGACACGCCAGTTCCCCGAAACTTGGAAATGAAGCCAATGATGAACCGTCTCTTCCTTGCAGCCAGAGAAGCCGTAATGGTAGCAATCCGGACGAAGGATGAGGGCGTGGCCTGCTGAGACTTCATAATTTCGCTTCTCTTCGCCAACGTAGAGGCAGCCTTGGGAGACGACAAGCAGATCAAATACGCCGATATTTTTGCGGCTGAGGTGTTTGCCGCCATATGACATATGCGTTGATCCGCTAATAATATATTGCGGCAGCGGGGGAGCGGTTATTTCGATAATTTGAGACATATGTCCACCTCCAGGAACGCTGAATATAAGTTTGAATTGTGAAAGATTGAGTTGATTATTTGATACATTATTTCTAATAATGCATCTATAATGTGATTCATGTCAATAAGTTTGATAAGAGCAGGAGCGTAGCGCCGTCTCCGTTCTTCAGGAGGTTGTAATAATGAAGAAATCCAAGACCAACGAGAGCAATAAATTTAACCTCTGGCTGCTCGCTTGGCCTATATTTATTGAACAGTTTCTGCAATTTTTGCTCGGCTCCGTCGATACCCTGATGGTGAGCCGGATATCTGATAATGCGGTAGCCGTTGTCGGTTTCTCCAATCAGCTATTTAACGCGCTTACGACGTTGTTCGCAACGGTAGCCAGCGGGGCGGGGATTGTGATCGCTCAGAAGATTGGCTCCCGTCTGCAGGAGGATGCCCGAACGGTTGGGATCATCTGTTTTAAAGTAACCATCGCGATCGGGTTGGCCTTAAGCGTATTGTTAATTGCCTTTTCACGTCCGATTGCTAAAATGCTGCAGCTTCCGGATGAATTGCTGCCTTTGGCGGATACCTACATCCCTATCGTTGGCGGGGGCATGATTCTTATCGCTGCTATTGCTGTGTTAGGTACGGCGATTCGCAATACAGGGAATACGAAGGGACCGATGATTATTGCCGTCGGTATGAATGTGATTCATATTGTGATGAATTACGGCTTTATTTTTGGCGCGTATGGCTTCCCGCAATTGGGGCTTGCTGGAGTAGCTATCTCAACGGTAACCAGCCGCTTGATCGCTACAGTTGTCCTGTTCGTCATCTTCCTTGGCGCGTTCGAGCGCAAGATAAAGTTCAGTGACTTCCGCATCTTTGACCGCAAGTTGTTCAAGGAAGTGCTTCAGATCGGTTGGCCACTAGGAATCAATTCGGCGAACTGGGTATTCTCGCAATTGGCGATCTTCTCCTTCCTGGCGATGCTAGGCTCCACAGAGCTGGCGGCCAGAACCTATATGAATACGTTGGAATCGTTCTGCTTCCTGCTTGGCTTCTCTCTCGCACTGGCTGCACAGATCCAGATCGCTCATTTGTATGGGGCCGGGAAGACGAGAGAAGCATACCGGGCTGCCTATAAAGTGCTTGCCGTTGGGCTGCCGCTGGTTGCAGTGAATGCATTTATTCTCGTAGTCTTCGGTACGCATGTGCTTCGTCTGTTCACACAGGATGCCGATATATTGGCGCTTTGCGTCGTATTGCTATGGATGAATCTGATGCTCCAACCGGGGAAAATGGTCAATATGGCGCTCGGCAACTCGCTTAACGCCGTAGGGGATACGCGTTATACGATGAAGATCTCCCTGATCTTCATGTGGGTTGTAGCGACCGGCTGCTCCTACTTGCTGGGGGTATCGCTTGGCTGGGGGATCGTCGCTATCTATTCATGTATGATTGCGGATGAGTACATCCGCGGAGTGCTCTCATACTTCCGCTGGAGAGGGCGTAAATATTTGCGCAAGAAAGAGGAAGAGATACAGAAAGAACAGGAGCAATGCGCGGCTGAGGTTCGCTTGGCGCTGTAGTTGACAGGGAACCTGCAAGGAATTCGGTTGTGTGCGATACGTGTGAAATATAGATTGAGTAACTACTGGGACCCTGTCTTTATAGACTAGGGTTTTCTTTTTTTGGATGGTGTATAGTTCCTATACTTCTCCGGGAAAAGTCTGCAATAATGCTGGAATTTCGCCAACATACCGACCTGAGCGGGTAAATTCCTGCGATAATCAGACTGTTGAAAGAGGGCAAGCAAGTCTTACGAAACTCCGGGGGAGCTCCCGCAAAACTCTAACGAAACACCATATCGTTATTTACGCAAAAATGAGGGGAATAGGAATCTAACGAAACACCATAACGCTATTCGGGTAAAAAACCACTATTTAGCCCCGTTTTCCCACAATAGCGATACCCAGTTTCGTTAAAGTTTTGATTTGCCCTTTTTGATGTTAATAGCGATATCCAGTTTCGTTAGATTTTTAATTCGTCCTTTTTGGCGTAGATAGCGCTATCTAGTTTCGTTTCGTTACACTGTGGGGATCTGAATAATAAGCATATTTGCAGTTTTGACTTACCGTGGCCGGCATAGTTCGGTGTAAAGAGTAAGTGTGACAGTTGTTGAATGATTATGGATGTTTGTGATAGAAAATGATTGATTTATGAGCGTCATGTGATATGATAAGAACAGATGGAGGGATGGATATGTTGACAGAAGAACGATATAACCTAATATTAGAGCGCTTGCAAAGCCAAGGTGTTGTTAAGCTGCAGGAGCTTGTTGAAGCTATCGGAGCTTCGGAATCGACGATCCGGCGGGATCTGGTCGATCTTGAGAGCCGCCATCTACTGAAGCGAATCCACGGCGGTGCCAGCTTACTGAATCAGAGGAGCCAGGAGCCGGGGATGGATGAGAAAACATCCAAAAACATTCAAGAAAAGGATGTTATCGCTCGTCTTGCCGCTCGGGAAATTCGGGATAAAGAATGCATTTATTTGGATGCGGGAACTACTACTCTAGCGATGATCTCATATATTGAAGCGGAGAATGTGACTGTTGTGACTAATGGACTGTCCCATGTCGAAGCTCTGGTTAACCAACGAATCCGCAGTTATCTGCTTGGAGGGATGATGAAGATTCATACCAAGGCCGTCATTGGTAGCATTGCCTTGCAGAACATGGATAATTTCCGGTTCGACCGATGCTTTCTTGGGACGAACGGAGTCGATCTGGAGCTGGGATACACCACCCCAGACCCTGAGGAAGCGCTAATTAAGCGGCGCGCTCATCAATTATCGGGTCAAACCTATGTTCTGGCTGATTCGAGCAAGATCGGCGAGGTTACCTTCGCCAAGCTGCTGGATCTGAACGAGGCGACCCTGATTACAGATAGTGTTCCTCCCCATTTGCGGAAGGCTATCGCTCATAAAACAAAGATAATCGAGGGATCAGCATCATGATATATACGATAACGCTTAACCCGTCTGTGGACTACATCGTAGAGGTTGAAGAGCTTAACATCGGCGGTCTTAGCCGGATGAAGCGGGACTTGAAGCTTCCGGGAGGTAAGGGGATTAACGTGTCTCGCGTGTTAAACCAACTTGGTGCCGAGAACACAGCGCTCGGCTTCCTTGGAGGGTTCACTGGACGGTACGTGAACGATAGATTGCAGGAAGAGCGCATGTCAACCGACTTCGTAACGATAGCAAGCGATACGCGGATTAATATCAAGCTGAAGCACGGCGAAGAGACGGAGATCAACGGCCTCGGGCCGGACATCAGTGAAGCGGAGGCGGAGCAGTTGCTGCAGAAGTTATCCGCATTGCAGAAGGATGACATCGTGATCTTGTCGGGCAGCATTCCGCCATCGCTCGGTGAAGATTTCTATGAACGCTTGATTCGGGTTAGTAAGCAAAGAGGCGCTGAGTTTGTGATCGATACGACTGGCGAAGCACTGCTCAAGGCACTCAAGCATCGCCCGTTGCTCGTCAAGCCGAATCACCATGAACTCGCTGAGTTGTATGACACTGAGCTGAATTCCATAGAGGATGTCGTAATGTACGGGAGTAAACTGCTGGGGGCTGGAGCCAAGAATGTCCTCGTCTCTATGGCCTCTGAAGGGGCTCTGTTAATAACCGAGTCCGCTGTGTATCATGCGAATGTGCCGGCGGGACAAGTCAAGAACTCGGTGGGAGCCGGTGATTCTATGATCGCAGGCTTCGTAGGTACGCTGGTGCAAACTGGCGATCCCCTCGCAGCATTCCGAACCGGGGTCGCTGCAGGCAGCGCTACTGCATTCGCGGATGATCTTGCAACCAGAGATCAGATCAATCAACTGCTGCCGAAGGTCGTTATTTCTAATCGATAGAATCCGGGCTGGCTGGGTAAATGAATAACTAAAGGGGTGTTAACCATGAAAATAACCGATTTGTTGATCAAAGAGACGATGATTATGGATTTACAGGCGCAGACTAAGGATGCAGCGATCGATGAATTAATTGCGAGCCTGTATAATCATGGTCGAATCTCGGACCCGGTGCTGTTCAAGGAGAAGATTCTGAAACGTGAAGCAGAGGCAAGTACGGGGATCGGCGGGGGGATTGCCATGCCCCATGCGAAGACAAATGTGGTTAACGAAGCGACTGTCGTATTTGCCAAAAGCTCCAAAGGTGTAGAATTCGATTCTATCGATGGAGAGCCAGCCAGAATCTTCTTTATGATTGCCGTTCCGGAAGGAGCGGGCAATATGCATCTTCGCACGCTGGCTACGTTGTCTAAGCTGTTAATTGATAGCGAATTCATCGACCAATTGATGAACACTAGAACACCTGATGAAGTGACGGCATTGTTCGACGCTAAGCAGGCTGAGGGTGATGAAGAGGCGCAATGCGGAGGCAAGGGGCATAGCTCCGATCGGGAGACCCATCCGGTTACGAAGGAGGCCTCTTCCGAAGGAGCGGAATCTGAAGCTTTGGTTATAGCTGTAACCGCTTGCCCTACGGGGATCGCACACACGTATATGGCTGAGGATGCTTTGAAGAAGATGGCCATGGAGATGGGCGTAACTATCCGGGTGGAGACGAACGGTTCGGAAGGAGCCAAGAACGTATTAACTCCGGATGAAATCCGCCGGGCAAGCGGTGTGATTGTCGCTGCGGATAAAAATGTCGAGATGGCCAGATTTGACGGGAAACCAGTACTCATAAGACCTGTTAGCGACGGTATCCGCAAACCTCAGGAGTTGATTCAAAAGGCGCTTCAAGGTGATGCTCCGATTTACCATGGTGGTAACAAAACAGTTGAAGAACCAGAGAATGAAGAGAAGAAAAGCGTCGGCAGCAAAATTTATAAGGACTTAATGAACGGTATTTCTCATATGCTGCCTTTTGTCGTAGGCGGCGGGATTCTGATCGCCATCTCCTTCCTGTTCGAACAGGTAGGCGGACCGGATCATCCACTGTACAAATTGCTAATGACTATCGGTGGGGATGGAGCGTTCCACTTCCTGATTCCGATTCTGGCTGGATTCATCGCCATGAGCATTGGAGATCGTCCAGCGCTCATGCCAGGGATGGTTGGCGGCTTGATGGCGGTGAATTCGAACGCGGGCTTCCTAGGTGGTCTGGCCGCCGGTTTCATGGCCGGATATATCGTGATCGGGCTGCGGAAGCTATTCGCCGGGTTACCGAAATCGCTGGAAGGACTTAAACCAATTTTGCTTTATCCGGTATTTGGGCTGCTGATCGCTGGCGCTATTATGTACTTTATCTTTGATCCAGTCTTCAGCACGATTAATACATGGCTGGTAACAGGATTGAATAATCTGGGAACGGCCAACGCGGTTCTGCTGGGGCTTGTACTTGGCGGTATGATGGCGATAGATATGGGCGGCCCGTTCAACAAAGCCGCATACACTTTCGCTATCGGCGTGTTCACATCGAGCGGTAACACAAACGGACTGATGATGGCTGCTGTCATGGCCGGAGGAATGGTTCCTCCACTGGCGATTGCGTTGGCAAGCACCTTCTTCAAGCACAAATTCACAGAAGAAGAGCGGAAGTCCGGTTTGACCAACTACGTGCTGGGTTTATCCTTTATTACCGAGGGAGCGATTCCGTTCGCGGCGGCCGATCCGCTTCGCGTCCTTACTTCCTGTATCCTCGGTTCGGCGGTGGCCGGTGGTCTTACCCAGCTATGGAACATTAATATCCCGGCTCCGCACGGCGGAATATTCGTCGCCGCACTGGCCAATCATGCTCTGTTGTTCCTGCTTGCAGTAGCAATTGGCTCGGTCATCTCAGCCCTGGTGCTCGGTATTTGGAAGAAGCCGATGGTGGACAGAGCGTAAGCTTAATTAGCAGATGCATGAACTTTATTTAGAAGCCGTTCGCGCGGTAGTGTCATTTGCCAGCGCGGGCGGCTTTTGGGCATAATGAGGTCGATCCAGGTGGAAGGATTATGTTACATTTAACAGAGCGTTATTAATAAGGAGAAGATGGATTATGAAACTGATGTTTATTTCTGATATTCATGGGTCTGCATACTGGCTGGACAAGGCAATCGAAAAGGTGAAGGAGGAGGCGCCCGACCAGATCGTCATGCTTGGCGATTTCATGTATCATGGGCCTAGAAATCCGCTGCCTGAAGGCTATAACCCGGCACAGGTCGCAGAGACGCTGAATCAGTACAAGCAGCATATTGTTGCTGTGCGTGGGAATTGCGATGCAGAAGTGGATCAAATGCTGCTCGAATTCCCGATGATGGCGGACTATACGGTAATCCTTCATGAGGGACGTCGCATATATGTGACGCATGGACATGGATTCAATATAGAGGAATTGCCGCCGCTATTGGAGAACGATATTTTCATTCAGGGCCATACTCATGTACCTGTAGCCAATAAGAAGGACGGGATATATGTGCTCAATCCTGGATCGATCGCACTCCCAAAAGAGAACTATCCGAACTCCTACGGTATTATTGAAAACAGCAGCTTCCTCGTCAAAGATTTCGAGGGTGGCATTATCAAATCGATAACCTTTGCATCATAAG
>NZ_BAAACX010000002.1:0-76886 GCF_039521865.1 Paenibacillus motobuensis | reverse complement strand
ATGAGCAATTTATCAGGAAGTCCAAATTAGAGATGGAGCAGTGTGATATCTTTGTTCTCCAGGAACGAGATCCACTCGTCGGAAGGTCTGCGATCGGTAATGATATAACTGATCTGCTTGAACTCAAGCATTTTGACAAAGCCGATATGATCGAATTTACTTGAATCTATAAGCAGAATGGTCTGCCGTGCTTGCTGACTCATCGCTTGCTTCAATTCACTCTCCGGCTCATTGGAATCGGTGATTCCGCTCATCATAGATATGCCTTTACAGCTGAACAGGGCAATATCGACATTGTAATTCTGAATGGTCTGTCTGGCTACCGGTCCGATCAATGAGCTTGCCTTGGGCCGAAGTGAACCGCCAGTTGAAATAATCGTATGGCTTGTCTGATTGAACTCGTTAAGAATAATGATAGAATTTGTGATGATCGTCAGATTGTCGCGTTCAGACTCGAGGAGCTTCAGCGCTTCGAATACGGTAGAGCTTGTATCGGTCATCAGTGTATCTTCATCGTTAATCATTGGAAGCAGCAAACTGGCGATGGCCCTTTTCTCCTCAATATTTCGCGTATTTCTCGTCTGATAAGGCAGATCGTCATGGATATGAGCGTTTAGGACGGCCCCACCATAATTTCTGGTCACAACCCCTTCCTGCTCGAGCTTCTCCAGATCGCGGCGAATCGTCTCCTCGGTAACTTCGAAGCTGGCAGCGAGCTGTGTGACGAGCACTTTTTTATGTCTATGTAATTCTTGAATAATTTTTTCTTTTCGCTCAAAAGCCTTCATTGGAACCCGCCTTCCCAGAGTGAACATAATTCTATTGTACCTAAATTAGAAGAAAAAATAAAAAAGAAACTACAAACAACAGAATAAAATCTGTTTTTATTTTTGTTATAAAAGATAATAGGTATATAAAACTTTAAAAACGGAAATAAAACCACTATTTAATGTTGATTTATTTTGTTTCTATGTTATCATAATGTTGCAAACAAAGAAAAAGTAGAACGTTCTATTTTAGAAGTCATTCATTCATATTAACGGCGAGGGCAGGGTGAAGAACATGCTTCAAGATATACTGACGGCACCATTTCTACGGGAAATGTGCGATACTACAGCCAATTTATACCGTCTGGGCTGGGACGAGCGCAACGGAGGGAATATTAGCTATCTGATCGAAGAGGAAGAAGTAAGCGATTATTTGGATATTTCGCAAGTAGAGCGCACCGTTCCGATGAGCTTCGATGCTTCTGAACTAGCAGGGAAGTACTTCATTGTGACGGGATCGGGCAAATATTTTAAGAACGTTATCAAGAACCCGGCAGTGAACCTTGGAGTTATTCGGATAGGCCAGAATGGGCATAGCTATGAGCTTCTATGGGGATTTGCTGATGGGGGAGTGGCTACGAGCGAGCTGCCAACCCATCTGATGAATCATATGCAGCGGTTAAAGGTGGATCCTAAGCACCGAATCATCATGCACTGCCATGCAACTCATCTGATTGGCATGACCTTTACACATAGCCTGGATGAGATTGAATTTACGAAGACATTGTGGGAGATGTGTACAGAATGTCTGGTTGTGTTCCCGGAAGGCGTTGGAATTATTCCGTGGATGGTACCAGGTACAGATGCGATTGGAGAAGCGACCGCAGAGAGAATGAAGGATGTTCGAATCGTGATGTGGCCGCATCATGGCGTGTTTGGAGCAGGCACCACGATGGATGAGACCTTTGGATTGATCGAGACAGCAGAGAAGGCTGCACAGGTCTATACGATTGTATGTGCGCAAGGCGGCAAGAAGCAGACGATCTCGGATCAAGAGCTGCTCGATTTGGCGCAAGCCTTTGGTGTAACACCAAGACCAGGAGTACTGCAGAACTAAACTTATTAATATGGATGACAGAAGAACATATAATATAACAAAACCAGGCTGTCTACTTAGGCAGCCTGGTTCTTTAATATATAACAGAATTACTCCTGATCCTTCTCACGATCCGGGAGCTGCTGTACATAGCTGTCAGATAAGCGCAGCAGATCAAGCGCCCGGTTATATTCATCCTCCGTAGTAAGGGCCTGACTAACACTGTCCTTGGCTAGCGGGAACTGAGTACCGTCCTCATACCAGGTTCCTGGCATGAACACGGCTTTGTCGTTGATGAACGAGCCTGAAGGCAGATAGTAACGCTGCGGCAATAAATTATAACTATGATTCAGCATATCTTCACCGAAATGGATCTGATTGCTCATCGAGACACCCAGCAGGTTGGCAACGGTTGGCAGGATATCAACCTGTCCGCCGACATTCTCCAAGACTCTTGGTTCCGACTGTCCTGGAATCGAGATGACAAGTGGGATGTTCAACATGTCACGATAGCTGTAGTCACGACCGTAAATTTCGCTCATAAGTTCTAGACCATGCTTATCGAGCGAGAATTTTGGCAGTCCCAGATGGTCGCCATAGATGACAACCACACTGTTGTCCCAGATTCCACGCTGCTTCAGATCGTCAATGAACAGACCGAGTGCATAGTCCGCATAATTCTGCGAGCGAAGGTAATCGCCGACCATATTGTTCTCGTAACGCTCAGGCAACGTAATCCGGTCCAACTCGTGCGGAATTGTAAATGGATGGTGCGCAGTCATTGAGATGACCTGTGAATAGAACGGAACGCCAGTCGACTGCATTTTGCTCAATTCCTCAGCCGTCTTCTTATATAGCACTTCATCCGTAGGCCCGAAGAATACGGTGTCCTCTTGACCGAAGAACTTCTGATCGTAATAGCGATCCCATCCGATCGCTTTGTATAATTCGCCGCGATTCCAGAAATCTACCACATTTGTGTGGAAGGTAGCGGTATCGTAGCCATTTGATTTCAGTAGTTTAGGCAGACTAGGCAGTTCTTTATTCGGATAATTCTGCGTTGCTGCTTCGTTATAAGGGATATAGAATGACGTATTTACCACAAACTCGGCATCCGATGTATTCCCTTGCCCTACCATTTGATAGAAATTCTTAAAATAGAGATTGTCTTTAACAAGCGAATTCATGACCGGAGTAATCTCCTGTCCATCAATCTTCAGATTAACCAGGAAGTTCTGGAATGACTCCAACTGGATAATAATCAGGTTCTTGCCTTTGGCTGTGCCGAAGAACTGCGGATCGTCCTGCTTATTGATTCCTTTCAGCTTGTCGATCTTAGCCTGGGAAATTTCATCTTTATCTACGAGATCTTCCTCTTTGTTCGATAGAATCGTATAGGTCTCATAGCTCAGAATCCCCATCTGCTCCGCTTGCTTGATCTCATTCATACTGGCCCGATTCGGCCAAATATTGAAAATGCATAGGGCGAGTGAAATCCCGAGTACAACACCTACAAAACTCTTGCTTACTCTGTTCAAATTGAACAATCTCTTGAATTTCTCCGCTCTCTTCCTGCGCATCAGCCAGAAGCCGATGACGACAATATCGAGGAAAATAAGTAGATAGTATGGAGCGAGCAGTGAGAATACGCTGTTCTTAACTGCGGTCACCTGATTGACTTGCTGAAGCGCATGATAGGTGACGATGACCCCGTAATATTTATGATACATAATAGCTGCGAAGAAGACGGCAGTAACAATAAGGTTGACGCTTAGATAAATTCCGATTTTTCTCTTGGAGGAGAAGACCTCAATCAGACAGAACAGGATCAGGATAAATGGGAGCTCCTTGATCAACGGTCCCCAGACCGGCATTTGATCGAATATCGTGATCCAGGCAAGGTAACTTTTCAAGATCATTATCACGGTAAAGAATACGAACGGCTTGAGATTCCCAGGCCGGATTCGTTGAAACGCTGACATGGTGCGACCCTTCCTTTCATAAGTAGTTGAGTAAGCGAATTCCTGAACATACACTTTTAGAGGTAGTTCAAAAAGTCAACCTTTGATCACGAAGTAAATCATGAAGTTATTCGGCATCGAATCTTGAATTCAGCCGGGCCTAAGCAGATACTTACGAAGTCATGTTTCCTACGGAAACATCTCAGGTGCTCACGTACCAACTACAAGTAAATGCTTCCGAGGTCGTTTTCTACGAAAACGTGTAGCTCCGCTCCTCACGCCCTAGCTTCATCCAACCTTCTCGGTGCTGAAAATCGTACTTTTTGAACATACACTTTTAATATCATAACTGAAAAAATGGGAAGAAGGAAATCGATCAATTTCTCTTATTTAACAGTAAATGGCATTAAAAGGGATAAAACCGCTTCTCAACTTTGTTTTTTGCTTTAAATTGGCATTTTCCAGACCATTCACATATCTATGATGCCAGATCGGTAATTAGAAAGCAGTGGAATTGTTCACGTCTTGATTAGTTACCGGAAGATTATTGTATGGGATTTAAATCGGTTATAGAACTAGAGCTGCTCTGTTAGTACTTGGACGAATTGCTCCAGAAATGCTTGATCCAGCTCATCGAAGCGGGACTTCAGCGGGCTATCAATATCGAGTACACCAATCAGTTCTCCGTTCTTGATCAATGGGACTACGATCTCGCTGTTCGATGCGGCATCGCAGGCAATATGACCCGGGAAGGCATGTACATCATCCACTCGTACTGAACGGCGCTCCATGGCGCTTGTCCCACATACGCCTTTGCTGAGCGGGATGCGGATGCAAGCCGGCAGTCCCTGGAACGGGCCGAGCACAAGCTCCTTGCCATCGTACATATAGAAGCCTACCCAGTTAATGTCCGATAGATAGAAGTTTAATAGAGCAGAAGCGTTGGCTAGATTGGCAATTCTATCTGGTTCCTCGTAAATTAGTGATTTTAATTGCGATATGACTTGATTATGCTGTTCTTCACGGGAACCCGTGTAACTGATTGTATGGAACATGCGCCCATCTCCTTTTTTGTCTATTAGAGGTAGTTCACGAACAATTATGCCTTATTATATTATGAATGCTAGGCCGTTTAAAGCACGGCCATTTAGGTGGATAGTGGCAATACAGCAGGCTCGGGGGAGCCGATTAATTCGACTGAGACAGTGGTGATAGCCAGAGCCTCTTTTTCCTTGAGGGCTTGATGAATTAATATGCGGACTGCTTCGCTATATTCCTTGGGGGCTACAGCATAGGCGTTGCCGTGGATCGCACCATCCACCAGGAGCAGGCTTCTCGGTCCAGCCTTGCGCTTATACAGCTGCTCACTCATATATGTGGGTACATAGTTATCCTTCGTCCCATGGATGAACAGGACGGGAAGATGGCAATGTTCTACCGCCTGCAATGGGCTAACCTGTTCCATGGTGAACCCTGCTTTGCGCTTCAGGATCTTATTGATGATAGGCAAGAGCGGGTAGGCAGGAAGCTTATAGATCGTTCTTGCTTGATGATGCAGGAGCTGCGTCAAATCAGAAAATGGGCAGTCTGCGATAACAAATTTGACGTTAGAATGGACGATACTCAAATATTCGAGCACGGTTGCTCCGCCGAGTGACTGGCCATGAAGGCCGATGCTGCAATCGGTACCGTAGTTATGTAGGATCCATCTCACCCATGCAGCAACATCGTATTTTTCATAATAACCGTAGGTGGTGTATTTTCCTTGGCTATTCCCGTGGCGACGCTGGTCAATGAGCAGAATATTGAAGCCTTCGCTCTGGAATAGATCGATATATTGTGTGGAGATTAGCATAGAGACGGTATAGCCATGGACGATAATCGCCCAGTGTTTAGACGATGGATCGGTTTCTATGACATAGCCGCATAAGCGCAAACCGTCATCGGAGAGGATATCGACTTCCTGCTTCTTCAGACGGTTGAAGCGTTCCCGGCTGTAGACCCCGGATTTCTCTAAATATTGAAACAGATTATGAGAGGACTGTAATTTCATATGAGTCAGCTGCTGGAAGGCGAAGGCGATAATTCCTGACACAATACCAGCAATGGCCAACAGAATTATCATCAAATAGATCGTCATGAAAGTGGAACCCCCTTAACTGTAGCACTTTGGTGAAACATCCAGAGATGTGATCATATTATCTGCCGATTGGCCGGATGAATATGCTGCATTATATTGTGAATTTGGGCAGCTGGGGATTGATCAAAAATATTTTATTAGGAACGATGGATGTGATGTCGCTGCGCTTGCCATATATTTTCGGTGTGATGCCTGGACGTATGGAATACAATACCGCTGATATGATGAAGTCCGGACAAATGCCGGGCTTATTTTTTTCGCTTTGACTCCGGCTCCTGTTCTGTGCTTATATAAAAACAACTGATTACGCAGGGTAGGAGATGAGGCTTGTGTTCAAATGCGGTGGTAGGATTCCAGTGCTGGAAGGCGAGAGAATACGGCTAAGAAGGATGGAGCAGGTGGATGCCGCGGATCTGTTCCGCTATTGGAGTGATCCGGTAGTCGTTAAATATATGAATGTCCCCGTGTTCACAACCGTGGAAGAGACATCGGAGATGATTGATTTCCTCAACGGCTTGTCCGAGACGGAGGATACGATGCGCTGGGGAATCGAGCTGGTGCAGGAGCAAAGGCTGATTGGAAGCTGCGGCTTTAATACGTGGGAGCTGTCGGGGGCCTATCGTGGGGAGATCGGCTATGATATCGGGCGTGATTACTGGCGACAGGGCTATATGACAGAGGCGCTCCGCTTAATGCTGAATTATGGCTTCATGACGATGGGACTGAACCGTATTGAAGCTCTGGTCGATCCACGGAACAGTGCTTCTCGTAGCATATTGCAATCTTTTAACTTCCATGAGGAGGGGTTACTGCGGGAGTATCAGCGCACTGAGGAGGGCTTCGTCGATCTGATCATCTATTCTTTGCTGCGTAGAGACTATGACTCAGGAGGTAAATATTTGTGAACCAGTTACATGTAGACCATTCGCTCAGGCGAGGCTTCGGGCTGAAATCCATAGATCCGCTCAGCAAGCTGGTTGCTCTGTTCTGTGCTGCGCTTCTGGCGATGCATTGGGACAAGCCGATACCGCTGCTGATTATGCTGGTCTCGTTCGTTGGATTGGCCCGTTATGGTGCGGGAATGAGCTGGCCACGCTTGGGGCGTAGATTGAGATTTATCGCTGTCTTTGGCTTGCCATTGTTCATCATCACTAGCATGGCGGCTCCAACGGGGGAAGCGATTGGTGCCTGGGGGCCTCTACAGATTACAATCAAGGGTACCGAATATGCAGCGGCGATTACACTACGCATGTTCTGCCTGTTCCTATCTTCAATCATTTATATCGAGTCTACAGACCCCAAGGATTTTGTTACCGTTCTGACTACACGTTTGAAGCTCCCTTATCGGTTTGTCTTTGGCGTATCCATGGCATTAACTTTTCTGCCGCTGCTTGAATCGGAAGGTCGGGTAGCAAGGCAAGCACGCCAGCTAAGGTTCGGCAGGAAGCCGCGCGGTGTGGGTGAGAGATTACGGATGTGGCGAGGCAATCTTGCGGCCATATTTACAGGGGCTATAAGACGCGTAGAGCAGACGGCTGGCTCGATGGAATCCAAGGGCTTCGGCGCTTATCCGGTGCGCAGTTTCCTTAGGGGAGTAGAGATTGGGATTGCCGGATACACTCTGATGGTGATAAGTGTTGGAGTGACGGCCTGTTTATGGTTCGTATAAAAAAAGACTTGACGCGCTCCAATTGTTAACCTAAATTTAAATTGTTGGTTAACAATTGGAGGAGAGGATGACGAAACAAATGAATTATTCTTCAGGTAATGGAGTATTCAAAGCATTTACAACGATTGAAATTGTGCTTATGGCGATGTTGGCGGCAGCCAACGGGGTGATGACGATTTATCTCTCGCCGCTTAACCAGGCCTTGAATGGATTGGGTGGACCGATAGCGACGTCTACAATTACAGGTTTATATATGATTTATGGCCTGCTTGCTTACTACATCATTCGCAAACCGGGAACGGCGGTCATTACCTATGGTATTGGAGCGGTCGTTCAGTCCTTCATGGGATCGGCATACGGTATCGCTTCCTGCTTCGCAGCTGCCGCATGCTATATGGTGATTGCCGAGCTCGTATTCGCAGCATTTCGGTACAAGAAATGGAATCTGTCTGTACTTATGCTGGCAGGGGGAGCGATGGTTCCGATCTGGTTCTTCTTCGCGGCTAGGATGTTCGGCTATATGGCATGGGGAACGGACGTGCTGTTCATTGCCCTTGGGGTTCGTATTCTGAGCGGAATCGTGATGTGCGGGATGCTGACCAAGCTGCTGGGCGATGTACTGAGTCGTAGCGGTCTGTTACGGCGGTTCGCGGTCAGCAGCGGAAGAAGAGCGAATCAATGAACCTTCCTGCAGAAGAATCGACTTATCCGCTTGAACTGCGTGATATCACCTTTGCCTACACGGAGGATGCCAAGCCGGTACTGCGGGAGATTTCGTTCCTTGCGGAACCTGGAGAATGGGTACATGTAACAGGAGACAGCGGCAGTGGAAAGTCCACTTTGGCGCAGTTGCTCTGCGGATATTTGCCCCGGACTGGAGGGGGATTCCGCAGCGGAAAGTTATCTGTGAATGGAGTAGATCCGGCAGAAGAAGGGACAATACGTGAGGTTGCCGAGCGAATCGGTGTCGTATTCCAGGACCCGGATGCCCAACTAGTACAAGGGCGGGTAGAAGATGAAGTCGCCTTCGGGCCGGAAAATATGTGCTGTGACCTATCTGAAATAGAACGCAGGGTTGTGAGGTCACTGGCTGCGGTTGATCTTAGCGATTATCGCATGGAGAGCGTGCATAATTTGTCTGGAGGCCAGCGTCAACGCGCAGCCATCGCTGCCGTGCTGTCCATGGAGACGCCTATTCTCGTACTTGATGAGCCTTCGGCAAGTTTAGATGCTGCTGCGAAGGAACGTCTGCTCCTGCTGCTGGACAAGCTGCAGCAGCAAGGTCGTACTATTGTGACCCTGAGCGGAAGGATTGATGAATTCGCTGCGGCTGCAGGAAGACTGATCGTACTGGAACACGGGAACATCATCCTAGATGGGCCGAGCGAGCGCCTGCTTGATCAGGAGAGAATGAGTTTGGTCAAGCTGGGCCTTCTGCCTGATTGGATACAGCTTGGTCTTGGGGGAGATACCTCGTCAACGCTAGAGGCTGAGGCTAAGGTTCATCTTCAGAACGCCCCTTCCGATAAGCCACTGTTGGAGATCAATGATTTGTCCTATGCCTATGATCTGAACAAGGGGAATGTTCTGAAGAATATTAGCCTGTCTCTGCACGCAGGAGAGTGGAAGCTCTTATGTGGTGAGAACGGATCTGGCAAGACGACATTGTCGCGCCTATTCATGGGCCTTCTTAACCCACCAAAAGGGAAAGTATGGTGGCAGGGACAGGATATTGCTCGTTTATCCTTACCGGAGATTGCGCAGGATATTGGTTATGTCTTTCAACAGCCAGAGCATCAGTTCGTGGCTAATACGGTGCTGGGAGAACTTCTCTTCGGTCCTCGTGCGGTTCAGGGACTCGGTCCTCGTGAACGGACGCCGGAGCCGATGCTGGAGCGGGCCAAGGCTCTGCTTGCCATTGCAGGACTTCAAGGTAAGGAGAACATATCTCCTTATATGCTTAGCGGTGGAGAGAAGCGGCTGCTGAGTGTAGCCGCGGCAATGATCGTGCCTAAGAAGCTGTATATTCTCGATGAGCCGACAGCGGGCACAGATTTACACGGTGCAGCCAAGCTGGCCGCTCTGTGCAGGGAGGCCGTCGCCTCTGGAGCGGCACTGGTCATGATTACCCACGAGCCGGAATTGTTCGCAGGGGAGAAGGCAGCTATTTGGCGAATGAACCAGGGAAGTCTGGAGACAGAAAGCATCTCATTTTGTAAATAGACCATACAATGCGTGTTTAATAAGTTAGACTTTCAGCACCGAGAAGGTTGGATGAAGCTAAAAAAAGAAATGAATCAGCGAACAAGCAGATGAGGCAAGCTATGCCTATATATTCTGCTTGTTCGTCTTTTCTTTTAATAGGGGGTCATTTATAATTTAATGATGCATGTCTAGACAGAGAGAGGAAGAAAAAGAGTGGGTGCAACATTAAAACGCAATTATATATTAGCCGGGTTGTTATTATCTACATTTCTGGCTGCGATTGAAGGGACGGTCATCGGTCCGGCTGGGCCGAGAATCGTCGGAGATATCGGTGGTGTGGAACTGCTAAGCTGGGTATTTACCGCTTACTTGCTGACGATGTCGGTAGCGACTCCGATCTTCGGGAAAATCAGTGATTTATATGGGCGTAAGCTCGTATTTGTAATCGGATCGGTTCTGTTTCTGGCGGGATCGATGCTGTCCGGCTTTGCTTCAGGTATGGAGCAACTCATTATTTTCCGGGCAATTCAAGGGATTGGCGCCGGAGGTCTGCTTCCGGTTACTTTTACTATCATCGGGGATATCTATTCTATAGAGGAGCGTGCTAAGGTTCAGGGGATGATCAGCTCGGTTTGGGGCATCTCGTCGCTCGTTGGTCCGCTGCTCGGCGGATATGTCGTAGATTCTCTGAATTGGCGCTGGATCTTTTATTTTAATTTACCGTTCGGTTTGATCTCTTTATTTATGATCATTCGCTATTTCAAAGAAGAGGTCAAGAGACGCGATGTGAAGATCGACTACGCCGGGGCGATTACCTTTACCATTGGGGTAACTGCGTTGCTGTTTGGTCTGGCGACCGGGGGACAGCAATGGGAGTGGAACTCGCCGCTCTTGCTCGGTATTTTTGCGGTATCGGTGATATCGCTTATTATTTTCTTTATTGTGGAGCAGAAGGTGGAGGAGCCGCTGCTTCCGCTCAAGCTGTTCAAGATCAAGGACATCGCCTACTCTAACATCGCGAGTGTGCTCGGAAGTGCTCTGTTAATTGGCTTGACTTCTTATCTGCCGCTTTATGTTCAAGGCGTACTTGGCAAGAATGCTACGATCTCCGGGCTTGTGCTCGCGCCGATGTCGATCGGCTGGATGCTCGGTTCGGTACTGGGCAGCCGTTGGATCATTAGCCGAGGAATACGCAGCACTTCGTTAATCGGTATGCTGATTATCGCTGCTGGTGCCATCGGTTTAGCCTTTGTTCACGAAGGTACACCCATGTTTATGATGCTGATTTTTAATGCGCTGTATGGAATAGGCTTCGGCTTTTCTTTTACCGTATTTACTATCATCGCACAGTCCTCGGTAGGTTATAGTCTGCGGGGAGCGTCAACCGCTCTGAATTCATTTGTGAAGTCGATCGGGCAGACGATTGGAGTTGCTGTATTCGGTGTATTGATCAATTTGCAAATTGCCGCACGGACAGCCAAAGGTACGACCTCGGGAGCAGAGGTCACACAGGAGGATATTAATAATTTGCTCTCGCCGGAGAAGGTTCATCTTCTACCGCAGCAATTATGGAGTGAGCTGAAGCATGTGCTGGGCGACAGTCTGCATATTCTGTTCATTGTGATGGCCGTTATCTCTGTTATTGGTGTCTTCTCCGTCTTGGGACTCCGCAACCAGGCGCCGGAAGCTAAGGAGGAATAAAATATCGCCCTTCTCCGCACCTTATATGGTAAGGGGAGGTGTTATGGATGTTAGAGGAATTCAATGTAGATCAGAATACATTAGTCCATGCCTGGCAACAGCAGCTTCCGGAATTTCTGGATCCGGGGGATTCGGCCGAGGTGCTCGCCGATGAGAGTGATCCTCAAGGATTTAGGGTTCATATTAATGCGGCGGGCCACCAGTTCTATTCCTTCGATTTTTATTGTTCTTATATGGATCCCCGGGAAGTCAAGGTGGAACTGGTCGATGTAGAGAAGGACGGACAGACGGTGAATGAGCAGAATGAACGTCTTCAGGAGATGACCGGCGACTATGTGCGCCATCTTCACGAATGTGCTCAAGCTCTGCACCGGATCACGAATCCATCTTGAGGAAAGCGAGGCAAGTAAGATGGCTAAAGGCAATGGTCGGGACAAAAATCTCGACAACGTGGCTGATGACTTGCAGCAATCAGCGGTGAACAGCCACAGTGCGCAGCAGACGCAACAAAAAGCGAATGACCGCCGCCACCGGGATGTACACAATCACCATAAAGAGACGGATATGGATCCGTCGCATTAATGCATCACAAAGAAGGCTGTCCTGAATCGGACAGCCTTCTTTGTGATGCATATGTGAAATGAAGAACAATTATTTACGTGCCAAAGGTGCTAATTTCTCCGCCTCACGTCCCATTTTCTTCAACAATTCGATCATGGTCTGTTTCTCTTCCTCGCTCAGACCGCTTAGCGCATGGTCGATTCGATCAGAGAAGTCAGGGTACAGCCGATCCATCAGCTCTTTGCCCAAAGGAGTCAGCTCGGCAAAAATGACGCGACGATCCCGTGGACAAGGGCTCCGGTGTAAATAACCGGCAGATTCCAGTTTATCGATGACATAAGTAACATTGCCGCTTTGAAGCAGCAGCTTGGCACCTATTTGTTGGATCGGTTGCGGGCCTTTGTAATAGAGGACTTCCATAACAGCGAAGGCTGTAGGGTTAAAGCCCTGAATTTTGCTTCCTGTTACGGCATGCTCGTTGACGCTCTTGAAGGACTTCGAAAATACGCGATAAAGATGCAGTGACAAATCGGTCCCGCGTTCCTCGGTTTTCAACATTTATCATCCCGCCTTGTTCTATTATTTAATGAGTTAAAAATTGTTTGGAATAATGCTATCTTAGATCAAGCCCATATTAAAAAAAATATAATTTATCACAATTTTCGGTATTTATTTTTAAAGATTGTGTCTTAGCCCCGTTTGCTGTCCTCCCCGGGACCTCATTAAAAATCCTTCCTCAGTTGGCGATCAATTTCATCCTGAAGGCGGATGGATAGAAATTCCTTATGTATTAATATGAGTCGTAGAAAAAGCACGGGATCGCATGGATTTGCAAGGCTAGCTGTTGTTAACACAATACTGGCGTTCTGAATCCGACAACAAATTGAAATTGGGCAGGTGAGATATATGGTAGCTCAGAGTATTCCACAGGAGAAGAGGGGGCTTCTGCACAACCGTGCTTATATGTCATTGATGGCCTCACAGCTTATATCCAATTTAGGGGATTGGCTACATTTATTGGCGCTCTTGATGATGGTCGGGCTGAAATGGAATGCAACACCTTGGCAGATTACGATGATCATGCTGTGTTCCATGCTGCCTATGCTGGTAGGCGGTCCGCTAGCAGGAATGCTGGCCGACAGAGTAGAACGCAAGAAGCTGATGATTATCGCGGATGTAGTCAGAATTTTTATTGTGTTTGGCTTGATATTTGTGACGGATATATGGCAGGTATACGTATTGATCGTTGCCAAGAGCATATTCGATATCATGTTCTCGCCGGCGAAGAACGGGAAGATCAAGGAGGTTGTTCCCAAGGAGCATCTGGAGAAGGCGGTATCCTACAGCGCAATTATTGAACAGGGTAGTAAAATCGTAGGGCCTGCCCTTGGTGGTATGCTTACTGCGGCGTTTGGTGTATCGGTCTGCTTCATGGTTGATTCAGCTTCATTTTTGTTTTCAGCGTTACTCTTACTGCTTGTTCCCGGCAAAATCGCAGCGAGCAATACAGAGGTGAAAGAAGCGTCAAGTGCTAAGCCGGCTGAATCCGGTTTCCTACGTGAACTAGGAGCGGGCATTCGAGAGATTATCGGGATTCCTCTCGTTGCCTACAGCACACTTATGCTGGCGATGACCCTGCTCGTTCTGCAAATTGCTGATTCGCAAGCGGTGGTCTTGTTCCGGGAAATCCCTAATCTGCCGGAGGATTTATTAGGATGGTGTATCGCGCTTAGCGGGGTCGGTACCTTGCTGGCTGCGGGATTGAATAGCCTCTCCTCGAAGCTTTCCATTTCTCCCCTGCTGAAGATGGGAGTTGGCGGAATGCTGCTGGGTATTGTATTCGTTATTGCCGGAGCGTACGCACTATTTGGAACCTTTAATCAATTCGGCATTATCGTCATGCTGGCTCTATTCATGCTTGCCGGGCTTGGCGCAGGAATGGCGTTCATTCCATTTCAGGTCATGCTGCAGCAGCGTACCCCGGAGGCACTGATTGGAAGAGTGTTCGGAACGGTGACGAGCGTGACTTCAACAGTAGCGTTGATCGGTCCGGTTGTAGGAGGTTATCTGGTCACGACTTTCGGTCCGCAGATTGCTTTTATCATATCCGGCAGCTTGGTCGCTCTGATTGGTTGTGTTCTGCTCGGATTCAAATCAGCAATATTGAAGCGGGATGGGATAGATCAAAGTATGAAGAACACAGCTTATCGGGAAATAGGGATTGGGCCGTAGAGGCAATTGGACTTACTAAAATAGTACAATAAAATATATGGACGCCTATAATGTCACTACCGTGACGGTATAGGCTTATTTTGCTTAATGAGGAGAGTTTTGAATCGGGTATTGAAAACGGTTTATTAATGTGATACGATCTTATCAAGATAATAAATTATTATCCTGATAAAATATATGCAAGTCCTGAATGGAAGGAGATAATAAGATGGAGAACGAGAATCGGAGGATTTTAGAGAAGTTCTTTCCGGTGGCCTCCTTCATTGCAGCAATCATTGGACCTAAATGCGAGGTTGTTGTACATGATATTAGCGATCCGGAGCACTCTATTATCTTTATTGAGAACGGATACATCAGCGGCCGCAAGGTGGGGGACGCTTCTACCGACCTCGTATTGAAAATTCTTAAATCCGAAGCGTATCATGAGGAACAATTTATCGCTAACTATAAAGCCTCCGGCAAATTCGGACAGAGCTTTCGCTCGTCGACCTATTTCATTAAGAATGACTTGAATGAACTTGTCGGTCTTCTATGCTTGAATATCGATGTTACCCATATGGAGATAGCTGCTGAATGGGTTCAACATATTTTGCAAGGAGGCCCTAATCCATATATAACGCCCCCGGCGGACGAAGCCCTGAAGGAAGAGAAGCAGGCGACAGAATATTTGCAAGGAAATGCGGATGATCTGCTGCAGCACATGATCTCATCAGTAGTTGACAAAATAACGATACCGCCGGACCGCTTGTCGCCGCAGGAGAAGATTGAAATTGTACGCGAACTGAATGAGCTTGGAGTTTTCTTGTTGAAGGGCGGCGTCTCCCAGGTAGCAGCGTCATTATCGATATCGGAGCCTACAGTCTATCGATATCTTCAGAAGCTGAAATAACATTATATCCAGAAGGGTGACATCATCATGAGTTATAACTTCGATCAAGTCATTAGCAGGTTTGATACAAATAGTGCCAAATGGGATGGGGCGGCCGACACTCTGGGCAGAGATGTAATCGTTCTCTCTGTCGCGGATATGGATCTACAAGCACCGCCGAAGGTTGTTGACAGGGTTGCTTCAATAGCGCGTCATGGAATATACGGATACACCGATCCGCGCCCTCCCTACTATGCTGCGGTTCAGCACTGGCTAGAGAGAGCCTATGACTGGAGCGTGCCGGAGGATTGGATCGTGTTCTGCCCACGGATTGTACAAGCTGTATCGATCATCATTGAGCGTTTTTCGGAGCCGGGCGATCGTATTCTGATGCATACTCCGGCTTATCAACCGATTGCCAATGCAGTGAAAATTAATGACAGAGAGCTTGTGCAGAGTCCGATGCTGCTCAGAGACGGCAAATATGAGATCGACTTCGATGATATGGAGCGTCAGATGAAGGATGGAATCAAGATTGTCCTGCTTGTTTCGCCGCATAATCCGACCGGACGCGTATGGACGAAGCAAGAGCTGGAGCGGATCGCCGAGCTGTGCATCCGTTATGATGCACTTATCGTATCAGATGACATTCATGCCGACTTCATACACGAAGAACATGAGCATACGATCATTGCCAAATTGTCACAGCAGGTGGCGGAGCGCTCAATAATATGTACCTCACCAGGTAAAACCTTTAATCTGGCCAGCCTGGAGATCGCCAATATTGTAATTCCTAATGAGAAAATACGGGAACGCTTCCGCCAGGGATTAAGACAGGCGGGCATTCACAATCCGACCTTCTTCGCCGTACCTGCCCTGGAGGTCGCGTATACGGAGTGCGATGATTGGCTTGAGGAACTTCGCTCTTATATTAAGGAGAATATTGCTTATACCGAAGCATTCTTTACTGAGCACATGCCTGAATTGAAGATCATTAAGGCGGAAGGCACTTTTCTCTTATGGGTAGACTGTTCGGCTTATAGTAGAAATGAAAGCGATTTAATCGAATGGATTCAGAATCAAAGCAGGGTCAGTGTCAGCTTCGGCACCTCATTCGGAGCCGATGGAGAAGGATTTATAAGGCTAAATCTGGGCGCGCCAAGAGTGCTGCTTCAGGAAGCCTTCGAACGAATGGCAAATAAGTATCCTCTTCGTCATAATTAATTATTACATCATTAGGGGGAACACGTCATGGCTAAGCCCATCAAGGAAAAGACAATCAAGCAACCTACTCTGTTTCTAGCACTAGTTCCTATTATTACTATGATTCTGCTGCTCAGTCTAGGCTATATTCTATTCGAACTACCGCCTGAACCTTTGATTATCGCTTCAACCGTGGTTGCTGGAATTATTGCCATCAAGCTCGGCTATAGCTATGACGATATTATGGGCTCGATCGCGCAGAAAATTGCTAAGACGATGCCGGCAATTCTTATCCTGATTACGGTCGGCTTCATGATTGGAGCCTGGATGGTCGGCGGAACGATACCGATGATGATCTATTATGGTCTCAAAATCATCAACCCGCAGTTCTTGTTGATTACGGCATTCGTCGTAACTTCTGTCGTATCTCTATGTACTGGGACATCCTGGGGTTCGGCAGGTACAATTGGAGTCGCCTTTATGGGCGTAGGGGCCGGGCTTGACGCGAATCTGGCGGCCGTTGCCGGCGCCGTCGTTGCCGGTGCATATTTTGGGGACAAGCTGTCTCCATTGTCGGATACGACCAACCTGGCCGCACTATCCACGGGAGTCAATCTGTACGAACACATCGGCCATCTTCTATACACGACAATTCCTTCATTTATCGTGGCGGCGACTGTCTATGTAATTACAGGGTTAAATACACATGGAGAAGGGGTCGCTATACCAGAGAAGGTCGTTACAATTATGGATACGTTAAGCACCGTGTTCCATTGGAATTTATTGCTGCTACTTCCGATACTAATCGTATTGTACGGTTCAATCCGCAAGAAGCCTACGATTCCGGTGATGTTGATCTCCTCCCTGGTGGCGATGGCGAACGGGCTTATCTTCCAAGGTTTCTCCCTGCATGATGTTATCAGCGCAGTAATCAATGGCTTTGACATCGCGATGGTTAAGGTTCAAGGCTTCGATGCGGCAGCTGTTATACCGGATATTCCGCGGCTGCTCAACCGTGGAGGCATGAACTCTATGATGGGAACGCTGCTCATCTGCTTCTGTGCCATTACCTTTGCCGGAACGATCTCGTTAACGAAGTCGCTGGAACTGATCGTTAACAAGATTCTCAAGCATGTTCGTTCCACAGGTTCGCTCATCCTGGCTTCAATCGCTACCGGGATAACGATGATTGGGGTAACCAGTAACGGTCAAGTGTCGATCCTGATGCCTGGTGAAATGCTGCGTGAAGCATACATCCGCCGCGGATTGCACCCTAAAAACCTGGGGCGGACGATCGAGGATTCGGCTTCCATTATCGAGCCTATTCTACCTTGGACAGCGGCTGGTGCTTATATGGCGGGGACGCTCGGCGTTGCGACGCTCTCCTATCTGCCTTGGGCAATGCTATGTTGGACAGGAATTATCTTCGCTGTGATCTGGGGCTTCACCGGCTTTGGTATTACCAAGCTGACACCTGAACAGCAGCGCGAGATGTTGAAGGAATATGATGAGATCGATACAGTTAGATAACAACCCATTTGAAAAAACTTGGCAGCATAGAGCATCATTTTGTAAAATTTAATATAGAATGCGCAGAATCATGCGCTAATTAAGGAGAGAACCCATATGACACAACAAGAGAGAAAAACAATCGCTACCCCTGAGGCGCCAGGTGCAATCGGGCCATATTCCCAAGCCGTTCAATTCGGCAACCTGCTAATCACTTCAGGACAGCTTGGCATGAATACCGCCGGTGAATTTCCGCCAACCGCTGCGGAGCAGGCAAGACAATCTTTGTCTAACGTAAAGGCGATCCTGGAAGCGGCGGGCTATGGTATGCAGCATGTAATTAAGACAACCGTATTCTTGCATGATATGAATGATTTTCAAGCGGTAAATGAAGTTTACGCGACATTCTTCACGGAGCCGTATCCGGCACGGAGCGCTGTCCAGGTTGCTAAGCTGCCGAAGAACGGACTTGTAGAAATCGAAGTTATCGCCATAAAATAATATATAATAAAGAAGGCCTCTGGAATCCCGGAGGCCTTTTATTCTGGCGTTATGAATGCCGGTTCCGATTCAGAAGCAGGCAGTATATGAAACGAAGGCTGCTTATAGGCGTATAATCTATAAAAAAAACAGGCAACCTTTAAATTTTATTAAACAGGGTGGGAATCAATAGTGGCGGATACATTGCTGGAGGTAAATATTGAAGAGGCTGGATATGACGGTAATCATTCTACGATTGAACAAATCGAATTTGCAGTCAAATCCGGTCAACTCACGGGTTTGATCGGTCCCAACGGGGCGGGTAAGAGCACCACGATTAAAGCTATTATGGGATTGCTCACAGAAGTGAAGGGAATCATTAACTTCACGAAAGCAGGGAACCATTATGCATACATCCCGGAGCAACCGGTCTACTACGAGACGTTAACGCTATGGGAGCATCTAAGTCTCGCATCGGCGGTCTATGGGGTTGACGAGACGGTGTTGGAGAGAGAAGGAAATGCGCTGTTAGAACGGTTCCGTATGACTGATGTCAAACATCATCTGCCAGACGGATTCTCCAAAGGCATGCGGCAGAAGATGATGCTAATGATCGGTTTTCTGATTCGTCCCGATATCTATATTGTAGACGAGCCCTTTGTCGGGCTGGATCCCAGAGCTACAATGGACTTCCTCGCGCTGCTTGAAGAAGAACGGCGCCGCGGCGCGGGCGTGCTGATGTGTACGCATGTGCTTGATACGGCTGAGCGAATATGTGATGACTTTGTTCTTCTATCAAACGGAAGGGTCGTGGTGAGCGGGGAATTGGATGATATCCGGCGGGCGGCCTCCTTGCCGGAGGGAACACTGTTCGATTGCTTCAATGCCCTGACTTAAGATACCGTGATCGGGAGAAGATTGATTTGAGGAGATGGGGACTATGAACAAAATAAGCTCATCCACTCGAGCCGGATCGTTGTTCAGAAGGCGCTGGCTTGACTATATTCGTCATCAAACCGGTGTGCTGCGTATAGCTTTTGATCGAGTGGTTCTATTATATATCGGCATCCCGGGACTTTTGCTGCTTGGTAGAGTTTACTATGGTTTATGGCAGGACGTGTTGCCGAACTGGCTGACTGGTTTGCCGTTCCAAGCTGTGCCCGTGGTATTAATCCTCCTGACGCTGCTGCTAAGCGGGCTCGTCTTGTATATTGAAGCGGCGGATGTTCTATTTCTGAAGCAGCATCCTAAATGGGTGCGGGGGATCATGCTGCGTGCCATCTCGCTGGCTTTGGCGCAGCGTCTGGTCGTCATTCTGCTTGAAGCTGTCTTGCTGCTGCCTCTGTTATGGCGTATTTACGGGATGGGGAGCAGAGAAATATTCATTCTTTTTGCACTTACATATGCCATGAATGCTGTGTACCTACTGTTATCCAATCTGATCGCTGTCGTATTCACTGGCCTCAGACGAACTCTATTGGTTTTTTTTGGTACCGGTTCACTCTTAGCAAGCTATATTGTCGGTGTGCTGTGTATCGAATTGCGGCCTGAGATCAGCATAATTATACTGTTGTGCTATTGTTTGGTCTCTATCTGGCTAATTGGACGAAGAGTATCGCTTCAGGGACGGTTTGAGGCGGGCATCCGCGAGGAGGAACGGCAACGGACGAAGCTGACCGGAATGATTCTGCAGCCATCTGTAGAACGGCCGACGAAGACAAGGCCACGTCCGTGGCTGTTCCGCCGTAGTGGACATCTTATCCGTCAGCGGCAGGTACATGATCGGGTTACGGAGGCGGCGGTCAAGTCCTTCTTCCGCGGTCGCGAAGTTCTATTATATGTACAGTTCGCGATATATGGATTTATGGCTGTATTCTTGCCGCCTTATCCAGTCAATCTATTGGTATATGTCGGCCTGATCCTGTTATTGTTCCAATGGATGAATTCGCAGCGGCGTGCCTTCTATCAGGCAAAATTACTGGCTATATTACCGAAGGACGAGAATCTGGAATTTATATGTGCGCCCAAGACAATGAGGCTGCTGTTATTTCCTGCGATTCTCGTCATTACGGCAGGGCTTTGCATGAATTTGTTCACGCCTGGCTGGGGGCTGCTGGCAGCCATTCCGCTTGGCCCAGCCGTATCCTTGCTGGTTGTACCTGTTCTGTGGCGTTTCTTCTCTATGAGCTCAAGACACAGAAAAGTATAAGAATATATGTTCTAAAGACCGGTTTTCTTCTCAAAAGCGGAGCCCTTAGTGGCCTTGCGCGAGCAGGCCGGCATGATACCCAGCGGTATACCCGGTGGCGAAAGCGGCCGTTATATTATATCCGCCGGTATAGCCATGGATATCGAGCACTTCACCACAGAAGAACAATCCTGGCATAAGCTTGGATTCCATCGTCTGCGGGCTGACTTCCTTAAGATGAACTCCTCCGCCAGTGACGAAGGCTTCTTCAAAGGGACGGGTTCCCGTGACCAGGATACTGAAGCTTTTTAGCATAGCTGTAAATGCAAGCCAAGGCTCCTTAGGCAAGTGCTCATAGGTCGTCTCCCCGGAAAGGCCGGCTCGTTCAAACAGAATGGGAAGCAGCCGCTCCGGAATCGTACCTTTGAGCACATTTTTTAGCGTTTTTTTAGGTTCATCGGTAAGGAGCCCGCGTAAATAGGCATCCAATCCGGTTTGAGACATCTCGGGGAATAGATCAAGCGCAAGCTTCACCTCGCTGCTGCCGCTCTTCTGCTTGACGCCACGGATGAAGCCGCTGCAGCGCAGAGCGATTGGCCCGGACAAGCCGAAGTGGGTGAAGATCATATCGCCCTGATGCGCTACGACTGCTTTGCCTTTAGCATTAAGCACCGAGAGCTTCACATTGCGTAGCGACAACCCTTGCAGGCTTCGATCCGTAATAAAAGGCTCCTTGGAGACGATGGGTACTTCGGTCGGATATAATTCTGTAATCATATGGCCTGCCGCGGTAGCCCATGGATAGCCATCCCCCGTTGAACCGGTATGCGGGACAGATTTTCCGCCGGTAGCTATAATTACGCATTTGGCTTCTATTTGCTCACCCGTTGTGAGCTTGACCCCCTGGACCCCGTTCTCCGCGAACATTACCTCTTGAACGGGATGATGTGTAAGCAGCTTCACTCCCAATGATCTGGCCTTGCCGACCAGCGCATCGACGACGGTCTTAGCCTTATCCGATACAGGGAACATCCGCCCGTTGTCTTCTTCCTTCAGTGCAATTCCCAAATTCTCAAAGAAGGCGATGATGTCGCGATTGCTGAACAAGGAGAAGGCGCTGTAGAGAAATCTTCCGCCGCCAGGGATGTACTGAATCAATTCATCAATTTCCTTGATATTCGTTACGTTGCAGCGACCACCACCGGAGATGCCTAGCTTTCTCCCGAGCTTGTCTCCTTTATCAACCAGGGCAACGGAAGCACCTTGTTCCGCAGCGGCAATCGATGCCATAAGCCCTGAGGGGCCTCCTCCAATTACGATTACTTCATATTTGCTCAATGTACTCATCTATTTTTCCTTTCCTTTTGCAAGGTAGTGAACTTTTATTTGAAGTTTTGTCTTGTTTGCAGTATTCCGACGATAATTTATAGGATATCACATATTATAGACATTCTAAAAAGGGGTTAGTGTTTATCTGAAATAAGAAATATTGTAAAACTTTGTCGGCTATGCTTTAATCAATGATAGATTGGTATTCTTCCGCCTGAGGAGGGAGAAGATGGTTGAATTCAGGGAGATTTTACTGCAATTCCTGATCGCTTGTCTGCCTGCTTTTTTGTTCCCGCTTCTGTATGAGAAATCTTCTAGAATTCCTCAGCCCAATGGCCGCCAAGCTTATCAGACGTCTTACTCCATGGGATTGACCTATACATGCACCTTCAGCATGCTGCTATGCTCATTGTTCCCTAGCTATGTATGGAATGGGATCCCGATTAACTTCGGGATATTGCCGCTCTTCGCGCTCATGCTGTACGGCAAACTGAGGGAAGGAATTATCCTTGCCGTTTTGTATTTACTGCTCTATCCGCTCTATGCAGTAAGGTTTACGGTTCTGGAGTTTCTGCTTGAGACAGGGGTGTTCCTTTATCCCTTTGTACTATTAAACGCTAATTATTTCAAGAGAATTGGCAGCCGCGGCAAAGTGGCTGTATTAACGGCTATCTTTGCTATCGGAGAGATGGTAATCACCGTATCACCCTATATTATAGAAGAAATAAAGGTTGAGCTTGGCGCGATCGTAACGATTATTGCCAATATTCTGGTATCTGTACTGGCTGGAAGCTTGTTCGTACATATAATAGAGACGACTATGGAGAAGGAGAAGCTGCGCGAGCAGGTCATGCATTTATCGAGGAAATATTTCCGTGAGGCGGAGACGCTACAGCAGATGATGGATGCTGCACCGCTGAGTATCACTCTGCTAGATCAAAAAGGGAGAATTGTGTCGGTCAACGATGCATTTCTTCAATTTTATCGTCTAAGCCGTCCCGGTGGAACCCGTGATGACTTGATCCGGAAGGAGATGGAGAAGGTCATGCAGGGCCTCGATTTTGAAATCATCGCTTCCCGGGCAGAGCAGACGCTGGAGGGGAACGTCAAAACATCGGAAATCTTGCAAAGCGCTGACCGTGTCTTCTACGCGACCACCTCTCCGATTACGAAGATGCATACAAATGAGAACATCGGAGCCGTCATCATCGTACAGGATATAACTGAGTTGGAGGCGCTGCGGATGGAATTAAATCATGTCGAGCGTCTTGGTCTGGTTGGGCAAATGGCAGCAAGTATTACGCATGAAATCAGAAATCCGATGGCCGTCGTTCGCGGCTTTCTACAATTGATGCGGGAGAAGAGTCCGGCTTCATTAGAGCATTATTACCGTATTGTGATGGAGGAGCTGGACCGAGCTAACGGAATAATTAATGACTTCCTGTCGCTTGCCCAGAATCGGGTTGTCAAGATGGAACTGTATAGATTGCATGAGATTATCTCGGAGCTAACTCCGCTATTGTGGGCGGATGCCAACCTGAGGGGACAGAGCATTGAGGTACGCCTCGACGAGAACGCGCCGCTTCTTATGCTTAATCATAAAGAGATCAAGCAACTCATTCTTAACCTTGGCCGCAATGCAATGGAGGCGATGGGAGAGAAGGGCAAATTAACGCTGGAAATGAGGCTGCAGCCAGATGGCGTTGAACTGTATGTTACGGATACGGGTCCGGGAATTCCACCGGCTCAGAAGGAGAGACTGTTCGAACCGTTCTTCACGACGAAGAGCAAGGGGACAGGCCTGGGTCTGTCGCTATGCCTAAGCATTATGGAGCGGCATGGCGGAAGAATCAACGTTGAATCGGAAGAAGGGGTGGGAACGACATTTATCGTATTTTTCCCATTTGTTTCCGAGCGGATCGAAGCTTAGGCTTTATAGTAGTTGTTGCTTTCCTGATGGCGAAATGTATAATTAATTATAGTTTGAAGTGATATTAATCATATCTACAATATAATAGGTCATGAGGAGTGAAGATAAATGTCAATGTCATATGATCAATATATGAGAGAAATGATTCAACCGATGCGTGATGAGCTGACAATCTTGGGGATTAAGGAGCTTAGAACTCCTGAGGAAGTAGAAGCGGCATTACCAAACGCTACAGGTACTGCGCTGGTTGTAGTGAACTCGGTGTGTGGTTGTGCAGCTGGACAATGCCGTCCGGGTGTAGCCCAGGCTCTGCAGAATGAGCTGCTTCCAGATCAGCTGTTCACCGTATTTGCTGGTCAAGATAAGGAAGCGACTGCCAAAGCGCGGGAATACTTCGCGCCTTACGCTCCGTCTTCGCCATCGATCGCTCTGATGAAAGATGGGGAGCTTGTGCATTTTATCGAGCGTCATCAGATCGAGGATCGTTCCGCAGCAGAGATTGCTGCTGATTTGACGAGTGCATTCGATCGTTTTTGCAAATAAGTAATCCGCGATAGCAATGCTTCAAACCGCCCCTTGCTCCGGTTGCCCGGTACTACGCAGGAGCGGTTTTTTACATGTTCTATCGGATGGAGATTGAGATCGCCTTATTAAGAAGAAGGCAGTTCTTCCGCTGCATTAAGGCAGGTGAAGAACTGCTTTTCTATAAGATATGAGAGTTATTCTAGAGGGCTAGGGGCTGGCTGAACGGGGATGTAAATATCCATCACTTTATCTGTCTCGCCCCAGCAGCGTTCGTCATACCATTCGAAGTCTGGCGAATATGCTTGCTCGTACCCAGAAGCAGGGAACCAATCACGGAATATAACACCCCATGTATCCTGGATGGCTGAGCTAAATCGTTCATTATCCGTAGGAGGCGTAGTGAAGATGGCATAGGTTGCTTCCGGGATAAAGAACTCGGCCATTCCTTCTGGCACGGTAGTTTCGCTATCTACTTCAAAGCCGATAATATAACGGAAAGAGCCTTCTTCATCAATTGGGGTGCACACGCCAAGCTCAACATTAGGATTTTTCTTGCCGGGGACGTTATCTCCCCATTTCTCGCGCATGTACTCCTGCCAGAATTCGGGGATTTCCTTGTGATTCTGGCCTTCAATTGTCGTCGTAGTCAGTGAGAAGCCGATAATTCTCATTGCGGGCAGTGTCTCAATACGGTGTTGCATACGATAATCACTCCAATTCAATGTAATAGATTCGTCCGATATCAGCAGGGGGACTGCTCTTGGAACGACGAAAGGTGGATAGCCTTGCTTACGGCAGTCTGAAGGAAGTATGCCGTACATTTTGCGGAACGCCCGGGTGAAGGTCTCATGAGAGCCGAAGCCGCATTCAATCGCAATATCCAGCACTTTACGATCGGTATAGGCCAGCAGTTCAGCGGCGTTAGACAGGCGTCGTTTGCGAATATAGTTTGAAACCGTCTCGCCCGTAAAATGCTGGAATGTGCGGTGAAAATGGTACTCCGAGTAAAACATCGCCTGGGCGATCCCTTTTAAGCTAAGATCTTGTTCCAGATGTTCCTCGATATATTCGATACTTTGTGAGACAAGATTGAGATTGTTCATGAACTTCCTCCAGACCGGTCTGTGTTCTAAGTATAGAATAGGACGGATTGAGTCTCTTGACGTTTCTTGCTCTTGAACGAAAGACGAATGAGTGTGTACAAATTTACAAGTTTATCCTTTGATTATAGCATGAGAAATTTACCATAGGCTTTCCTTCACAATAGCTTCCTTGTACAATGTGGTTAGTCCAAGCAAGGACGAACGTTGGAATCATGAGAATTTAGCTCTAACACCTGGTCAGAAGATTTTGTATGCTGCACGAGTATGGTTGTAGAGGATAGACGAATGAGTAGTATGAGATCAGGCAGATAAGGAAGAAGGGAACTCTGTTGATATATGGAATCGGTCATGATGTGGTCGAAATTGAACGAATCAGACAGATGCTGGATAGTAGTGCCGGAGACAAGTTCGCTTGGCGGATACTGACATCTGCTGAATATGAACTGCCAGGCAGGGTCAAGCGCCCTGCTGAATTTCTTGCCGGCCGCTTTGCGGCCAAAGAAGCGGTCAGCAAAGCTTTTGGCTGTGGGATTGGCAAGACGCTTGGATTTAAGGATATCGAGGTTGTGCCGAATACAAACGGCAAGCCGTCGGTATATTTGCAGCCTGAGGCTTGGGAACGTCTCGGATTATCTGGTGCAGATCATTATGTGGTGCATATCAGCATTACGCATGAGCGCCAACTGGCCTCCGCTTTCGCTGTGGTGGAGAGAATGAGTTAATACGGCGGTTTATCAGAGGGGGAGGATCAATACAATTATGCAGGAAAGCAAGGAGAGTAAGCTGTATTTCAGCAAGGAATTGTTGGGCTGGTATGAGACAGCGAAGCGTGATCTTCCATGGAGGCGACATCGCAATCCTTATTATATATGGGTCTCGGAAATTATGCTGCAGCAGACGCGGGTCGACACGGTGATCCCATATTTTCAGCGCTTTATTGAGCGATTTCCCACGGTTCAGGCTCTGGCGGAGGCACCGGAGGAAGATGTGTTGAAATGCTGGGAGGGTCTTGGCTATTATTCGCGGGCTCGTAATTTGCAGGCAGCAGCCCAGCAGGTGATGGAACGTCACGGCGGTATCGTACCGGATAACAAGAAGGATGTATCGGCGCTGAAGGGGGTCGGCCCTTATACTTCGGGAGCTATCCTTAGCATCGCCTACAATCAGCCGGAACCGGCGGTGGACGGCAATGTTATGCGTGTTCTGTCGCGGTATTTCCTGATTGAGGAAGATATTATGAAGACCGGTACGCGAACGCTGATGGAGGATCTGGCGACCGAGCTGATTCCTCAGGGTCGCGCCGGTGACTTTAATCAGGCGCTGATGGAGCTCGGCGCTCTGATCTGTACCCCCAAATCACCGCAGTGTCTGATCTGCCCGGTGATGGCGCATTGCGCCGGCCGCCTGGAAGGGGCGGAGGATCGCCTGCCGGTGAAGAGCAAGGCGAAGCCGCCGCGGCCGGAGTACCGGCTCGTCGCCCTGGTCGAGGGTGACGGAGAGCAGTCCGGGCGCGTGTTCGTCCGCCGGCGCCCGGATTCAGGGCTGCTCGCCCGAATGTGGGAGCTGCCCCACATCCCGGCAGCGGCGGAGCCCGGCGAGGGGGCCGGCCTGCCGGACGGCCCGGCGATGGACAGGCTCGCCGCTGCACTAGGCGGAGCGGGCGTACTGGCCGCGCCGCAGGGAGCCCTGATGGAAGCGGAGCATACGTTCAGCCATATTCATTGGAATATGCGCGTCTTCCGCTTCCAGCAGGTGGATGGCCGAAGTGATCTGATTGCCGTGGCCGAGTCCGCTTCTGCTTATGAAGCGAATGGTGATGCGATCGGTTCAAGTTCAGGCGATGATGCGACCGAATATCGTTGGATTACGAAGGAGGATATGGGAGAACTGGCTTTTCCTAATGTTTTTATCCGTATCCTGAATCAATACTTCTCTACGAAATAAGGCTGGAGCATAGCTAATCCGCCGCCGCTTATAACAAGAAGCAGTCTAGGCAGGACATTCGATGAATGTCTTCGGCCGAGGCTGCTTCTTGTTATAGAGGTAGTTCAAAAAGTCCGCTTTTGATCACGAAGTAACACTGAGAGCATATTCGACATCGAATCTTGAATTCAGCCGGGTCTTCCGGTGCTCACGTACCCACTACGTACGCTCCGCTCCTCAGACCCTAGCTTCATCCAACCTTCTCGGTGCTGAAAACCGGTCTTTTTGAACACGAACCTATACTCAACTCACTTTAGTCGCCAATCATGCGATTTTCGACACTTTTCATCGTATTCTGCTGATCTGGCTCGCGGTGCTGGTCCGGACTTGTCTGGCCTGAATCGACAGGCGTATCGCCGCTGACACTACGGGCGAAGTTGGTGAACTGCGCTTTATGCTGATCCTGTTTATGTTTAGCTTTAAGCAGCTCCTGTGGATCATTGCTAAGGTTCGAATGGTTATTGTCCATTGATTATTTCCTCCATCCATTGTGTGATTAGGGTGAGATATATGGTTAACCTAACGGTTCGTTGATTAGTATGTGTTATTTGCCAATAAATTAAAGATGACCTGTAACTTCATTAAGCCTATGATGCTGTTTCTTTGAATTTGAACAATAAATGTTCCATTCAGAGGTATAATAGACTTTGTAAGTAGAGTGTTAAAATGAGTGAGAGAATCATTAAACTAGCAGATTGAAACAGTTTCATTTCCGGTAATAGAAATAAATGGTGGCAAAATGAATGTAAACGCTTAATATAAAGCGCTTTCAGAAGAAAAATGGTGTAATTCCACGATAAATATGCTTTAATGGACAAAGAGACTATTTTTTCTCGTTTTTTGTCTGGATTTCAATTGTTTCAGTTTTGTAAAAATGAGAGAACATTTTTACATAATCTATCTTGCGAAAAGAAAAGGGAGATCATAGCATGCGTATTCGTTCCTTTCAGTTGAGTGATGCTAATCAAGTGATGGAGCTTTTGCAAGTGGCCTTATCGGAAGATTGTTGTGAAGACACAAAGCGGGCATTTGCCAGGCAATTGTCTTGGGACTCAGACTTAATTGTAATTGCTGAAGTGGACGAGGAAATCGTTGGTGTATTGATCGGTACAATCGACAATAATGTAGGTTGTATCTACCGCACGGTTGTTCATCCGGATTATCGTCGTCAAGGTATAGCAACCGGACTTGTGAACGGAATGGAGCAACGCTTCAAACAGCGCAAGGTTTGCAAAATTGTGATTGCCGGAGACGAACATAATAAAGCAATCGCACCTTTGTATGAGACCTTGGGGTACGGCGCCAGCAAATTTTTAGAGGCGTTCCAGAAGCTTAGCATTGCTGCTGTTCAATCCTTGTCAGGGTCATAAGAATTTATGCATTTTTTGATTTTTTTATAAAGAATATCCAATATTGATATTATTAGGCATGTCTGGCGACCCGTTGCAAAAGGGAACTGGATGTGCTTTTCTATTATATAGGGATTTTATACGGCTTAGATTTTCTGGCCCGTGAAGCGATCAAACGCTTATCTTAATGAACAGACATCGAGGAGGGACAAGCATGGAGCTGAAGACAAGTGCCAATATAACAGATAGAGCGGTATGGGACAAGCTGAAGCGAGAAATCATCGAAGCTGCTCCATCGCTTGGAATTGATGATATCGGGTTTGCTACCGCGGACCCGTTTTTGTCGTTGAAGTCGGTTCTGCTTGACCGTCGAGCCAAAGGCTATGAATCGGGCTTCGAGGAGCCTGATATTGATAAAAGGGTCTACCCCGAGCTGACGCTGGAACAGCCAGCTTCTCTGATCTCCATTGCGGTGGCTTACCCGTCCAAGCTGGACAATCCGCCGAAGTCGGAGCCAGGACAGCGTAGAGGTATTCTTGCCCGGTCGGCCTGGGGGGAAGATTATCATTTGGTGCTGCGCAAAGCGATGGCCAAGCTAGAGGAATTCATTCGTGAGCGCGTGCCGGATGCCCGTCTGGAGAGCATGGTCGATACAGGTGCTCTGGTAGACCGCGCTGTTGCTGAGCGAGCAGGGATCGGGTTCAAGGCGAAAAATTGTGCGATTATCTCGCCCAAATGGGGATCATGGGTATATTTAGGTGAGATGATTACGAATATTCCTTTTGCGCCGGATACGCCAGTAACAGAGGATTGCGGTGAGTGTACAAAATGCATTGACGCTTGTCCAACTGGAGCGTTGGTCGGTCCCGGGGTGCTAAATGCCCAACGATGTATTTCTTTTCTGACGCAGACCAAAGGGTTCCTCGAAGAGGAGTTTATGGTGAAGATCGGCAATCGCTTGTATGGCTGCGATACTTGTCAGATCGTCTGTCCGAAGAATAGGGGTAAGTCGTGGAACCATCGGCCAGAGCTGCAGCCTGATCCGGAGACAGTGAAGCCGCTGCTGCTGCCGATTCTCGATCTGAGCAACCGGGAGTTCAAGGAGCGATTCGGAAGCAGTGCAGCCGCATGGCGCGGCAAGAAGCCGATTCAGAGGAATGCACTGATCGGGCTTGGCAATTTCAAGGATCGCACTGCGGTACCGAAGATTGTAGAGGTAATGCTCAATGATCCGCGCCCTGTCATACGGGGGACAGCGGCTTGGGCTTTGAGCCGCATAGGTGGCCAGGAAGCACTGGAAGGTGTGCGGCGGGCGCTTGCTGTTGAACAGGATGAGGAAGTCATCCAGCGGCTTCATCGTGCCGAGCAGAAGTTGCAGGAGGCGGAGGAAGCTAATCTCAATTGATTTGTGCTTAAAGTCGGCGGGTCGTTGACCGATATTTCTTTATGAGGGTTAAGTAAATAAAGGATATAGTCAAAAGACAATATGGGACGGCTACCGAGGGGGATAATCATGAGATTTATAAGTGTTGAGGACATTGAGCCCGGACAGATACTAGGAAGAACCGTATATTCCGCGAATGGGACAGTATTGCTGTCGGAGGATATTCAGCTTACGGTTTTTATGATCAATACTTTGAAACGGGTTGGTGTCACTATGCTATACATCAAGGATCCCGGATTCGAGGATATTGAAATAGAAGATGTACTCAGTGAGCCAACGAAGCAGGCTGTGTTCAGGGATATGAGCGAGACGATGGAAGCGATTCGATCCGGTAAGGACTGGAGCCCACGCAAGATAGGTGTCGCTGTGGATTCACTTCTGACAGATGTTCTTAACAATAAAGAGGTGATGATCCAGCTTACCGATATTCGCACTAATGATAATGCTGGTTATATGCATGGGGTTAATGTCGCTTTGCTGTCAACCATGATCGGTCTGAATTTAGGCCTGAATTACTCACAATTGAAGGATCTAGCTATTGGTGCGCTGCTTCACGATATTGGGAAATCTGTACCTTTGCCGGAAGGGGCAGATGTGGAGAGTATGAAGAATCATCATACCTGGCGTGGATTTGAGATATTGAAGAACAAGCGTGAATTTAATCTGATGATTGCCCATACGGCACTGCAGCATCATGAGCGCCTGAATGGTAGCGGACTGCCGCGCGGTCTGGATGAAAGCCATATTCATCTGTATCCGAAAATTGTAGCTGTCGCTAATATGTACGATAATCTGATCGCTGGTGGCGAAGGGAGCGGAGGTCGTCCGCTGCTCCCCCATGAGGCTTGTGAACGACTGATGGCTTGCTCTGAGCAAGAGTTGGATCATGATGCGCTTGTGGAATTCACGAGGATTGTGTCCGTCTATCCTAACGGTTCATCGGTACGGCTGTCCACGAAGGAGATCGGCGTCGTTGTTCGTCAGCATCGAGGTCTGCCGGGCAGGCCGGTCATTCGCATCGTTCACGGAACGAGTGAAGCGATGGAAGTGAAGGAAGTGGACCTTGCTACAGAGACTACCACTTTTATTGAAGCGGTTTTGGCTTGAATACTGCAGTGGCGGAATGCTATTATATGTTGAGTAACTCTAGCTATGCATGAGGTACATGATGAAAATTGAAGATTGGGTACGGGGGGAGTCCAGGAGTGAATATTGTAATTCCTATTGTTACTTTAATCGTTGGTTTGATCGGTGGCTTTGCGATCGGTGTCTTCTATCTGAAGAACCAGCTTTCGAAGATGCAGAATGATCCGCAAATGCTGCAAAAGATGGCCAAGCAGATGGGCTACAATCTGAATAACAAGCAGATGCAGCGCGCACAGCAAATGATGAAGAATCAGCCGCCGGCTGTAACTGGGAAGAAGAAAAAGAAGTAGAACTAACGGCCTTTGGCCTAGCAATACAATGACGCAGTAACTCAGCAGCAACTCAACTACTCAGGATCTCTACGGGTCATTAAAGACGCAATTTTGTATTTTTACTGGACCCGTAGGATCGGGGTAGGCTAGAAGCCATTTTCATCTAGACTAGCTAGAGCTAACAAGGGCTAAGTCAATGCGCATTAAGCATTTAGTAGATTGGATTGAAAGGAGGAGGCGCTAAATGTCAGGATTAAAGGATTATGTAAATGCACATGTTGGTGAGAATCGGGAAAAGGTTGAATACCATGTTCGCGAAATTTTGAAGCTGATTGGTGAAGATGTTGAGCGGGAAGGGCTCATCGAGACACCGGCCCGCGTGGCCCGAATGTATGAGGAGATCTTTGCCGGGTATGAGATTGATCCTCGCGATGTACTGGGAGTAACCTTCGAAGAGGATCATGAGGAACTGGTCATCGTCAAAGATATCGTATATTTCAGTCAATGTGAGCACCACATGGCGCCTTTCTTCGGCAAGGCACATATAGGTTATATTCCAAGTGGAAGAATTGCTGGACTTAGCAAGTTAGCCCGGCTGGTGGAAGCGGTGACCCGTAGACTGCAGGTTCAGGAGCGGATTACTTCGCAAATCGCCGACATCTTGGAAGAAGTACTTGAACCGCAAGGTGTGATCGTTGTCGTCGAGGGCGAGCATATGTGTATGTGTGCCCGCGGTGTGAAGAAGCCAGGCAGCAAGACAATCACTTCGGCGGTAAGAGGTACCTTCCGTACCGATGCTGCTTCTAGAGCAGAATTTTTATCTCTAATTAAAGAATAATAGATTTTGGTAATCAATCCTTCAGTATATCCGTCCGACAGCGAATGAACGCTGCTGGTATGGTATGCTGAAGGATTTTTTGTGTTTTGAGAAGCCTATAGACCAAACGTCATGGATTTCGTAAGGAGAGCGCGTAGGATCGGGGTTCGAATAATCTATAGCGATGGAAAAAAGCAGCCGCTAGAAGGGTTGCCATTTCAATTTCTTCGCTTGCTCGAACCGCTTAGCGACCGCTGGCCAGTAGACGACATTCCACCAATCCTCGATATATTTGCCACGCTCATTCTGGTGTTTTAGATAATAGGCATGCTCCCATACGTCCAGAGGAAGCAACGGGATGATATCCCATTGGGACAAATTCTGATGCTTTTCAGCCGTAAGTATCTCCAATCTATGGCTGCGCGGGCTCCAGACGAGAATCGCCCAGCCGCCGCCCTCCACCTTCTCGGCTGCCTTTGAGAAATGATTCTTGAAGGCATCATAGCTGCCAAAATCACGCTTGATATATTCTAACAGCTCTCCTTCTGGTCTGCCGCCGCCTTTTGGATTCATAATATCCCAGAAGATCGTATGCAGATAATGGCCGGCACCATTGAAGGCGAGTTCCCTTTCCCAATGCTTTACTAGATCGAAATTGCCTGATTTTCGTGCATCCTGTAATTTTTTCTCGGCTGTATTCAGACCGTCTACATAGGATTTATGATGGATATCGTGGTGGATGCGCATTGTCTTCTCATCGATATAAGGTTCCAGAGCATTATAAGCGTAAGGTAGTGGTGGTAACGTATGTTTGCCGATTGGGACGGGATGGTCTCTATCGCTTGGCGGATCAGCGGGATTAGTCGGATGTGCTTGATTAGGCGAGTATATTGGGTTAGCTGAATTCACCAGATTGCCACCACTTTGTTCTTTGCGGATATCAGATGAGACGGCAGCTTCGGATACGCTAGCAGTAACATCGTTGTTTTCCTTATCGTCAAAGTTAGGGTTATTTTCTGGAGAAATAGAGATGTCCGCTTGTAGATTTTCCTCATTAGGGTGAATTTCAGGTCTGGGACCAGCCATATACTCTGCTGTGGAATAGGGATCGTTGGGAGATTTATTGTACATCATATGAGCTGGATGGTGTGGAGCATTTATGCTTTGGGCCTTCAGCAGGTAATGTTCCGATTCTTGGATGACGTGCCGTAGTAAGGCCTGTGCATGTGGGTTGGACTGTACAGCAGCACTGTGATCGAGAATATAGTGTAGTTGCCTGATGAACTCATTGGATTGGCGGCAGGAGACATCCAGCAACTTCTCGACCTCTTTCATGAAATGGGGGTCTGAGGCAGCATTGGTATTGCTCAAAGCATGATGCAATAGACGGCTTGCTTCCTCCTCCGTCCCGCGGAATACACGGTTCCATTCGTCAAGTAGTTTGACGTATTCCGGTTCCAGCCTGGGAATAGCCGCTTTAATTAATTGCGTGTGCCTGGCTTCCTGGCGCTTCCAGCAGTAGATCTCTTCCAGAATACGCACAGGCAGATAGGGGCCATAAACGAATAGCATTCATTAACCTCCTCGGTCGTATGTCATTATATTTAGTTTATTACCGAGGCAGGTTGGCCTATTCTATAAAATCCTATGGATTGAACATAGAGTAGTAGTTCAAAGAGCCGAAAAGCAGCATTCTTGGACACGCACTAAGGGCTGCTGGAGCCCTTAGTGGCTTCAACACGACCAAGAAAGCTTGAGACAAGACGCAAATACTCCTTCGGATGCTCGCGGAAAATCAACTCGTGATGAGAATCTTTGACGATCCATACATCAGAGATCGGGTTCGTCTGGTTCTCGGCCAATTGTTCAGCGATCGGGTAAGGAGCCTTATCGTCTTTGGTACCGTGTACGAACAGAATTGGGAACGGATAGTCCTCCGTCTTGACCGCTTGATACGGAATTTGCCGCAGACTTGTACCATTCAGCACGGGCAGCAACAGCCCGATAATCTCCAGAGAAGGATGGCGCGGTAAATCGATATGCTGCCGAATGTTATGATACATCGTATCTGGCTCAAGCAGGAAAGTGCTGTCCAGTATCATGGCATCGATATCCTTGCTATAAAGTGCAGCTTGCAGCGCTGTACCGGCTCCCATGGAGAAGCCCCAGACGATGAGCTCATCGCCTCCATGCTGCTTGGCATATTGGATCGCTCCTAACAGCTGCTGAGCTTCTTTTTTGCCACCGGTCGCAACTTCTTTGCTGCCCCCGGCGGCAAATCCATAATCGAACATAAGGACATTAAAATTCAGACGATGGGCATAGTGGGCGAGATCGTACATCGGAATCCAACTCTCCTCCCGATTCGCGCCATAGCCATGACTGAACACAATTGTCTTACGTGAAGAATCCGCAGGTATATACCAGCCTTGCATCATCCGGCTGCCATCCGCAGCGGGGAAGGAGATATTATAGTAATCCAGATTTTTGGCGAGCTTCGGGTTGGAGTATAGAGGGGCCACTGTCGGATTGGACAACACCCAAGCGATGAACCCGTGCAGAGCAACAAAGCAGAAGATTAGGAAGAAGATAATGGACAGTAACAGAGCGACGATAATATTCTTAAGACTAATCCGTTTCGATTTATGCACGGAAGAGTCGGGGCCGATCCAATCAGGCTGCAGAGGAAGATCGTTGCGATTCGATAATTTCATGGATGCTCCTCCTCATCTAAGAATAAATTTTTAATTATTATATGTCTGGTTGCAAGAAAACGCTTTCTGCGCAAATCTAATTCTCTTAAAGTTGTAATTCTATCGAAATTCCATGCTGACGTCAAAGATCGTGTCGAAAAAAGATGATTTATGAAAAAAACTATGAAAATATCGTACGGCTACCTATTCAGATTGTCAATGCGTGAGGGGTAATTTATAGCCTTATCATTGACGAAAATGATGGTTTTCTCATATAATTTATGTAACTGAGTTTCATATAGTGAAACGTAAGGAGAGGATGATTCCGGTATGGAAGATCGGAAATTAACAGTACGCGCCGTAGAACGGGCGCTTGACATATTGATGTGCTTCACGAAGAAGGATGACCTTGGGTTAACAGAAATTGCCGCGGAGATTGACCTGCATAAGAGCACGGTGCACCGCTTGCTGAATACCCTTGAGGAGAAGGGGTTCGTAGTCCGCAATGCGTCTACCGAGAAATACAGATTAGGCCTGAAAATTTGGGAGCTGTCCGCACATCTGTCGCATAATGATGATCCGGCGGTTCTGCTTCTTCCACAAATGGAGCAGCTCCGGGATCGCCTTGGTGAGACGGTAAGCTTATACCTGCGGGACGGTACGGACCGTTTGCGGATTCAAGCGGTACAGAGCAATCAGGCTATTCGCAGGGTTGCTCCGGTTGGCGCAAGACTACCGCTGTTCGTTGGCGCTTCCAGCAAGGTTCTGGTAGCCTATGCAGATGATACTGTTGTTCAGGCTGTCTTGGGCAGCCCTGATTGGCCCACCTCCGTGGACCGTGATGCGTATGTACAGCAGTTGCAGGAGATTCGTGAGCAGGGCTATGCTATCAGCTATGAGGAACGTGAGCCCGGGGCTTCAGCGGTCGCAGCTCCGATCTTTGATCGGAACGGCAAAATTGCCGCAGCGCTCTCCTTATCCGGTCCAGTCAGCCGCCTGAACCCTCAGAATTTGCATGAATATGGTCCAATATTGATCGAGGCGGCCAGAGAGATGGGGATGATGATTCATCTCGGTTAAACTTGATCCCTCTCGGTGCTGAAAGTCTAAACTTAGTAAACACGCACTAACATAACAAATCGCGAGTCTCTGGCCAGAATAAGGCCATGCAGACTCGCGATTTTTTTGTAATAAGATTATTTGATTTCTTTAATCCAGGTGGCGATATCGTCGACGATGTTCTTTGATACATTGTCTGGTTGGGTATATTCGGCTCCAATTGAGAGGCCTTGGTATGTGGTCAATAGATGATTCACATTCGGATAAGATTTGAACTTCACATCTTTGCGGTCCTTCAAGGCGGTCTTCCAGTCCTCGAATTGCTTCATCGGTACCTGCCAGTCATTCTCTCCTTGTAGAATCAGCATCGGGGTGCTCTGGCTCTTGGCGAGCTCAGCCGGTACATAGTTCTTCTGCTCGAACCACCAGTACGCAGGCTGCAATGGGAACTGCTCCGGCATATGATCCACTGTATACTGCGGATCATTTATGATGTTGGCAAGCGCGATATATTGAGCGGCCTGCTGCTCATATGGAGCAGCATCGATTCCCAGCTGCTTGACGCGCTGAACGAGCTCCTGTTGTTGTTCAGCCAGCACATCGGCAAACTTGCCGCTTGGTCCGGAGATGACCACGGTTCCCGCTACATTATGGCCTTTGTCCTCAGCGACCAGCAGAGGGATCGCGTACCCGCCTTGGCTATGGCCGGCGACGAAAATCCGCGAACTATCGATGCTTGCATTACCCTTGAGCAATTGTACCGCAGCTAATGCATCGTCAACGCTCTCTTGCTTTATCGTAAATTTTGGATTTGAGGCTACCTTGAAAGTATGCTCATAGGTCACCTTGTCATAGCGCAGTACGGCGATACCTTGTGAAGCAAGACCTGCGGCAAGATCACGGAACAGCTTCGTTCCGCCTATGGATGAATCGCGATCATGCGGCCCGGAACCTTGGACGAGCACAACGGCAGGGAAGGGGCCATCCCCTTTAGGTAAGGTGAGTGTCCCTGGCAATGCCAGGCTGCCTTGACCGACGGTCACCTCTTGCTCGGTGTAGCTGTCTGCTTTGTCATAGGATGGCTTCTTGTACCCGGAGTCATTTGAGGCAGTCGTTACGTTCAGGTCGTCCACTTGCCCTGAGAGGTTCATGCGGACGGTGATTTCGAGAGGAACTATCTCTGATTCGACCCCGTAAGTTACATTTCGGTGTACAGTGTTGACCTTCTCTGTCTTGCTGCCAGTCAGTTTCATCTTACCGTAGACGGTCTCGTAATTGCTCCACAACACCTTTAACAGATTCTCCTGCAGCGCGGCAGCAGAGGATGGGCTGACATATTTGGCGGATTCGGCACCATCTCCAGCTTCCAGACCTTGGATGAACAGGTCCGCTGGATCGGTGGATTGTTGCGAATTCTGAAATAGCTCATTTATGAATTTGGCATCAATTAGAGCGTGTCCTGACACGATGGTGATGGGGTGTTCCAGAACTACCTGCTTGCCATTGACAATGGCCTGTTTTTTTCCCGTTTCCAGCTTGATTACAGTGTTGCCCTTAGTAATGATAATTGTGCGGGTCTGTTGATCCCATTTGACGTCTGCTCCATATTCGAGTGCTGATTCTCTTAGTGGTGTAAGTGCTGTCGAGCTGCTGAATGAAGGGGCGGCGGAAGCGCCCATAGGCAGCATAAGACTCAGAGCAATCGTGGCTGCAGTGGCAGCATAGAGCGGTGTTCTCTTCTTTGACATACAATTTCCTCCTTAAGAATAAAGGTATATATTATCTCGCGAAAACATAGGTTAACGCGATGAAACCAACGATACCTAACAGTACCAGCCAGCATAGCGGATGGCCGAAATTCAGCGTCCAGCCGATTCCTATTCTTTTCTCCATAAATAGGGCTGGATCCTGGGGGTTGAAATAGAACATGCCCAGCTTCCAGTGCCTATCGTTATTCACCGGCGCGAGCTTGGAGCCCGCTGCTGGACGCCCGATTTTGCTCCCGCCTTGACCTGTCTTGAAGGAGATCAGGAAGGCGAACAGAACGACGAAGATCGGGGTGAGCAAGCTGATAAGCATCAGGCTGTTCACATTGATCTGGCCTAGCATGTTAAGTTGAATCATCGAGAATAGGAGCAGCAGGGCGAAGCTTGACAGCACCGTAAATAGCGACCAGCTGCGGCGGAACACGATATTCTGGCGGAGTGACCGCTGCGGATCATCCGCTTGAATCTGCTGTTTACTGCTGCGGATACTCCAATTGATAAAAATGAATAGCAGGGTCATAAAGGTCTGAATAATCGTCGGGTAGAGAACTGAGCGATACGATTTGACCGCACTGCGAGTTACATTTCCCATGAAATCGAACTTCATGGGAATCAGGTTGGGTATCTGCTCATAGCGGTTCAATACAGCGATGAGTCCAGCAAGAATAATAACTGCATGAATCAAGAACCACTTATTGGAGAGAACCAGTTTGCCTTGGCGGAAGCCCGTGTCCACGGCCAGCACCGAAGGAGATGGGGTGGAGGGAAGCGAAGGAAGCAGTTTCCTCATTCTAAAATAATAGATCACGTTCATGGCTGTTGAGATCAGTATAACCATGACGATATAAGCGCCAATGACTCCGTTCTGCTGTACGGGAGTACTGCGGAGCAGCTGGATAATACAGAGGATGAACAAGACGGCATATAAAATACCGCTGTACATACTATAGGACTTGCGCATACGGCGCAGCGTCTCGCTGCGATAATTGTCCTCACTGACGGTTACGCCGAAGCTTATCGTCTCCCTCGTCAAATATGGCATAGCGGTTAAGGAAATCATCATCGGCAGAAATATAAGGGCAATCAAAAGGGAGGATATTGTACTCATATTAATCATTCTCCTTGTCAGTCTGCGTTATTTCCTGGTATATTCGTTCAACTTCCAATAGCAACCGCTCCCGGCTCATTCCGCGGCAGATCGCTTCTGCTGCGATAGGCTTAAGCTCTCCTTGCATTTTGTTCCGGTAGTTCTCCGTAATTCCCGGCATACCTTCTGGGTTAATGACAACACCCTTCTGACGATGCACGAGGATGAAACCGTCTTGCTTGAGCAAGGTATACGCTTTATTGACCGTGTGCAGGTTAATGCCTATATCTGAGGCCAGGCTGCGTACGGAAGGCAGAGGCTCGCCCGGCTTCAACTGGCCGCTGGCAATGCCTTCAATGATCTGATTTACTAACTGAGTGTATATCGGAAGCTCGGATTGCATATCAAGCTGGATAATCACAGTCGTCACCTTCTTTGTTCTAACTGTTATACTTACAATATAACAGATAACGTAAATTAATGTAAACTATAAAAAAACCTCCCATCCACCCTGAATTCTAGATTCAGGTGAATGGGAGGTCTTCTTATTTACGAAGACTGTATAATTCCAATCGAATTAGTTCGCCGCGCTGATCATTTGGCGGAGTACAGTTTGTAGAATACCGCCGTTGTGGTAGTAGTCTACATCGACCATGCTGTCGAGACGGGCAATGACGGTAAATTCGAAGTTGCTGCCGTCTTGGCGCGTCCCGACAACCTTCAATTCTTGCCCTGGCTTGACATCATTGCTTAGGCCGAGAATATCGAAGGTCTCCGTGCCATCGATGTTCAGGATCTTCCAGCTCGTTCCTTCCTGGAACTGCAGTGGAAGGACACCCATGCCAACGAGGTTGCTGCGGTGGATTCGTTCGAAGCTCTCCGCGATAACAGCCTTCACGCCCAGCAGGTAAGTTCCTTTGGCTGCCCAGTCACGTGAGCTGCCTGTTCCGTATTCCTTGCCAGCGAGCACGACCAGGTTCTTACCTTCGCCTTGATATTTCATTGCCGCATCATAGATAGACATCACTTCGTCGGTTGGCAAGTACTTCGTTACGCCGCCTTCTGTGCCAGGGGCTACCTGGTTACGGATACGGATGTTAGCGAAGGTACCGCGCATCATGATCTCATGGTTGCCGCGACGCGAACCGTAGGAGTTGAAGTCCTTGCGGGCCACTCCGCGCTCGTTCAAGTAATGCCCGGCAGGGCTTGAAGGCGAGATGTTGCCGGCTGGCGAGATATGGTCGGTTGTAACCGAATCGCCGAGCAGAGCCAGCACGCTCGCACTATGGATATCAGCGATATCCTGCATGCCGTCGCCAATCTTCTCGAAGAACGGTGGATTCTGAATGTAGGTTGATTTCTCATCCCATTCATAGAGCTCGCCCTGAGGGACAGCAATCGAATTCCAGCGTTCATTTTGCGTAAAGACATGCTCATATTTGCTGCGGAACATCTCTGGACTAATCGAAGAAGCGATGGCTTCCTTGATCTCCAGCGAAGTTGGCCAGATATCTTTCAGATAAACCGGTTCACCTTGTTGATCATAGCCGAGCGGATCATTCTGGAGGTCGATGTTCACCGTTCCAGCGATTGCATAGGCAACGACGAGCGGAGGCGAAGCGAGATAGTTCGCTTTGACCTGCGCGTGAACCCGTCCTTCGAAGTTACGGTTGCCGGACAATACAGCAGCAACTGTCAGGTCGTTATCGGCAATCGCGCTGCCGACTTCCTCTGGAAGTGGTCCGGAGTTGCCGATACAGGTAGCACAGCCATAACCTGCTACGTAGAAGCCGAGCTTCTCCAACGGCTCAATTAGACCGGACTTCTGTAAATATTCAGTGACGACGAGCGAGCCTGGAGTCAAGCTGCTCTTCACATATCCTGGCTTGGTGAGGCCGCGTTCTACGGCCTTCTTAGCAAGCAGACCGGCTCCTAGCATTACGCTAGGGTTGGATGTGTTCGTACAGCTTGTAATTGCTGCGATAACTACTGCACCTGGAGCGAGCTCGCTTGTGCTTCCATCAGGATGAGTGACCGGAACACGCTGTGCGATCTTCTCATCGCTCAAGCCGTAGCCGCCTTTATCAATAGGAGTACGGATAATATCATTGAATTTGTTCTTCATCTCAGTGAGCTCAATCCGGTCTTGCGGACGCTTAGGCCCAGCCAAGCTTGGTACGACTGTAGCGAGGTCCAGCTCAATCAGATCCGAGAACTCTGGATCAGCAGTCTCATTAGTACGGAACATGCCCTGAGCTTTGTAGTAGGCTTCAACGAGTGCGATTTGCTCTTCGCTGCGGCCTGTACTGCGCATGTAAGCAAGCGTCTCTTTGTCAACCGGGAAGTAACCGATCGTTGCACCGTATTCCGGTGCCATGTTGGCTACGGTTGCGCGGTCAGCGAGGCTGATGTTAGTCAAGCCAGGTCCGTAGAACTCAACGAACTTGCCGACAACGCCCTTTTTGCGCAGCATTTCTGTGACCGTCAAGGCCAGGTCAGTTGCTGTCGCGCCTTCGCTCAAGCTACCGGTCAATTTGAAGCCGATAACTTCAGGCGCTACAAAATAAAGCGGTTGTCCAAGCATGCCGGCTTCTGCCTCAATACCGCCAACGCCCCAGCCGACAACACCCAGACCGTTGATCATCGTCGTATGAGAATCCGTTCCGACCAGGGAGTCCGGATATACTACCGTCTCACCATCTACCGTCTTCGTAGCAGCAACAGAGGCAAGGTATTCCAGGTTAACCTGGTGCACAATCCCGGTTGCAGGCGGTACCGCACGGAAGTTGTTGAATGCGGTCTGCGCCCAGCGCAGGAAGCGATAGCGTTCTTCATTCCGTTCGAATTCAATGTTCATGTTATATTCGAGCGCTTCAGGGGAACCGAAGGCATCAACCATGACAGAGTGGTCGATAACGAGATCGACGGGAACGAGCGGATTGATCTGCTTCGGATCACCGCCAGCTTTCTTCACGGTATCGCGCATAGCCGCCAGATCGACGACAACCGGTACGCCGGTGAAGTCCTGCAGCACGATTCTTGCCGGGATAAATGGGATCTCTTTGTTCTCATCGCGGCCCTCGGCCCAGCCAGCGATTTGCTTCACATGTTCTTCGGTAATAGCTCTGCCGTCATATTGGCGGATAGCCGCCTCCAGCAATACCTTAATCGAGAACGGCAGCTTGGAAATTTGGCCAAGACCTTGCTGTTCCAGCGTCTGCAGGTCATAGTAGCGATAGTTCTTACCACCAACAGACAGTTGACGGGCAGCAGTGAAAAAATCGTTCTTTGACATGAATGTACCTCCTTGTTCCGTTAGGTGAAACACAATTTCAAATTCACTACCTTAAGTATAGCTTCCCCACCGAAGCGAGTAAAGTGTTTTTTGTCCAGTTGCTTCTGCTGTCAGCGTTACCCATTTAGGGGCGATGTCATTAAGCTCGGGTGCATAAACAAGGATACCTCTAGTTAGTACATACTCATTATTACGCGTTCATATAAATAGAATGGGAATGTATTTGAAGGAGGCGAGAACCATGGCGGACGAATGGAGAAGAGTACTGACAAAGTACGTGAATCAACTTAATCAGGATGAGGTGGATTACCGGGTACGCTCGGAGGATTCCGTCGTGACCGATCTGGATTATTTGATCCGCAGCGGGGAACGTAAACATAGGCTGGAGATGTGGTACAGGGAGCGGGGGGCTGCTCCGGTTAGATGTGAGACGAAAGCACGGCTGGTCCGCGAGATTGAGCATCGTGCAGGTGAAATAGAAGTAGAACTGCTGCTGCTGCAGAAGATCTATTATGATAAAGGCGGTGCCAGACATCAGGAGAAGCGGATCGATCAGCAGCGCCTGACTCTCCTGCACGAGGGGGATGGCTGGACGGTGTCCCGCGTATTTCAGCCTGTTCCGGAACGGAGCGCTCCGGTAAATGTTGCCTCCATCTACAATCAGGATTACACGACGAAGGCCGGTCCGTCTCGTCCTTATCTGAATCATCAGATTCTCGGGGCGGGCGGGTCCCAGCGAAGCACAGCTTATCGGCGTGAAGACGCCGTATTGTACGCAGATCGCTGGTGGGATAGCTATAATCCGGAATTTGCCCAATTTGAAGTCGATTGCACCAGTTATATCTCCCAATGTCTCTTTGCAGGCGGAGCCCCAATAAACTATACTGGAAAAAGAGAATCGGGCTGGTGGTACAAAGGATATGTAGGCAAACAGGAAGCGTGGAGCTATAGCTGGGCGGTGGCGAATGCCCTGCAGCTATATTTGACCCATAGCAACTCTCATATGCGTGCAGAGGTCGTTGATCGTCCTGAACTGCTTCAATTAGGAGATGTCATTATCTACGACTGGGACGGGAACGGTGCATATCAGCACAGTACAATCGTAACCGCCTTTGACGCTGGCGGCATGCCGCTTGTGAATGCACATACAACGCCAAGCCAGCATCGCTACTGGGACTATCGGGATTCCTATGCCTGGACCGAGAATACCGTATATCGGTTTTTCCATATAGCGGACCGGTTCTGACATCAGGGAGTTTCAATCGATCAAGACGTGTATTTATATTTAGAAAAGAGGTTACCCATGGGACAGGACAAATTGACTGTAGGGCTGATTTACGGAGGCAAATCTGGAGAACACGAGGTGTCGCTACAGACGGCTCTGGCAGTCATGCAGGCTTTTGATTACGAGAAATATGAATTGCTGCCTTTCTATATTACGAAGCAGGGGGAGTGGAGAGTCGGCAGCAATCAATCCGCTCCTTTTACCGCGTTAGAACAATTGAAGCTGGAATCGGACGCGGGGGATACAAGCGCGGCGATCAATACGCTGTTCAGTAAGCTGGCAACGGGTGAAGCGAAGATTGATGTCGCCTTCCCGCTTCTGCACGGTACCAATGGAGAAGACGGCACGATTCAAGGCTTGTTCGAGATGGCGAACATTCCATATGTAGGAGCAGGCGTATTGGCTTCGGCTGCCGGTATGGACAAAGTGATTATGAAGAAGCTGTTCGCTGATGCGGGAATCGAGCAGTGCGGGTACTGTTATTTCACAGATAGTGAATGGGAGCGCGATAGCTTCATGCAGATTCAGCAGGTTGAGGAGAAGCTGGGGTATCCTTGCTTCATTAAACCGGCTAATCTTGGCTCCAGCGTCGGGATATCGAAGGCGAAGACGAGAGAGGAGCTTATAAGCTCTGTTAAGCTAGCGCTCCGTTATGATACTAAGGTCATCGTAGAGGAATTCATTGAAGCCCGCGAGGTTGAGGTTGGGGTGCTTGGCAACGATATTCCGCTGGCTTCCGTACCAGGAGAAATCGTATCCTCTGGCGAATATTACGATTATCAAGCTAAATATCTCGACGGCAAATCGCAAATGCTGATTCCGGCCCCGCTGGATACCGAGCTGGCTGAACGCATTCGCGATGTGGCGGTCAAAGCCTTTAAGGCAATCGCTTGCAATGGATTGTGCCGGGCTGACTTTTTTATACGCAAGACAGACGGTCGTATCCTGATTAACGAAGTGAACACAATGCCGGGCTTCACGCCATACAGCATGTACCCGCTATTGTGGAGAGAGACAGGACTTTCTTATGAGACGCTGCTTGACCGACTGATCGAGCTGGCAATGGAACGGTTCGCGAAGAGAGAGGATCTGTTCTTTGAGAACGGGATTCATTAATCTGGCAAGACGAGTCAGGAACAGAATGAATTCAGGACGGAAAGGGAGATGAGCATGGGGTTCCAGACAGAATTTAATTCGGTATGTAAATTCAAGAATGAACAGGAGTTGTTCGACCTGTTGGAATATGGTCGCGGCAAAATGCGCAAGGAGGGATTGCGCGTATTCCCGACCGGGCAGAAGGTCATTGCTTATAGCCCGGATAATAAGGCTGTAGCCATAGTGAAGATCACCGCCTGTGTTGCTGAGATTAACTTCAACGGTGAAGAGGTGACCGCAGTCGAGTTGGATCTGGTACGTTCGCTAACGGATGAAGAGTCTGCGATCCAAACTGCGCTTGCTTACGAGATGTTCTTTGGAGAGGCCAAGTAGCCTAGGCCCCTTTCGCTCAGTAGCTTGTCTCGGTCAATTGCGGTTCATTTGCCTAGGGCACATTGAGGGACAAGCTTTTGAGAGGAAGATTACGAAATGGATTTCCTTCAGGTTTATTTTTCCTGACGGCGGGAACTCTGTAAATAGAAGATCTCATTTAGTTGATTCATATTCGTAAGAGGGGTTCGTAATTGGCCGTACTAAGTGGCTGGTTACGGACTTTTTATATAAATGGTGGTATATTAAATACAGATCGATTTGCAGCTATTCAGCCTGATTTTCTAGACAAGTCACTAAAATGATGCAACTTTGCGCCATTCGGGGCGTATATTTTAAAAAAGGTAAAAATTGCAAGATTCATAGAAAAGCTATGCAAGTTGAAAATCAATTAGAAAGTAGTGTGAAACCATTGGAACCTAAGCCTAAAATTCCATACGTAGTAGGAAGCAAGAGTCCAACGGCTGTGGCGATCAACAGTGCCTCCAAAGCGGGAGAATGGATTAAGAGCCGGCTTGGACTAATTAAGGAGATAAATACGAAATGTTCACCACAGGATCTGGTCACCGATGTTGATAAAGGGGCAGAACTGATGATTCGTAAGCTGATCCTGACACATTTTCCGGATCATGCGATCCTTGGGGAAGAAAGTGTTGATCCCGGCGCCGAAGCATCTGCGAATGCATTGACAGAGGCGAAGAAGGAAGCTGAATACTTATGGATCATCGATCCGATCGACGGGACGACGAATTTTGTGCAAGGCTATCCCTTCTTCTGTGTGTCGATTGCCTTGGCCTATCGTGGTGAAGTCATTATAGGCGTAATTTATGACCCGATCCGCGACGAGATGTTCGTTGCCGAGAAAGGCAAGGGAGCATATGTTCATGGCAACCCAACGCGAGTATCTCGAGATGGGAAGCTCGCAGACAGCGTCCTGGCGGTTGGCTTCAACCCGGACCGTGAAGTTGCGCTGCCAGTTAATATGAAAGGGATCGCCGCACTATCGGATCGAACTCGCAGCCTGCGCGCCGCTGGCTCCGCAGCTTTGCATCTTGCCTATGTTGCCGCTGGTCGGCTTAGTGGCTATTATGAGGTTGGTCTGAATGCATGGGATATTGCTGCAGGTGCTCTACTGGTCAAGGAGTCGGGAGGTATCGTTACCGACACGGTAGGTAATCCTTATGATATTGGCGTTCGCCGCCTGGTGGCCACCAATGGCAAAATCCATCAGGAGCTGCTCGATGTGCTGAAGACTGCCGAAGCCACGGGGGTCTAGCGATACATCCTGTGAAGACCGGATTCTGATTCGAAAAGGAGTTCAAATACCATGAGCGATGAGAAAAATTTGGAGCGGGAATTGAATGAACTGTTGACGGAAGGCGAGCCAATTAGCGAGGAGGAGCGCCGCGCAGAAGAACGGCGCCGCTTGTCTCCACGATATGAGGTAAGGATTCAAACACAACTTGACCCGATCGTAGAAGAGACGTTCAAATACCGTAAAATCGCCAAGGAAGTTGATGACCGATACGATAGTTATTTAAGGAAAACGGGACATATGGATAAAGAGAAAAGCGATTAATGAAAATATATACTTGTAAAGATATAACGGATACCGCCATAGACGAATGGGGTATCCGTTTTTCTGTGCCCGAATGCATTCTATATTACGTTTCTTCCTTAATGGCAATAATTCGAAGCCGTTTGTAGTCCCCGTACCAGTCACCGCCAACCAGCAGATCTTGTTCAGCGGATTTAGCGATGAGCTGAATCGCCTGTTCCTTATCAGGCTCGCTTAGGGAATATAGAAATGAATCCTCAGCAAATAAACGGAGCCAGTGCTGCATGCCCATTGCCCCACCCTCCAGCTTGGTAGGCCGGTCGAAGTGCACGGCATAGGTTACTCGTAAACCGTGCTCTTCTAATAAACTGCTGTATTCACCGAGACTTGGAAAATACCAGGGATTGAGCGGTTTGGCATCGATGCCATAGTTCGCGTCAAGTACCTTGGTCATGTGCTGGACGATGATGTCCACATTTCCTTTGCCACCGAATTCGGCAACGAATCTTCCTCCCGCATCTAAGGCACGATAGACGGATTTGACTACATTTTCGGCGTCTTTGACCCAATGCAGTGCGGCATTGGAGAATACGGCTTGAACAGGCCGTTCCACAGAGAAATGGGCTGCATTTTGAACTTCAAACTTCAGGTCTGGATATTTGAGGCGAGCCTGCTGAATCATCGTCTCCGATAAATCAAAACCGCTGACAACGGCTCCTGTCTTGGAAATCTCATAAGAGATATCCCCTGTACCACAGCCAAGGTCAATGATTTCTTCTCCTGTCTGTGCGTTCAGGAGCTCGAGCACATCCTTGCCGTATTCGGATACAAACCTGAATTTCGTATCGTAGAGCTTAGCGTTCCATACCTGTCTTGCCTCCATAACCGAACCTCCTCCATATGAATTGCCTCTATTGTGACATACAAATTCAAATTGGTTAAATATATAAATTCAATCCCACTAATAGGTTTATCCTATTAATCAATGAGATCCAGTTCAAGTCAGTAAGATCACACATAAGCTCATTAGACCTGGACATTCGTACAGAGCGATGTTTTGGCTAATCTGGATGAAGGGCATGCCAGAACAGAATGAATATTCAATAGGGAGAGATCAAATATGCCGAAGATAGCGGATAAATATTTAGTCGTTGATCCATGGAAGATCGTTGAGGTAGGGTTCGATCCAGAGCGAAGCCGGGTGTCGGAATCTATTTTCTCGTTAGGCAATGAATATATGGGGGTTCGCGGCTATGCCGAGGAAGGTTATAGCGGTGACACGTTAATAGGCAGCTATTTCAATGGATTGTTCGAAGAGAGCGAGGTTGGGGCGCACTATAAGGGAATCATTCGCTCATTACGCTTTATGGTCAACGGGGTTGACTGGCTCTATACACGCGTTACGATCGACGATGAGACCTTCGATATGGGAACGAGCAAGTTCTCGGACTTTCGCAGGGAGCTGGACTTCAAGCGGGGAGTATATACACGTCAGCTAATCTGGCATTTGCAGAATGGAAAGAGCGTTCAGTTAGTCTTTGAAAGGCTGATAAGTATGGAGGTGTCGAACCTTGGATGTCAGCGGGTCATGCTGAAGCCGCTCAACTTCGCCGGTACAGCTCAGGTTATCATGGGGCTTGACTTTGCAACGATCCATGAAGATCAGAATACAAGATACTGGGAAAGTGTAAAGAAGGACGGTCAACGCAGAATTAGCGCAATGCTTGGCCGGACAGCGAATACGGGAAATCGGCTGTTCTCAAGCTATCGGCTCGATCTGCCGAAGGGAGCCAAAAGCGCGGCATTAAGTGAAGAAAATTTCATAGGCGATGAGATCATCCTGAAGCTGAATAAGGAAGAAGAGACTGTAGTAGATAAGCTGGTCATCAATTATGCAGATAAGGATCGGGAGCAGAGCGATGATGAAGTCTGGTCCAAGGGCATGAAACTGGCTAAGAAGTACTGCGAGGTGGACTATAAGGCAGCTGCGGAGCAGCAGGAGCAGTATTGGGCGAAGGTATGGAAGCATTCCGACATCGTGATCGAAGGGGATCCTGAGAATCAGCAAGGGATTCGCTTCTGTATTTTCCAATTGTATCAGACCTATCATGGTGACAATCCGGGCTTCAACATCGGGGCGAAAGGGCTGACCGGGGAAGCTTATCGCGGCCTGGCCTTCTGGGATACGGAGTCCTACTGTCTGCCGTTCTATATCTTCAATAACCCAAAGGCAGCGCGCAGCTTGCTGGAGTTCCGGTATAAGACATTGCCGCAAGCACTGGAGAGGGCGAAGGAACTCGACTGTGAAGGGGCGTTCTATCCGATTGCGACGATCGATGGGACGGAGAGCTGTGACCTGTGGCAGCATTCCAATCTACAACTGCATGTAGGTACGGCAGTGGCTTATGGGATTCGTCATTATGTGAATATTACAGGCGACAAGGCATTTTTATATGAAAAAGGTTTGGAGATGCTGATTCAGATCAGCCGTTTCTATGCGACCCGTGGGCAGTGGGGACAGAAGAGCGGCAAATACGGTTATTTCGGGGTTATGGGACCGGATGAGTTCCAGCTTATGGTGAACAACAACTGTTACATCAATTTGATGGCGAAGAAGCTGTTCGAGTATACGCTGCAGACGATTGCTGAGATGGAGCAGGCTGAACTGTCCGCCTTTGTAGCGCTGTCGCATCGCCTGGGGTTGACGATGCAGGAGCAGATGGACTGGAAGAACAAGGCTGACAACATGAAGATTCCTTATGATGACGAGACGGGAATCTACGAGGAGCATGATGGTTTCTTCGATATGCCGCATCTTGATATTCATTCGATTCCGGTGACCGAGTTTCCACTCTATTCGCACTGGTCCTATGACCGGCTCTATCGTTACGACATGATTAAGCAGCCAGATGTGCTTATGTTCATGTTCCTGTACAGTGGGGAGTTCTCAGTCGAGGCGAAACGGGCTAATTACGATTATTACGAGACGAGATGTATCCATGAGTCGTCCTTGTCTCCATCAATTCATTCGATTCTGGCTGCAGAGATTGGCAGACCTGTCGAAGCCTACAAGTTCTTCGAATTCGCAACTCGGCTAGATCTCGATAATTATAACCGTAATACGAGAGAGGGGCTGCATACGACTTCGATTGCCGCAGCGTGGATGAATATTGTTTATGGTTTCGGGGGGATGCGTTCAGATGGGGATAAGCTGATCTTCAATCCGACGATTCCCGAGCGCTGGAGCCAATATTCCTTCCCGATCACTTATCAGGGAACCGAGCTCGCAGTCGATGTGAACCAGCAGCGGGTGAAGATTAGTGTACGCAGCGGCGATCCCGCTTCGATCCATATCTATGGCCAGGACCATATCGTCGGCCCGGCAGGGATTGTGCTGGATCTGAAGAAGGAGGAATGAACGATGAGCTGGATCATTCGAGAAAGCGGCTTCGACAGGGAACGGATAGCTGTTAACGGCAATAAATTTATGACCGGCAACGGTTATATGGGATATCGCGGCACGCTGGAAGAGTTCGCTCATTCGGAGCTGACGGCAACTATTGTAGCCGGTCTGTACGACAAAGTCGGCGATCAATGGCGGGAGCCGATCAACGCGCCGAATGGATTGTCCACCACAGTGATATGTGACGGTGTTACATTAAGCGTGCTCGAGCGTGAGCCGCTTGAGCATGAGCAGGAGCTGGATATACGGCACGGCGTGCATCGTCGCAGGACAGTATATCCGGCTAAGGGCGGCGGAACCGCTACTGTTGAGTCGGAGCGTTTCTGCAGCTTGCAGCGTCTGCACTTGCTCGTCAATCGCGTAACGATTACTTGCAGCACGGCTTGTGAGTTAACTATTACTACCGGGATTGACGGCAGGATATGGGATATTAACGGTCCGCATTTGGAGCGAATGGAAGGTACCGTCCACGAAGGAGCACAGGGAGAAACCTTGTCTTGTACCAGTTGGACACATGAATTGAACATTCCGGTCTCGGTTAGTCATTCCCTTGCGTGCGGATTCGGAGAGCAGCGCACTATTGACTCCGGCGACTTCCTCGGTAAGGAGATCCGCTTACAGGCTGAAGCGGGCAAGAGCTATACCTTCCACAAGTATGTGTCCGTATTTACCGGTTTGGATGAAGCTGCGGATACAATTGCTGCGGCATTCAAGGATAGCCAGGAAGCTGTTGCGTTTGGATACGAGGCGCTGTATGCCGAGCATACGGACTGTTGGGAGCGAAAATGGAAGGAGTCTGATGTTCGCATCGAAGGGGATGACGAGGCTCAGCTCGCCCTTCGCTACAGCCTGTACCAGCTGCATATCATTGCCCCGGTACATTCGGAGAAGCTGTCGATCCCAGCGCGGGGCTTATCAGGACAGGTATACAAAGGCGCAATCTTCTGGGATACGGAGATGTTCATGCTCCCGTTCTTCTTGTATACTCAGCCAGACATCGCCCGAAATCTGATGATGTATCGAGTTCATACGCTGGATGGCGCGCGCAGGAAGGCGGCGGAGTACGGATATGAAGGAGCGTTTTACGCCTGGGAGAGCCAGGAGAACGGGGATGATGCTTGTACCCTGTTCAATGTCAATGATGTGTTCACCGGGCGTCCGATGCGGACTTATTTCCGCGATAAGCAGGTGCACATCAGCGCGGATGTAGCTTACGGCATCTATCAGTATTTCATCTTCACCGCAGATGACAGTATTTTGCTGGACGGTGGCGCGGAGACGGTGCTGGAATGCGCCCGTTTCTTCTACTCCTACGCTTACTATAATTCTTTTAAATCCCGCTATGAGATTCTGGATGTGACTGGGCCGGATGAATATCATGAGCGGGTGAACAACAACGCCTTCACGAATGCGATGGTTAAGCGTTGTTTGCATATTGCGTTAGAGGTTCTCAATTATTTACAGAGTAAATATCCAGACATGGCCGAGTCCCTTACGGTGGACAGCCGAATCAAGCCGGAGCAGCTTTGCGACATGCACGACCGTTTGTATATTCCGCAGCCTGCCGAGGACAGTGAAGTGATCGAGCAGTTCGACCGCTACTTCATGCTTGAGGACGTAACGCTGGGGCAGCTGAAATCACGAGTCCTGAACAAGCATGAATATCTTGGCGGCGGCAACGGACTTGCTACGACGACGCAAATTTTGAAGCAGGCCGACGTTGTCCTGATGCTGCATCTGTTCAAGGATGAGTTCAGCAGGGCGATCAAGCAGTGCAACTGGGAGTATTATGAGCCTCGCACAGAGCATGGATCGAGTTTAAGCTCTTGTATTTATGCGTTAGTAGCTGCAGATATCGGATTATCGGATTGGGCATACCCTTATTTCAAACGCACGGCTACGATCGATTTGACCGGGGATTCCAAGCAGTACGTCGGCGACCTGTATATCGGAGGGACGCATCCTGCGGCGAACGGAGGCGCATGGATGGCCGCGGTGCTCGGTTTTGCGGGACTGAGGTTCGACGGAGAAGTCGTCTCCATTGCCCCATCCTTGCCTGAAGCATGGAGCTCGGTCAGCTTCCCGCTGCGTCTGAGAGGGGCGAGCTTCACTGTTACGATTGAAGTGGATCAGGTGAAGGTAGAGGCTGCGGAAGAGAATCAGGTTTCGATTGAGTTCCGAATTGAGCGACGGCTTGACGAGGGGACAGAGATAACAGATTCGGAAGTTGCAGCTAGTTTAGAGAACGTAATGGCAGCACCGGGCCAGATTCTATCTATTGCCTTGTAGTAGAGGGCTAGAGTAAGTGCCACGAATCAGCAAGGAAGCAATTAACGAGTACTTGATAGAGAGGGAGAGGAAGATATGCTGGATACGATGCGAGGTGCGATCTTTGATATGGACGGAGTGATCGTGGATACTGCAAAATATCATTATTTGGCCTGGCACTCGCTCGCTGAACGGCTCGGATTTGAGTTTACGGAAGCGGATAATGAACGACTCAAAGGGGTAAGCCGGGTAGAATCGCTGAAGATTCTGCTGGAGATCGGCGGTGTAGAGACTAGCGAAGCGGAGCGCCTCAGGATGGCTAAGGAGAAAAATAAGGAGTACGTCGAGTATATTTCACGGCTTGAGCCATCGGAGATTTTGCCGGGCGCCAAGAAGTACCTGCAGCAACTGCGCCAGCAGGGCGTGAAGATCGCGCTCGGCTCGGCCAGCAAGAATGCAGCGTTCATTCTTGATCGACTGGGTATCGCGGAGCTGTTCGACGCGGTGATCGACGGGACGAAGGTGACCAAGGCGAAGCCGGACCCGGAGGTGTTCCTGGAGGCCAGCGCAGCGCTTGGCCTCGCTCCGACCGACTGCGTCGTGTTCGAGGACGCGGCGGCAGGGGTTGAGGCCGGCAAAGCCGCCGGCTGTAGTGTAATCGGCATCGGCAGCCCAGAGGTGCTGTTCGCGGCTGACAGAGTGATCCGGGGGCTGGATGAGCTGGTCGGGTAATGCCCGGTGAATGAAGGCTGATTATTAGATAATATGTGGTGGTTTGTGGTCGACCATCGTCATACGAAGTCAGTGAGGGGCTATCCGATAGTAGTGTTTTACTACTTGAAGGTAGCTTCTTTTTTGTATGCATTCAGGAGTGCGCTCGAACTCTAACCAAAATGGATATCGTTATTTAGGTCCCAAAGTGCTGTTTTAAAATGTAACGAAACTAGGTATCGCTATTATAGGGAATTGACTGTAAAAAGCCTGAATTAATCTCAAATAATGATCTGCAGTTTCGTTAGAATTAATTTAGCAATGTTTTTGAAGAAATAACGATCCGTAGTCTCGTTACAGAAATATGGGTAGGTGGCTGCTAGCTCAGGGGTAGCTCCTGAAATTTTCCATAGCCGCCGATCGTAGGAATAACTATGATGTGCGTAGAAATACACACCATTGATAATTTTTATTCTTGTTACACTTATAGTGTGTGTTCAAAAAGACCGGTTTTTAGCACCGAAACTCATGTTTCCCATGTGCGTTTTCAAAACGCCTCAGTTGAATGAAGGGGTGTGCGGAGGTTTTTGGACTACCGCTTCAAGTGCCAGGGGGGAAAGGCAATTGAGATATAGACTGAATAATCCATTGAATCGAATGAATGTGAAGCAGCAGCTATTCCTGTTATTCCTTATTATCATTATTCCGCTATTCATTCTGAATGCCTACGGCAATTACAAAGCCGATCAAATCTTGAAGCGTCATGTCACCAACGCCTATATCGAGCTGAACAAGCAAAATTTCCGGCTGATCAATCGTGACATTGAAGCAGTGAACAAGGTGACTTCTACTGTATTTCAGAACTCACTGCTACAGCAATTGAATCCGCTTTCTACCGATGAGACGATACTGCAAAGGGTGAAAAATTACGAAAAGCTCGAAAATTTACTGACCACTTATTCGCAAGAGACAGATGAGCGAGAGCCAGTCTATTACTCGCTATATGTGTATGATCCGCAGAACACCTACTTTTTTGCTCCGTTCTATCCAGGGCCGAAAAAATCGGGAGTCTATTTTTTCTCTGACGATGAGAAGCCGGACTGGTTCGACGAGGCTGTCGACAAGAAAGGGAAAGGATATTTAAGGCTGATCGATCATTTGTCGCCTCCTTCTAAGGGCCAAGGCGATCAAAGAACGCTCGCTTATATCCGGGCAATCAACAATATTTATAGAAATGGCACGATTGGGGTATTGGTGGTTACGAATCTGGACGCTCGGGTTCAGGAATCGCTGCAGACCGTATCGCTGCCGGAGGGAGAGCTTTATTTTACAAATTGGAGCAACCGCGTTCTGAGCGCCCAGAGCAATAAACACGAAGATGTGCTGGAGCTTCCGCTGGAGGTTGCGGATATGGGAATGACCAGCGGCGTGAAGGATGTCATTACCAGCGATTATATTTACGTCGTTAATTATAACCATGTATTGCAGCAGAAGCTGGTCTATAAAGTTCCGGTACAAGCGCTTTTGCATCAGCAGAAGGAGATCAAGCAGGTAATCCAGCTGATCTCGATTGTCTTTTTTGCCGGGAGTCTGATCTTCATGCTCTATTTCTGGCGATCCCTAATGATGCCCATTCAGAAGCTGGTTTATTTCGTCAGACGCTATGAACCAGGGAATATCGTTCCGGAGACCCCAAGCAGGGAGAAAAAGGACGAGATTAGCGTACTGATGCATAGCATTTATGATATGGCGCGGCGGTTGAATGCGCTGGTTCATTATAAATACACGATGGATCTGAAGCAGAAGGAATCCCAGCTGCAGATTCTGTATCAGCAGATTAATCCACATCTGCTCTACAATACGCTGGAGAGTATCTATTGGAAGAGTACGATGGAAGGGAATACCGCCTCTGCAGAAATGATCAAAGAGTTGTCCAAGTTGATGAAGATCAGTCTCAGCCAGGGCCGGGAGTTGATTACGCTCGGAGAGGAACTTGAGCATGCTTCTGCCTATATCAAATTACAGCAGCATAGATATGATTATCAGTTCCGAGTCTTGATCGATATTCCCGAGGAGCTTCTGCCGATCTCCATCCCGAAAATAACGCTGCAGCCTTTAATCGAAAACTCCATTATTCACGGTGTGAAGCATATGGGGGAGGACGGAAAGATTGTGATTCGTGCTGCCTCGGATGAAGACAATCTATTTATATTCATAGAAGATAACGGGTACAAGCCAGTAGATTATGAGCTGATTAATCGCCTGCTTGACGAAGAGAATCCGGACCCGACGTTCGGCTATGGAATACGCAACATTCATCAGCGAATCAGATTGCATTTTGGAGCCAATTATGGACTTCAATACTCGAAGCGCGAGGAAGACGGGACTCGGGTTACGCTAAAGCTTCCAAAGTCCGTGCGAGAGCAGCCATAGCATAAGGTGTGTATATTCAAAAAGTCCGGTTTTCGGCACCGGAGCCTATGCTTCCACTGTGCGTTTTTCAAAATGCTTCAGTAGAATGAAGCTAGGGCGTGAGGAGCGAGTGTACGTAGTTGGACTCAAAAAGCTACAGGGGGAGAAGAGAATGTACAAAATACTAGTCGTTGACGATGAACCATTAATCTGCAAGGGGCTGGCTGGACTTCTGAACGGCTCCGGCATCGATATTGGAGCGGTATATACCGCCTACAGCGGGCATGAAGCTCTCGATTACATCCGTATGGAGGAGATCGATCTGCTTGTGACTGATATCCAGATGGGAGAGATGAGCGGGATCGAATTGATGCAGCAAGCCAAGATGGTCAAGCCGTGGGTGCAGACCATTATCATCTCTGCCCATGAGACGTTCCAATATGCGCAGATGGCGCTGCGGCTTGGGGCCAGGGATTATTTGATCAAGCCGCTGAATAGCGAGAATTTCCTGGACTCCGTCCGCAATGCCCTGTTGAAGATGGAGCGGCCCGTTGCGCAAATCGATGAGTTTTTGTCCGCGGATACGGATCATTTTCAAATGGAGGAATTCGGTCCAGAGAAGAATGAGCTTCTGCAGCGTCTGTTGAACGGAACGGTCTCTTTGCAAGAGGATATTTTAGAGGAATTAAGATTAGTAGGGCCTTATTTCTCCGTGATCAGAATGAAGCTTGATATTCCGCTGGAGGGGGAGGCTTCCTATTCGGAGCGGGATATACGTCTGCTACGCTATGCTGCGCGGAACGTGGCTGAGGAGTTGCTACATAAAGAAGAGAAAATATTGACCTGCTATTTAGGTGAACGAGATATCTGTATTCTGCTGCAGTGGAACGAGACAGAGTATGACGAACTGGATATAAATAAAATCAATCATCTGGAAATGATCGGACGAAGTTTGCATCATCATGTGCAGAAGTACTTAAATATTCCGGCCATCATCGGCATTAGCCAGATTCTGAAGGGGGCTGAATTTATGCCTGTGCTTGATCGTCAAGCGGATAAGGCGATTGTGTGGGGCGGGAAGCATGGCGATTACCATGTGTTCTATTACGGGGACTTCAATTGGAGCAATTATGCTCAGGACCCTACGGCTGAAGAACTAACGACACAGAATAACCGGATTGTCGACAGGGCCAAGCAATATATCGAAGATAATTACAGCCAGAAAGGATTGACGATTCACGAGGTCGCGAAGAAGAATCACGTCAGCCCCAATTACCTTAGCTTCCTCTTCAAGAAGAATACCGGCTACAATCTGTGGGAGTATGTGATCAAACTGAGGATGGAAGAGAGCAAGTCGCTGTTGCTCAATACCGATTTACGTCGTTATGAAATTGCTGAACGTGTTGGTTACGAATCTCCCGAACATTTCAGTAAAATATTTAAGAAGTACTTCGGTCTTAGTCCTAGTGAGCTGAAGAAGTAAGAACAGCTATACTTCGCATAGTATTACACCTGTTCCCGAGCCCCATGATTTTCTAAAATGAAAGCTGGACACTAAAGAGAAATGAGGGAAACTCATGGAGGAATCGGTGATTTCACCAGGAAACATGGTCAAGGGGCCTCAGAAAGAGCTCAAAAAAGTACGAAGAACATCAAACTGGAAAAAGTACATGTGGGGGTATCTTTTTCTCGTTCCGGCTATCGTCATTTTTATCGTCTTTCTATGGGTTCCAATTATCAAAGGGATCGTCTATAGCTTCTACAACGTCGATTTCGTAAAGGGCAACTCTTTTGTCGGATTTGATAACTATGCAAAAATATTTCATAACCCTGATTTATGGCTTTCCGTTAAAAATACATTGTATTTTATGTTCCTTACGTTAGTCATCGGGTTCTGGGTGCCAATCGTGGCGGCGATAGCCATATCGGAGCTGAAGTTCTTTCAGGGCTTTGCCCGCATAGCCGCTTACTTGCCCTTCGTCGTACCTGGCGTGGTGCTCTATGGCATGTGGAGATGGATGTACGATCCGGTTGGACCGATTAACGCCTTGCTTGGCTTGTTCGGCGTCGAGCCGATCTCGTTCATATCCGACGGGCGCTTCTCGATGATCTCGATCGTCTTCATGGAGACGTGGCAGCAGTTCGGCTCGGCAATGCTGATCTATCTGGCCGGGGTACTGAGTATCCCGAGGGACTGGTATGAAGCGGCGGAAATCGACGGTGCCGGAGTGTGGAGCCGGATCAAATATATTACCCTCCCATCTATGCGCAGCTTGATTGTTCTGATGCTCATCCTGCAGGTTATCGGTACATCACAGGCTTACCAATCTCAATTGGCCTTGCTGGATGGCGGTCCGAACAAGGCTACACTGACCTATGCGCTCTTCACGGTGAAATATGCTTTCACCCAGTTGGATTATGGGGCGGGTACAGCGCTGGGTGTACTGATGTTTATCGTATTGGGTATCCTTGGCGTCATTCAATTCAAGATGAACAGGGAGGATTACTAATATGGAAAGAGGCATCCTGTCACCATCGGATTTGAAGAAGCCGGTGAATAAGATCGTCTATGGCATCATGGTTCTGGGCATTGCCATTATGGCCGTTACGATGCTATATCCCATTCTCATGACGATGTTCAACGGACTTAAAAGCAATCCTGAGATCAATACCTTTCCGCCGAAGTTCTTCCCGACAACCTGGCATTGGGAGAATTTCTCCAAAGGTTGGAACTACATTGCTCTACCGGTATTTCTTAAGAATACGGTGTTCATTTTCCTCGGGAATCTGCTCATGACGATTCTAGTACTCGGTCTGGCAGCATTCAGTATATCGCGAATTCGCGTTCCTTATAGTCGGGTAATCTATTTTTTCATCCTGCTTACCTTGTTCATACCAGCAACAAGCTATATGATTCCTAATTTCGTGAATCTGAAGCAGCTCGGGCTGCTCAACTCTTACTGGGCTTTCTGGCTGCCTGCGGGAGCGAATGCGTACTACTTCTTGCTGATGAAGAATTTCTTCGACGGCATTCACCCGGAAATTTTTGAAGCGGCGCGGATTGACGGTGCTTCGGAGCTAACGAGCTATCTACGAATAGCTATCCCGTTGTCCGTCCCGATCTTTGCCACATTATCGATCTTCATTTTCTCTACTGCATGGAACGACTGGTTCTGGCCATCGCTAGTTATGCATACGGAGGATAAATATACCTTGGCCACCGCGATATATAAATACGTCATTAATGCGCGGAGCTTGGACAGCAGTATTAAATTCTCGATTCTGTTCATGGTTATGATTCCGCCGATCTTTGTGTTTTTGGGATTCCAGAAGTTTATCGTGCGCAGCGTCAGCCTGACAGCCGTTAAAGGGTAAGCAGAGTAGAGATAGCGTTTACATTTAGCGTAGGGCTGCACATGATCGCCATATGAATACACATCGTCCTTGAACCGGGAATCTTCTAATATAAAAATGTAGCAGTTGACAACAATTATGGAAAAGGGGAGTTTCAATGCGCAAGTTCTCAGCAGTACTGATGTGCCTAATGCTGCTAGGTTCACTGCTCGCAGCGTGCGGCGGAAAGAACAATGCAAGCGACCAGGCTAATAACGGAGGAGCAAATACTCCAAGCAATACCGGTGGTAATAACACAGCGACAACGGATGAGCCGAAGGATGACATTACACAGAGGAAAGTAACGCTGAAAATTCACTATCCACTGCCGGATGAAACAACGCTTCGTGCGCAAGAAGACGATAAGATCGCCCGCTTCCAAGAGATGTATCCGAATGTCACGATTATTAAGGATGACTGGCAATATGATATTAACGAAATCGGCGTAAAAATGGCTTCCAACGAAGCTCCAACGTTCTACAACACTTGGGCCACGGAAGCGAACTTCCTAGTAGAACGTGGCTGGGTCGCTGATATTACGGACCTCTGGAACAATTGGGAGTACAAGGACGAGATTAACCCTGTTATACAGAACCAGTTCATCGTGGATGGCAAGGTATTTGGTATAACGCAAAACGGTTACATTACCTCCACTGTAGTGAACAAGAAGATTCTGGACGATAAAGGAGTTGCCATTCCTGCCCTCGATTGGACTTGGGATGATATGTATAATACAGCCAAAGCGGTTGCTGATCCGAAGAAAGGGATCTCAGGCATTGCTCCAATGGGTAAAGGCAATGAAGCTGGCTGGAACTGGACGAACTTCTTGTTCGAGGCCGGCGGGGATATTGAGAACAATGTAGATGGCAAAGTAACGGCTGTATTTAACACTGATGCAGGTGTCAAAGCCCTCGATTTCTATAAGAAGCTGAAGTGGGAAGCTAATGCGATTCCGCAGGACTGGGCTCTCGGCTGGGGCGATGCAGTAAGCTCGTTCCAACAAGGACGTACAGGAATGGTCATTGCAGGCGCATTTGACGTCGTTCAAGCTGCTCTGAATGAAGGTGGCATGAAGCCTGAGGACGTTCTCGTCTATCCGATGCCGGCTGCTGAAGCGGGCGGCAAGCACTACGGAATTCTAGGCGGCAACTATCTGGTCATTAACCCGAATGCAACGAAGGATGAGCAAGAGATGGCTTTCCGCTATATTACGTTTGATTATTTCTCAGATGGCTCTTTGAAGGCTGTTGAAGATACGATTAATGCTCGCAAAGCAGAAGGCAAGTATTATGTTCCTACGCCACTTGAGTACTTCAAGGATGATTCCGAGTATGCAGGCAAGATCCAAGCGATTTATGACAAGTACGACAACGTGTACAAATACGATCCAAACCTGTTCTCCTTGCTGGAAGGCAAACCGGAAGCTCAATTCGGCACACAGGACTACTATGCAACGATGTCCAACGTAGTACAGGAATCGTTCTCGAAGAAGGACACGGATTCGAAGAAACAGCTTGATGTAGCTGCACAGTACGTGCAGGAGAACTACTTTGATAAGATTGAAGCGAAATAATCAGATTAGTTAATAGTTTACACAGATGTGCAATAACTGAGGCGTCCTTATTTGGGCGCCTCAGTTGTTGCAACGACTGATGTCGAGAAGATTGAGGCGAAGTCTGGTGAGCGGTCGGTCAAGTGGTCGGCCTTTTCTAACGAAACGTCATATCGTTATTTGGCCAAAAATAAGCGCGTATAGAATTTAACGAAACACCATATCGTTATTTGGGCTAATTCTGGGGTTTGAGTAGTTATTTTTGCTAAATAACGATACCCTGTTTCGTTACAATTTTTCGAAGCTCATTTGGGCCTGAATAGCGATACCACGTTTCGTTAGAGTGAGTTGCAAAACCGCAAGCTTCTTCAGAGATTAAAGGGCGTCCACAGGGACGCCCGATTTTTTTGATAGGACTTAACACTTTACACCATAAAATAGCCCCCTGCAGTCCAAGGAAAAATACCTGGGCCGCAGAGGGCTTAATGGATGATATCCTTTATTTGCCGGCGATTTCCTTGAAGGAAGCTTCAGCTGCCTCAAGTGTGAAATCAATGTCTGCTTCGGTATGAGCCGTCGTCAGGAACCAGGCTTCAAATTTGGATGGAGCCAGATTAACGCCACGATTCAGCATAGCCCGGAAGAAGGCGGCAAATGCTTCGCCATCCGTATCTTGGGCCTCGTCATAGTTCGTTACCGGATGGTCACAGAAATGCGTCGAGAAGGAGCCGCGAATACGGTTGATGTTCAATGGCACTCCATGCCGCTTGGCGGACTCAGCCAGGCCATCGGTCAATTTCACAGTGAGGCGATTCATCTCCTCATATACTTTAGGATCCTGCAGTACTTCGAGACAAGCGATACCTGCGGAGATGGAAGCCGGGTTGCCAGCCATCGTTCCGGCTTGATAAGCCGGGCCGAGCGGAGCGACCTTCTCCATGATCTCTTTGCTGCCGCCATAAGCGCCGATAGGCAGGCCGCCGCCGATAATCTTGCCTAGTGCGGTCAGATCCGGCTTGATCGCATCGTGGTTATCCAGTCCCGCATAAGTCTGGGCGGAGCCGTAATGGAAACGGAAGGCCGTGATGACCTCATCGTATATAACGAGCGCGCCGTACTCATGTGTCAGCCGGCATACATCCTCAAGGAAACCAGGCTTCGGCATGACCATCCCGAAGTTGCCGACGATAGGCTCGATCATGACAGCCGCGACGTCGTCGCCCCATTTCTTCAGAGCTTCCTGCAATCCGGTGGCATCGTTGAATGGAACGGTGATGACTTCATGGGCGATGCTTGTCGGGATACCAGCGCTGTCTGGAATACCAAGCGTGGATGGACCAGAGCCTGCAGCAACGAGCACAAGGTCGGAATGGCCATGATAGCAGCCAGCGAACTTGATAATCTTGTTGCGACCGGTATAGGCGCGGGCTACGCGGATCGTCGTCATAACGGCTTCTGTACCGGAATTGACGAAGCGGACCTTATCCATCGAAGGGATTGCTTCCTTCAGCATTACTGCAAGCTGGATTTCAAGCTCGGTAGGCGTACCATAGAGCGTTCCGTTAGCCGCAGCTTCAGTAATTGCCTTCGTGACATGCGGATGGGCATGTCCAGTAATAATTGGGCCATATGCGGCCAGGTAGTCGACATAACGGTTGCCATCGACATCCCAGAAGTAGGCGCCTTCGGCCTTCTTCATAAAGACGGGCGCCCCGCCCCCAACCGCTTTGAAAGAGCGGGAGGGGCTGTTGACGCCGCCTACGATATGTTGAAGCGCTTCTTCATATAGTACTTCGGATTGTTTCCTATTCATGATGAGTAACTTCCTTTCACAGTAGGTAATAGAACTTCCAGAGCATAGGATCTAGGTTTGCCTGTCTCCTCAGGCTCAAGGCCCGCTGGAAGTATCTGCAGCTTCATTCTTAATCTTCGGCGTACTATTGCTGCCGTTTGTCGTAGAATGGCTGTCGTTCCCGCTGTTCTGCTCATCTGTAGAAGTGTCTTCCGTTCTATTGAATACTTCCTGGACATAAGCTTTGAGCTCTTCATCACTCTTGACGCCCAGCACTTCAGCTCCGCCAACATTCTTCTCGATCAGCAGGCTCATTGGCGGAATTTGCTCACTGGCAATCATTTTGCTGGAATAGCCAAGGTTGGCCAGCTTCCACATATCGTTAATCGTCAGGTTCGTATCGATATATGGATTGACTTTCTCCAGAATAGCCGGAAGTTTCAGCAAGGAGGTCGTCGAGATCATCTTGTTGGCCACGGCCGTCAAGAAATTACGCTGACGTTCTGTACGGCTGAAGTCCGAGAGAGCATCATGCCGGAAACGGACGTATTGCAGCGCAGTCTTGCCATCCAGATGCTGCTGTCCTTGCTTCAAATCGATATCGTACTCATGATTATCCGCTTTGCTCGTATAATGCATATCCTTCTCTACATAGAAATCCACGCCGCCGATGGCGTCGACCAGTTCGATGAATCCTTGGAAGTCGGTATACACATAATATTGAATCGGAATGCCCAGCAAGTCGGAGACCGTCTTCATGGCTGTGTTAGGGCCATGAGTGATCGCTGTATTAATACGATTCATGCCATATTCAGGGACCTTGACATAGGTGTCGCGCATGATCGAGAACAGATACCCGCGTTTGGTTACCGGATCAAGCGAGGCTACCAGCATCGTATCGGAACGTGGAATTTCGCCTTTTTTGAGACCGCGCGCGTCGACACCCATGAGTAGAATATTGACTCGGTCAGTCCCTTCCCATTTTGGCGGTTCTGGGGTCTTGGTTGTTTCCGTCGGTTTAACCTGATAAAATGGAGAATCCTCGCCGGTCTTCTGGAAGTGGTCTACCTGGTTATAAATCGCGGTGAAATAATAAGCTAAAAATCCAACAACGATGACCAGGACCGCGAGCAGCGACCAGAGGATGGTTCGCTTAGTTCGTTTTGTCATATAAATTTCGTTCCTTTCAGAAAAAACGATGAGTTCATTTTGATGGCAGTACTTCATACATTATAATTTTTTTTAGAGTTACAATCAATTTATGTGAGTTAGTATTCTTTTAGGAGGATTTTCTTATGAATCGGCAACCAGTTGAACTTGGACAACCTGTTCCGGATTTCACCCTTCCTGCTAGCGGGGGCAATGAAGTAAGCTTAAGTCAGTTCCGCGGACAGAAGGTCGTGATCTATTTCTATCCGAAGGACATGACTACGGCTTGTACTCAAGAGGCCTGCGATTTCCGCGACAATTATAGTGCTATTAGCGAGCGGGATGCGGTCGTGCTTGGTATTAGTGGTGATCCAGTGAAGTCGCATGACCGCTTCGTGGAGAAGCAGAGTCTTCCGTTCCTATTGCTATCGGATACAGACCATGAGATCTGTCGGATGTTCGGCGTGTGGCAGCTTAAGAAGATGTATGGTCGTGAATATGAAGGCATTGTTCGCTCCACCTTTCTGATTGATGAAGAAGGACGACTGGTCCGCGAATGGCGCGGCATCAGAGTGAAGGGGCATGTAGAGAAGGTTCTGGAGGCAATACAAGAGGGAGTTTGAACAATCCGTTTTTTTAAAAGAAGGGCGCAGCAAAGACCTGTAAAGTAGGGCTTTCGCAGCGTCCTTTTTGTTATTTCCAAACAAAGTCTATTTCTATAGTTCACGACATACAATCTACCAGACGCAAAATGATTCATATAAACGGCGGAGGTAGAAATAAATGAAGAGAAGATTTATTTCCAGTCTTGTGGTGATTCCAATCCTTTTTGTAGTGCTGGTATTTGCGGTAAGCTCGCTCCTAATCTCCCGGGAGGCGGGGATTATAGAGGCTTCGGCCTATTCCTCCGAACAGGTCGGGGCCTTGGAGGACAGGAATACACCGGAACAGATAGTTGCTGCGGCAGGAGAAGCGGCGCTGGGTAAGGCTCATGAAGAGCAGATTATGCAGTCGCGGCAAGAAGCATCTGCTGTGAATAGCAGCTTCAATTTGGAGTCAGATTCATCAGGACTGGATTCAGATAAGGCGGCTACCGGGGCGGTGACGCTGACCGCTAAGACGCCAGCCACTATGCCTAAATCCGATAAAGCGGACAAGATTGTCTATCTTACATTTGATGATGGGCCCAGTAATTTAACCGATCAAGTGCTGAAAATATTGAAAAAAGAAGATGTTCCTGCCACCTTTTTTGTACTAGGGGGGAACGCCAAGAAAATGCCAGAGGTCATTACACGGATTGTCGAGGCGGGTCATACGATTGGCAATCATACTTATAATCATGAATACAGTGAGCTGTACCAGAGCTTCAACGTGTTCTGGGGCCAGATCAAGGAGACAGAGGAAGTGCTGCGGCAGATTACCGGAGTACGTCCAGAGCTGGCTAGAGCCCCAGGCGGTACCTATGGCCATTTTGACAAGACCTATTTCGATTTAATGGAGCAGGCCGGCTATAAAATATTTGATTGGGACGTGGACAGCGGTGACTCCAAGCGAAAGGGCGTACCTGCTGCGGAAATTTTACGAAACAGTACTCCTGATAAATTGAAGAATCAAATGATTATACTGATGCATGATGGGGCAGGACACGCTGAGACGGTCAAGGCGCTTCCTGGAATTATCGATTTTTATAAAAAACAAGGGTATGTGTTCCGCACGCTATCAGCGGAGCAGCCATCCGTACATTTTCCCATCTCCGACAAGATGAAGCGTACAACGCGGTCTGCCCCATCCCAAGCATGGATTGATAGTCATATTGTGCCGAACGCATCCTTGTTCGGTCCTGGATTGCCACTATATGTAGAGGCTGGTGGCGTACGGACGAAGCTGGCTGTCGGGGAGTACGACTTGCAGGGAGAGCAATACCAGGTTCCGCTGCGGGCAGTTATGGAGCGTCTGGGGGCCAAAGTGACCTGGGATCATCCGAATCGTAGCGCAGTTATTGCCTGGGGAGAATCTAAGGTTATTGTCGATACGCTAGAAAATGTGATCATAACGGAGTCCGATTTGGCCGATGGCAATGGGAAGCCTCAATCTATCTCAATTACGAGAAAGAACGGAGCCATTTGGGTTCCGCTGCGGTCCATTCTTGAGGCGACAGGACATCCGATTCTCTCAACTTCCTCTACCACCGAGGAACGGCTTGTGAAGGCTGAATAAAGTAGTAACAATATAGCTAATAACATCTAATTTAATAAGGTTAATTTGGTTCTACCTTGTTTTATTAAAAAAGAGAAACTTCGATTTGTAAAAAGCTGAATTACTCATATTCGAAGCTAAACAAAAAAGACGAGTGAAAGTAATGATCCACTCGTCATGCGAATTTGTTTATCAATTTAAATCTAAATCGCTTCTTATTTTAATGTGTACCTTACTCTTGGGGAACGAATCATTATGTCAGTTGCATTACTGTCAAACCAATATACTTCACACCGAACCCATCCATTAAACTGGCGTGAACCTGATAGTCTAAAGAATTTCCACTCTGTATTAATTGCCTGTTTTTCAGTAGAAATAGTGTTTTTAGCATTAAAGTTGCCGTTTTTCATTTCTCCTTCATGTAACGCAAGTGCGATATTCCGGTCGATATTCTCCCGCGATTTGACAAAGCATTCAAACGTTACGTTTAACCTTTCCCAATCTTTAATTGGTCCGTTAAGTCCACTCATGGTCAGATCGTAGTATACACTCGGGACTTCAAATGTATGTTTATCATCATTTGCCGCAAAGTAGATGCTTGAAGAATAGTCTGGATTTATCGTAAAATACGGCATTTTGTTATTACTTCTCGATTTCAGAACTAATGAATCGACCATAGGAAGTATATGCGGATATTGCACATCAGGAAGTCTTTCTTCCGCTTGTGTAAATGTTATATTGGCATTTCTAATAAAAATATTGTCCACATTTTTATCAAACCAATATATTTCAAACCTTAGTTTTGTGTCCATTTGTTTTTTTCTGTAAGTAATTGTTTGAGTTGTCCATTGATTGTCAATGGGGAACGCAACAGTTGGTTCTTCACCTATCACTTCTCCTGATTCAGTTAGCTCCCAGATCTCTAGTTGTGCTTGGCGACTGATGGATGAACTCAAAGTGACAGTGAACGTTGCTGTTGATTCTTCGGGGATATCATGAACATCCTTTAAAATACTTGGATTATCTAATTCTCCATTTTGATTATTGGCTGCCAGGACCCTAATTTGATTTAATTCGAGTATTTGATGCTGAGTGCATCGATGAAACTGAAATTTACCAAATGCAGTTCGCTCGGTTGTTTCAATCAATTTGAAGTTACTATTCAAATTGATTTCATTGATGAATCTTAAATGCTCCAATTCCTTTCTGAATTTAATAATCGATTTGTATAAATCAAAATTATTAAACACTGGTCGATCTAGGTATGTCCCATTTGGATAAATGTTACTGTTATCATAAGTATATTTATAATAAGAAAAATGTTTTTCCAAAAGAAAATCAAGTGACTGAATTACATCTGTATCGCGTGTAAACTCTCCGAAACGTACACTCATTTCCGTATACGTAGCTATTTGGAATATAACAGCGTTGATTAGAATAGGGTGAACTTTCTTGCAATAAAACTGTAAATCACTAATAAAGGTCTTGTTGATTTCTGAAATAACTTCGCCTAAGAAGAATGACAATTGAGTTAGATTTTCTTTTGTCTTTGTTTCATCTTTAACTCCGTTTATATAGTCAGTGATTGTCTGCTCATAAAACTCGTGATACCAATCAATTTTTCCTTCATATTGACTAAGTGAGTGTTCAAGTATATATTGTACTATTTCTTTCTTTAGGTCATTTAATTGATTCAGAATTCGTGCTGATATTTCATTGGTTTGTTTAATCTTTGCATTGTGTTCTCCAATAGCACTGAGGACAGCGGTTGCAATTTCAAAATAAGCCATCTAAATAACCCTCCTTGGACTCTTGGTAACTTTGGATTTTATTTATAATGCTTCCAAAAAGTAGGTTTTATTCAATATCGAAACATCGATTGGAATTATCATGTATTGTCGTGACCAAGAGTTTCTGAGATCGAAACTGATTCCAGCTCAGAGGGCGTTCGAAACGTCTTCCATTTAGTACCATGAAGACAGAGGGAAATTATCGATGCCGAATAGCTTAATGATTTACTTCGTGATCAAAAGTGAATATCTCGATAGGTCTATTTCCGCTAGATTCTGGCGATACTGGTTGATAGATTTGAATCGCCGGAAATGGAGGAATAGAAGAGATGAATCAAGAACAGGCTCAAGAGCTGCTTGAGCGATTGGTGAATCGGGTAGAACGTGTCATTGTTGGTAAAAGAACGGAAATCGAACTTATTCTCGTATCGATGTTATGCGGCGGGCATGTATTGCTGGAGGATGTACCCGGTGTTGGTAAGACGAAGCTGGTCAGAACATTGGCGGACTGCGTAGGCGGTACCTTCGGACGGATTCAGTTCACGTCCGACCTGATGCCTGCAGATGTAACCGGGGTAACGGTGTATCATCCACAATCCGGATATTTCGAGTTCAGGCAGGGGCCGATTCATGCCAATATCGTGCTTGGTGATGAATTGAACCGGGCTGCTCCGCGTACTCAATCCGCACTGCTCGAGGCGATGGAGGAGCGAAAGGTAACGGTAGACGGGATTACCCGCCCCCTACCGGAGCCTTTTTTGCTATTCGCGACACAGAATCCGCTGGAGTATGAGGGGACCTATCGACTGCCGGAGGCCCAATTGGACCGCTTCCTGATGAGACTGTCTCTCGGCTACCCGGCACCGGAGCAAGAGATAGAGATGCTTGGGCGCTTCAGTGACCCGCGGGCTGCAGTAGTGAAGCCAATATTGCTGCCGGAAGAGATTGTTGGGATTCAGCGTCAGGTCAGAATGGTTCTCGTAGATGATAGAATCAAGCGATATATGGTAGAAGTGGCGGATAAATCCCGGCGTCATCCGCAGATCTCCCTAGGCATTAGCCCGCGGGGCACTCTCTCATGGCTGGGAGCGAGCCAGGCCATGGCCTTCTACCAAGGACGAACTTATGTTGTGCCTGATGATGCCAAGCAGGTAGCGGAAGCCGTATTAGCACACCGGATCATGCTGAACAGCGAAGCAAGAATCTCCGGGCTGGATCATCGTCAGGTCATAGTCGACTTATTAAATGGCGTGTCTGTTCCTGTATTTCATCGTGCTCCGGGTGTCCCATCATGAGGGAAGGGGCTTGGAATGGGTTCTGGTGTGCGCTGGCGGCGGGTCTGCTGATCGCACTATACATTTGGCGGGGAGGAGCAGCACTGCTCTTTCTATGCCTGCTGCTTGGCTTGCTGATATTTCAAGGCGTGGTCATTCTATTATTCGGACCACGCGCCTTTAAGATAGAGCGTTCTTGGCTTCCTCTTCAGCCAGAGGCTGGGGAGCCTATAGAAGTGACTCTGCGTATTAAGGCTACCGGGGGAATTTCGGTGCCATGGCTGCTTATACGGGACAAGCTGGCGATGCAAGCCGAACGGATGGATCCGGATCAAGAATATGAGAGCGGGAGCTTGCTGCTAAGCGGATTCCGCAGGCAGTATACCGTAAAATATGTGATAACGAATCCGCAGCGCGGGGTCTATGGGGCAGAAGCGATATACGTGAGCTATGGTGACCCGCTGGGCTATTTCAAACGGACGCGAAGGATTGTTATGGACGATACGCTTTATGTTCATCCTTCACATCTAGGCGCTTACCTTGGCAAAGGGGTAAACCCCGTTGGTGATGAGGAGATGACTTCAGGTGCATTTCTTAGAAGTATGGAGACATGTTCGTCTATAGAGCGTATTCGTGAATATTTGCCAGGTGATCCACTACATCGTATCTATTGGAAAGGCTCCGCGAGGACGGGAACGCTACTGGCCCGAATTCCAGATGTGAGGGGGAAGGAAGCACGCTGCTTATGGCTGGATACTCGGCATAAAGCATATATGCCTGAAGCGCAGCAGAGCCAGCCGGAGGTTCCGGCAGTGCGGGCCAATTTTGAGCTGGCCGTTCAAGCAACTGCAGCCCTTCTTCGTAACGAGATAGCCAAGACGTCTGATTGGGAAGCCGGCGGCAGTGAGCTTGAGCTTCGCTATGGATCGTCCGCTGAGGCGATAACCATCTCCGGCCTTCAGGGGCTTCGGCAAGGGCTTGACCTGCTGGCAGGAGTTAGAACTGATCGTTCAGTCTCTCGTCTTGTGATTCCTGCTGGCGTGATGACTCCTCGTAGTGGAGTGATCCATACCCTGGTTACAGGAAGAATGACTTCCGAGCTAGTGTCCGCAGCTACGCAACTGGCTGAGTCGGGCGTGAAGCTAGAGATCTGGACTTCGGTTTCTAGCAATGAGGTGGAGAGGGGAGCATGGTTAGCTCGACTGCGGCGTGTGGGTATCCCTTATGTTGACCTGGCTTTATTATTGCCCGCGAAGTCTAACGACAGGGGGGACGGACATGTCAGCGCCTAATCTGGAAGGAAGGGTCAGAGGGGATAACCTAACGACATTCGCTGCGCCATTACAGGAAAGGGCCCCTGCTTCATTCCACCAAATAGTGGTGAACAGAAGCATGGTCTCTTTGCTGCTATTTGCCTTGTTCTCGGAATGGCTCTATCCGCTGCAGAAGTTGATCGGTGATGATCATTATCGTGTTATTACCCTGTTTATGGTGCTCACGGGCGCGCTGTTGTTCATCGGCTGCCTGGGCTTGCCAAAGGGCCTGCTGCTTGGTCTATACCCTTTGCTAGTCAGTGGGGCTCTGTACTTCCTATATGGGGTGGGAAGCGGGGGAAGATGGTTCTCCAGTTATGTTCAGCTGTTAGGAAATGATATTACTGATATTGTCCAATCAGGCCGGTTGTACGGGGTAAGCATCGAGACGCGTGCTCTGCTGCTTCTTATCGGCTGGACGCTGTTGGTATCCTCTGTGCAAATATTGGCCTTTGGCCGGCAGAGCACTATGCTGTTCTTTATAGCATCAATTATTTACTTGCTGGCGCTTGAAATAGCTGGGGAGCAGAACATATATGCAGGACTTGTCCGCACCTTATGCTGGGGTCTGCTTTTGCAGCTAGTCCTGTTCCGGAGAAGGCTTCAGATTTTAACAGGGGATCTACAATTCCAGGAGACGAAGTCATTGCAGCAATCATCGCGTATGGCGAAGCAAAAATTAGGAGTGGATGAGCGTCAGAATCCTGTAGGTCAGTCGCATACAAGAGGAATGGAGCGTATTTGGTTCGGCGTTAGTGTTGTTATTCTACTGGCAGGCTTGTTCGGGACAGCCTTTCTTACTATCCGCATTCCCGTGAAGCCCGCAAAAGAGATAGCCTGGAATGATGTAATCCGGGCCTGGGAGAATTGGAGCGGCGAGCGGCTCGGGGAGAGACAAACTCAGGCTTATAAAATGTCTGGATATGGCCAGGATGACTCAAAGTTAGGGTCTGCTCTGAGTCTCCGGCACGAAAGGTACTTTACGGCTTTCTCGCCCTATCGTACATACTGGCGTGGTGAGAGTAAAAATGTATATACGGGACAAGGCTGGACGGAGTCCGGCACGGACCGAATCTCACTTGATAATATGAGAGATATTCTCGCAATCCCGGCTTCTAGCGGTTCTTTGGCAGGAGAGACGAGCGGGGCGGGAGCTATTTTCGAACAGACCGTTATATTCTCTAAGCCGGAGAGCAGGAATATTCCTCTGTTTACTGGCGGTCTGCCTGCAGGAATAGGACGTTTATATGTCGATGAGAATCTGGAGGAGAAGGCTAGCGGTGGCATCTTATACGATGCATCCTCGAATGCGGCATTCAGCAATTTGGAGCGGAATGAGAAGCTGTATGGCTATAAAGTAAGGGTTCAGCCGCAGCAATATACGCTGGACCAATTGAAGCAAGCTACGGGTATCGATCCTGAAGAGGTAACCATGCAGCAGTCGCTTCAATTGCCTCAGCAATTGCCGTCACGCGTTAGAAGTCTAGGAACCGAGTTGGTCGGGCAGGGCTTGAATCGGTATGAATCAGTTACTGCGGTTATGACTTATTTACAGAGCAACTATACGTACAATCTTAATACGTCGTTACCCCAATCCGGACGTGATTTCGTGGATGATTTTCTATTTGAGAGCAAGAGCGGGTATTGCGATCATTTCTCGACGGCGATGACTGTCTTGCTGCGAAGTGGAGGAGTGCCTGCCAGATGGGTCAAAGGCTTCGCTCCAGGGGAACTTATAGCGGCAAATAGTAATCAGTATGACGTTTCCTATTCGGATGCGCATTCTTGGGTAGAAGTTTATTTTCCTGGGCTAGGCTGGGTGCCCTTTGATCCAACACCGGGCTTTGAGAGCCTGTCTGTATTTGGCCAGGAGAACATTACAGAGACATCCTCTAGGTTTGATATGGGCATGCTCATGGAACAAGTAGGCAGGATTGCGAAACAAATGAAGCAAGGGCTGTTTATGGCGGCCAATATGCTCTGGACAAGGATCGAACCGGACCTGCTCAAGTGGACCATTGTGGTGTGCAGTATACCAGCTGTCATATGGTTGCTCTGGAGGTATCGTCGGGAGCTGTTCTGTAGGAACGCGCTTCTGCTAAGCCTGCATCTCCTTAGGCCACGTCGGCAATTTCCTGATTCCGATGAGTTGCTCTCGGCATCCGATATCGTCTGGCGTCAGCTATACCAATGCTTTGGCCTTAAGCCACAAGCTATGACTGCACGGGAGTACATGATATCGATACAGTCTGGAAGCAGAGAAAATTATAACGAATTGGATGATTTTATAGTGAACTGGGAAAACCTCTATTATGGAAGGGTTAGACTGGGGCGACAAGAAAGCATGCATTTTTTGAGGCGATGCCGTGATTTGGCATATCGTTACCGCTATCTCCCTCATGATCTTCCTTGACGACATCTTTCGTCGTTGCGTATAATTATTGTCATTAATCGAGGGAGGCCAGTTATGAATAAGCCAAATGAAATCATTGTCGTTCTGGATTTTGGAGGACAATATAACCAACTAATCGCTAGACGGATTCGCGACCTGGGCGTGTACAGCGAATTGTTACCATATAATACCCCAGTGGAGCGTCTGCGCGAGCTGGCGCCGAAGGGAATCGTATTCTCGGGCGGACCAGCTAGTGTATATGCAGAAGATGCTCCGCATATCGATCCGGCTATTTATGACATCGGTGTTCCGATCTTCGGAATCTGCTACGGTATGCAATTGATGGCACAACAGCTTGGAGGCAAGGTTGAGCGGGCGAACAAACGTGAGTACGGTAAATCTGAAGTTGATTTTGACCGTAATCTGGCTTTGGTTAAAGGGCTGGACACGAAACAGACATTATGGATGAGCCATGGGGATCATGTTACACAAATGCCTGAGGGCTTTTCACTGGCGGGTTGGACAGAATCTGCACCAATCGCTGCCTTCGTTAATAACGAGCGTGAAATGTACGGGGTCCAATTCCATCCAGAAGTTCGTCACTCTGTGTACGGGAATGAGATGATCAAGAACTTCCTATATGAAGTATGTAAATGTGAAGGCAACTGGACCATGGAAACCTTCATTGAGGATGCTATTCAAGATATTCGCAATCAAGTTGGCGACAAGAAGGTACTGTGCGCATTGAGCGGCGGGGTTGATTCCTCTGTTGTAGCTATGTTGATCCATAAAGCGATCGGCGACCAACTTACTTGTATGTTCATTGACCATGGTCTGTTGCGTAAAGGTGAAGCTGAGAGCGTTATGGAGACTTTCGTCGGAAAATTCGACATGAAGGTTGTCAAGATTGATGCTCGCGAACGCTTCCTTTCGAAGCTGGCTGGAGTGGATGATCCGGAACAAAAACGTAAAATCATCGGTAACGAGTTTATTTACGTATTTGACGAAGAATCCAGCAAATTTGATGACTTTAAGTTCTTGGCTCAAGGTACGCTGTACACGGATATTGTCGAGAGCGGTACGGCGACTGCGCAAACGATCAAGTCCCATCACAACGTTGGCGGCTTGCCAGAGGACATGAAGTTCGAGTTAGTTGAACCGCTGAAGGCTCTGTTTAAGGATGAAGTCCGTAAAGTTGGCGAAGAGTGCGGCCTGCCTAAGGAAATCGTCTGGAGACAGCCGTTCCCGGGTCCAGGTCTGGCCATTCGCGTACTGGGCGAAGTAACGGAGGATAAACTGAAGATCGTTCGTGATTCCGACTATATCCTGCGTGAAGAGATTGCCAATGCGGGTCTTGACCGCGAAATCTGGCAATACTTCACTGCTCTGCCTAACATGAAGAGTGTAGGCGTAATGGGCGACGAGCGAACCTACTCCTATACGGTAGGTATCCGCGCCGTAACTTCCATCGACGGCATGACCGCCGACTGGGCACGTATCCCATGGGATGTGTTGGAGAAGATCTCTGTTCGTATCGTTAACGAGGTAGAGAATGTCAACCGCGTTGTGTATGACATTACCTCCAAACCACCAGCAACGATTGAGTGGGAATAAGCTGATATTGATACAAAAGCTCTCTTTTATTGGCCGCTTTGGCCATAAAAGAGAGCTTTTTTTGTCTAGACGGTTTTATTATTTTCGGGCAGAAGTCTTTTTCGTAAGGCTTGTTTTTATCTTATCCCATTTAATTTCGGCACCAAGCAGCGAGGATATAATCGCAGGCCCACTGCACGGATAAAAGGTGGCTAATCTCTATTAACAGCGATGAAGATTTCGATCTCTCCGTTCACGTCGTATTTTTCATAATCAAGCGTGTAAGTTCTGTCTAACTCCCCGCTCTCCTCTAACGCCCAAATATGCTGCCATGCCTCGAATACGCCATTTTCTTTAGAACGGTCTACTTTGAAAATTGTATAGCCTTGCTCAGATACGGTAAGCTTCTTAGCTGTATTGAAGGAAGAGGTTGCGATCGAAAGGTCGTAATCTCCCTTGTAGTTACTCTCATAATTGTGGTACACGCCGTAAATCACCATATTCGCCACTTCGGGCCGACCTTGTACGTTCTGCCATATCCCCGTAATTTTAGAGTACATGTCAGGGTCAATAAAATTGTTCGTGCGGGTATTTTCTAAAATATATAGTTCCATTATTACCACTCCTTTTACTGTATGTAGCCTCATTCTAAACCACTAAATATGACAACATGTCGTCCTATTTTAAATATTTTGTAGTATGGATGCATGTTAAATTAACAATACTATAGGAGAAATTACTAATTTTTTGACAAATCACGAACATTAAAAACATATATCTTTAAAAACATTCGCTTTTTATGTTGACAAGAATGTCGTTCGCGCCTAGAATAGTCCATGTAATAAGTCTTCAAGTTAAAGATTTTATAACAGGAACTATCGACAAATTTCTATATGCTTTTTCGTATAATTCCGGGAATTGGCCCGGAAGTTTCTACGAGGTCACCGTAAATGATCTGGCTACGAAAAGAAGAGGCGCACCGGAAATGATTCCGGATATAAATAGAAGCTTGTCCAAATCCGCTTGCTGCGGGTACGGACTTGGCATTTCTGTTCTACTGGCGCTTCTTCTGTTCAGCAAGTGACCTGGGAAGCTAGTGAGAACCCGGGTTTTTTGTCGTTCCTGACTTATTTTAAGGGGGAGTATTTAACAATGGATCGGTTCTTTAAGCTTAAGGAACACGGAACAACTGTAAAAACTGAAATCATCGCGGGTATTACGACATTTATGACGATGGCCTACATTTTATTCGTCAACACGTTGTTCCTTGGTCCTAATGGAGCTGGTATTCCTGCAGACGGTGTTTTCTTCGCAACTACGGTTGGGGCAGGCCTTATTACGATCATTATGGGACTGTTCGTCAATATCCCAATTGCGCTTGCTCCTGGTATGGGTCTTAATGCGTACTTCATGACCGTTGTCCTTAGCTCTGGTGGAGAAATCACTTGGCAAGCCGCTCTTGGCGCAGTATTTATTTCCGGTATCATTTTTATAATCCTCACGATTACGAAGGTTCGTCAATTGCTGCTCGTTGCAGTTCCGCAAAGTCTTAAAGCCGCCATCACGGTTGGTATTGGCTTGTTCGTAGCAAGTCTCGGTTTGAAAATGAGTAATTTGATCGCCGCTAACTTGTCAGGGGTTGAAGATGCATCGGTTACGATTCCTGGTAGCGCAATTAACTTTGCTTTTGGTGATTTTGTTCATAGTCATGATGTTCAATTGACATTAATCGGTTTGATCCTGATTGCTATTCTGATGGCAATGCGTGTAAAAGGTGCTCTATTAATAGGTATCGTGGCAACAACTTTGATTGGTATTCCAATGGGAGTTACAGACGTTAGCGGTTTGTCGCATGCAACTTGGTTCCCTAACCTGAGCGACCTTGCAGTCGGTAAACTTGATATCGCAGGTGCGTTCAAGCTCGGCTTGCTCGAAATTGTATTCGTCTTTACCTTTGTTGAATTGTTCGATACTTTCGGTACTCTCGTGGGTACAGCTACACGGGCAGGGTTGATGGAAGATAAGGAAAAAGGCGAGAAGATGATTGGTAAGGCGATGCTAGTGGACGCGGTTGGCGTTAGTACGGGGGCTGTGCTTGGTACAAGTACGATCACATCCTTCGTAGAAAGTACTGCAGGCGTTGCTGAAGGTGGACGTACAGGTCTGACTTCCGTAACTACAGGGATCTTGTTCATCTGTGCTCTGTTCATTGCACCGCTGGCTGGAGTAGTTCCATCTGCTGCTACGGCTCCGGCATTGATTACAGTTGGTGTATTGATGATGGGCCAAGTGAAGTCGATTGAATGGGATGATTTCCTGTATGCATTCCCGGCATTCCTGACCATTATCCTAATGCCGTTCTCCGGAAGTATTGCTAACGGAATCTCGGCAGGGATCGTATCTTACGTTATTCTTGCTGTATTCAGCAACTTGGTTAACAAGAACAAAGTTAAGATTCACTGGTTGATGTGGATTCTGACTGTATTGATCCTTTGCCGCTACATTTTCCTCGGTGGTGAGTAATATCATTAATATATAAGTGAGTATTTCGAAGACTGGCCGCCCCTTGGGTGGCCGGTCTTTTCTGTATTTGTATATGGAATTAATTACAATTTGTATTCAGGTTGGATATTTGATATATTAATTAACGCCGCTTCAAACGGCCGCTAATTTTGAAAAAGTAAGCTTCAAAAAAAAGTTCTTGCTTTTCTGGAATGAACGTGATATATTATAAGAGTTGCTGCTGAGAACGCAGCGACGCTGAAAACGAAGTTGATCTTTGAAAACTGAACAACGAGTGAGCGGGTTTCACGTTCAGTGAAATCTAAGAAATAAGTCAGATTCAAAATGAGCTAATCGCTCTTTCAATGAAACACTTTATT
>NZ_BAAACX010000001.1:4605-7040 GCF_039521865.1 Paenibacillus motobuensis | reverse complement strand
ATTACGGATTGCAGGCAGCCAAACGAATTTTCAGCGCTCAAGGCCGCAGGCTACTCGTTAATCCGCGTCGATGCCCCGGACGCCCTTCGTATTCAGCGCGCAATCGAATCGGGCGACAGCTTCGCATACTCCGACCTAATGCACGGCACGGAGACGGCGCTCGATAGCTTCGCGGCAGACTTTACAGTGGATAACAGCGGATCGCTTGCGGAGTTGTATGCGCAGATTGACGAGATTATCGCATCGCTCGGAGATCAACAATGCGCAGCTTGACCGAAATATATGACGAGGTTATTCGCGAAGCTATTGACCGCGCGTATGAAGCCGGATTCCAGCGCGGGTATGCTCTCGGAAGGATCGAAATGTATAGAGACGCGCAAGGACTTTCGGACGGTGATTCGGTGAATAACGAAAGTGAGGTGATCAATTGATTGCGAATCACTACGGTTATGGACTACGGAATGACGAACGGCCATTTGCGCAAAAGATTCCGCCCGGAGGTAATTGGCGCAGCCTCGATCCGGAAGATCAACGAGCTTTTATGAAGGGCGCGCTAAACAGCGATGGCGGCCAGACGACGTTTCTTAGACGTATGACGTGGGACGGACCGGCGTTAACCATTTTGGCCGCTCCAATGGCTAAAGCAACATGTCAACTGCATCCGGGCAGAAGAGAGGAGGCGGTCGTTACGGAAAATCACGTTGGCGGCGTTCCAATGCGCGAATATCCTGGACACTCGGCTTCGAGACTGGACGAGCCAGCAAAGACAGTTGTTGCCGGTAATCACGGCGTTCCTGGCGGGCTAATTGCTTCTATGAGGAACGAAAGGAGACGATAGAAATCCGAGAATATAACGTTACACCACAATTGCCGTCGAACGGGCTGACGGTTACAGAACTGTTCTGCGGCGGTGGCCTTATGGCTGTCGGGCTCAAGGCGGCAGGCTACGATATAGAGTTTGCTAACGATTTTGATAAACGCGCCGCAGAAGCCTACGCGCATAACATCGGAGATCACGTCGTATGCGGAGACATTACGGACGAAGCGATTCAGTTGCTCATTCCAGATTCGGACGTTATCGCAGGAGGGCCGCCATGTCAGGACTATTCCGTTGCAGGAACAGGCGCAGGCGAAGAGGGCGAGCGCGGTAAACTTGTCTGGACATACCTCGGAGTTATAGCGAGAAAGCAGCCGAAAGCCTTCGTTTTTGAAAACGTTAAAGGGCTCGTATCTAAGAAGCATCGCGCCACGTTTGATGCTCTTCTTGCGCATTTTGATTCGATTAATTATAACGTATCGTGGCGCGTAGTTAACGCTTGGGATTACGGCGTAGCACAGAAGCGTGAGCGCGTAATCGCCGTTGGTATACGCAAAGACCTCGGATTTACGTTCGAGTTTCCGGAGCCAAGTGCGGAAGAGTACCGAACACAAGTGCTACGGGATGTTATCGGGGATTTGCCGGAGCCAAGCGATTACTATTATAGTCACCCGCGCAATTACGGAAGGCGTGGTGTGTATGGCTCCTCTGAGCCAGCGCCAGCAGTACGCGCGCATTGTAACAGACCTATGCCTGCAGGATACAAACCGCATGAACGAGATGCAAACGTAATTCAATATGAGAATCACGAACGGAAGGACATCAGTAATAAGGCGCTAGAGGGTTACGAAAGACGCGGAGGAACAGGCGGCTTCGGGTTCCGTGTTAATGAGTGGGACAATGCTTCACCTACGATATTTGGTCGAATTGCAAACGAGGGAAAGGCGTTCGTTCATCCGGAAACGAAGCCGCAGCCGCGCCGCTTCACTGTCCGCGAGTGCCTCCGCATCCAATCCGTTCCTGACTGGTACGTACTTCCTGACTCCATCTCGCTATCTGCGCAGTACAGGATCGTTGGTAACGGAGTCGCGTCGCGCGTCTCTTATAAGATCGGAGTCGCGCTCGCCGAGCAACTTAACGCAGCTCTTGCGGAGTTGACGGAGGAAACAGGCAATCCTCCGTCCGAAACTCCGGAATTGGAGGCTGCGGCATGATTAGCGACGGAACACCGGAATATCGTTTCACACCGCCGGGGCCGCGTGATGAGCCGAAAGTTGTCGGTGAGTGTGCGTGGTGCGGCGGCGAGATTTACGAAGGTGACGAGGTTACGGAAATGTACACGCATTATCACACGGTACACGCCGATTGCGAACACGCATATATCGAGAGTTGCACGATTAAAGAGCGCGGCGTGGTTGGCGCGGATGGGACGATTGAATAGGCGAAAAAGGAGACGATAACTATCGGACATGTAAAAGTAGACACCGCGAAAAAGGAACGCACTTATTCCGTTAAATATACACTAGATTCGGCTGCAGGAGTTAAATCGCTACTCCGCGACCGACATCGCATTTCCTCCGCTCGCTTTAAGGGTGACACCGCGGCTTCGGACATTTTA
>NZ_BAAACX010000001.1:0-4499 GCF_039521865.1 Paenibacillus motobuensis | reverse complement strand
GCAGGCCGTCGCTAAAATGTACGATGAGGCAGCCGAGAAGCTGGCGGCGGTCTATCGCAAATGGGAATACGGCGCGGTTGAGGTCGAATACGAAGAAGCTGCGGAAGAGGAGGTCGCGTAGTATGAGCGGAGAACAAACATACATCGAACTAACGCGCTCCGCAATCGAAGCAATCGAATCCGCGCTCCGAACGCAGTTTAAAGCGGATAATTCCGCGCCTATTCCGCTAACATACCGCGACCGCACGTATAATCTCCGCAACAGGTCGGCGCGCATTCTCGTAGCCGCTGCGATATCCGACGACTACGTGCGCGAACATGGCGAGTTTAATCAGCAGGCACTCGACGCGTGGTACGAAAAAGGCGAACAGGGGCAGCGGCCGAGCCCGGTTTCCGTAGATACCGCGCTACTCGATCGCTTGACTGACGCTCTCCTCCACGAGGAACTAACGGACGAGCGGCCGGATAAGATGACGCTAGAAGAGTACCCGATAATGTCCGAGCACCAAGAGGAGCGTCGCCGCGATAACGAATATGCCGACGTACTTGCGGAGTCCTACGATTCAAGCGGAAAGAATCGCGCCGAGCCTGTACGCCGCATCAGAATAGCTAGAGAGCGTTATTTTGTGGATCAACTCGCGAGCCGACAGAATCGCGAAAGAAATGCACAGTATCGACGAGACACATCGCCAGGACTGGTCACGGAGGGAGCGGGTACGTCGTTCGAACAGTGCTCTGGGATCGCGGAAAAGTGGCGGTCGTTCACCGGGCGAGGAGAAGTCGTAGAGGAGAAACCGGCGCTATTGCCGCATAAATAACGAAAAGAGCGCCGTGCTTAACTGCGGCGCCTTTCTCTGTTTATTCCGTATCCATTCCGAGTTCTACGATATCCGCCACGCGAAACCATTCGCCATCGACCATAAAGCGGCGGTTCAACGTATCCAGGCGCTCGATTATCCCGATGACACGCACGTCGTCAAACGGATCAAACATGCGCAGATTAACCGGCGTTTTCGTGCGGTGCGTCTCGGCAAGAAAGCGCCCAATCTGTTCCGCGAACTGTTCGTCAAATATCGGACGTTCCCGTCTTTTCTCCTCGTGTAGTGCGCGTAACATGGCTTCACGATGCTCCGGTAAAATCATGCGCGATGACGTCCACATCATATTTGAGCCTTCCGTTAATTTGTTCGGCTTCATTTCCGATCACCTCTGCGGAATATTATACACCGAACAAACGTTCCTATTCAACTGTAAATAATTCGCCAGGTCCGCAGTTAAAATACGTACATAATCGCATCAGTAAATCACGCGGATAACGTTCAAGCTCATCGTTATACATCAAGCGGACGGTCTCGAAACGGTAATCAATAGCGCGGGAAATCTCCCGGATTGTGACGTTGCGTTCGTCCGCCAGCGCTTTTAAATTAGAGCGTAATTTCATCGGAACACCTCCGTTACTAATGTTAATATATAATGACTCGAAAAAAGTGTCAAATAATTATTGACACGTTAAGAGTGTCATGCTATTATAAAGATGCGGATGACACGTTAACGGTGTCGGAAACAGATTGGAGGGTAGAACATGAGAGATTGGGTAACGCTCCTCACGGCAATAACCAACTTGATCACAGCAATCATCATACTTAGTACAAAGCGTGAGGACAACAAAAAAGGAACCAAACGCAAGCCGGGCGGCAAACGAAAATAGGTTCCATTGGAGAGGGTTAGCGCCCCTCTCCTCCCAATCTTAACATAAACGGTTTGACGTATACAATATGGCGGCGGCCTTACGTGGGGAGGGTAATCAATGAAGAGATTAACGAAAAGGCAAGTCATAGATGAGTTTATCCAAGTCATCAAGGATTATGATAGCATCGATGAAGAACTATTTCGGTTAGTTGATGAGGGGAAAATAAATAGCGGTTGTCTGTTAGTTCGGCTCTCACATAATACTATGCCCTATCGTTGGCTCTATGGGGATCACTTACGTAAAGGATGGCCTTGTAGGTTGTACGGCACAGCAAGGGACAAGACAAGGCTGTCTCTGTATCAGATTTACTTGAACGATATGAAAAAAGAGCTTGAACGGGCGAGGGACTTTATCAGCCGTCCGCAACATGGGTGGAAAGGTCACACCGAATAGATAAGGGGCTCCGGCTCCTCTAAGGAGGAATAACGATGAAAAATAAAGTAACCACCTATAAAGGCTTCAAGATTATAGAGGACATAGATTACATCACGGAGAAGCCGATATTTAAGGTATACACGAAAGAGGAATGGGCGAGCAGCGCAGTATTTCGCAGTTTCGAATGGGAAGCATGCAGTATGAAAGAAGCTACGGATTTCGTCGATTTATACAAACAAGGCATTGTTGTTACAATTGATAATTTTATGGATTACTCTGAGGTAACAGGGTTTAGATTTTTTAGTGGGGAGGAATAAAACGTGGAAACAGTAACGACTATTATCGCCTTTGCAGCGCTAGCCTTATCTGTTGTGGCGCTAGTTCGGACTATTAAACGTAAATGAAACGGACACTAAAGCCCGCGCCGATCCTGCGGTTAGCGGGCGTTCTTTATTTACGCGCCCTCAACGGTTAAAATAACGGTATTAACTTTTGAGGAGATTTAATATGTGCGGAAGATTTACGATAACGGCTCCGATAGAGGATATTACGGTGTGGTACGCAATCGATAAGAATCCGAATATAAACTATAAACCGATATATAACGCGGCTCCGATGCAGCGCATCCCGGCGATTGTTCGCGGGAACGACGGAAACAGGCTCGGGGAGCTACGTTGGGGGCTTGTACCCTCCTGGGCTAAAGACGATAAGATCGGCAGCAAGATGATCAATGCCCGTGCTGAAACGATCACGGAAAAGCCGTCGTTTAATCGGCTTCTGGCGTCCAAACGTTGTATTATCCCGGCCGATGGGTTTTATGAGTGGCAGCAACGGAACGGATCGAAGCAACCGTATAGAATTCTGATGAAGGATGAGAGTCTCTTTTCCTTCGCTGGACTTTATGATACTTGGAGAGACCAAAGCGGTAATAAAATATCGACCTGCACCATAATAACAACGGAACCAAATAGTCTTATGGCGAATATTCACAACCGTATGCCGGTTATCCTGCCTCGTGAATGTGAATCTGAATGGCTTGATCGCGGGAATACGGATGTATCATCGCTACTGGAACTGTTACGCCCATATGATGCGGATAAGATGCGTGCCTATCCGGTATCGCCCGCAGTCGGTAACGTACGGAACAATTCCCCAGAGCTTTTAAAAGAAATATTCAGCTAATGATCATAAAGAGGTACGGCGCAAATTTAGACTACTCGGGATCAAGGTATATGAAGAGACGCGCACGGCTGGATAAAACAAGACCACTTAGGATTATTCCTTTGTGGTCTTTTTCGCATCTTCAATTGAACGATCCTTTATAAGTTTATCTTTCACAACATTAAATCACATATATAGACATTATTGTTTAGACAATCCATGGATTTATTTGTATTCTTAGCTTTGTAAATAAAACATAAGGAGAATACATATGAAAAAATTATTATTACCGCTGTTCCTTACTATCCTATTAACATTATCTCTTGTTCCAACTTCCTATGCAGCAAATGAAACTGAAGACATCATTTCTTATTTAAGTGGTAAAACTATAAAAACTGGGTCAAGCTCAACAAACTATTTGGGGTCAACTACAGCAGTAACAGATGGTGATTATCAAACATGGCATAATATTAAAGCTGGAGTTAGTAACACCGCTATTCCAGACTACCTGATATATGAATTTGAGACTCCCGTCAGTATAAACGCTTTTAAGATTTTCATTAAGGATTACGACAATCAAGTTTTCACATATAGATTACTTGATAGTAAAGAGAACGTTATCTATTCTGTAGAAGGCGAAATCATCCCAGGAGATGCTGGTATCTATTCTCTACCTACAACCTATGATAATGTAAAAAAAGTTGTTTTATTTAATAGAAGTACAGTTAACTTAGATGTTATTGAATGGGATATGTATTTAAAACAAACGATTACAGAGCCAGAACCTGAGCCAAACGGTGATCGCGCAATTCTCACGATCATCATGACAACTGGTTTACAAAAAGAATTTGACCTTTCGATGCGAGAAGTGAACGACTTCATAGACTGGTATGATACTAAAGAGAATGGAATAGGCCCTGCTCACTACGGAATAAACAAACATTATAACAATAAAGGACCATTTAGCAAAAGAGTTGACTATGTAGTATTCAAGAACATTCTATCGTTTGAAGTAAGTGAGTATAGTACAGCTACCTCAGCTACTTATCTGCATTAAAAATAAAGGAGCCCACCAACCAATTAAGGTATTTTTAAGTACCACAACTTACCGCCTCTCTATCACTTAGCTAAAAGCTATAATTGATAGAGAGGTGTTTTTATGTTTATTAGCCCGATGTTACTTGCAACAGCACCTGGTCCGTTTTCGGATCCG